>CAZOOP010000019.1:0-59737 GCA_964581465.1 uncultured bacterium
AACTCTCGTGACTGCAAGATTATCACGATATATGATGATCCATAAGCGTTAAGGTATCCCAAGCCTAGATATTCGCACACTTGTCCATGCCCTGACAGCAGATTGCCACTAACGCTTAAGTGTCATAATAACAAGTAATAAGATCAAGCTGAATTAATGATTGGTCAACAACGTGCATTTCAGAGAAGTAAAGAACGGCCCGGCAAGCATCTCCCAATCAGCCTGATTTGGTCCGATCACGTACCATGACGCCTCGTGAAAACCGGCAACAGTGACCGGCAACACTGAGAAGATCGCTGGCTCGGGGGGGTGTTCGCAGTATCGGAAAGGGCACAGAGTCGAGGTCCGACGAGGGGAAGGCGTTCCCGTCGCCGTCGACTAAAGGCCGCAGGAAACAGATGAAACCGGCCTCACTCCCCGTGGTGACAAAGCGCACCGTTACTAAAAGTCGGCCGACGCCCCGGCCGGCGCACCGCAGCCCCCGGGGCTAGAAGTCCTCCAGGGTGGGGACGAGGAGGATCGGGGTAGTGGTGAGGCGGGAGAGCTCGTTGATCACCTTGAGCGGGGCCTTGTTGTCTTCGGAGAGCCCCAGGGTGATGACGTCGACTTCTTCCTCCTCGGCGACCTGGGAGATGACCTGGGGTGCCTTGCCGATGCGCAGCAGAGTGCGCACGTTGATCTTGGCGCCCTTGACGTCATAGAGCGACAAGGCCCAGTCGCCGTCCTGCCAGCGGCTCTCGTCCTCGATGACGTGGAGCACCAGCAGCTCGGCACCGAGCTCCTCGGCGACGTGAATGATGTAGGCGCCCTTGTGGCGGGCCGGCACGCTGCCGGCCGTGGTGGCCAGGACCCGCAGGCGCCGTCCGCCCTTGCGCCCGAAGATTCCCAAAAGACCCTTCTTCACCGCGGTCGTCCCCCTTGTGGATGCCCGGAGAAAAGCGGTTGTGTGTATACAGCGGGTAGTCGATGGATTCCTAGTATAGCAATCCCCGGGGTCGATAGACAACCCCGGGATGCGCCGCCTTGACACTCCCCCCGCCGCGGGGTTAATCTTAAGCTGGCGGGATCGATAAACCTTCATGAAACCATGTTTTAGGCACCCGACGATTACCTTTTCGTCAACCGGGGCCGCGATAGTCGCGGAGCCGTCCCCGCCCCGGGCTCCAGAGAAGCCGCCGGGCGATCACGCCGGTGTTAGGCACGCGGGCGACGACGAGCCGGATCGGTTTCGAACAACCTGGGACCGGGATTCGGCGGAAGCGCTCAAGGGAATCCAGCGCTCCATCAATGCCGCCCGGCTGCTGTACGACCACGGTTTGTAGGTGTCAAACACCTGACCCGCTGTTAGCATTGAAGATACATCATCCGTGCCCGCCGTGGGTCCCCGGGTAGTCCAGCGGTATTATCGTGGTCCGGGGAGGTCTGACCCCGGAGGCGCCCGTTCAGATTCCGGCGGCGCAGAAGCCGCCGCACCGTCCACCCTTTCCGGAGTGCCGGATGCCCACCTGGCTGATCCGTCTGCTGGCCCTGGCCATCGCCGTCCTGGCGGCCGTGGGCACCCTGCTGGGCCTGGTGCCCTTCACCGAGACCACGGGGCTGATCCTACTCTTCGTCGCCCTGGGCGGCGGAGTTACGCTGATCCTGCTCGGACGGCGCAAGCCAATGGAGCAATGGCCCCGGGCGGCGCGGTTCTTCTCCTGGTGGGCCCTGGGGCTCTCCGTGATCGCCATCGTCACCGTCCTGGTCATCTCCGGCTCCCTGAGCTCGTGCAGCCGGGAGATCGAACGCACCGCCGAAAGCTATCAGAGCGGCGCGGACACCGTGGAGGACTCATCGAATTGAAAGGCGAAACGACAACGCGGCGCGGCGGCGCCCCGGCCCTGGCCTCCCTGGCCCTGTTGATCACCGCGCTGATCGCCGCGGCCAACTACTTCGCCTACATCTTCTTCCAGCTCTACCTGGACCCCTGGTTCTGGCCAACGCTGTCCGGCCTGGTGACGGCGGCGGTACTGACGGTGATCTTCGTCCGGGCCTCCCGGGAGGAGCTCGGAGCCGCCGCGGCGCTCAAGGCCCTCGTCTTCACCGGCCCCCTGGACAGCGGCCTGCCTTCGCTGGTCTGGGTCTTCTGGGGATCGACAGTCCTGATCTCCTTCCGCCCCGAGCTGCCCTACCTGGTCTGGCCGGCGGCCGCCCTGGCCCTGGCCCTGACGGCCCTGGTAATCACCTTCGTCCGGCGTGGTCGCGGACGGCGCTACGGCCTGGCCCTGCCCCTGGTCACGACCATCCTGGCCGGGCTGCTTTTGGGCGGCAAGCTCTACCTGGACTACGCCGCCCGGCGCATCGACGCCGCCGCCCACGAGCAGCTCGAGTCGGAAATCGAGCTGATGCTCGAGGAGGCCGAAGATGCCGGAGCGGAGTGAGCCCGGCGCGCCGGGCTCATCAGGTTGGCACGCTTCTTGCATGGTTAGTCTGGCGAGCACCACGGGCGAGAGCATCCGAATATGGCCCCCACCTCGGGCTGATCAAGCGCTGCTGAGCGTCTCTCCGGTCTTTCCACAATAACCGACAGACTGTCGTTTTTTACTCACAACGCTCGTCCCGCAGGGTCTCTCCGCCGGAAATGACCCGCAACCGGCAGGAAAGTGATGCTTCTTGTCAATCGAAGAGTGATTACAAGTATTTGCGTTTCTGATAATATGCCGACGGACTATCACTCGTTCCCGTACTGGCATCCATGGCTAATAGCTTGACGAATATTGCTTTATCACTCAAGTAGCCGCTTTGTGCATATCTGGATTAGCGATTTCATGCTTTGACTCGCACTTTGCGCTGCTGGAAACTGGAGGCTGACGGCCTCGCTGTCCGAGCCGGTAAGAGTGTTTGCCGTAAAAACAAGCTAATTGCAGACTGTTAGATGCTCTAGCCAATTATCGTTCCAGTTTGCAGTGACGAAGCCATGGGGAGCGTTCTCACCGGGTCCAGAGCACCAGACAAACCACTCTTCATCAGTTTGAAGTGGTCCGCGCACCATCCATGGTGCCAACATCCAAAAACAACCCATCCGTTTATCAGTTCCTTAAAACAGTATTCAGAGAATCGACCCCGGTATCCGCAAGCCTGCATTCCCCTGAAACCCCGAGGACGCCGAACCCATGGAGACCCTCTGCACCTTCATCGCCAAGGGCGGAACGGGTAAGACCACCACGGCCGTCAACCTGGCCGGCGGTCTGGCCGCCCGGGGCAGCCGGGTGGTGCTGGTCGACACCGACCCCCAGGGCGGCGTCTCCAACTACTTCCGTCTCAAGGACTACCGGGGCCTGGCCGAGTTGCTCTCCGGCGACGAAGCCGACCTGGTGCGGGTGCGACCCAACCTGATCGTGGTCACCTCGGGGGGCTCCCGCCTCTACCGGGCCGGCGAGGCCCTGGCCTCCCGGCCGGACCGCCGCCGGGCGATGGAGCACCTGTTCAGCCGCGAGGCCGGTGAGGGACCCGGGGCCTCGCTGCGCGCCGGACAGTCCGTGGCCGGCTACTGCGACTACCTGATCTTCGATTGCCCGCCCAATATCGATACCGTCACCGCCGGGGTTCTCGACTACGTCGACTGGGTCCTCATCCCGATCTCCATGGACTACATGTCGGCGGTGGCCGGCGTGGACACCGTCAACTATATCCGCGAGCTGCCCTCCGCGGGCTCGCGAACCCGGGTGCTGGGCATCCTGCCCACGCTCTACGACCGGCGCACCCGCATCTCGCGGGCCATCTTGCGCCTGATCACCGAGCACTTCGGCACCGACGGCCCGGCCTCGGTAACCGAGACGGTCATCCGGGCCAACACGCAAATCAAGGAGGCGCCCAGCTTCGGAGCCACCATCTTCGAGCACGCCCCCTACTCCTACGGCGCCGCCGATTACGAGAAGCTGGTCGACGAGTTGCTGGAACGGCTCGGGAAGGTGGATTGATAATGAGCCGCTATCCGAAAAAACACCTGGGCACCGAAGACATCGAGGGCGGCGAGGAGCTCGAGTACAGCTCCTTTCCCTCCCACATCCTGCTGGGCGAGAACCGCCTGCCCAAAAGCGTCGGCAAGCTGACCCTCAGCGAGGACGAGCTGGCCCTGCTGCGCGAGTTGGCCCTGGAACTCACCAAACACGCCAAGGGCGAGCCCTTCATCAATAAGGACGGAACCTTCGACGCCGAAGCGGCCTGGCGCCTGCTCGGCGCCCTGCGCCAGAAAGAAACCGGGCTCACCGACGGCGAGTGATGAGCCCACAGGCATGCGGGATCACATAACACCACTGGACCACGCAAACGCCGGATACGGCCCGGGATCATCACAAGCTGCCGGGCCGGCATCGACAGCTCGGAAAGCGACGGCAGCAAGGTGTCTTTTCCCGTGGGGCTTGTCACACGCGCCTGAACAGGCATATCTCGCCAGGGGATCGTATACACCATCTGGACATAAATGTGATTGTATCCTGCTGATAATATGGGTGATGATCATCGGATACCCGTCACAGAACGGGCGGTTGCAAAGCGGCGGTTAATACGGATCTTAACCTTAGCGATCCTTAGCGATGCTTGATATCAGCGGACCTGTATCAGCCTTGGCAGCAGATTGCCACTGAACCCTAATTGTCATACTAACAAGCAATAAGGGCATGCTAAATGAACGTTTGCTTCTATAAGGCGCATTTCAGGGGGTCAACAACGGCCCGGCGGGTTGATCCCAACCAGCCTGATTTGGTCCGAACACTTTCCCTGACGCCATCGCCAATGGCTGGTTGCTACGCGCCATAGACCCGCGCAAGCTGTCACTGTCCAGGCGTTGCCTGATGGCCGGAAACCAGGCTTGTCCCTGGGAGGGCGCTACCAAGAGGAACAAGAGGAACAAGAGGAACAAGAGAACGCTGATACTCGGGAAGCCGCGACTCCAATTTGCATCCCGGGCTTGCCGGTTAACGGAGGCTAAATCCTTTCAAATAGCTGCTTAAGCTGATATGCAAGCTCGTTGGCTAGTTGGGTTCGGTTCTTGGGACCATCAAGACTGACTGGAGCGCCATCTGCAGCGATCGATTGCTCTAACGAAGAAGCAGTGCTCGATCGCTGAATAGCCAATGGCGGATACTCGTTTATGCGGTAAGCTGATACAAGGGCCGATCCGGTCGACGGACCGCCGTCACCTCGTCATCCATCATTGACGGCCTTCGCAGTTTTCCGCTCGAAGGAAGGTACCCACCGAATAAATCCGGTCTCCCGTCTTCCTCGTTGTACTGAGCAAGCAACGCCCTGCCGCAACTCGACTGCCGGGCAATGACGGCCGTCCCGGCACTATAGCCCGCCGAGTACGGACACCGGCTAAGCGGCGGCACCGGGAAGCCCGATCCCGTCTCCGTCCGCCAAGACAAGCGCCCCAGAACAGATCACCGGAACAGGGTCGCCGAGTCAGCCCAGTCAAGATAAGTCCGGCCGATCCGAAACAGACCCCTCGTCAAGCCGAGCCTGATACGCTATAATCAAGGGGCGTAGCCGAAACCTCAGCTATCAGTATCTGACCTCAAAGGCTCACACATTGAGCGGAGCGTCCCGGGGTTGTGGCGCCGGCGGGCAAAACCCTCCGTTAGTTGTCATTTAGACCTCATTCAATAAGCCGATTCTACCGCTTTCCGAAAGGCGGCCCACCGGCCGAGAAAACCATTCCAACCGCGCCGAATGTGTGCTCACAGCCGCTGCCGAGCGGCGAAAATCCTTATCACGGCACGGTCTCAATCCGGATTACCGCCCCGCTGTGCTCCGACCGAACTCAACGGCGGCACACGGGCTGTCGATCAACCCAACTGGTGATACCGGTCGCGACCGGTTCACCCCCTCGCGTTGACGGGAGGAATGATGGCGGAAAAGAAGTCTAAACGAGACTTCTCCTTCGAGATGATAATGCTCAAGCAGCGTAAGCACTGGTCCGAACGTGGGGCGAGCATTATCTTTTCTATCGTGATGATCGTAATCGTGATCACGGCCAGCTTCTTCTACTCCAAGGTCATCGACCTCCTGGAGAGCTACAACATTTATATGGATCTGAACATGTACATTCTTTGGATCCTGGTCATACCCTTTATCGTCAACATCATCATCGTACGGATGTCCCAGGCCAACTACGCCGTGACCGACACCCGCGTGGTGATGACCCAGCCCTACTCCCGTGATGTGGCCTGGGCGATACCGCTGAGCGACATCATCCGCGCCGAGAAGCAGTCCTCCAGCACCAGCAAGAGCGATATCAACATCCTCACCAAGGTCTCCAGCGGCAACCGCCTGATGATCAACAAAGAGGGCGAGTACGGACTGACCACGCTGGAAAAGGTCGCCAATCCTGACACCTTCGTCAACACCCTCAACGCCGCGCGGCGCAGCCTGGGCGAGGCACCGGCCTGAGAACGGCTATCGCAGTGACTACCTGAGCGTTCCCCCAACCCAAGCCACCGACGATAATATGGGTCAACGAGCCTGCCCCAATCCCGACTGCGGCCGCAGCATCTCCAGCGATGCGCAGAAGTGCAAATACTGCGGCACGGAGATTCCCACGTCCTCGAAGGAAGAGACCGAGGATACGGGGGGCGACGACCTCTATCTTCCCGTGGTCTGTCCGGACTGCGGCGCGACAATCAAGGCCGGACTCCAGCAGTGCCCCCATTGCGGCTACAAGCGCCCCGAAGGTGACGCCAAGCCGACCACGAAAAGCCTGGCTCCCGAGAAGGCCAACAAGCCGCCGGCCAAGGCCGCGAAAAAAAGCGGTCCCAAGAAACCGCCCCAGGTCATCGTCCCCAAGAAGGCCGCCCCCGAACCAGCCAAGCCCCAACCGGCGCCCAAACCCGAACCCAAATCTAAACCGGCGCCCAAGCCCGAACCGGCTGCCAAGCCGAAAGCCGCTCCGAAACCCGAACCGGCCGCCGAAGTCAATCCCACGCCGCCCAGCCGTAGTGAGCAGGATGCCATCGACCGCCGACCAGCGAAGGCCGAGAGCGTCCCACCGCCGCAGGGCCTCGATGAAAACTACCTTCCCGACCGCCCCGGCGACCTGCCCGATTCCGAGATCCATGTCTTCCTGCGCGGCCTGCAGTGGGCCGCCAAGCCGATGGACTATCCCACGCTGATCAAGAACATGCGCGAGCACAAGATCGGCCCCAAGGATTTCGTCTACGACCGGCACCAGCAGTGGCGAACCGTGGCCGAGATCTTCAACCTCCCCGAGGTCGACTAGGCCCGACAAGCTCGTTACTACCCCCCTTAGCGGGGGGGTTTTTCGTATGAGCCGTCCCTGATCTGAGGGACCTGCCAGCGGAGTACCGGGGCACTCCCGGGCATCCCGGAACGTGTTCGGAAGGAATCAGGTTGGTAGGGTCAGCTCGCAAATCCGGCGCAAGCAACCCTTGGCTACCACGCCCGGGGGTTGTAGAATGGATTGACATCCCACCCGGCGTTTAACCAATACCTGTCACCTTTCAACCGCCATGCTGAAAAACCTCGGCGATCGACTCCGCAAGCCCCCGGCCGCCCTGGGCCTGGTCGCGGCCGCCCTGGCGCTGCTGTTGCTCGCGCCGCGGCTGCTCATCGATCCCGAGACCGCGGCGGAGAGGCTGGCCGATCAGCTAGCCGCCGTCGGGTTGGAGCTCGATTGGACGCGCGCCGAGCTGCGGATCGATCTGGCGCTGCGGCTAAAGGGCGTGGAGCTGGGCGGACTTCGGGCGGAGACGCTGATCCTCGCCGGCGGCTCGCTGTCCCTGGAGGGCCTGCGGGGCCGGGCCGGGGAGCTGGCCGTTCTGGCCGTTCTGAGCCGACCGCCGGGGCCGCCGCCCCGCTTCGGCGGAACCCTCACCCTCCCCGACGGCTCGATCCTGAGCGGAAGCTGGCGGCCCGTTCCCGGCGAGGCGGGGCTCTTCCGCGATCACGCCGCCCTGCTGACCGCTGACGGCGCGGAGATGGAAATGACGGCGGATTGGCGCATCGCCGACGACGGCGTCGCCGTGAATCTGACTGGCGAGGCCCTTGGCGCACGGGTGATCGTCGCCCCGGAGCCGCTCTTCCTGGCGCGACTGACCGATCTGGAGGCGACGGGCGGCCTGATCCAACTCGATGGCCTCCAGGCCCGGGGCTCGATGCTGCTGGGGATCAACCCCGCCGCCGGTTTGAGAGTGCTGCTCTGGCACGAGCTGAAGCTGCGCCGCCCCGGCCAGACCCGCTGGTTCGGCGTGCCGCCGGGAGGGCTCTCGCTGAGCGAAGACGGTTGGCTTCTCGCCCTACGCGACAGCGGCTGGCTGCGCGGTGACGCGCGGGAGCCGCGCTGCGGCGGTCTCGAGCTGAGCCTGGACGCCGCCGGGCTCGCCGCCCTGCTCCCCCCGGGCTCCAGCGCCTCGGGCGAGCTGGGGCTGAGCCTGGGTTTGGACGAAGGCACCCTGCGCCGCTGCACCGTCAACGCCGCCGAGTTGATCGTCGAGGAGACCGACAACGCCCTTTGGCGCTTCGACGGCGGGTTGGACCTCGTCGTGGGAACGGGCTCCGGAAGCCTCGACTGCGGCGGCGGAGCTTTAAGCTTCGAGCTGGAGCGCCTCGACGGCGCGAGCCGACTGACGCTGAGCGGCGAGGAGGTCGAGCTGCGCCGGACCCTGGAGGGGCTGGAACGGCTGGAGAAGCTTCTGGAGAATCCGGCCCTCGCTCCCCTCCGCCGGACCCTGGAAAGCCTGGCGCCGCTGACTGTCGCCCTCGAGCCCGTCGCGGCCGCCTGGGGAAATCAGCGGCTGGGCGGCCTGAGCGGTCGGCTGATCCTGACGGAGGCCGGGTTGGAGACCGAACTCGAGCTGGAGCGCGACGGCGGTCGGGCGTCTCTCTCCGGCGACTGGACCGCCGAGACCGTCGAACTGACGGGACGCTGGAGCGGGCTGCCCGTCGAGCTCTTCAACGCCCTGGCCCTCGAGGAGCTGCGCCTGGCGCCCCGCGCGGGGAGCGGCAGCGGTTCTTTCACGGCCGTCTTCGCCGGTGTTGAGGAAGACCGCGGTCTGAGTTCCCTGGAGCTGGAGCTCGACGCCCGCGGCCTGACCCTCGACGCCCCGCCGCCCCTGGCCGCCCTCTGGCGCTGGTGCGACACCGGCCGCGAACCGCCGTCGCTGGAGGACGCCCGCCTCGAGCTGGATTGGCGCGTCGGCGGTCCGGGCTCGTCGAGAGAGGCCGGCCGCCTGGTGGTCGTCTTGACCTCACCCGAGGTGCGTGTTAACCTCGCCTCTACCAGCGCCGCGGCCCTGAACGGCGTCCTGAGCTGGCGCGGCGTCATCGAGCTCCCCCCGGAAACAGCCGCGGCGATGAAGCGTCGCGGCGTGCTCGTTTTCGGCACCCCGGAGGGCTGGGGCGCCAAGCCCTTCCTCGTCGAAGGGAGCTGGCGCGACCCCCAGGTCCGCCTGGACCCCCTGGGCGCCCGGGAGCTGGCCGCCGCCGAACCGCCCCCCGGCGTGCTCGACTGGTAGGCGGTCCCACACACAGCCGCAATCCCGCTCCACCAACCAAACAACGGACAAACAACGGACCAAGCGAGCGCCGATGACCGACCACTTGGATAAAGCACCGGCCCACCTGCTCGCCGAGGCCGTCGACATCGCCCGCCGGGCCGGCCGCCTGTTGCGCGAGATGTTCTCCCAACCTCGCGAGGTCGGCTTCAAGGGCAAGATCGACCTGGTCACCGACGCCGACAAGGCCTCCGAGGCGCTCATCGGCGATCTGTTGGCCGAGCGATTTCCCGACCACGAGCTGCTGGCCGAGGAGGCCGCCGGGGGCCGGGTGCCCCGCCCGGAGAGCTTCCCACCCTACCTCTGGGTCGTCGACCCCCTCGACGGAACCACCAACTACGCCCATGACCTGCCCCAGTTTTGCGTCTCCGTCGGGTTGCTCATCGACGGTGTTCCCGCCCTGGGCGCCGTCTACGATCCGCTGCGCGATGAAATGTTCCACGGCGGGCGAGGCCTGGGAGCCTTCCTCAACGACCAGCCGATCCGGGTCTCCCGCCAGGTCGCGCTCAAACGCTCGCTGCTGGCCACCGGCTTCCCCTACGACATCGCCACCAGCCCATACAACAACCTGGACAACTTCACCCGCTTCAGCTACTCCTGCCAGGCCATCCGCCGCATGGGCGCCGCCGCCCTGGACCTCTGTTACGTGGCCTGCGGCCGCTACGACGGCTTCTGGGAGCTCAAGCTCTACCCCTGGGACACCACCGCCGCGGCCTCCTTCCTGCCCGAGGCCGGCGGCGTGATCACCGACTTCGCCGGCAAGCCCTACGACCCCTTCGGCCTCGAAGTGCTGGCCTGCAACGGGCTGATCTTCGACGAGATGACGGCGATCATCCGCCAGCGCTCCACCGGGGAGGACGCCGATGCCTCGTAGCCGCTTGCTCCCCGCCCTGATCCCGCTGCTGCTCTTCGGCTGCGACGAGGCTCCCGAGCCCGCCGCCGACGGCGTCCTGGACCTCACCGGCGGCGACGAGGCCGCCGCCGCGACCACGGACCGCGGTGAGCGCTACGCCGAGGTTATCGAGGGTCCGCTCAACCTGCGCGCCGCGCCGGACCTCGACGCCGAGATCCTGCGCCAGCTCCCCGCCGGGGCGCGCGTCGAGATCATCGACGAGGGACCTCTGGACGAGTTCGACGGCATGCCCGCCCCCTGGTACGAGGTGCGCTCCGCCGCCGGCGAGCACGGCTTCGTCTTCGGCTCCTTCCTCGAACTCGACGTCGCCGAGCCGGCCAACGGCCACCCGGCCCCACCACGGACCATGGAGCTGCCCGCCCCCGACCCCGCGCTGACCGACGGGATGGGCACCGCGGCCCTCCTCGACGCCGCCGAGGAGGCCCGCAACGCCGGAAGAGCCGACGAGGCAGTCGAGTACCTGCTGGCCGCCCTGCGGCAACGCCCCGAGAACACCGACGGCTACTTCGACCTCGCCGAGCTATACGCCGAGCTCGAGCGCTGGGAGTGCGCCGCCTGCGCCCTCGAGAACTACATCGCCCAGGCGCCCGACAGCTTCTGGGGCCACAACAACCTGGGCCTGTTCTGCCTGCGCTCCGGCGACTACGCCCGAGCCGTGGCCGTCCTCGAGCGCGCCGTCACCCTCGAGCCCGAGGGCCGCTCCGGAGCCGCCCGCGACGAGGCCTTGGCCCTGGCCCACCGCAACCTGATCGCCGCATACCGGGCCAACGGCGACGCCGAGGGCGCCCGTCGTGCCCAGCGCCGCCTCGACGAACTCCTCTGACGGCGGACCCGACCGCCGAGCAAGACGCCATGAGCACACTCAGTAAACGCTTCGCCTTCCTGCCCCGCTTCCGCTACGACGGCCGCCCCACCCCGGGCGACCGCGTCGAGCTCCTCGGCGAGGAGGCTCACCACGCCCTGCGCGTACGCCGTTTGCGACCCGGTGACGAACTGGCTCTCATCGACGGCCGCGGCCACACCGCTCGGGGACGAGTCGAGCGACTGACCACCTCCGGACTGGCCGTCGACATCGAAGAGACCGCCGAGGGCCTGGGCGAGCTGCCCCAGAAGATCGTCCTCTACCAGTCGCTGATCAAACACCGTCGCTTCGAGCAGGCCCTGACGATGGCCGTCGAACTGGGCGTCAGCGCCGTGATACCCCTGATCTCCGAACGCACCGTGGCCCGCCCCAATCCCGACCGCTTGCCCGAGTACCTGGCACGCTGGAGCCGCATCGCCTGGGAGGAAGCCAAGCTCTGCGAGCGCAGCGTCACCCCCCCGGTGGGCGCCCCCGTTGACCTGCCCATCGCCCTGCACTGCGGCGCCTGCACCCACAAGGTCGTCCTGGTGCCACGACGCGGCGTGCCCGCTCTGGACCGCCTCGTCCAGAGCCTCCACGTCGAGAGTGGTGAGCGCCTGGCCCTGATGATCGGCCCCGAGGGCGACTTCACCCCGCGGGAGCTCGAACAAGCCCAAGCAAACGACTGCCACTTCGCCGGTCTGGGAGAGCGCCTGCTGCGCAGCGAGGTCGCCGGGGTCACCGCCGTGGTGGCCGCCCTGATCGGTCTGGGAGCCCTCGAGGAGTACCCGGCCGGCTAAGCCGGTCCCAAACCGCCCGCCGGGCACCCGACACCGCGCGGTTACCTCCCCGTCGGACCCGACGACCGCTCGGCCGATAACCCACCGAAGGAAGTCAACGGAGGCTTTGGCGCGGTTTTTGCGCCCGGGCGGGTGCCTGCGTCCGGGAGCGGCGGGGTTCCGCGAAAAACGTGCCAAAGCCGGATTGCGGCGGTTGCTTGCGATGTGTTTCACGTAGAGATCAACCCGCCCCGGGAGGGGAGAAGTGAACGACTGCATCTTCTGCAAGATCGTCGCCGGCGAGATACCCTCGACGCCACTCTACGCCGACGACGAGCTCTACGCCTTCAACGACATCAACCCCAAGGCGCCGACCCACGTTCTGGTCATCCCCACCGAACACGTCGACGGCGTGGCCGCACTGGATGAGCGTCCCGAGCTGCTGGGCCGGCTGATGGCCCGGGCGGTCAAGCTTGCCCGCGAGCTGGGCCTCGAAGAGCCCGGCTACCGTCTGGTGATCAATCAGGGCGAGGACGGCGGGCAGAGCGTCGGCCACGTTCATGTCCACCTGCTGGGCGGACGGCCGCTCAACTGGCCTCCGGGTTAAGCCGTGGGCGATCGACTGCGCCTGATCTATTCCGAACCCGGCGACGGCGGCCGCTGCGGAGCCCGCTGGAACATGGCCCTGGACCGGACGCTCTTCGAGGGCATCCGCGCGGGAACCACCCCGCCCACCCAGCGCCTTTACGGCTGGTCGCCCCCGGCGATCACCCTGGGATACTTCCAGCCCGCCGAGATGATCGACGCCGCCGCCTGCTCGCGTCGTGGCGTCGCGGTCGTCCGCCGCCCCACTGGGGGCGGCGCCGTTTTCCACTACGGCGACCTGACGGGCTGCCTGGTGGCCCCCGGGGAACTTTTACCCCGGGGTATTCGTGAGTCATACCGGGTCCTCTCCGAGGCCCACGCCGGAGCCCTTTCCGCCCACGGAATCAAGGCCGCGGCCGGCAGCGGCTCGGCTCCCCTGCCCCGACGGCTGCGGCCAGGCTACGACTGCTTCGCCCGCTTGACCGAATGCGACGTCGGCGTGGCCGGGGTCAAGATCGCCGGCAGCGCCCAGCGCCGCAAGGACGGCGGCCTGCTGCATCACACCAGCATCGTCTGGGAGCCGCAGCCCGCGGGGCTGCTGGCCGAACTGCTGCCCGGAGCCGCCGATGTGGGCTCGCCGTGCAGCGTTATCGAACTGGCGCCCGAAACCGAGCGACGGAAGTTCGCCCTCGAGCTGGCCCGACGGGTGGCCGGCGCACTCGACCTCGAGCTCTACGAGGGCGACCCGTCCGCAGAAGAACTCGCCCGGGCCGCAGAGCTGGCCCGCGAACTCACCCTGGAGGCTTGATGAGACACCTTGCCCTCCCGCTCGTTCTCGCGGCGGGAATCATCCTGTTCACTGGCTGCGATGAGCGTTCCGGCTTCGATCCGACCGACGAGACCGCCGTCGTCGCCCGCGTCGACGACGCCGTTTTGACCAAAGAGATGGCTGGTCGACTGCAGATCGAGCAACACGCCTCCACTCTGGTCACCCCGTCGATGGAGAGCATCGTCGAGAGCTGGATCGATCAGCAGTTGATCTATCAGCAGGCCCTCGAAGAGGGCCTGCACGAAGAGCCCGACCTGGCCTGGCAACTCGAGCGCTACGAGATGATGGTACTGGGCGACGAGTTGATCAAACGCGAGGTCATCGACCGGATACCCAAGATGACCGAGGCCGACGCCGTAGCTTACTACGAGGAGCACAAGGACCGGTTCAAAGCCAAAGAGCCGATGGTCTGGCTCTGGATCATCGAACGCGAAGACGAGGACACGGCCCGACGGCTGATCAATGACAGGCTGGTCCCAGACGGCTCCAACTTCCGCTCCGAGGCCCAGATGTGGAGCCTGGGCGTCTCCCAGGCCCAGGGCGGCGACCGCGGCTATGTTAACGAGACCCGCGTCAAGCCCCCGGTCTGGCGAACCGCCTGGGAGCTGCCGCTCAACACCGTCTCTGACGTGATCAGCTACCAGGTCGGCGATAAAACCTGGTACGCCGTTATCCTCGTCGCCGACCGCGTCCAGCCCGGGGACTACATGAAACCCGAAGGCGTCGGCCTGGACATGCTCAAGGACCGCGCCCTCCAGGAACAGACCCGCAGAAGCGTCGAAAGCTACCTGGATGAGCTGCGTCAAGGGCGCGAGGTCTTCACCGATTACAACCTGGTGGCCGACCTCGAGGCCTGGAGCCGCCAGACCGAAGAGGTCATCGAAGACCCCACGCCCCTGCTGGAAGACCAATAGCCGCTTGGGGGATCGACGAATGGAAGAAGCCGGGGACACGGGTCCCCGGCTTTCTTCAATGGATTCATCCCTCACGCACAAGCTACTCAACCAGCCAACAGCCCGACACACCGCGCTCGATAATCCAGACCGTTAACACGTTGTCGGGAAGGCGGCCCGGCAAGTCGCTATCACTTGGAAAGTGACACTAAGGCACGCAAGTAGAGTGTTTGGTTGCGCTTGCTAGCTCTTGGGTCGCATTCATCGTTGGTCGACCTGTGGCGACAAGTGTTTCCCTAACTTCATACCTAGGTAAGCCGGAGGGCTGTCTGGCACACTGGACGGGCACCAAGCCACCAATGATGGGTCACGAGTCAAAACCGCCTTGTTGACTGGTTTGGCCCCTGCGTCAGTCATGGTCTGGTCCTGCTTGCCTTGATAATCGCCTAGGCGCTCCTACAATCGGCCGCCAATATCAGCAGTCGTTTTATGGCAACCCCGCATGTACTTCGCTTTGTGTCAAGGGCGGCTGCGAAGCGCTCAGCCCCTTCGGCTGGTCCGGAAGCCTTGAGTAAACATCAATTGCTTGAGATCAGGCTCAAGCGCGCCGCCGCCGGATTCTGACCTTCTAGCAACCAGCCAACTCTTCAATTGATACCAATTACGAGGCGACTATCAAGCGACGTTCCAGCACGGCGGCTCTATCCGGTCAACGTAGCCGGTTTGGTTCGCCGTGCAGTTCTCCCGTCCAGAATGCCGCGTCGACAAGCGGCTGAAGCCGACGTGTAGTTTTCCGAAGCGCTTCGAGAGCCAAGCCGCCGGACATTCGATGCAGGATTTGTCTCTTTACGAATCGTTGATTGAGGATCACCACATCTCCCTCTGCTTACTGATCGGAAGGCATCGCATACCCTATCCGGACCTGACTGTGATTGTATCCTTTTGATAATAGAGATGATGATCATCGGATGCCTGTCACGGAATGGGCCGTTGAAAAGTGGCGGCGAATACGGGCCTGATCCTTAGCGATCTCTGATACCAGCGGACCTGTCTCTGCCCTGGCAGCAGATTGCTACAGAATCCTAAGTGTCATAAAATCAAGCAATAAGGGCATGCCAAATGAATGCTTGCTTATAGAAGGCGTATTTCAGGGAGCCAATAACGGCCCGGCAGATTGATCCCAATCAGCCTGATGTGGTCCGAACACATTCCATGACGCCAATCGCAAATGCCGCCGTGCTCCGCTCCAAACCCCTCAAGATGACACAGCATCTCGCAGATAGGAACCCCTCCTCGTGTAGACAGGACATCCACCAGCCGTATAAAATACATCAATGGTATGCCATACCATCGGCGCCATATATGAATGACCACCTCAACGGCGCGCTCGCCAGATGATGGGGAAAAGAGCTACTAATGCGACGACGACTGCCGATTTCAACCCTGATCCTGTTCCTGGTTATCACCAGCGGCGCGACGGCTCAGTCCAGTTGGGTGCAGAACTACTGGTACGAAGGCCCCGCAAACGGTCTGTGGAACGACGGCCACGAGGGCGGCTTCGAGTCCTCTACCGACATCAGTTGGTGGCGCTACATCGAGGACACCGGCGACAGCCGCCTGCTGCTGGAGGCGCCGGATTGGGATACGCCCCTGGTCGTCGACCTCTCCCCCCATCTATCCCAGGTGACCTGCGGCGCCTCCTACATCACCGCCGACGGCGCGATCCTGCTGATCCTGGCCGGGACGATCAGCGGCGACCTGACCCGCCCCGCCCTGGCCTACTCGACGGACTGGGGCGACAGTTGGACAACCGTCACCGACACCACGGTTCCCAACGGCCGGGTGATCGGGATGACGGTGTTCAAGTCGACCGACGAGGTCCTGCTGGCCGTCAGTCATCCCGGCACCAACGGCGCCGCCGTTTATCGACTCAGCGACGCCGCCGACCCGGATTGGACCGAGGAGCTCTTCCCCACGGGGTTCACCGCCAACCGGGCGAACTTCTTCGTCGAAAGCGTCGACAGCATCGCGCTGACCCTTTCCGGCGACGTCGACAGCCCCAACCAGTTCTACCATTACACCACCGCCGGGGGCTGGCAGTCCGCCGACGACGATGATTTCGACAACCGCGATCTGCGCGAAATCTGGCGAACGGATGACGGACGCTTCTGGCTGGCCGCCGACCGCGATTCCCAGCCCAATGATCCCTGCCTGAGGTCATCCAGTCTGACCGGCGACTGGATCGAGGGCAGCGATTACTTCCCCACCACCAGCGATCCCCCCGCCTACGTAAGCATGGGACCCTCGGCCGTGGAGGAAGCCGAGCGAGTCTATCTCGCCGTCGAAGGTGATGAGGTAGTCGTCCTCGACGGTCAGGACGGTTCCTTCCTCTACCCCGTCCGCCCGCCGGTGACCC
The DNA here is from genome assembly GCA_964581465.1 of uncultured bacterium. Taxonomy (GTDB): domain Bacteria; phylum RBG-13-66-14; class RBG-13-66-14; order RBG-13-66-14; family RBG-13-66-14; genus WJMB01. Next base: position 16,805 of record CAZOOP010000019.1, read on the forward strand.
TGGCCAACGATGTCTACGTGGTTCAGGATACCGGGACCGTCTACGTATCGGGCCTGCTCAGCGGCAGCGCCGTGATCAGCCGCAGCACCGACGACGGTCAGAACTGGTCCTACGATAATCTGGGCGGCAGCCTGGACGTGCTGCCCTTCGTCTTCGAGCTGGACCCCATCGGCCTGGCCGTCACCACCGGGCATCAAATCGGCGACACCGCCAGCCCGCGGGCGGCCCTCGCCCCGCCCCACGACGTCGGCGCGTTGACCAGCCTGGTCTACGACACCGGGATAACCCCGGTCTACCAAAGCGTCGAGATCGACTTAAAGGATAACAACGGCGGACTGCGGCTCCTCCTGCGCACCTCCGACGATCCATCGATGAGCGACGCCCCGGACTGGTCGGAATGCGAGGTGCTGGACCCCGATGATCTGGTCCCCTCGCAGAACGCCCCCGGAGTGGATCACGGCGAACGCTACGTGCAGTACCGCCTGGAGTTCACCCTCGGCGACGGTGGCCCCGTCGAGAATCCCGTCGTGGACACCTTCACCCTGCGCTACCAGGACGTCGGCGATTTGGATCCCTTCGTCATCGACACCGGACCGGCCCCCGACGCCGAGGACGTCCCGATCAACACCCTGATCAAAATCTACTTCAACCGGACGATGGACCTGGCCAGCTTCAACGACAACGTCACCGTCACCGCCGGAAGCGACGAGTACGGCTGGCAGTCCAGCGGTGAGAACGGCGACCGAGTTTTCGTGATGACCCTCAACGAGTACCTGCCCACCGAAACCCTGACCGAGGTGGTGCTCGAGGAAGGCATCCAGTCCTCGGACGGCCGCCCACTGAGCGATCAGAACGGCTCGGCGCCGGGCCTGTTCGATTTCCGCTTCACCACGGGCTCCGCCCTGGACGACACCCCGCCGTTGCTGGAGGACCTCCGGGCCTTCCCCAATCCCACCTACGGCGCCACCCAGTTGACCCTTAACTGCACCGCCGATGATTCCACAACCGGCAACAACGCGATCAGCGCCGTGGAGTACTTTATCGACAACCCGGGCACCTCGGGGGAGGGCGCCCCGCTCAATCCAGTCGACGGTGATTTCGACTCGCCGATCGAAGACGCCACAGCCCTGGTCGACATCGCCGATTGGCAGATGGGCGAGACCCACAGCTTCTATGTCCACGCCCAGGACGCCGCCGGCAACTGGTCGCTGATGGAAAGCCTGGAGGTCAAGACCCAGGGCGTCTTCCTCGACGAGGACAAGGTCTACGTCTGGCCCAACCCGGCCACGCAGACGGCGACCTTCTCCTTCACCCTGGGGGCCGATTCCACGGTGAGCCTGGACGTCTACGATCTGGCCGGGCGCCTGGTCCACTCCCAATCCGATGACTTCACCACGGGCGGCGCCCAGGGCACCCAGGACGATACCTACGAATTCGTCTGGAAACTGGACGGCGTCGGCTCCGGGGTATATATGTTCCGTATCAGCGCCGAAGAACTCGGCGGCCGCTCCCAGAGCGCCGTGGTGATCAAGAAGCTGGCCGTGGTCCGCTGATCCGGCGGCCGAGTAAGTCTTCCCAACCGCGATGCGGCCCCCCGAAACTCAACAAAGCTGGTGTTGCATGCTCAAGCGCAAGCTATCCGCCTTGATCGCCCTGGTTCTTATCGTCGCCAGCGCTCCGACGCGGGCTGACAACGCCGGCGCCGCCTTCCTGCTCATACCCGGCGACATGCGGGCGGTGGCCCTGGGCTCCACGGGAACCGCCGAGGTCGGCTATCTGGGCTCCCTGGACTTCAACCCCGCCGGGTTGGGCTTTCGCGAGGAGGCCGTTCTCGGCGCCGGCTTCACCCGCTGGCTGGCCGAGACCAACCTGGGCCACCTGGCCGGCTGCCTGCCCATCGATAATCTCGGCTCGTTGAGCCTGGGGGTCAAGTATATGAGTGTGGGCGGCTTCGAGCGCCGCACCGGTGACACCCCGGAGCCTATCGGCGAGTTCGACGCCCTGGGGCTCCTCGGCGAGGTCGGCTACGCCCGTGAGCTCTTCGACGGCTTCAGTGCCGGAGTCGACGTCGGCGTTGTCCATCAGCGCCTGGACACCTACTCGGCCACCGGCGCAGTCCTCGACGCCGGGGTGCTCTACCGTACTCCGCTGGAATGGCTCGACGTCGGGGCGGCGGTGCGCAATCTGGGCACGCCGTTGGTCTTCATCGAGGAGGAGACGGCCCTACCAACCAGCCTGGGCGCCGGAGTCTCCCTGGGCTTTCTCGACGGCGACCTCAACGCCAACATCGAGGGCGAATACTACCTAGACGACGCCGAGGACACCTTCTTCGCCCATCTGGGCGCCGAATACATCATCGCCCGCACCGCCGCGGTGCGCGCCGGCTATACCTACGGCAACCAGAGTCAGCACGGCGGACTGGCCGGCCTCAGCGCCGGCCTGGGCGTGATGCTCTCCGGTTTCGTCGTCGACTTCGCCTACGCCAACCACGGCGAGCTTGGCTACTCCCTGCGCGGCAGCCTGGGATACGACTTCGGTTTCGTCGCCGGACGCGTCGACGAACTAGAAGCCTACCTCCAGCGACTACAGGAGCGCATCGACTCCACCAGCCGGGCCTTCTACGCCGAGGGCCGAGACGCCATGAGCATGGAGCGCTACGACGAGGCCGCCAGCTCCTTCGACAAGGCCTTGATCTGGGACCCGAACTACACCGAGGCCGCCGAGGCCTACGAGCGGGCCGAGAACCTGGCCCGGATCCAGGCCGTCGAAGAGCACCTCGAGCAGGGCAACCTCTGGCTGCGCATCGAGGACTACGTCGCCGCCCTGGCCAGCTTCAACGCCGCCCTCGAACTCAACCCGGAAAACGAAGAGGCCGCCGAGCGGGCCGACTTCGCCGCACGGGCCCTGGCCAAGCAGCTCGCCGAGCGCGAGGCCCATGTCAGCGAGCTGTCGACCCAGGCCGCCGAAGCCTACAGCAGCGGCGACTACAAGGTCGCCGTCGATCTCTGGGGCGAGGTGCTGCGCCTGGACCCGGACAACCCCCAGGCCGAGGGCTACTATAATCAGGCCCGCAAGCACCTCAACGACCAGATCGACAACCTCTTCCGCCGCGCCGAGAGCCTGGAGGATCAACAACGCTACGCCGAGGCCTTGGGAGTTCTCTACCAAGCCCAGGAACTGGTAACCGACGACCCCGTTCTCTCCACCTCGATCTCCCGGCTGCGCGGCCTGCTCTCCCAGCAGGTCAACGGCCTGGTCGACGATGGCGTCGCCCTCCATGAGGCCGGCGACCACTCCCGAGCCGAGGACACCCTGACCCGGGCCTTGCGCCTGGACCCGGACAACTCCCGCGCCGCCGACTACCTGGAACGCGCCCGAGACGCCCAGCGCGTCGATGAACCCCAAACCGATCCCATCGCCGCCAACGAGTACTACCTCCAGGGCATCAACGCCTACACCCGCCGCGACTACGAGCAGGCCATCTACTACTGGGAGAAGTGCCTGGAGTTCCAGCCCGACCACGACAAGGCCCGGGCCAATATCGCCCGCGCCAAACAAATGCTGGCCGCCCTCGAGGAATAACCCCGCCCGAGCTAAAGCAAAACCGGCTCCCCGCCCCTCGACTCCGACTGTTCTACCGGCGGGTCGGCTTTGGCACGTTTCTTGCAGCGGGGCGGCCGCTTGAACGAACCCGCGCCGCCTTCCGCAAGAAACGTGCCAAAGCCGACCCGCTGCCTAAGCCCATGGTGACCGTTTTCGCTGGAGCCGGTTTTGCGAAGGTTCCTGACTAGGTGGACTCCCCCGGCGTTTCTCACCACCTCCCTGCGCATATGCGAAAAGGGTGGTATAATATAAGATGACTCTTTTCGCGCAACGGGAGGACCAATGGTCAAGGAGAACTGCCGGGAGTACATGAGTTGCGGACGGGAGCCGGGCGGCGCTCGGGTTCACGAGTACGGCGTCTGCCCTGCCTTCAAGATCGAATAATACAACGGTTTCAACGCGGGTCGAAACGGTGGGCGGTACTGCTGGATGGTCGAGGGCACCCTCTGCCAAAACACCATCCAGGGCAACTGGGCGCAGAAGATGCGGCACTGTCTGACCAAGTGCGAGTTCTTCAAGCAGGTTCAGACCCAGCAGGGCGGGTCGTTGAAGAGCTAGCGTCGACCGTTATCACGATCGATCCTTCACACCATCCGGGATAGTACCTCAATGTTCCGACTCTCTATCCGCGTCAAGCTGGCCCTGACCATCCTGTTGATGATGGCGCTGCTGACCGTGGTGCTGATCTGGCGGCTGGAGGCCGAGGCCCGGCAGCGCGCCTTGGGCGAGATCCGCCTACGCGGCCAGTCCCTGGCCCGCATTTTGGCGGTCAACGCCGCCGCCGAGCTGGCCGCCGGGGACGACCTCTCACTGATCGATCTGGTCAACGGGGCCACCCAACTGCCCGATGTGCTCTACGCGCTGATCGTCGACGACGCCGGCACGGTGGCCGCCGTCTCGCCGGCGGCGCCTTCGATCGACTCCGCCGGCGGCTACAACCCCCCGGCCCTCTTCGAGGAATACCGCACCCCCGAGGGCGAGATTATCCGCGAGGGCGACCTGGAGGACACGGCGGTCAGGTACGCCGGGAAGCCGGGCCGGGACATCGCCGTGCCGGTCCTCTTCGAGGACATCAGCCGCTCGGTGGAGCTGGGCGAGGTCCACGTCGGGATCAGCGAACAGCCGATGCTGCGCGCCGCCGCCGAGATCCGCTCCACGGTCTTCACGATCGGCGGCATCGCCCTGGCGGTCTCGCTTGTGCTGGCCGTACTCTACGGCGTGGTGATCTCGCGGCCGCTGCGCAAGCTGGCCCGGGGCGTCCAGCGTATCGGTCGGGGCGACTTCGACCACCGCCTGGGGCTCTGCCGTCGCGACGAGATCGGCGAGCTGGCCTGCGCCGTGGACGCCATGGCCGAGAACCTGCAACAGAACCGTTTCATCCGCAACGCCTTCCGCCTCTACGTCAGCCGCCAGGTGGCCGACCAGATCATCTCCGACCCCGAACGCCACAAAGCCCAGACGCGGGGAGAGCGCCGCGAGGTCACCGTCCTCTTCGCCGACATCCGCGACTTCACCCCCCTCTCCGAGCGCCTGGAGCCCGAGGAGGTCGTCGGCCTGCTCAACGACTACCTCGGCCAGCTCACCGAGGCCGTCTTCGCCTATGACGGCACCCTGGACAAGTTCATCGGCGACTGCGTGATGGCCGTCTTCGGCGCGCCTCTGGACCAGCACGACCACGCCCTGCGCGGCGTGCTGGCCGCCCTTGAGATGCAGCGCGGCATCCGGGACCTCAACGCGCGGCGCGTCACCGCGGGCAAGACCGTCGTCGAGATCGGTATCGGTATGTCCTGCGGCCAGGCCGTGGTGGGCAACATCGGCTCCGAGGAGCGCTTGGACTACACGGCCATCGGCGACACGGTCAATCTGGCCTCGCGGTTGGAGGGTCTGGCCGGCGGCGGCGAGATCGTGATCAGCGAGGAGGTCCACGGCTTCGTCGGTGAGTATATCGCCGCCCGCCGTCTCGAGCCGCGCCGGGTCAAGGGTAAGCGCGAACCCGTGGTCAGCTACGCCGTCGAGGGGCTCGAACCCGGCGCCGAGTTCCCCGGCGGGATCCGGCGCGTCGAGGTCGCCGAGCGCGGCGTCTCGGCCGATGAGCTCGTCGATAAGCTTGAGGGAGAAGGAGAGTTCGAGAAGGGGAGGCTGTGAGAGACATCGGAGATTCGCGGACGGTTTACAACTGGGGCGGTTTCATCTTCGTCACCGGCCTGCTCGGCGCGGCGCTGACGGGCCTGGGCGCCTGGTTGCTCCTCGACGGCCTGCTGCCCGTCTTCATCGGACGACAGCTAACGCTCTACGCCGCGACCGGCCTGGCCGCCGTGACGGGCCTGCTCTACTTCGGCCACCCCGCCGGCGCCGCCGGGGTCGTCGACTACGCGCCCCACCCCCTAACCGGTCGGGACCTGGGGGTTTTCCTGCTCAAGGCCCTGTTGCTGGTCTGGCTCTACCTGGGCCTGCCCTGGGTGACGAGCTGGTTCACCGGCGGCGTCGAGGAGACGATCGCCGGGCTGAACTCCCTGCATCTGGTCGGACCCTGGCAGGCCCTGGGCGCGGTGGGACGCATCGGCACCCTGGCCGAGTGTTTGCTCTTCCTGGCCCTGCTGCCCCTGATCTACCTGGGCTTCAACGCCCTGATGTTCCTGCTCAACGCCTTCGAGGGCGAGAAAACGACGGCCCACAAGGTCCTGGCCGTCGTCGTCGGGGTTCCGTTGAGCCTGGGGCTGGGGCTGGGCGGCCTGGGCGCCCTGGTGATCGCCAGCTTCGCCAACTTCCTGGGCGCCCTGGGCTTTCTGTTGATCCTGATCGTCTTCGCCGCCGTCACCGGCGGCGTGGTCTATCTGGTCACCCTGGCCCGGCGGCGCTCCTGAGCGGGGCTCAGTGTCGCACGGCTGAGCGGGTGCCGGCGACGAAGATCAAGCCCAGCCAAGCCTGAGCGCCCAGCGTCGACCAGCCGAAGATCACGGCGCCGAAGAGAGCGGCGAAAACACCCCAGGCGTCGCTGGAGAGCCGCTCGCTCCAGTCGGGCAGGTAGTCGACCTCGCCGAGGGCGCGCAACGCGGCGTCCAAACCGAGCCGAACGAGCACGGCTAGGGCGGCGGCAAGGATCAGCCGCGGCTCCAGAGAGACGAAGCGGGCGGCGCCAAAGAGCCAGAACCAGAGCCAGCCCGCCACGGCGCACCACAGCGCGGCCTTACCGGCGCCCAGGGCGCCCCGGGCCAGGGTCTCCAGGGGCTTCTCGCGGCTGCGCAGCGCCCGCAGCGCCTCGGCGGCTCCGCCGCCCAGCACGATGGTCCACCCGGCCAACACCGGACCGAAGGCCAGCAACAGGCCGAACTCCATCGTCCGCACCGGATCCAGTGTCGTGTAGCGGTACCAGGCCCGGCTGACCTCGGCCGCCGTCAGCAGGATCAGCCCCGGGATCAGCACCCACCTGGGCGGCAGGGTCGCCGCCAGGCGCGGGGCGGCCAGCACGGTGTAGAGACCCAGGGCCGCCCAGCCGACCAGGCCGACGGCAATGCGGATCAGGTTGCCCGCTGTTTTGCGTCGCTTGCTCTTGGTGGCCACGCTCCTCCCGGGTACCCAATGACCTTGCCGGACTATGTTATCACAAAGGGCCGCTTTCCCGGCGGGCGTCCGGGACGGCCTTCCCGCACGGACTCCCCGGTGTTGATCCTCGGGGGGATTCCTCGGTAATCACACCGCCTTTTCCGCTATACTCTCAACTGTACTGGAAGCAGTGTCTGTCCTCGATCGGCGACGGCGCTCTCGAACAACCACACGCCGCCCACCACGACCGCGACCGATCCGGGGGCGGGTAGCGAACCAGAGGATGTAAACAGGGGACGAACCGGGGGACGAAGCATGGAACTCAACGAACTCAGCCAGTTCAACCTCTTCAAGGACCTCGAGGCCGAGGAGCTGAAGAAGGTCCTTCAACGGCTGCACAAGCACACCGCCGAGCCCGAGGAGCAGTTGATCAACGAGGGCGAGCCGGGCAAGCGCCTCTACCTGATCTCCCAGGGCAAGGTCAACGTGCTCAAGATCATCGACGCCGACCGCAGCAAGGTGCTGGCCACCCTGGGGCCGGGCGCGGTGATGGGCGAGATCTCGATCCTCACCGGCGGACCGCGCACCGCCAGCGTGATCAGCGAGACGGCCACGGAGCTCTACTACCTGGAGCGCGAGGAGTTCGTCGAGCTGATGCACGAGATCCCGGATATCGCCATCAACCTGGCCCGGCTGATGTGCGAGCGCCTGCGCCGCGCCGATCGCGAGATCCGCCAGGTGCTGCTCAATCCGCTCTAGGCCGGACCCGCGCTACAGCGCCGCCACGGCGGAGCACGCCCTACCCGGTGGATAACCACGGCTCACCGCCGGTGTTCACCGCCGTCAAAACCGCCCCCGGGCGGTTTTTTCCGTCGGTATCGTCGAGCATCCCGCGCACTGATCAACTATGGTATCACACTGGGTTGGGCTGTCACGGATTACTGATCGTTTACAGCACATCGCCGGACAGCACATCCCGCCGCCAATCCGCCAGGACGGAGTTCGGGCGATGACCCTCGAAGCGCGCGAACTGGTGAAACTGACCAAGAAACACCCGCTACCGCCAGAACCCGGCAGGCCGAAACAACAGAACGAGGAAACAGCGGAGCGCCGCTCGAATACGCATCTCCCGCCGGCGATAGGAACGGGAGCCGCCCTGGCGGCCCCCGGTATTCATCTTCGACGACTTGTCGGGCTTATTGACCCGGATTGGCGGGCATCTCGAAGTCCTCCATGCCCTCCAGGCCCTCGAACTGCTCCATCATGGCCTCGAGCTCGCCCATGTCGTACTCCTCGCCCTCGGGCATCTCGCCGAAGTCGAACTCCATCCCCTCCATCTGGGCGCTTAACTCGCCCATCATCGCGCTCATCGCCAGGGCGCCTTCGAGCATGCCCTCGATCTCGCGGCGGCCGAACTCCTGGAGCTCGGTGACGGTGAAGCGGCTTTCGGCGTCCTGCTGGCCGAAGCCGGACAGGGTCAGCACGTCCTCGCCGTCGGCGACGACCTTGACCAGTCCGAAGAAGGGAACCATCGGCGAGTAGTAGATCTCGGTGACGCTGTCGCCCTGGGTGATGCGCACCAGGTTGGTGGCGATGGTCTCGCCGTCGACGACGAAGTCCTCGCCGGGCAGGGTCTCGAAGGTAGGCTCGACGGTCTCTTCGTCGGCCTCTTCTTCGATTTCTTCCTCCTCCATCTCTTCCATCATGTCCGACTCGAGGGCGACGAAACTCTCGAGCATGGCGATCAGGTCGGGCAGCATCTCGCGGCTGAAGTCAACGACCTCGCCGATCTTGACATCGAAGGCGTTCTTTTCATCGACCTGGACGTGGAGCTTGAGCAGGTTGGCCTCGATCTCGTCGAGGAGTTCGGAGAGTTCCTTTTCCATCTCGGCGGCGTCGAAGTCTTCCATCTGCGGGTCCTCGACGTAATCGCCGAACAGGTTGTCGCTCTCGCCCTCGGGATCGCGGTACCAGCTACGCATGTCACCCAGGGCTTCCTCGAAGTTGCCCTTGTCGATCAGAGCTCGCAGGATCAGTTGCTCGCCCTTGCTCTCGCCCAGGGCGGCGTCGAGCCAGTAGCCCTCGCCGCTCTTGTCGGTCAGGCCCAAATAGGCGAAGCCTTCCTCGGGCATTTCATACTCGACCCACTGCCCGACGGCGATGTCGGCCTGCTCGAAGCTTTCCAGCAGGTCCTCGGTGCCGGCTGCCTCTTCCTCGCCTTCTTCATCACAGGAAACAAACAGGAACAAACCCAGGGCCAGGATCAGCCCCAGTATCCAGATATGGCTCTTCATGAACGTCCTCCTTCACTTTTGTTGTGGGTAAAAAGCCGATGTTTAACCCACAAATGATAGCAGGTCGGCGGCTGTTTTACGAGTCGCTTGTCTCAGAAGGGATCAGCACCAGATACCGGACCAGGTCTTATAGCTGCTAAAGCCGCCGTGAGGAGCCGGCTACGAACACTCGAAGCGGGGCGTCAACGCATCTAAGCGGATAACGGGCATCGGCGCCAAGGCAAGCAGTGGACAACCGTCAGCAGGTCCTCCACCCAGAGCTTGCCCGACCACTGCGCTCAACGCGTTTCCAAGTGCATCGCCGCCCGCACCGGCAAGACTATGCAGTGGTATGACAATGGCGGCGTTTATTAGCCATGAAGCAATGAATGACAATCTCTTTGCTGGATGAGCCGCTACAATGACAAGTGATAAGACAAGTGACAATCCCTCTCAGAAGCCCACCTCGAGGACCAGCCGGGCCTGGACCACGCCGTCGGCCAACTCGGCCTCGGCGGGCACGGCGTAGACCACCTCGAGCCCCCCGCCGCCCAGGTCGACGAAGACCCCCACCCCGTAGCTCCAGGCCGTCTCCCAGCCGCCGACCTCCAGCAAGGGAAGGGTGGAGGCGGGCAGATGGTAGAGGCCGTCGGCGAAGGCGAAGGCCCGACCGCTGTCACCCAAGCGCAGACGGTACTCCAGGCCGCCGCCCAGGTAGCGATCCGTGGGCAGCTCCTCGGCCCGGTATCCCCGGGGACCCGCCGCGCCGCCGAGGTAGAACAGGTCGGCGATCGCCGGGTGGGTCAACCAGGCGTAGCCGCCCTCGAGGGCCAGGGCCAGCGTGTGGGGCTCGACGGGGGTCCAGTGAAAGGCGCTCCGGGCCGTCAGGCGCAGTGGACTGCTCCGTTCGGCATCGTACCAGCGGCGTCCGGCCTCGCCGCGCAACTCCAGCACCAGTCCCCGGCGTGGGTTGAGCGGCTCGTCACGGTCGTCGAAGAGCATCCCGACCCCCAACCCCAGGTAGGAACTCTCACCCCGGTCTCGCTCGGAATCCAGGGAGCCGCGCAGGCCGCCGACCAGGGTCAGCCGGGGGGTCAGGTGGTGCTCGAAATCGATACTCAGAGCGTCGCTCCGGCGCTCGGGCCGGCGCAGACCGCTGAAGTCGGCGATCAGGTCTGCGGAGCCGCCCAGGCGGCGCTCGCGGTAGTTCAGGCGGTAGTCGGCGTCGTCGATGTCGCTGCGCCGGAAGAGCAGGTGCAGGTCCCGGGGACCGCCGATGCGCAGCCAGTCCAGCTCGGCCTGACCGAAAAGGCCGGTCTCGCCGTCACCGGTGGGATAGAGACCCAGGGCGCCATCCAGGCGCAACCGAGCCCCGGGCTCGAGCTCGACGACGACCACGCCGTCGTCGGGCTCCCAGCGCAGTGCGACATCACGGTAGTAGCCGCTGGACATCAGGCGGCGGCGGGCGTTGTCCAGCGTGGCGGAGTTGAGGACGGCGCCGGTCTCCAGGCCGCTGACCCGCCGGGCCGTCGCCTCACCGCTCGGACCGTCGACGCCGCTGAAACGCACCGCCTCGACGGTGACCGGCCGACCCTCTTCGATCTCGAGATGCAGCGAGGCCCGGTCGTCCTCCAGGCTCAACCCGCCCAGGCGCACCTCGGCCTCCAGCAGACCGTGCTCGGTGCAGAGGGCGACGACGGCGCCGCGCAATCCCCGGGGGCCGTCGCGCCGCCAGCCGGCCCGGGCCACCGCGTCGATCTCCCGGGGGTCGAGTAGGACGGCGCCGTTGATCGTCAGCTCATTCAGCAAGGCACGGGGGCCGCGCCGGACATCGACGGCGACGATCACCCCGCCGCCGACACGCTCCAGCGAGCTGCGGATCGCGGCGTCGAAGTAGCCCTCGGCGGCCAGACGGGCGGCGGCCGAGGACAAGAGCGCGTCGATCTCCTCGGCGGCTTCGGCGTCGTAATCTGCGCCCAGCTCGAGCCCCTCGAGCTCGGGCAGCTCGTCGCCGGTGACCTCCAGCGCCAGCAGCGGCTCGTCGGCGACGGCCGTTGGGCCCGGGGCGAGAAGAAGCGCCCAGAGCACTTGCGCGAAGCAGGCGGCGGGTCTATACTTGAGACGTTGAGGTAACGTGCCCGTACCTCCGCGAGGTGAAATGCCATGCGAAAACAAGCCGAAAACAGCGACACCGCCTCCTGGCGCACCGAGGTTCTGGTCTGTCCCCAGTGCGGCGACCGCCTCGAGGCCGGCACCGGCGACCGCGTCTTTACCTGCAAGCGCTGCGAGACGGGCTACGAGCTGGGCGGGGACGGTCTGCGGGAGCTCAAGGCCAACCACGTCTACCTGGGCTGGTGGCTGCGCAACCGCCCCGAGGGACCGGCCGGAGCCGACGACGAGCGCATCGTCTCGCTGCCCTTCTGGCGTTTCGAGCTGGCCGCCCCGCAAGAAAAACCCAGCGCGGAGCAACAGGCCCGCATACCCGCCGAGGTGCGCCGCCAAATCAGCGAGCGGGGCCGCTTCGATCTAAGCACCCGCCGGGTCTACGCCTACCTGCCCGCCTTCCGCACCCGCAACCTGGACAGCGCCTTCGAGGCCGCCGCGGCGATCACCGACACCCAACCCGAATACGAACTCAACGCCGGTGCGCGTTCCAACGGCGCCACCTACGGATCCCGAGAGGCCGCCAAGCTGCTCGACGCCGCCGTGGTCTACCAGGCCGGTAAGTCCCCAGGTCTGGCGCTGACGGGCTTCTGCCGCCGCCGGCCGCCCGAGCTGATCGGAGTGCCCTTCGAGGTCGAGGGCGGCGAGCTGGTCGAGGGGGTCTCGGGAACCCACCTGCCCCTGGAGGAGATCGACGCCGCTCTGCTCGCCAACCGGCCGGATTGAGCACTCTGATCTGAGTCATTGGTTGGCGCTCCCCACTCGGCTACTTCTTCAAAGCAGCTCAAGTGGCATAATCTGCTCCCTTATCTGACCAGGGATCGTATACCCTATCCGGACCTGATTGTGATTGCATCCTGTTGATAATAGAAGTGATGATTATTGGATACCCGTCACAGAACGGACAGTTGAAAAGTGGCGGCGAATACGAGCCTGATCTCTAGCTATCCCAGATATCAGCGGACTATAATATGTCCTGACAGCGGATCGCCACGAACTCTTAAGTGTCTGAACAACAAGCAATGATGGTATGCTTAATGAACGCTTGCTTCTAACCAGCGCATTTCAGGGAGTCAATAGCGGTTCAGCAGGTTGATCCCAATCAGCCTGATTTGGTCCGTACACGTACCATAAGGGCTCAGTCTATTGTTCTGCCCAGCGCTGAATCCGCCAATAGGGGGCGACGTAATCGCCACCAACCAGATTGCCGACTACACCTGAAGCAACGCGACTCAAAACCGGTCGCTTCTGGATAATCCCCTGGCTGGAACACCGGTGACCAGCAAAGACAACGAACGAAGACAAAGAAATGGCGACCGGGTGGAGGATTCCATCCGGTCGCTTTTCTGATGATCCGGTGTTTTCCTGATCGACCGCCAGCATAGCGGGTTCATCCGCTGATGAACAGGCTCTTGACGAAGTCCCGCATCTCGCGGTTGAGGCTGCGGGCCTCGGCCTGGGAGGTGTATTCTAGGGCGAAGATCTCGGCGTTGCCGCAGAGCTCGCCCATCTCGTCGCGGCTGGCCAGTTCGATATCGTGGCCGAAGCGGCGCTTCTCGCGCTGGATGAGCTCCCTGCCGGCGGCGCCGATGTAGCGGTCGAGGATCTCGACCATTCGGTTGGTGATCGGGGTGCGCTCGATCTCGATGAGCTGCTTTTCTATCAGGGAAGCCAGGTGTTCCAGAAGCTGGGGCACCTTGAGGCCGATGCGGCGGGCGATCTCGCGGACGCTGCGCTTGCCGTTGATCGCGCTGAGGATGCCGCGCTCAAGCTCGCTGCCGTCGTAGAGGCTGGGGTCGAAGACGGTCTTCAGTCGCGGCACCGAGAAGCTGTAACCGACGCGCTCGCGGAGCTTGTCGAGTTCGGTCATGCGGTTGGAGGCGCCGAAGAGCAGCGATTGCCAGTTGGTGCCGATGCGCTCGGGTCGCTCGACGTCGTCGGGTACAAACTCGAAGGAGCCCACATCCCAGAAGAAGGGCTCGTAGAAAGCCTCCTCCCCCTCGGTTCCCTCGCCCTCGGCGTCGACGATCCGCCCTTCGCGGAAGAAGATAACCACCTGGTTGCCGTTCTCGGCCATCACCAGGCGCCCCGTCTTCCGGTTCATGATCAGGAGCTGAACGACCTCAGCCTGGGAAAGTTCTTTGAAGGTTCCTCGCATCACGTAACGCAGGCCTCTTGTTGTTGCCTCGACCGACAGTTGTCGCCGAGGTGTTGGGTCACGTTGAACGGCATAATGAAACGCATGAGGACGGCACCATTTACACTAAACACTATACGACCTAGGTCACGATAAGTGATCGTCGCAAATCACATACCCTATTATCTTATACTAAACAACGAGGGCGGGCAAGGGTTGAAGACAAGTTATTCGGCCGCGCGGCGTCTTGAAGAACCTAGCCGTCAAGCTTGGGAACTGCGACTATCGTGGGTTTTCCACGTAGCAAGGTCAGATTGAACCGGCACCCCGTCAAGAAGCGCCTGGCTTTGGATAGTGGTATCAAACAATATCAGTTTGATCAGGGATCGCTGGGTAGCTTCTAAAACCGCCAGATTCGCGGGTTCGGAACTCACTCGACCGATGGTTTATCCTCACTGACGACGGGCCCTTTTCAGTTAAACATGATCCTGGAAGCAGTTTGCAGGTTGCCGTTCATTCAAATTGGAAACGCTGAGGAAGAGCCGGGGCGCGGCCATCCGGGACGGTTCAGCCTATCGGCCGCCGAGGTCGATGGCGGTGTCCTCGCCGATGTTGACCCGGTCGAAACCGCCGCGCAGGCGTGATCCGGCGCCGACGATGGAACGGTCGAGCTGGACGTTGACCAGCTCGGCTCCGGAACCGATCAAACTATCGCGAACGATGGAGCCGTTGACGCGGGCGCCGTCGCCGATACTGGCGTAGGGGCCGATTACAGAGTTGCGGACGTCGACGCCCTCGCCTAGGAAGCTGGGCTCGATGATCACGCAGTGCGACGGCAGTTCGCGCTTGTCGTAAGCCCGGGCCTCCAGCAGGGCGCGGTTGGTCTGCAACAGGGTCTCGGGCTTGCCGCAATCGAACCAGTTGGCGATACGCCAGGGCGCGAAACGCTCGCCTTCGGCGAGCATGGCGGCCAGGGCGTCGGTGAGCTGGAACTCGCCGCGGGTGCGCACACCGGCCTCGATGTTGCCCCCCAGCTTCTGGTAGAGCTTCTCGCTGTCGCGGATGAGGTAGATGCCGACGATGGCCAGATTGCTGGGCGGATCCTTGGGTTTCTCGACCATCCCAATGATCCGCTCGCCCTCGAGACTGACGATGCCGAAGCGCCCGGGATCGTCGGTGGGCGCCACGCAGATGACGTTGTCCGGGTTCTCCAGCATCCCGGCTAGGTCGGCCTCGACTATTGTGTCGCCGAGGATGATCAGGCTGCCGAGGTCGCGGCTGACGTTGAGCGCCGTCCAGACGGCGTGGCCCAGCCCCAACTGCTCGGTCTGACGGACGAAGCGGAACTCGAGCTCCGGGTAGGCCCGCTCGGCGTACTGCTCGACCTTCTCGGCGAAGAAACCGGTCACTAGAACCACGCGGCGGATGCCCAGCCCGGTGATCTCGTCGAGGATGTAACCCAGGATGGGCTTGCCGGCCACCTGGAGCAGGGCCTTGGGTAGGGTGTGGGTGTGAGGCTTGAGCCGGGTGCCGATGCCGGCGGCGGGGATCACGGCCTGAAGGCCCTCCATCTGGCGTCCTTTCCGTGGATTGGCGTAGCGGGATCGGGGAATAGACCGGAAGCGCGATGCTGGACAAATGACCCGGGAGCGCGCCACCACGCTGACGAGTTTGATGATTGTGGCACGTTTGCCCGGGCAACGCAACCCGCCGCGACCTTCGGGTAATGAAAAAGAACACGGTCAAGCGGGAATCCATCACCCGGGGTGATGGCGACCCGTTCATTGACCGTGCTCAATCAGTCGGTCGGCGGGACCGGGGGTGTTGGCCGGAACCACACACTCAGGCCGCGGGCTCTTCGGCCTCCTCGACCAGCATCACCGGGATGCCGTCGCGGATGGGGTAGCGTCGACGGCAGCGGTCGCAGATGATAGCCGTTTCATCTTCGCTTAGATGCACCGGGGTCTTGCAGGCCGGGCAGGCCAGGATCTCCAACAGGTCCTTGAGGTTCACACCGCCTCTTTCGCTGCTTGGGCGCGGGAGCTTACGAAGTAGGGGCTCGACGTGGAACAAGCCCCGCCGATCCGCGCTCGATTGGGGTTGAAGTGCGGTTTACCCAATAACGCAGGGGAATCGTAGGAAATAACATCGGCTGTGTCAATCGTCGATATGAAGATGGATCATTTCTGGTTGCTGAAGTACTTGGGATCGTTTCAAGATTCTGAACCATTTACCTGGAAGGCATCATGGGACGGGTTCGGACCAGCTCAAGCTGATTGGGGGCGGTTTGCCGGGCCGCTATTGACTCCCGGGAAATGCGCCGTTTGGGAGCAAGCGTTCATCTAGAATGACCTTATTACTTGTTATTGAAACACTTAGGAGCATGCGGCAATCTGCTCTCAGGGCATCTGCAGGCGCGCTGTTATCTGGGATCGCCAAGGAGCAGGCCCACATTGGCCGCCACTTTTCAACGGTCCGTTCCGTGACAGGTACCCTATGATCATCGCCTCTATTATCAACAGGATACCATCACAATCAAGTCCGGATAGTTTATTCGATCCTCGTATAAAGCATCGCCTCGTCTCAGCCGCTGTTTCGAAGGGTGTCGGAGTTCCGCTTTGGAGTGAGCCGGTCCGGGATCGTGTATGATTTCAACAGATTGTCACTCGGCAATGAACGGACTGAAGTAAGCAAGGTTGAGCAGCACCGGGGTAGGGAACCGGGGCAGACGCTCCGTGCAGGTATCCTGCCGGGATGCAAGAGTAATCGTCGCTTGCCCGCAGGCCGCTTTACGCTTATCTTCCGGTCACATTCCTTCCAGGCCGCTTATAATGAACGCCGGTCATCCACCATTACGAAGGTTTGTATCAGCAGTTGACCCGGATGAATGAGCCACCGCTACCGGTGGTTTGTTAACTGCTGGACAGGCTGTCAAGAGGCGGCTACTTGAGCCGACCCATGGGTAAACGCGGCCGCGCCCTACCCGGCGCCCGTTACGTGCTGATTCCTGATCCTGCTCTTCCCTGCCAATCGCCGTTCCTGGTTGTTGTCGGCAGATGACCCTTCTTCACACCGAAAAAACATCCAACTGCGATATCTGGCGCTCATCTCCAGTAATGATCCCGAAATCAATGTGGCTCAAATGGTAACTATGAAAAGCGCTCAGTCCTGGAGGAAGCCTTCAGTGCGGCGGCTCTTCTCGACCAGGTCGAAGAGGCTGCGCCACATCTCCCGCTCGGTGGCCAGATCGTGGTACTCCTCGCTGACCAGCTCTCCCGAGGAGTCGAATATCCGCGTCTTGGAGTAGTTCCAGTTGCGGCCGCTCTGGGTGGGGTTGAGGTCGAAGAGGGTGGCGATGCTGGACTCCCGGCCGCTCTCGATCTCCACGGTGTAGAGCTTCTCACCGGCGAAGACGCCGGCCACGCAGCCCTCGTGGCGCATGGGCAAAAAGTAGCGAAAGACCACCCGATGACGCCCCGGCGCCAGGGGCAGCTTGGCCGAGCCGTCGTTGGGGTAGAGGACGGCGACCAGGCGCTCATCGACCAGGACGTGGACGTAGATCGAGGCGTGAACGCTGGTGAAGTGGAGCTGCAGAGTGCCGCTCCCTGCGGGAACATCAACGGGTCCGGCGATGGTACGGGCCAGCTCGAGACCGCTGCGGGCGAGGAAGCGGGGGAAGTGCAACCGACTGTGCAGCAATGCGTCTTCGCGGCTGACGATCAGACGTCCCTCGACGGCGTCGGCGGCGTAGAAGGCGGCGCGGGCGGACTCGCCGCGATTGACCAGCCTACCCCAGAAAACGTAGCGGCAGCCCCGCTCCCGCGCCGCGGCGACGGCCTCCTCGAGGGTGAAGGGTTCGTCGCGCACCAGGGCGGAACCGGGACTGCGCTCCTCGACGGCCAATCGCCCCAGCTCGAAGATGTCGGGGTGGAGATGGAGATGGAAGAAGGGGCCGAAATCGCCGAAGACCTGAGCCACCGTGGTCGCCGCTATGTTGCTCATGTAAGGGTCTTCGTAGGTCACCGCGAAGGGCAGGGCCAGCACCTGGAAGCGCCGGGAGTCGATGTCCAGGGCTTGGCGCGGCCCGTACCAGCCCAGGTCGGTGCCGTAGGGCAGCCGCAGGGCGACGGCCAGGGCCAGGGCGTCCAAACGGGTGAAGCCGTCGGCTTCACCAAGAACGCTCAGCGCGCTCCGGGGATCGTCGGCCTCCAGGGGGTGCAGTCCGAACAGGCGCAGCAGGCTGCGCTGGAGGAAACCGCGCAGCTCGGGGCCGTCCTCCAGACCGCCGAGTTCGAGCACGCCGCCCAGGGGCCGGCCCGTAGCCGCGTCGTAGGTCAGGCTCAGCCGGGGCTCGCTGCCGCCGGGACGGACGTACAGCCGTGCGCGCAGCTCGTCGTCGGTCGGCTTCAAGGGCTCCAGCAAGCCCAGTTCGGGAAAGTCGGGAGCGGTGAAGTGCCTCTCCAGTGCCGCCGACTGGGCCGGGCTCAGGTCGGGATCGAGATACATCTCGACGGGACCGCCCCAGGCGTGGCGCCAGCGGGAATCCGGACTCTCGGCGTTGCGGCGGGCGGCGTCGCGAAAGAAATCGAGCAGCGAAACCTCGCGCTCACCGAGCTTGATCCGCGCCGGGATCAGCGGTAGCTCCAAACGACTGGTCCGGGCCAAGGGAACCGCCAAGGCCGGGAAACGCTCGCCGGCCTCGATACGCAGCAGGCCGCCGACGTCGAACTGCAGACGGAACTCGCCGTCGGCCTCGCTGGAGGCGGCCGTCTGCCACAGACTGACCGCCGCGCCGGGGACGGGCTTGCCCGTGGCGGCGTCGGTTAGGTTTCCGACGACGTACATCGCCGCCGTCGGGGTCACCGTGAAAAGCAGGACCAGCGCCGCGATCCCCAGCGACATGGCACGCTGATGAAAGAGGGGAAAGGTTTTCACGTTGTACTCGGTGTACTCGGTCGGTGGGTGAGGATGGTTATATCTTCAACAGCGGCGAAGTTAGCATAGAAATAGCGGCCCCGCAAGGCTTTACGCCCCGCCGCAACTGACCTATAATCAACGCCGATGCTCGCTGGCAAAGCTGGTTTCCACCCTACCCCAAGGCCCATCGTGACCTACGATCCCGGAAAACCCCTGGCCGTCGTCGCCGGTTCCGGCAAGCTGCCCGTCACCGCCGCCCGGCTTCACAAAGCCGCCGGCGGCCGCCTGCTGGTGGTTTCCTTGGCCCCGGAAAACGCCGACGAGCTGGCCGGGCTGGCCGACGAGCTGGTCTGTTACAGCCCGGGCCAGGTCGGCCACATCCTTAAAGGGCTGCTCAAGCACAACGTCCAACAGCTGACTTTCCTGGGCAAGGTGCCCAAGCAAAAACTCTTCCAGGGTCTCAAGCTAGACTTGACCGCCATGCGCCTCTGGATCTCCACCCGCGACAAGAGCGATCGCGGCATCATGACCCGGCTCTGCGAGGTGCTCGCCGAAAGCGGCATCGAGGTCGTAAGTCAGCTCGAGGTTCTGGGCGACGTCAGCGCCCCCTCTGGCGAGCTGACCCGGCGCAAACCCACCGCCGAAGAATCCGCCGACGCCGAGTTCGGCCTGGGCATCGCCGCCGAGTCGGCCCGACTGGGCATCGGCCAGTGCGTGGTTGTCCGCGGTGGCGTCGTCGTCGCCGTAGAGGCCCTCGAGGGCACCGACGCCTGTCTTTGCCGCGCCGGCGAACTGGCCGCCTCCGGGGGACGCCTGTTCCGCGGCGGCCTCGTAATGGCCAAGGTCGCCGGATACGGCCACGACCCACGCTTCGACATCCCCACCGTCGGCAAACAGACCCTGGTTCGCGCCGCCGAGATCGGTGTAACCTGCCTGGCCGTTCAGAGCCGGATGACCATCTTCGCCGACGGGCGCGAAGAGTTTCTCGCCGAGGCCGATCGCCTGGACGTCGTCGTCATCGGTCGGGAGCTCTCGTCAAGCTGAACGTTCCGCTAAGCTACCCGAGACCTTCACCAAACAGCCGCGATACCCCCTGAATCGTTGGTCACCCGCGGGCCGGCGTTGGCACATTTCTTGCAGCAGGGCGGGGGGCCTCGCTTGGTTATCACCCCGGTCATTTCCGCAAGAAATGTGCCAACGCCGGCCCGCTCGACAGCTCCGGCGCGCGGGCTGTTTGGCGAAGGTCTCGGTCGGGAGCCGTGCCGTCAAGAGCCACCCAGCGCGACAGCTAGAGTTTTATTCCGGTGAACCGAGCATCTTGGCGCTTAGGCTTGGTTATCAGACCCGAAACGAAGACGGCCGCGCGGGGCCGTCTTCGTTTTTTCAACTACAGCGTTCGGTTAGAGCCCACCGGCCTTGATGGCCCCCCAACTGGTTTCATCGACGGCGAAGCCGACCTGGAACCAGCTCAGGATGTCATTGGCCATGTACATCCGCTCCTCGCCCGAGGATTGGGTGCCGACGCTCTCGAGGGGCAAGGCGGCCAGCACAATGTACCAGTTGCCGCCGTAGGCGCTGGTGCCCTCGTTGGCGATGATCGAGGCGCCCTGGTCCTCGCCGGAGGCGTTCTGCCAGGTAAGCGCGGTCCAAGCGCCGCCGGCGGTGCCCAGCAGGTCTGGATAGTTATAGGTGCCGGCGGCCCAGTAGATGGAGTAGGGCACTCCGTAAAGGGGATCGGAGGATGAACCGGAACCTCCAATCCAGGTGTTGTCGACGTAGAGGGGGTTGGTGAAGTTCCGGCTGGGATAGTCCAGACCGATGTACTGGTTGAAGAGGGTCGAGTAAAGCTGGCCCTGGGTGCTGGTCTCGGCCACGCAGTTCCAGGCGATGTACATCCCGGAGAGCCAGACGCCGCGGTAGTCGCCGTTGGGGGTGGTCGAGAGGTACTCGACGATGGCGTCCTCTTCGTTCTCGGTCAAGGTGACGTGCCCGGCGGGGCCGTCGGCGGCGGAGGTCCCGCCGGAAAGGCCGGTGTACCAGATGACGGCGTCGTAGCCGACCAGGTCGTCGGCCTCCAGCTCGCGGGTGTGGGTCAGGGTATCGTAGTAGAAGGGATGGCCGAAGATGTCGTCGATGGCGTCTTGGTAGTATTCGTCGAAGTATAGAGGATCGTCGACGCCGTCGGTCTGGTCGGAGACCAGCAGAACGCCGGGGTTGCCGGGACCGCCGGGGCGGCTGTCAATGTCGAGGGCCGGGTAGACGGCGAGCAGCCCGGAAGCCAGCAGGACTATGATTAGGCAGATCTTGCGCATCGGCATCACCTTTGCCGGAATTGTCGGGTCAGCGGGGAGCTCGGCGAGGGAACGCGATTTACGACGACGGCAGGCTGGATTAAGCTGGTAAAGACCCGCGGATAACTCGGGAGCGGCCCCGGATCGCCCTACATTTCGCATCGCCCGCCGGGCGGCGGTTACGGATGAAGCGTCTCTCCAGTGGTGTCGCCGCCGACAGTTGGCGCCGTCATTTAGCGCTATGGAGCCGGGAGTTGGGCCGGCGACTGCCGCGAGGCACGAACACAGCCCTGCTATACGCGCGCCGGTGGAGCAGACTCTTACTGGGATTCGACCTTGATGGCGCCCCAACTGCGCTCTTCGACGCTCATCGTCTCGGCGAGGAAGCCCAGCAGGGCCTCCAGGTAATCGACCTTGGTCGAGTCTCCGTCGGCCAGCGAAGCGAAGAGAACGGAGCTGACCACGGAGCGGCCGCCGGCGGAGCGGGCCACGGCGCGGGCGTTGGAGATGTTGCCCATCGGGCGGCCGGTCAGGACCACCGTACCGCCGTCGTTGGTGAGCTCGTCGAGGTAGTTGTCGGTGTAGTTGGTCTGGTAGCCCGGGCAATCGAAGGTCAGTCCGGCGCTCAGCGTGCCGGGGACGCCGTCGACGGCCTCGACGTTACCGTCGGTGTAGCGGTTGCCGTCGTGGAGGTAGTCGGCGCCGAGGAGGCTCCAGAGCGCTGTCGAGTGGTAGTCGAAACCGACGTCGCCGCCCTCGAGGTAGAGCCCCTTCCAGGACGCGAAGTCCTCCAGGGCCTGGAGTTCATCGTAACCCAGGGGCTGGGAGTTCGGGAAGGTGCCCAGCAGGACGAAGACCACGTCGTAGTCGTCCAAGTCCGTCGGCAGGACGTCGACGGATTCGACGGCATGGCCCAGGTCGGCCAGGGCGTCGAGCAGCGGTTCCTCACTGCCGATCTGTCCGCCACCGTCGGGGTCGTCGAAGGTGTAGCCGCCGTCGTAGTCGGCGACGAGGACCTCCAGGGCCGGAGTGGTCGAGGCCAGCAGGCTCAGCAACAGGATCAGGGTACGAAACAAGAGCTTCCTCCGCATCGAGAAGAAGGGGGTTCCAACGGTGCCAATATAGCGCGGCAAACGGTCCTTGGCAAGGCGGGAAGCGTCGCCGCGTCCGGATGTCGTCAATCAAGCATACGCAGGCGCGGGCCGATGAGTGTCCGAATTCGCAGCATCTAACGACCGCCGCCCGCCGGATGGTGGGGCTGAGAGGAATCGAACCTCCGGCACGCGGTTTAGGAAACCGCTGCTCTATCCACTGAGCTACAGCCCCGCGCTGGGACTAGGTGTGGACCAAGCTGTTGATCGTGTACCCGGCCAGCTTGTCGCGCCCGGCGAGGAAATCGAGCTCGATGACGAAGTCGAGGGACAGGACCTCGCCGCCGGCCTTCTCGACCAGGCGCACCGTGGCCGCCGCCGTCCCGCCGGTGGCCAGCAGGTCATCGATGATCAGCACCCGTTGCCCGGACTCGAAGGCGTCGGTGTGGACCTCGAGGGTGGCGCTGCCGTACTCGAGCTCGTAGGTCTCGCTGAAGGTCTTGGCGGGGAGCTTGCCCAGCTTGCGCACCAGCACCAGGCCGCAACCGAAGCGGTCGGCCAGGGCGGCGCCGAAGATGAAGCCGCGGCTCTCGATCCCGGCGATGACGTCGGGCGGGTTGTCCTTGTGCAGGGTCTCCAGCTCATCCAGGGTCTGCTGGAAACCCTGAGGATCGCCGATGAGGGTGGTGATGTCTTTGAAACTGATCCCGGGCTTGGGGAAGTCTTCGATGACACGGATGTACTTGGACAGCTCCTGGCTCATCGTACCGCCTTTGCGCTGCGGGCGACGCGGGCCGCCCGGAACGGTTGGGGTTGGTGGACTCGTTTTTCTCGGTGATTTTAGCATAGCCGAACGCCGACCGGCCAACCGACCGGCCAACCGACCGGCCAGATGTGCGACAAAGATCGGGCGCCGTCGGGATCCCAGGGATTCTGCACGACCCGCGACACGCAACCAAAAAAAAGAACGGGACCGCATACACTGACCGGACCTGATCATGATTGTATCCTGTTGATGATTGTGGTGATGATCATCGGATACCTGTCACGAGACGGGCAGTCGCAAAGTGGTGGCTATCAAAAGTGGTAACCTGAAGCGAATCAAGTAGGCGGCATCCTTGAATAAGCCCTGAGGGCGGCGTGCCGCCAAAACCCAAGCGCACTAACAAGAAGCAATAAGGGCGAGCAAAATCAACGCTTGATCATAAACGGCGCATTTCCGGGGAGTCAATAACGGCCCGGCAAGCCGCTCCCGAGCAGGCTGATTTGGGCCGAACACGTTCCATGATGCCAAGTGGAAGATGGCAAAGGCCGGGCACCGGGGATGGTATCAGAGATTTTAGCATGGCCCACGATAAGTATCCATAACACGACAATCTATAGCAAAGGCCGGGCACCGGAGATGGTATCAGAGATTTTAGCATGGCCCGCGATAAGTATCCATAACACGACAATCTATAGCAAAGGCCGGGCGCCATCTGGATCTCAGGGGTGGATCCACCCGGCGGCCCGGCCGCGGGAACACCCTGCCTCGGGGGTGGTCCCGTCGCTTGACAAGCTGTCGAACTCCCTTAGTATAGCCGGGACTTCGGGGGATTCCCAGCTAGAGAGCGGGAGTGAATCCGGCCGTCCTGGATCGTTGAATCCCAAGGGGTTTCAGGGGACGAGGGGCTCCAGTCGGCGGGCCACCTCCCCGGCGGCGGCGGCCAGCCCCAGGTTGTCCGCCGAGGACTCGGCGCCCTGGATCAGGTAGTTGAGGTACAACGAACCGTGGTGCAGCAGCGCCGCGGCGAGCACCTCGGAGCGTTGGGGATCGCCCAGGCTCTCCTCGAGGCGCAGCACCAGGGTGCCGAAGGGCTCGGCGCCGTAGTCGGCGCAGTCCAGCCAGTGACCCTCGACCGCGCTCAGATGCATCAGCACCAGAGAGCTCTGGAAGGGCTCCTCGGTGGAGCGGTCGAGGGCCTCCTCGGCCAGCTCGCGGCGCAGTTCGCTCGGCAGTGCGGCGGCGAAGGAGGATATCTCCAGGGTCAACGGCTCCAGGGGATTGAAGGTCAGTAGCCGCCAGGCTGTTTCGAGATCGACCTCGGCGGCCAGCTCAACGGGGTCCAGGTTCAGCGCCACCGTGGTCAACAGATCGTCGCCCAGCTCAGCGGGAGTGCGGGTCTCCAGCAGCCGCCGAGCCAGGAACGCGTTGCCGTGGAGGAAGAAGGCGGCGGAGATCAGCCCGCGGAACTCGGGATCTTCGTAGTCCTCATAAGCGTCGAGCAGGGCCTGCCAGGCCGGATCGCCGATGCGGGCCAGGGTGAAAACCACGTCGGCAACGTTGACTGTGGATGGCCGCAGGTTGGGGGCCAGCACGACGACCGCCGGAGCGCCGACGGCCGCCAGAGTCTCAGCGGCGTCGCCGGCCAGCTCGGCATCTCCGCCTGTCAGCAACGGAACCAGCCGCCTCGCTGCCGCTTCGCCCATCTGGGCCAGCACCAGGCCGACCCGGGTTCTGCTGGCCGGGTCCTCGTAGGCCGGCAGCAGGACGTCAAGAGCCGCCTCGCCACCCCCGGCCAGCTCGCCGGCCGCCTCGGCGACCTCGGCGCCCTCACCGTGAAGATAGACCTCGAGGGATTCGGCGGGCTCACGCTCGCACCCCCCGAGTATCCCGAACAGCAAAACCGCCGCCGGGACCACGACGAGCTTGACTGTACTCCGGCACCGTTTTACGCTCAACATACAAGACTCCAAACGAAACCTGCTGAAACCCGACGAACCCCGGTAGGTTCAACCCGCGCACCCCCGGGAACTCCAAAGGAGCACCCTTGAGAATCAAGAGCCTGATGAACTCGAAGAAGGTCATCGCCGGCGACGGCGCCCACCTGCGCGAGCTGATCAACGCCCACAACGACGAGGGCTTCGCCGGCCGCTACAGCCTGGCCGAGGGCATCGTGCTGCCCGGCAAGCGCACCAAGCGTCACCGCTTGGCCTCCAGCGAGCTATACTACGTCGTCGGCGGCCGCGCCGTGATGCACATCGACGAAGACTCCGCCGCCATCGAGGAGGGCGATTGCGTGGACATCCCCCCCGGAGCCGTCCAGTGGGTGGACAACACAGAGGGCTCCGAACCCTTCGTCTTCCTCTGCATCGTCGACCCGGCCTGGCGCGCCGAGGACGAGGAGATTCTCGAATAACACCCGGCGCCGACGAGCCCCCGCCGAGACGCTCCGAAGGCTTCCCCGGCGCGGAGGCGCTGGCACGTTTCTTGCAGCAGGGCGGGGCGGCCCATTGGTCGATCCCGGCGGCGCTCTCCGCAAGAAACGTGCCAGCGCCTCCGCGCCGAACGCGTGTTGCTTGCGTCTGAACCTGGTGGTGAATCGAAGAATCCGGCGGGGGCTCGCCGGTCAATACCCCGCTCGGGGGTCGGTTTCGCCCCAGCGGCGTTTGTGTCGGCGGCGCTCGGGCCTGACATCGTCGAAGCTGAACTCGGTCTGTCCCGTCCGCGGCTCGCCGCGCTTCCAGGCCGGCCAGGCTAGTTGGCGGAAGCCGCCGTCGAGGTCCTCGACCACGGCGGTGTACGACTCGACCCAGTCCCCGGTGTTGAGGTAGTGGGTTCCCGAGATGAGCTTATCGGCGGGGATGTGGATGTGGCCGCAGATTACGCCGTCATAGCCCCGCTCCCGGGCGGCAGTGGACAGCGTCAGCTCGTAGTTACGGATGATCCGCTTGTAGTTGCGGGTCCCTTTTTTCAGCTTGGCCGAAAGCGAGTAGTTTCCCCGGCCGGTCTTGCGGCGGAACCAGTTGTAGAGGTGGTTGAGGGCCAACAGGTAACGGTAGAAGCGCGCGGCGGCGATGGAGGCGCCGCGGTGCTTCTGGATCAGCATGTCGAAGTCGTCGCCGTGGAGTACCCAGTAGCGCTCGCCCCGGGCGCCGAGGTGGTCGGCGTAGCGGCGGATCTCGATGCCGCCGAAGTCCACCGGGGCGAAGTCGCGGAAAAAGTCGTCGTGGTTGCCGGGGATGTAGATCACCCGGCTGCCGTACTTGACGAAGGAGAGCAGCTTGCGCAGCACCACGTTGTGCTCCCAGCGCCAGCCCCAGCTCTGCCCCAGGACCCACATGTCGATGATGTCGCCGACCAGATAGAGGTTGGCGGTCTCGATTGAGTAGAGGAAGTCGAGCAGGACGCGGGAATTGACGCCGCGGATGCCCAGATGGGTGTCGGAGATGAACACGGAGCGGAAGCGCAGCTTTTCCAGGCGGCCATAGGGCGGCATGGCGGACGGGGTATCTTGGCCAAGGCGCGGGCTGTGGAATGTGGGGCGTTGCTGGTTCATCGTTTCTCCGGGTCGCGGCACTTACCGCTGGGGTCTTCAGCCGCCGCTGCGTTCCCTTTCCCGTTCGAGTTTAACACGTGTCAATACTCAGTGTTGATGAGTTATTCAATATTTTGTTGTTCCTAATTCGGAGTCCTTCATACATCTAAAGGCGTAAAGGCCGGGTCCAGCTATTAACGTTTTGCTTTTTTCGCCTAGATAGGCATCCTGAAACAGAAAAGACAGCATCCTTATAAGGCGTTCGATAATGATTGTTAAATCACTTCGCAGCCATTTGTGCATTTGATCATTGTATGGTCTTGGATGTTGTGTTATTGTATTATGCTGGCTATTAAGCCTCTCTTGGTTATAACAATATATATTATTAACTTCCTTTTGTTGCATATCTTTCCAGTTGGTATTATGTGAATCCATAATGGCTACAAATAATTTATCTAGTTTATCTTCCTTTTGCATTTTAAATGTACCTTCCAGAATATTCTTGAAATTTTCATATCTACCCTCTCTTGCATTAGACATATATGAACAATAATCAAAGAACTTATTACTAATATCGCGCTTATCTTTAAATATGTAATTATAATCTTCTCGCGCAATTATATTAGAAGACAAAAAGATTTCTGTTATTAATTCATTTTTTATAATATCGAGCAACCGCTTCACATCATGTGTCCCGTAGTTATTGAGAAACCACCGTCTATTTGGAAATCTAGAAGATTCCATGTGCTGCTTAAGTAATAATATAATTTTTGCTATTCTTTCAAGTCCAAAATTAAATAATATAACAAATATAGTCATTTCGTTATTATCAAGTGTTAGAAACACCTTCGTTTGAATCTGCCTGATTGAACGCTTCACGGCTAACAAGGCATCTTCTAATTCAACCTGTAAAAAGATGAAATCAAGGCTGCCCATTATTGACCTCTCTGTACTACAGTTCGTAAATCACCGGGACCACCAGGGGACGGCGCTCCAGGCGTTTCTGGATAAAGCGCCGCGTCTTGCGGCGCAGCCAGTCACCCAGCAGCTCCTCGTCCTCGCGGACGTCGGGCTCGGCTTGCTGGATCAGCTCGTGAATGAACCCGGTGACCTCGGCGAGGAAGTCCTCGTTCTCGTCGATGTAGACCAGGCCGCGGGTGACCAGCTCGATCTCGCGCAGCACCTCGCCGGACTGGCGGCGCAGGATGACGATGATCACCAGGATGCCGTCGTCGGACATGGTGCGTCGGTCGCGCAGCACGATGGGTCCGATGTCGCCGACTCCCTTGCCGTCGACGAGCACGCGTCCGGCCTCGACGGGGGTGTCCCAGTGCAGGCCGTCGGCGTCGAGGACCAGACGGGCGCCCAGGTGGGGTAGGAAGATTCGACGCTCGTCGAAACCGGCGCGACGGGCCAGGTTGCGGTGGGCGTGGAGCTGGCGCAGCTCGCCGTGGACCGGCACGAAGAACTCGGGGCGGACCAGGTCGAGGACCTCGACCAGCTCCTCGGCGTAGGCGTGGCCGGAGACGTGGACGTCACTGAGGCCCTCGTAGAGCACCTCGCACTGGTGGGCCAGGATGCGGTCGATCATCCTGTTGATGGCCACCTCGTTGCCCGGGATGATCTTGGCGGAGAAGATGACCAGGTCGTCGGGCTCGAGCTTGATGTGCTTGTGCTCGCCGGTGACGATGCGGGCCAGGGCGGAGAGCGGTTCGCCCTGGGAACCGGAGACGATCATGCACAGCCGTCCGGCGGGGAGCTGGTCGACGTGCTTGGCGTTGACCAGCAGTTGCTGGGGGGCCTCGAGGTAGCCCAGCTCCCGGGCGATGCGCACGTTCCTCTCCACGGAGCGTCCGGTGACCACCAGGCTGCGCCCGTGGCGCTGGCAGGCGTCGACGATGCCCTGCAGTCGGTGGATGTGGCTGGAGAAGGTGGTGACCAGGATGCGGCCCTTGGTGCGGGCGAAGGCCTCGTCGAGGGCCGCGCCGACCCGGGCCTCGCTCTTGGAGCGTCCGTCCAGCTCGGCGTTGGTGGAGTCCGAGAGCATCAGCCGCACCCCCCCGTCGCCGTGGCGGCGCAGGGCCTTCAGGTCGGTGGGTCGGCCGTCGACGGGCTCGGGATCGAGCTTGAAGTCGCCGGTGTGCAGCAGCGTCCCCGCTCGGGTGTGAATGGCCAGCCCGACGGAATCGGCCACGGAGTGGGCCACGGCCAGAGGCTCGAAGGTGAAACCGCCGAGGTCGAAGGGTTTGCCCTCCTCGATGCGGATCCGCTTCACCTTGGGCGTCTGCTTGTACTCGCGCAGCTTGCCGTCGATGAGGCCCAGGGTCAGCCGGGTGGCGTGGATCGGCGCCGGTGCCTTGGGCAGCACGTAGGGCAGGGCGCCGATGTGGTCCTCGTGGCCGTGGGTTATCACGTAACCCAGCACCCGCTCGGCGTGGGCCTCCAGGTAGCCGATGTCGGGAATGACCGAATCGACGCCGAGCAGGGTGTCATCGGGAAAGGCCTGACCGCAATCGAGGACGACGATGCCTGTGGCGTCCTCGAGCAGCAGCATGTTCTTGCCGAACTCGCCCACGCCGCCGAGGAAGGTCAGCGCGACGGCCTCGGAAGCCAGGGGCCGCTCGAAGGAGACCTCGCGATCGGCGAGCTGGGCGGTTGTGCGGATGGTTTCCAAGAGGGACCTTTCTTCAGGGGTTCAGCGGCGCGTCTTCAGGCGGTGGACTTGCGATAGACCGCCAGCACCAGCCAGGCGCGGCGACGGCAATCGGAACGCCGGATGAAGAGGCGCTCGTCCAGGCGGGCCAGACGGCGGGTCCAGGCCTCGAGTCGACGGCCGCCGCGACCAGTCAGACGGGTGAAAAGCACGGGAAGCGCGGCGTAGAGGTACCAGAAACCAACGCTCTGCAACTTCAAATCCACCGGTTCGGCAATACTGAAAAACTCAGCCGGATTCGGGTAGTCCACCAGGCCGCGCCGGGGACGCAGAAGGCGGTAGAGACGCAACAGGGGATGGCCGTCGGTGGGTTCGAGGAAAACGGCCCTTCCACCCGGGACGAGCAGTCGGGACACCTCGGCCAAAGCCCGGGGCCGGTCCAGATGCAGCAGGACGGAGTTGGCGATCACGGCGTCGAAGACGCCGTCGCGGAAGGGCGGTCGCTCGGCGTCGCCGACGACCAACCCGGCGTCGGGCAGGTTGCCCCGGGCGGCGGCCAGACGTTGCGGGGTCAGTTCGAGGCCGACGACGCGAGCGCCACGCCGCTGGAGTTCGAGGAGCTCGCCGCCCCGACCGCAGCCCAGCTCGAGGACGCGTCGTCCGTCGAGTTCGCCCAGGGCCGCCAACCAGGCGGCTCGGAGGGTGGGCAGGGCGGGCTGGCGGCCCAGGGGCTCGCCCAAAGCCAGTCCGCGTAGCCCGCCCCGCCCTGGGGCTCGGGCGAAGAACTCGCGACGCTTGCCGAGGGCGGCGCGACTCACGGGGCGATCCCGTCGTAGACCGCCAGACAGACCCAGCCTCGGCGGCGCAGGCGGGGCTCCCGGCGGAAGAGCCAGGCGTCGAGGTGATTGAGCAGCCGGGCCGCCCCGCGCCAAAAGCGCCCGTGATGCCCCAGAGCGGCGGGGATGAGCATCAGTGGCGAGGTCAACCCATGGGCGATCAAAGAATAACCGCCGCCGAGGTGGTCGGCGTCCAGCTCGTCCCAACCCATGTAGGCCACCACGCCGCCGCGGCCCAGCCGTCGGCGGTAAAGCCGCAGCAGAGGGTGGGCCTCGAGGGGCTCTACGAGAACCAGGCGCCCGCCGGGTTTGAGTACACGCCGCACCTCGGCCAGCGCGCGGGCGCGGTCCAGGTGGGCCAGCACGGCGTTGCCGTAGACCAGCTCGAAGGATGAATCGGCGAAGGGGAGGCGGTGGCAGTCCCCGGCGACGCAGCTAAGCTCGATCCCGGCGGCTTCGGCAAGGCGCGGGGCCAGGGCCAGTCTGGCGGGAGCGAAGTCCAGAGCGCAGACCCGGGCGCCGCGAACAGCCAGCTCGACGGACTCGGCGCCGTAGCCCGCGCCCAGCTCGAGGACACGGCGTCCGGCGAGGTCACCCAGAGCGGCGTCGCGCAGTTGATACAGCGGTTCGAGAACGGCCTCGCGCAGCGAACGGCCCCGGCCGTGGGCCAGCAGACTCAAGCGTCCCTCGGGCGGGTCCTGGTGGTCGTAGAAGTCACGCACCGCCTCCATCGCGGCGACGCGCCGGAAGGAGGCGTTCCGCTCAGTCATCGCCCAGTCCCCCGTGGGCGCTGTCGGCGGTCCTCCAGGTGGCCGGGCTGCCCACGGTCAACGAGCGCCAGATCCCGGCCAAGGCCGCGGCGTTGACCATCACGAAGTGACCGGGCAGGGCCGCCGAACGGGTGATCAGGCTTCGCGGCCGCCAACCCCGGCGCATCGCCCACCAAGCCGTCGCGCCCCAGAGCAACCCGCCGCCCAGCACGGCGGCGACGGCGATCATCGGCGCGGAACCTCCCAGAGCGACGGGCAGGGCCAAGCCCAAAGCGGCGAGATAGAACACCGGCACCAACCAGCGCAACAGCTTGTGGAACAGGAGCTTGAGTCCGACGCCGGGGCGGTTCCAGCAGCCCTTCAGATAGAAGTAGCCGCCGAAATCGTGGCTGATCATCCGCACCTTGCGGCCAAACTCCTCGGCGGCGGCCGCAGCGGTACGCTCCCGGGCGATCGCCCCGGGAACCCAGACCACCCGGCGGCCCGCCGCGGCGATACTCAGCGGCACGATGGAGTCGTCGGCGCGGTGGGGCGGCACCCGGGGGATCAGCTCGCGCCGGGCGGCGTAGATCGTCCCCGCGCCCATCAACATCGTTCCCGAGCGGCTCTCGGCGGCCTTGATGAAGTCCTCGTAGCGCCAGTAGAGTCCCTCGCCGCCGGCGGTGCCCGACCGCTCCGTCCCGCTGAGGATCAACCGACCGCAGGCGCAGCCCACCGCGGGATCGGCAAAGGCCGCGACCAAACGGCGCGGGGCCTCGTGATCGTAGGCCGAGTTGGCGTCGGAGAAGCAGACTATCTCGCCGAAGGACTCGGCCAGACCACGCTCCAGAGCGGCGACCTTGCCCGCCTGGGGCTCCTGGCGGATCAGCTTCACCCGGTCGTCACGGCGGGCGAAGCCGGCGACGATATCATCGGTGCCGTCGGAGGAGCCGTCGCTGATCACCACGACCTCGAAAAGCGCCGCCGGGTAGTCCAGTCCCAGGGTGTTCTCCAGCTTGGCGGCGATGACCGCCGCCTCGTTGTGGGCGGGGATCAACAGGGTCAGGGAGGGGAGGGTGTCGATGACGCTCGGGGGGCGGTAGTCGCGCAGCAGGCCGATCAGGGCGATCAACAGAGGGTAGCCCAGGTAGACGAAGGCGATCAAACCGACGAGGCTCCAGACGGCGGTCTCCATCGGTTGGCTACTCCCACTCCGGCCGGCCCTCGGGGGCGCGGGGCGGCTCCCAACCGGGATCGAGCAGGGAGCCGCGCTCGATGACCCGTTGGTAGAGCCGCAGGTAGTCCGTGGCCAGGCGGCGGTGATCGAAATGCTCCTCGACGCGGCGGCGGCAGTCCCGGGGATCGATCTCGCCGATGCGCTTCACGGCCCGGCACATCGCCTCGACGTCGTCGCAACGAAAGCCGACTTCTTCGGTTACCAACTCGGGCATGGCTCCGTTGTTGGTGGTGATCACCGGAGTGCCCGAGGCCAGGGACTCCGTGACCACGTTGCCGAAGGGCTCGGGCCAGAGGGTGGGGAAGATCAGCGCCCGGGCTCCGGCCAGCAGAGCACGCTTCCGCTCTCCGCCGACCATGCCGACGTAACGCACGTTGCTCCGCAGGGTCGGTCGCCAACCACCCGCCACGATCAGCCTAACCCCCGTGCGTCGGGCGACCTCCAGGGCCCAGTTGACGCCCTTGACCTTCCAGCGCGCCTTGGACAGAAAGAGGAAGTAGTCGTCCTTCTCGGTGCGGAAGGTGTAGTCGGCGGGGTCCAGACCGTTGTAAACCCAGTGCCGACCGCCATGACGCGCCGCGTGGGAACGGGAGAGGAAGACCGTGTTGGGATGGAAGACTTGGCCGTTGGTGTAGTTGCCGCCGATGGTCACCAGCACCGGACAGGGGGGCTCGACGTTGGGAAGGGTGCGCAGGTGGATCACGTCCACCCCGGCGGGCAGCTTGCGCAGCATATCCTGCTGGTTGCTAATCCAGACGCACTCGCCGAAGTCGGCGCGCGACCCCGGGAAGCTCATCAGGACCACCTCGTGGCCCAACTCGGCCAGACCGCGCCCCAGCCACATCACCACGCGCTCGCTACCGCCGTACTTGGCGACGGGCAGCACCGCATGATGGTAGAGCACGATCTTCATCCGCCGAATCTCCCGGGATTTACGATTGCTTCGGGTTCGTCGTAGCGCTAGAGTGATTCTACGGAGTGAATCCAGTCCGATTGCTTCGTTTCCACAAGGCCTCAATGCGAGGCAAATGTCGCCTTCCCCTGCTCCTCGGTCTTTACGGGGCGACTGACAGTCCCGCGTTCAGTTACTTTCAAACCAGCGCATAGACAACACACGATTGGAATACAGCGCTTACAACATTACATCCAGCCTTACGAACCACAGCCGGGCGTAGAACGGACAAGGCAATTCCCAGCAGCTCCAAGGGCCAACCCGCCGCGCAAGCCCCGGCGAAACAAGCACCTGCTACGAATACGGTTCAACACGCCCCGGCGCAGAGGCTTTGGCACGTTTCTTGCGGAGTCCGCCACAGCCTGATGCAACCGGGCCCCGTCATTGCGCAAGAAACGTGCCAAAGCCGGTCGCGTCGACGGGTTCCGCCGGAGAGGTTTCGCCGGGGCTTGCGCGGCGCGGCTACTTCTTCTCGGCGGAGGTTTCTTCCAGCTCGACCATCAGGGGTTTGCGCTTGGCGCGGCTGTTGTAGAGCAGGCAGACCAGCAGGCCGATCCCGGCGAAGGCGAGTGCCAGCAGCGGTGGTCCGAGCAGCGCTCCGACCAGCGTGGAGAGGAACTCCTCGATGTAATAGCCGTAGACCGAATCGACCAGGTAGATGACGAAGATGATCAGGCCGATGATCCCCAGGATCAGCCAGGCGCTGAAGAAGACGTGGGAGAACAGGCCTCGGGTTTCGAGTCTTTTCACGCGGTATTTCATCTCACTCCTCCCCCCGGGCGGCCAGGACGGCCCGGGCCAGTTCCAGAGCGCTTTCTTCGAGCAGGCTCTGGGCCTTGTCGAAAGCGGCGTCGACGGCCTCCTGTTCACTTTGGTAGCGCCTCTGTTCGTCGAGGGAGAGTTCATCGGCGATGTCGGAGTTATCTGCGCCGATAATGGGAACGGCGCCTTCCCATTCCCCGGCCAGGGCGGCGAGCTTGCCGGCGGCGTCGATGAGGGCCTCGGCGGCGGCTTTTTTCAACTCGGCTATCTCGGCGGCAACGTCGGGAACATCGAGGGCGGCCAGCTTGTCGGCGGTTTCGCGCACCCGGGTCAGGTAGAAATCGGCCTCGGCGGTAGAGAGCGGTAGCCGGGAGCCATAGCCCGCGGGGACGCGCAGCCGAGCGCCTTGGTACTCGTCCAGCAGGCCTTGCAGCTCGGCGTCGAGAGGCTCCAGGCGCTCCTGGTAGGCGGCGAGCTGCTGATAGGGCGAACGCTCGCAGCTCGGGGCCAGCATCGCCAGAATGATCAGACAGAGGTGAAGATACTTGCTCATTGGTAGTCCAGTTCACGGACATCCAGCCAGCCGTGGAAACTGCGCCCGGCCTCGGCCAGGTCGTACTCCAGGTTCTCGGCGGCCTCGATGACCTTGTCGCAATAGAGGGTCAGTTTGGTCTGGAAGAAACCGGGCAGCGCCTCGGCGTCTTCCTCGCTGAAGGCGAAGTTGTCGATGAAGATGATGTATCCGTTAGCCAGCTCGATAAAGCCGGTTGCCACCACGAGTTTCTTCTCCTGGTAGCTCATGATCGGTTCCAGCTCGTAACTACGCTCGAAGTCGATGATCAGCTCGTTGCAACGCTGCACGTAGGCGGCGGCCTCATCGATCAGCTCCCGCTCCAGGGGTTCGATCTGATCCGCCTGGAGAGCTCGGACATCCTCGATGGTCAGGATGAAATCCTCGAGCAGTTCCATCAGAGCCTGATCGGAATCGCGCACCTCGGCGAGGTACTCGTCGAGGACCTCCTGTTGCTCGCTGGTTTCATCGCAGCCGTGCGTAACGGGCAATAGAACGCAGCAGACCGTTACCAGAAGGCGGCGGAGGAGACGCTTCTTCATTGACTGCCCCTTTCCGGGTGGTGCGTTGCCGTAATGATAACAAAAACACGCCCGCGACGGTTAACCCGGGTCCCCGGCTGGTCAGCCTGGACCTGCGTTGTTATACTGACCCGCTGGCAAACGGCCTCGCCAAGGCGGACGTCTGATCCCTCCGTGGCTGCGGGCCAATGTTTTCACATGGGCTCGTTAAAAGATTAGGCATCATGGAACGTGTTCGGACCAAATCAGGCTGATTGAGATCGACCTGCCGGGCCGTTATTGACTCCCTGAAATACGCCTTCTAGCAGCAAGCGTTCATTTGGCATGCCCTTATTGCTTGTTATTATGACACTTAGACTTCTGCGGCTATCCGCCGCCAGGGTAGATACCGGTCCGTTGGTATCAGGGTTCGCCAAGGATCGCCAAGGATCAGGCCCGTGTAATTTGCCACTTTTTAACTACCCGTTTTGTGACAGATATCATAAGGGTATCACCTCTATTATCAGCTATATACAATCACGATCAGGTCCGGATAGGGTATACGATCCCAAGCGTATTTACAACTGACGCCCCCAGCCGTTCCCCTCTGGCAGCACGCAGCGCTCGATCAGTTTCGGTGCTGAACGAACTCAACATGAGTCAATCAACGGCTCTTCCCGAGCCAGCCGTTATCCGACAGCTGATTTCAACCAGCCGCCCGCGCCCATGAACCAGCCCCGTTTACTGCGCGACGAGCCCGCCGAAACCCGCGCCTACGCCGAGCATCTCGAGCGAGTGGGTTCAACCAATCACGCACCCAGACTCGCCGACCCGCAGGCCTTCGTTCTGGGCGTTTTCGATGGAGCGGAGCTGATAGCCCACCTGGCGGTGCTGCTTCAGCCCCTGGTCCATCGCGCCGATGAGCCGATCGCGCTGCTGGAGCTGGACAATGAATCCTTCACCGACGCCTATCCCCCTGGCCTCATCGAGGGCTTCGTCCAGACCTTCGACGTCGAGGAGCCCTACCGCCGCCGGGGGACCGGCTCGCGACTGCAACTCGCCGCCCTCGAGGAGAGCCGCCGCCGGGGCGCCCACCAACTGCGCTCCTGGTCCTCCCTGGACCGACCCGCCAACTACGCCCTGAAGATCGCCCTGGGCTTCGCCGTCCACCCCGGTCATTCCTACCTCCCCGCCAATGATCGCTGGGTCCGCGGGGTCTACTTCGTCAAGCCGGTCTGAATATGCCCCTCTACGCCGCCGATTACGACTACGACCTCCCCGAGGAGCTCATCGCCCAACAGCCCGTCGAGCGCCGGGACGACTCCCGGTTGATGGTGCTGGTGGGCAACCGCGAGCCCGCGCATCACCGCTTCGTCGACTTGCCCAAGCTGCTGCGCGAGGGCGATGTGCTGGTGGTCAACGACACCCGGGTCATCCCGGCGCGCATCCGCGGCGTCAAGCGCGACGGCGGCGCCCGGGTCGAGGCCCTGCTGCTGGCCGACCTGGGCGAGGGTCGCTGGACCGCCCTGGCCAAACCGGGTCGACGCCTCCACGTCGGCAGCTACATCGACTTCCGCGGCGGTGTCCGCGGCGAGGTGCTGGCCAAGCTCGGCGACGGCCAACTCGTCCTCGAACTGAGCTCGGAGAGACCCTTGCTCGAAATCCTCGACGAGTTCGGCGAGGCTCCACTGCCGCCCTACATCCGCCGGCCACGCGGCGCCGACGCCACCGACAGCCGTCGCTACCAGACCATCTACGCCCGGCGACCCGGCTCCATCGCCGCCCCCACCGCCGGACTGCACTTCACCCCCGGGTTGATCAACCGCCTGCAGGGCCTGGGATTCCACTGGCTGACCGTCACCCTTCACGTCGGCTTCGGCACCTTCGCCCCCCTGCCCGAGAACGACCTCGGTGGCCACCACCTGCACTCCGAGCGCTACTCCATCGGCAAGAAGACCGCCCGGCAAATCAACGAGGCCCGCCTGGCCGGACGGCGTATCATCGCCGTGGGCACCACTACCGCCCGCGTGCTGGAAACACTGGCAGACGAGCGCGGCCTTATCCGCCACGGCGCCGGCGAGACCGAACTCTTCATCCACCCCCCCTACCGCTTCCGCGCCGTCGACGGCCTGATCACCAACTTTCACCTGCCCCGCTCCAGCCTGCTGATGCTCGTCGCCGCCCTCGTCGGGCGCGAGCGTATCCTGCACGCCTATCGCGAGGCCGTCGCCCACCGCTACCGCTTCTATTCATACGGCGACGCCATGCTGCTGCTGCCCCTGGGATGAGCCAAACGCCGCCGCCGGGTCCCCAGCCGACCCGGCCGCCGCCGACCGCGCTCCCCACGCCCGGCGTTGGCACGTTTCTTGCGGAGGCCCGGGTGGGCTTCCCGCGAGGGGCCGCCCCGCCCTGCTGCAAGAAACGTGCCAACGCCTCCCTGGCGGACACCGGCGCGGGTGGCTTTGTCGAGGGCCTGGTCGGCGGGGGACCCGGCGGCGGCGTAAGGGTGCATACTGGTAGATTAGTGTGCTCCAGAATGCGAAAGGGACCGACCCGATGGTCGGTCCCTTTCGCCGGGCTTGACGTTGACTGTCAGCCGTTACGGCGCCGGTGGGGGCGGCGGGGTGGGGTGGGCCGTGGCCGGCTCCTCGACGGTCAGTTCCTCCTCGGTGCCGTCTCCGTTGCCGGAATCGGGGGGGCGCAGGGCGTCGTCGGGCAGGTGGTAGAGGCGCCAGTCCAGGGAAACCTCGAAGGAGGCCGGACCCTGCCAATCGTCGGCGGGCCTGTCTTTCTTGTAATCGTAGAGGTCCAGCAGGCCGCTCATCGCCGCGGCGTAGGCCAGGGAGACTTTCTCGAGCGTGGCCCGGCCGCCGTCGAGGCGCTCGAGAGCGCCGTCGTGGGGGATCTCGTTCTGTTTCCAGCCCCGGCTCAGTCCGTACTCGTAGAGTTCGTTCTCGCGCTCGGTCTCGCCGCCGCCGAACCACCAGGCGGGAAAGGCCACCAGGACCATCCCGCGGTCCAGGGCGTAATCGGCCAGAAGGGAAAGGTTGAGGACGTCGCCGCGGCGCAGACCGTCGAAGGAGGTCACCAGCCCGAAGGCGCGCTTACGCGGGCGGACCTCGTTTTCACCGCGCTGGGCAAGGCCGGGCAGCGTGCCGTTGAAGAAACAGACATTGTGGCGTCCGAGGGCGTAGAGACCCCCGGCGGCGATAATGCACTGGGTCCGCGAGCGGTCGAGGGCCACCACGTGCTTGTAACGCCCGGCCAGGGCTGCTGTCCAGAAACCGATGCCGCAGCCCACCTCGAGGGCCGCGCCGTCCATCGGGTGGGTGCCCAGGACATCTTTGCAGAACTCCTCGCGTTTCCGGAGAAGCTCGCCCTCGACCACCAGACGGGGGCCGTAGCGGTGGTTGATGGAGTTCCTTGGGTTGAGACCCAGACCGTCTAGCAGCTCGGACATCCCGTTTTCATCCTTTGAAAAGGCGGTTGTTTGGTCCTGTCATACCTGTATGTGAGTCTAGCAGTCGAGACACCGCGATATCTATTCGCGGCTGGTAATTTGCCCTTTTTCTCCGCTTCCGTCGGTCCGGTCGACCCAGGTCGTCACGACTCCCTGGTATACTGAGTCTGTTTGAGATACGGTCGACTCTTCAACAACGTGAGGAGGAAGCGTGAACTGGTTGCCCTGGGTCGTCGGCGGCGTGATCGGGATCATCGTCGGCGGTGTGATAGCGGGACTGTTGGCCAAGCTGCGTCGCGGTGACGCGGTCAGTCGCGTCAAATTCGACGAGATCGCGCGGGAGCGCATCAAGCTCGAGGAGCGGGTTTCACAACTGGAGCAGCGCCGTCAGGAGTTGAGCGGCGAGAACCGGGAGCTGGACGAGCGCCTGGACTCCCTGGAGCGGCAGAAAGCCTCCGCCGAGGCCACACTCAAGGCCGAGCGGAATAACCTGGCCGAGCAGAGACGCCTACTCGACGAGGCCGAGAAGAAGCTCAAGGACGCCTTCAACGCTCTTGCCGCCGAGGCTCTCGGCAAGACCAGCGAGTCCTTCCTGAAGAACGCCGACGAAAAGCTCAAGGCCACGACGGAGCCCCTGAACAAGAAACTGGAGCAGTACCGCCAGTTGACTCAGAAGATCATCGGCGACTACGGCGGGGTCGACAAGCAGTTGGACAAGCTGGACAAGCAGACCCGGCTGCTGGTGGACGCCCTCAAGCGTCCCCAGGTCAGCGGTCGCTGGGGCGAGTCGACGCTGCGCCGTTTGGTCGAGTTGGCCGGAATGTCCGACTACTGCGACTTCGACGAGCAGTTCACCGTGACAAGCGATCAGGGCCGTCTGCGCCCGGACATGGTCGTCCGCCTGCCCAACGATCGGGTGATCGTCATCGACGCCAAGACCTCGGGGGACCACTACCTCAAGGCCCTGGAGGCCGACACCGACGAGGACCGGGC
Source organism: uncultured bacterium (assembly GCA_964581465.1). Lineage (GTDB taxonomy): Bacteria > RBG-13-66-14 > RBG-13-66-14 > RBG-13-66-14 > RBG-13-66-14 > WJMB01. Next base: position 55,834 of record CAZOOP010000019.1, read on the forward strand.
GGCGGCGATGAGCGAGTACGCCCGGACGGTCAAGGATCGCCTGAACGAGCTCTCGCGCAAGGGCTATACCGAGATGTTCGAGCATACCCCGGAGTTCGTCGTTCAGTTCCTGCCCAACGAGGCCTACTTCGTCGCCGCCCTGGACATCGATCCCACGTTGATCGAGACCGGCTGGAAGCAAGGCGTCATGCTGGCCTCGCCGACCACGCTGATCTCCCTGCTGCTGGCCGTGGCCCAGGGCTGGAAGGAGGAGAAGCTCAAGGACACCGTCGAGCTGATCGCCAAGGAGGGCGGTGAGCTCTACGACCGGCTCTGTGTGATGGGCGGGCACGTCGTCGATCTCGGAAAGAAACTCAACGGCGCCGTCTCTTCCTACGACGACTTCGTCGGCTCGGTCGAGGGCCGCCTGCTCCCCTCGGCCCGGCGTCTCAAGGAACTCAGCGCGGCTTCGAACAAGCCTTTGCCGGAGATGACGCCCCTGGCGCGACATAGCCGGGTGGCCACCGCCCCGGAGCTCCAGGCCGGTTCGAGCGATACAGACTCAATAGGCGATTCCGGCGAGGAAGACTGAAGCAAACTAAAGTATCGTGCTGGTCTTCACGAGGCCGATTTGTTAGAATCCGGGCGGTTTAAACCGCCCTATTTCCATAACTAAGGCAACCCTCGACAGGAGGCGCCAATGCCCAAAATGCTGGAGATACGCTGGCACGCCCGCGGCGGTCAGGGCGCCGTCACCGCCTCGAAGGTCCTGGCCGACGCGGCCCTGGAGGCCGGCAAGCACGTCCAGTCCTTCCCCGAGTACGGCTCCGAGCGGATGGGAGCGCCGATCAAGGCTTTCAACCGCGTCAGCGACGAAGAGATCATCATCTACTCCCAGGTCACCAACCCCGAGATCGTCATCGTTCTCGACGAGACCCTGCTCTCCAACATCGACATCGCCGAGGGCCTGGTCGAGGGCGGCATCATTCTGATCAACACCGAGGCCTCGCCCGACGCCATCCGCAAGAAGATCGTCAGCGGCGACAAGTACCGAGTCTACACCATCGACGCCACGGGGATCAGCCGCAAGCATCTGGGTCGCCGGATGCCCAACACGCCGACCATCGGCGCGCTGGCCTCGCTGATCGACCTGCTCGACGCCAAGGACATCGCCGAGAGCTTCAAGAAGAACTACTCGGAGAAGTTCACCGCCGAAGTGGTCGAGAAGAACGTCGCGGCCATCCTGGAGGCGGCCGAAAAGGTCTCGGGCGAAGACACCGCCAAAGGCGAGGGCGGTCGCGAGGCCATGGCCTCGAGCTGGACCGGCACCGAGCCCTACACCGACCTGCCCCGCGCCGGGATGATCATCGCCTCGGACAGTCACGAGCACATCTACGCCGGCAACGCCCGGGACTACAACACCGGCGCCTGGCGCGCCGACCGTCCGGTCTGGCACGCCGACAAGTGCATCCACTGCTTCCGCTGCTTCATCTTCTGCCCGGACTCGGCGATCACCTTCGACCCCGAGACGCGCAAGATCACCGGGCACGACTACCTGCACTGCAAGGGCTGCGGCCTGTGCGCCGAGACCTGTCCCGACAAGGTCCGGGCGATCACCATGACCAAGGAGACCGTCGAGTAGGCGGTCCGTCCCTGTTCAACGTTTTCGACATCCACACGAACCGCCGGCGGACGTTCCCCGAACGTGAACGAGCCGTCCGCGGGCGGAAGGAGGAACCGTGGCAAAGAAGACAATCGCGCTGACGGGGAACCAGGCGGTCGCCTACGGGATGATGCAGATCAACCCCGACGTGGTGGCGGCCTACCCGATCACCCCCCAGACCGCGCTGATGCAGAAATTCGCCGACTTCCACGCCGACGGCGAGGTCGACACCGAGCTGGTGCTGGTGGAGAGCGAGCACTCGGCGATGAGCGCCTGCGTGGGCTCTTCGGCGGCCGGCGCCCGGACGATGACCGCCACCAGCGCCAACGGTCTGGCGCTGATGTTCGAGATCGTCTACATCGCCGCCTCGACGCGCCTGCCCATCGTGATGCCCGTGGTCAACCGGGCCCTTTCGGCGCCGATCAACATCCAGTGCGACCACTCCGACTCGATGGCCTGCCGCGACTCGGGCTGGATTCAGCTCTACAGCCGCAACGCCCAGGAGGCCTACGAGAACACCATCATGGCGATGCGCATCGCCGAACACCCCGACGTACTGCTGCCCACCATGGTCTGTCTGGACGGCTTCATCACCTCCCACGGGATGGAGAACGTCACCGTCTACGACAAGTCCGACGTCCAAGCCTTCATCGGCACCTACGAGCCGACCAACCACCTGCTCGATCCCGAGCTGCCGGTGACCATCGGCCCGCTGGACTTCTCCGACTACTACTTCGAGCACAAGCGCGGCCAGATCGACGCGATGAATGCCGCCCGCCGGGTCGTCCTCGACGTCTCGAAGGAGTTCGCCGACAAGTTCGGCACCCGTGACTACGGCTACTTCAAGCCCTACCACCTCGATGACGCCGAGACGGCGATCATCGTACTCAACTCGACCGGCGGCACCGTCGAGTACGTCGTCGACGAGCTGCGCGCCAAGGGCGAGAAGGTCGGCGCCCTCTCGCTGCGCTGCTTCCGCCCCTTCCCGGGCGAGGAGCTGGCCGCGGCCCTGGCCCACGTCAAAGCCGTGGCGGTGATGGACCGTCTGGAGAGCTTCGGCGCCCTGGGCGGGCCGGTCTACAACGAGCTGCGCTCGGTGATGTTCGACATGGACGCCCGTCCCAAGATCATCAGCCGCACCTACGGCCTGGGCGGCAAGACCGTCGACAACGAGCACATCCACACCCTGTTCACCGAACTGAAGACTCTGGCCGGCGGTGGCAGCGCCGACCAGCACGGCTACCTCAACGTCCGCGAGCCCGCCGGCTCGTCGGCCTAGCGCGGGAGGCACCACGATGGCAAGCTTCAAGGAGATCGCCGCGACCACCCGGCAGCGCCTGACCGGCGGCCACCGGATGTGCGCCGGGTGCGGCGCGACCATCATCATGCGCCAGGCCCTGCACAGCCTGGACCCCGAAGATGAACTCGTCGTCACCGCCGCCACGGGGTGCATGGAGGTTTCAACCACCATCTACCCCTACAGCGCCTGGAAGTGCTCCTACATCCACAACGCCTTCGAGAACTCGGCGGCCACCTGCTCCGGGGCCGAGACCGCCTACCGCGCCCTGAAAGATAAGGGTCGCGTCAAGGCCAGCTATAAGTTCCTGGCCTTCGGCGGCGACGGCGGCACCTACGACATCGGCCTGCAGAGCCTCTCCGGGGCGATGGAGCGCGGCCACGACATGGTCTACCTTTGCTACGACAACGAGGCCTACATGAACACGGGCTACCAGCGCTCCGGCGCGACCCCCCGTGGCGCCAGCACCACCACGGCGCCGGCGGGCAAGAAGCGCCTGGGCAAGCCCCAGTTCAACAAGGACCTCACCGGCATCCTGGCCGCCCACCGGCTGCCCTACCTGGCCCAGTCCGTGCCCAGCCGGCCCAACGACTTCATGCGCAAGATGCGCACCGCCTTCTACACCGAGGGTCCCTGCTTCGTCAACGCCCTCTCGCCCTGCATCCCGGGCTGGCGCATCGCTCCCAACCAGAGCTACGACATGGCCGAGCTGGCCGTGCAGACCTGCTTCTGGCCGCTGTATGAGGTCATCGACGGCGAGTGGAAGCTCAACCACAAGCCCAAGGAGAAGAAGCCCGTCGTCGACTGGCTGATGCCCCAGGGCCGCTTCCGCCACCTCTTCAAGCCCGATCTTCGCCAGGACATCATCGACGAGATCCAGGCCGAGGTCGACCGCCGCTGGCACGAGCTGTTGCTCAAGTGCGGCGAGGGGGCGTAACTCACTGCTGGTCAACTGACGTTTTATT
>CAZOOP010000020.1:0-59052 GCA_964581465.1 uncultured bacterium
CCTGGCCGGGCGCCGGGTGGCCGTCTTGACCGAGGGCGAGCTGCCCGCCGGACGCCACACCGTTGCCTGGGACTGCGCCGGGGAAGCGTCGGGCGTCTATCTGCTACGGCTGGAGACGCGGGACGAATCCCTCAGCCGCCGGGTGGTGATCAGCCGCTAGACGGCGATTGGCAAGGGTGCAAAATGCGGGGCGGGGTCAAATGACTCCGCCCCGCTTTGCATCTACGCGGTTTGTCGCGGGGCCGACCCCAAAAGCCGACCGCAACACCATCCTTCAAACGCACCCGTAAGAGCGCGGACTCCTCAATCGCCCCTTCATCCACCGTCAGGGCTCTTGAACGATCACGCTGATCCAGCAACGGCGGGGTCAAAAGACCCCGCCCCGCAGGGCTTGAGTTGACGGTCGCCGCCGACCGGCAGCGAACCTGACGGGACCGCTCGGACAGGCTGGGGAGCCTGTCCTTACTTGTGCTTGACCCAGGCGGCGCTCAGGGGCTAGATCTTGCCGGTCAGCTCCTGGATCAACCCGGCGGCGTCGCGCAGGTAGTACTTGGCCTCGTCCCACATGCTCGACTGACCGGCGTTGTGCAGCAGTTCGGCCAGCTCGCGCAGGTCGGTTCTCAGGATGTCGCGCAGCTTGTCGAGGTCCATCTCGCTTCCTCTCGCTTGTTGATCAGTTGATGCTCAGCAGTTTCTCCACACGGACCGTCTCGTCGATCAGCTCGTCCAGGGTGGCGCGCAGCGAGCGGACCGCCGCCACGGCCGCCTTTCGTTGTTCACGCTCTTCCACCCTGGTGAAGGCCCGCCAGAGCTCGTCGACGCCCGCCTGGACGTCGCGCAGCCCCGCGGCCAGCCGCTTGAGGGCTCCGTCGTGCTCCCAGTCCTCGCCCACCCGCCGCGGCGCGCGGAAGGTGATCTCCGCGAAGGAGGGCACCTCGCGCCGCTGGGCATCGGTGGATGAATCGAGCTTGACCAGCAAGCGGCCCAGGACGTTGTCGGTATCGATCAGACCGAGGTGCAGCCGGGGCAGGCTCTCGTTGACGACCCCCCGGGCGTCGCCTTCGAGAACGCTGAGACGCTTGAGCGCCAAGTCCACGGGATGGAGCAGCAGGGGCAGGGAGGCCGGCAGCTCGGCCGTTTCCCGGTAGAGCGGGGTGCGGACGGGCTCGATGCCCGGCGGCGGGCCGGCCTCGGGCAGGCCGGTGTGCGGCACGGAGGACGGTGCGGACGCCTCGCGGGCGCGTCGGCCCCGGCGCAGCCAGAAGCCGATGAGAAAGGCCGCCAGCACGAGGCCGCCGACCCAGAATACCCAGGGATCCATAAGAGGGCCTTTCGCTTGCCTGACCCCTGGATTATAGCAGATGCGGGGTTAATCGACCGGTGTCCCTTTGGCTGGATAGGGGGTCTGGTCGACGAGCTCCCGAGTATCCCCCTCCAGCTCCGGTTCCAGATCGATCGGGTTCATTTTGAACCGGTTCAGCAGTTCTTCGTAGTGCCGCTCGGTGTACAGCTCCCGGGTCTTCCGCGCGGCGTATCCGTTCAGGCTCTGGTTGTTCGACTGACGCAGCAGGATCAGGCTCAGGAAAACGGCGTTTTCCAGGTAGTCCGGCTTGTTGAAGGCCCGGACGATGCAGTTCTCAGCGTATTGCTCCTCGCAGTACAGCAGCATCAGCAGGAAGCGCTTGAGATGATCGAAGCGTTCAGCGAGGTAGGAACGCTGGATCAGCTTGAAGAGGTCCGTCGCCTTCGGGATGTCGTAATTGTAGCGGTTAAGGTAATGCGGCCGGTTCTTGAGCAGATAAGTGTAGGTGTACACCAGCTCGGTGATGATCACGTCCAGGTCGTGGATCCGCTGCTCGCAGACCTTCTTCGAGCGGAACTTCGCCTCGATCTTCCGGGCGAAAAGGCTCAGCATCTCGACGTACTCGTCGATCGTCCACCGGGTCTCGTTGGTCTCGTACTCCTTGGACAGGCAGACCATCTTGTAGGAGTTCTTGAGGATGCTGTGCAGCAGATCGTCGTTGTAGTCTTCGAACATGAAGATATTCTTGATCAGCAGGCCCAGTTTCTTGATCAACTCCCGCTTTTCGTTGCCCCGCTTGGTAATCGTCGACATGTGGTAGTAGAAGTTCTGGATGATGTCCTCGATGTACTCGATCTTCTTGAAGCTGTTGAGATAGAAGATGATCGTGCCGTTGAGTTCGTCGATGATGCAGTTGCGATCGGCGATGGTGTCGGCCGAGTAGGCCAGCTTGCGCAGGTTGTCCAGGTGGTAGCTGATGCACTTGCGGGCCTGAGCGCTTTTGCTGACGTCGCCGTCGAGGGCGCTCTCGTTGCGTTGGAGGATCCGCTTGATTTCAGCCTTCGCCCGTTTGGCGACCTTCTTGGCGATGTCGCAGACCCGGATCGTGCGCACGAAGTAGAGCCAGATGCCGATGGTCACGATGGAGAGGACGGCGGGGATCAGGAAGAGCTGCTCACTGTAGATCAGCTCGCCGACCAGAAAACCGTAGAGGAACCAGGTCAGCACGTTGAGGCCGACGGCGGTGATGATGACCAGATACTTGTCCCGGTAGTATTCTTCGTGCAGGCTCTGGGCGGCCTTGGTCAACTGGATCGAGGTCAGCACCCGGGGCAGGCCGAGCAGGAAGATCAGCACCACGAAGATCAGCTCGGTGATGGAGAGCAGGCTGTCGATGATCATTTACACCTCACTTGGTTTTCGCCCGGGCGATGCGCTTGATCAGGCTCAGCAGGGCGCTGTCTTCGGCGTTGGCCTTCCACTGATAATGGTTGTCCTTGGGTAGGTTGCACATTTCAAGGAATTGTTCGACGGTGGAGTGGGTGTCGATGGTGAAGATGCCCACCTGCTTGTGCTTGAAGAGACTCTTGATCCAATCCGGGTAGTTTTTCAGGGGAACCATCGCGTAGGGTCGTTGAACTGAGCCGTAGAGGGTGAAAAGGAACTCGTAACCCAGTATGGGGGCGTTCATGTGCTGGTTTAGTCGCTTGAGAAGCACCGTATAGGTGTAGCTGTCAAGCTCGGGTCGATACTGGTCGATTTCCGCCTTGAGCTGTTGTTGATCCGAGTCCTTTTTCCGAGCCAGTCTCTGATATCTGATGTAGAAGCGGTGCAGCTCCGGCTCCAACTCAGCATCCGGTTCATTGCCGATGGCCACGTGGTTGTCGAAGATGATCATGTCGTAGCGTTTGCGCTCGATTAAGCGCACCGCTTCCATGATCGTCGGGGCGATATCCAGCTTGTAGTCTTTTTGGTTTTCGCGGTGGAAGTGCTCGACGAAGCGCGCCGCTCCGTCGTCCACGGCGTCCTCGATGAAGAGGACCTTTTTGATCGAGTTCCTGTTTTCTTGTTTCTCCTCCATCGTGCGCTCCTTTACTGATGGGCGTGGTGGCTGGGGTCCTGGGGTTTATTGGCGGCGATACGTTTGATCAGGCTCAGCAGGGCGCTGTCTTCGGCGTTGGCTTTCCACTTGTAATGGTTGTCCTTGGGTAGGTTGCACATTTCAAGAAACTGTTCGACGGTGGAGTCGTTATCGATCGTGAAGATGCCCACCTGTTTGTTCTCGAAGAGACTCTTGAGCCAATCCGGGTACTTCTTCAACGGGATCATGGCGTCGTCTATCTTGACAGCGCCGTAGAGGGTTAAGAGGAATTCGTAGCCCAGTATGGGGGCGTTCATGTGCTGGTTTAGTCGCTTGAGAAGCAATGAATAGGTTTTGCTGTCAAGCTCGGGTCGATACGGGTCGATTTCCGGCTTTAGCAGTTGTTGTTCGGAGTACTTTTTCCGAGCCAAGTGCTGATATCTGATGTAGAAACGGTGCAGTTCCGGCTCCAACTCCGCATCCGGTTCATTGCCGATGGCCACGTGGTTGTCGAGGATGATCATGTCGTAGCTTTTGCGCTCGATGTAGCGCACCGCTTCCATAAACGTCGGGGCGACTTCCAGCGTGTAGTCGGTGTCGTTGTGGCGGTGGAAGTGATCGACGAAGCGCGCCGCTCCGTCGTCCACGGCGTCCTCGATTAAGAGGACCCTTTTTATTTGCCATTGCGCGGCCATCGCTCCCTCCGTTGTTATGAGCGTCCCCACTTTGCAGGAAAAACTCGATACTTACAGTCTAGCCAGCCGACCAATAAATTTCAAGTATAATATTCGTGATGACTATAGTGTTCAAGGGCCGCTCACTTTCCCCCCGCCCTGTGATACAATCCCGCGGAAAACGCCTCCACCCGAGGTTCCCGTGCTCGACACCCACCTGCACAGCAAGCTCTCCGCCGACAGCTCGACGGACCTCGAGGTCTACGCCGGACTGGCCGCCCGCCACGGCTATCTGGCGCTGGAGTCCACCGAGCACCTCGACCTGGACCCCCGCGACTTCTCCTTCGGCTACTACGATCCCGCGGCCCATCAACAAGCCGTGGCCGCGGCGCGCCAAGCGGCGCCCGAGACCTTCATCGGCCTGGGCGCCGAGTTCACCTACTCCCCCGTGCGCGAAGACGAAACCGCCGACTGGCTCGAACGCGTCCCCTTCGACTACGCCCTGGGCAGCGTCCACCTCCTCGACGATATCGGCGCCGCCGTCTCCTCGCGCCGCGGCGCCCTCGAGTTCTTCCGCGACAACCCCCGCGAAGAGGCCTACGGCCGCTACTTCGCCTACCTCTATCGCGCCGCCCAGAGCGGCCTCTACCAAGCCCTCGGTCACGTCGATATCTGCAAGCGCTACGGTGTGCTCGTCTACGGAGCCTTCCAGACCCGACGCTGGGAGAGCGAGCTGCGCGCCGTATTCCGCGCCTGCACCCTCACTAACACCGGCATCGAGCTCAACGTCTCCGGCTGGGGCCAGGCCCCCGCCGAACCCTACCCCAACCTCGAAGCCCTCGAACTGGCCCGCGAAGAAGGCCTCGAACTGGTCACCGTCGCCACCGACGCCCACTCCACCAAGAACTTCGGACCCCTGCCGATCCGCCGGGGCCTCGAATACCTCCGGGCCGCCGGTTTCCAGCGCGTCTATTACTGGCGCGAACGCGCCGCCGTTCCCGTCGAGATCAACGACCTGCTGGCCGCCTATCGCCGTTGAACCACCGGAACGCCGTCGACGAGGCCCGGCGCGCTTGTTGCCCGCCGCCTCCGGACTCGGAGGCGGCGGCGAGCAAGAAGCGTGACGGGCCGGCGGTCGCGGGTCGGTCCTCCGAGACCGGGCGGAGTCGTCGACAGCCGGGCTGAACAGGTCGCTCTACCCAGTGTTATGGGTAGGCGGCAATGTGCCTCTTGAGGAGAAACACATTCGATTCGCAATCCACCCGAGCTAAGCCGATACGCTGTTATTTGTGTATAACGGGCTGATAGAGGGTCCGGTATGAATCGGTTGATCCACAGCCTCCACCTTTCGGCGAAACGGCACCGCTAGTAGCTATGTCGTGAGTAATTGAGGCAGCACCCAGCCAGCCTGCTTTGCTCCGGGCAGGATGAAGCAGGATGCATTCGAAGCACAACAAACCCCGGAATAGCTCCGGGGTTTTATGTTGCAACAGAAAGTGGACGAGTGGTTTCTAAACCTCATCCCCGCCCGGGGGCAGGGCCTCGAGGTCGTCCTCGGGCGGTTCGTCGGCGGCGGCGCCGCCGGAGATGCTGGCGCTGACCCGCACCGGCTCGCGCTTACGCTCGTCGTAGTCCACCCGGCCGTAGACCAGGCTGACGGTCACCCCGCCCAGGATGCTCACCAGCAGGCCGCCGAAGGCCCACAGCCCGATCAAGCCGCCGAACTCGTAGGTCAGGTACTTGTTGAGCGCCTCGGGCAGGCCGCCGAGCAGCCAGACCGCGGCGCCGAAGACTATCCCCTTGAGGAAGCCCACACCCCAGACGTGCTGTTCGACGGCGGCGTAGAAGAGTCCCCAGACCAGCCCGATGATGAAGCCGACACCGATGCGCGCCAAGTAGTAGATGAAGCCCAGACTGCGGAAGGCCACGGTCGAGCGCTGGGGCACCGTGGTGGGGGTGTCGTCGCTTTCACGTTCCTCCTCGACGTCGGCCCCGGCATCGGCGGACTGCTCCTCGACGACGACCATGGTGGTTGCCGCGGCGGGAGCCACCCAGTCGATGATCATGTAACCCACGGCCATCACCGCGCCGGCGATGATCCCGGCCAGGATTCCCCGCTTGTAGCGGGCCTTGTGCTTGCGTTTGGACATCGGGCCTCCGTGGCGACTAGGGCGGTTATGGCTCTCGGATCATGAAAATCACCTTGATTATAATCGACGGGCGCCGGGTAACTCAAGGCCGTTGCGCCGTGACGGCTTCGATTGCATCTTGCCTCGAAACCCTGCTATAATGCTATAGATAAGCATCCAAGCAGTCTTGTGGAGCAAGATAGACTTGGGTGGATTAGACCTGAATGGGCTCGGATGGCACAGGGTCCTCGCGCTCCAGGCGGCATTGTCGACCCGACCGCTCCGTTGTCACCTCGGCGCCGGGATATCTTGACGTACCACCGGATTGCCGAGTTGATCGAGTTGTTGTCGACCCATCCGTGGGTTTCGTTTCCGTTGTGATCGCTTCGCCCGGCGCCGCCGGGTTTACTCTGATACTGATACCGCCGGGCCTGATTCGTTAATTGAACCTTTTCCGCGTGTCGGTCTAACCATCTCTTTAGACCGTCCGCCGAAGTCAACCGGAAGGAATCGAGGCGCCCACATGGCTGAAGACCGCTTTTACGTCAAGTTCTGGGGGGTGCGGGGCAGCTACCCCGTGGCCGACGAAGAGATGCTGGGGTACGGCGGCAACACCTCCTGTGTAGAGGTTCGCGCCGGCGACCACCTGGTCATCATCGACGCCGGCACGGGGATCATCAAGCTCGGTCAGGAGATCTATGAAAAGTACCTGGCCAAGCCGAAGAGCGAGCGCAAGAACGGGCTGATCATCAACATCCTGATGACCCACACCCACCACGACCACACCCTGGGCTTCGGCTTCTTCCCCCCGGCGTTCAGCATCTCGACGACGGTCTACATCCTCGGTCCGCGGGTGTTCGCCCACGACCTCGAGGAGATCATGTCGATGTCCATGCTACCGCCCTTCTTCCCGGTGCAGCTCGAGGACATGGGCTCGATGAAGGTCATCCACAACATCAAGGACACCCACGTAATCGTCTTCGACCAGCCCGGCGCCGAGCCCAAGCTCTTCCACATGACCGACGTACCCCACGATCTGCCCGCAAGCGCCCTCAAGGTCTACAACTACCGCACCTACGCCCACCCCCAGGGCGGCTGCACCATTTACAAGTTCGTCTACAAGGGCAAAACCTTCGTCCACGGCACCGACACCGAGGGCTACAGCGGCGGCGACGCCCGGCTGATCCGCTTCGCCCGGGGCGCTGACCTGCTCTCCCACGACGCCCAGTACGCCGACGAGGACTACGCCAAGGGCACCTTCCAGGGCTTCGGCCACTCCACGCCGTCGATGGCCGCCGAGGTCGCCAAGCGCGCCAAGGTCAAGCAGTTGGGCCTGATTCATCACGACCCGCGCCACAATGACGAACGCGTGGCCGAGCTCGAAGCCGTGGCCCGGAAGATCTTCCCCGACACCGTCGCCGTGCGCGAGGGCCAGCGCTTCGACCTCCTCTAACCCCAGCGGTGGTTATACTAGATGAGCCCGACCCACAGCCAAAACGTTCTGACATCCCTGGAGGAGCTGGCCCGGAGTTTCGACGACCTGGCCGGCTTCATCGGCGTGGCGGTCTACTCCCCCGAAAACGAGCTGATCATCAGCCACAGCCCCTTCGGCCTGACGATCGAGCAGGCCGGCCCCGGGCTTAACAAGCTTTTCAGCGGCGCCGTCGACGTCCTCGGCGAGCTCGACCTCATCCCACCGCGCCTGCTGCATCTCGAATCCGAGGAGACCAACCTGCTGGTCTACTCCTACAACGAGTGCATAGATCCGTCCCGCAGCCAACAGGACGCCCTCTGCTTCCGCAGCGTGTTGATGCTCGAGGCCGCCGGCTCCATCGGCATGGCCAAGCTGCGGATGAAGAAGTTCGTCCGCGCCGCCGCCATGCTCCTCCACGAGAACTAGAAAGCCCGACGCCGGCTACGTCGGGCCTACGTGCCTCCGCCCTCGCAATTGCGATTGGGATTATCACCTGAAGCTGAACCTACGTCGAAAACGCAAATGAGATGCATTTAGAACGGAAGTGTCGACAATCACTTCACGAAGGGCTGTTTATTCGACGAGCCAAAGAGTTGTCATACCTGCTAAAGTCTGTATTTGTAAGCGTTTAGTCTCATACAACCTGGGATGCAAATCAGTAGTCACGACTTCCCAAAGCAGAGCGCTATATTGAAAGCGCCTTCTTAGAGAACATCTTATATGCCACAAGGCAGCGCATGGACTGTGGCAGCCTGCAAAGCTATAAGACAAATAATAACAAGCTATTATTGATACATGTCAGCTCAAGCACGTGTGATAATCCCTTGCGATTAAACCCAACCGACCGCGGACTTCACCGCGGTCTTGTCAGATTAACTCGAAGCCCTGACTGGTATCGCCGTCTTTTCCTGCTATACTATATCTTGAACTATCACTAGCAGCCTACTGCAACACCCATTGACCCCCGTCGCTCCCCCGAGGTGGGCCATGGCCCGTATCAAACCCCTTATCTCCTGGCCCCTGGTCGTTCTGTTGATCCTCTCGCCCCTGCTGCTGCACCTCGGTTTGGCCGAGGGCTTCACCGCGGCCAAGGTTCTGCGTGTCACCGGAGTGGCCCAGGTCACCCGGGCCGGCACCACCGGTCGTGACCGGCTCGGCCAGGGCGACAAGCTCTTCAACGGCGACACCCTCGAGGTGACCCGTAACTCCGAGGTCGTCCTCGAGCTGCCCAACGGCTCCCAGATCCGCGTCGGTTCGAGCACCCGGGTCACCATCGGCTCCGTCGATGTGCGCCGCGCCGACATCACCGCCTGGTACGGCTCGGTGCTCTCGGCCATCGACCGCTCCGCCGACCCCGACTACAACTATCGGGTCAGCACCCCGACCGCCTCGGCCTCCGTCCGCGGGACCATCTTCCTCACCGAGGTCGCCGAAGAAGACGGCGCCAGCACCGTCCAGGTGCTGCGCGGCGAGGTCGTCACGACCTCGCCGGCGGCCCCCGGCGAGGTCGTGGTCACCGCCGGGATGCGGACCTCCGTGGCCCCGGGGGTGGCTCCCACCGCGCCCATCGCGCTGACCGCAGCCGAGATTACCGCTCTCGAAAGCCTCTCCGCGCCGTTCATGGAGATCGGCGCCACCGGAGCGGGCGCCGGAGCCGGGGTCGGCGCCGGCGCGGCCGCCGGTGGTGGAACCGTGGCCGCCGGCTCCTCAAGCTGGCTGCTCTGGACCCTCATCGGTGTGGCTGTGGCCGGCGGCGTGACCGGCGGGTTGATCCTGGCCGGCGGTGACGACGGCGACGGCGGCGGATCCGGCGGCGGCGACCTGCCCGTTCCCCCACCCCCGCCCGACTAGACCGCCAGCTTCCACCATGCTGCAAACCGGACTCCAAGGGGTCCGGTTTTCTCATGGAATAACACTCGCGCCCGAACAGGCATATCTCGTCAATGGATTAGGGATCATCACCTGAAACCGAACCTAAGTCGAAAACTCAATCGAGTGGCATATGGATCAGAAGTGCTGACTACCGCCTCATAAGAGGCTATAGCTCGACGAGCCATTAATTTTTGGGGTCGTATACCGTGTTCGGACCTGGTCGTGATTGTGCACTGTTGATAATTGACGTGATTGGTATAGGATTCCTGTCACAAAACGGACAGCTAAAAAGTGGCGGCTAAGAAGAGCTTCATCCTTGGTAAGCCTGGATATTCGCACACTTGTCCATGCCCTGACTGCAGATTGCCGCTGACGCTTAAGTGTCGTAATGACAACTATTTATTAGTATAATAATTAATAGTATGGTCAACAAGGTGCATTTCTGGTAAGTGAAGAACGGCCCGGCAAGCCGCTCCCAATCAGCCTGGTTTGGTCCGAACACGTTCCATGATGCTGAAATTATTATACCGCTAAGGCAACTACTTGATAACGATTAGCCTCTCGATAGCTGGTAGGGCCAGGGTTCAACAAATAGTGTCGCAACTTTCCGACTCTCAACGCCCTCATGGGGGCGAGTCTGGTTCTCTGCAACCAGGCCACCCACGGATCGTGACAGCTTGTGAAACTATAAAGCGCATAATAAAAGCCATTGGCGATATATGCCTGTTTAGGTACGTGTGATAATCTCAAACTGTTTGACGCCGTTGGCCTCGATGGCGACGCTTCAATTCTAAGTAACCTATCAATATGCATATATTATGAGTTAGCGCCAAGGGATTACAGTTGCAGGCTTAACTGAATTCTGCAAGCCTCGTCTCAGCCGATCTTTCGAAGGGGGTCGGAGTTTCGAGTTGGAGTCGGCTGGTCCGGGATAGTGTGTGATGCCTTGCACAAATAGGTACTCCAACTGATTTGAAAACTCCTTAGCTCGTCGAAAAGAGCCATTCGTGTGGTAGTGGTCAGTACCGTTGTATAAAAGCCGCTCTTAGTTAGTTTTCGACGTCGGTTCGGTTCAGGTGGAGAAGCCCTTTCTCACTGAACGCTCGGACCGGTCCGTCGCCGTCGCTCGCCGCGTTTAACGCGCTTCACGCTGGAGCGCAAGGGGGGACGGCGTTGGCACGTTTCTTGCGCAAGTGAACGCTGCCTGGCGCGCGGCGGGGTCGCTCTCCGCAAGAAACGTGCCAACGCCGTCCCCCCGGTCGCGCGTCCGGCGGGGCTGAGGCTGTCAGCCTAGAAGGCCTAGGGTGTCAGGCGTTCGGTGAGGAGCTGATGGAACCAGTCTTCCATCGCGCCGGAGGAGGCAAACTCCTTTTCCTGCGTCGAGGTGCCGAGCAGAATGTTGCTGCGCACCTCGGTGGCGAAGAGGCGGGCATTGATGGAGACCGTCGAGCCGTCGGGGAGGCTTTCGACGAAGACGTTGAACCCGCCGTGCGGGTTCCTGACCTTGTAGTCGAGTGTATCCTCGGGCGCGTGGATCCACTCCCGGGGAACGGCGGCCTCTCGCGAGTTGATGTAGCCCGAGTCCTTATCGATATTGTCGATCGGGATGTTCAGTTCGGCGAAGACGGCCACAACGGCTTTCCAGGTTTCATCGTAGCTGGATGGATAACTGAAGCTCTTGTCGATCGCCGGCGCCTGTTCGACATCAGGTGTGAAGCCGCATCCAGATAACAACAATGTAGCTAACACCATAAGAGTGAGGATTCTAAGCAAGTGGAACTCCTTTCGTTGATGTTGCTGATTCCAGGCTCCATTTGAACAGACCGCCCCGACGGGGGCGGTCATTCAAGGTCAACGGGCTTGACTTACTCTCAGGGGTGGATCAGCTCGCCGAAGCTCCAGGCGGTGTCGCCGTCGAGGCCGATGACCTCCAGGGCGACGACGTAGCGGGTCCCGGCGGGGACGCCCCAGTAGTCGGTGACCTCGCCTTCTGGCAGCAGCAGCTCGCCGCTGCGCAGTGGCTCGGGTCCGCTGTTCCAGGCGCCGCCGTCGGGCAGGGACTCCGGACCGAACTCGGCGACGGGGATCAGGGCCAGCCGGTAACCGGTGACGCCGTAGAGCGGCGTCCAGCCGATCCGGATCGCCCGGCCCTCGTCGGCGGCATCCACCTCGGTGAAAGGAAGCTTGGTTAAGGTCAACGCCGGGTCTTCGATGATCAGGGGCGCGTGACTGGGTAGTGTGGCGGTTTCGGGTGCGGCTCTCTCTGCTTCGACCGGTTCCTCGCTGCTGTGGTGGGGGGTCGCGATCAACCGGGGCGGCGCGGTAGCGGGCAGGGGCAGCTCGTCGGCGCGCAGGAAGGTCGAGAGCCGACCGCCGTCGGAGGGTGAGAGGGGGAAGCGTTCACCGTCGAGCTCCAGCTCGTACTTGAAGCGGTAGCCCGGCGGGGTGGTGAGGCGGGCTTCGATCAGCACGTGGTCTTCGGGCAGGCTCAACCCGGTGTCGCGCTGGTAGCGGGTCAGCGTCGCGGTGAGGCCCGTCACGCGCGGGTAGGGGAGCAGTTCCAGCTCCAGCGGACCGTCGTCGTCGGCGGCGATTGTCAGATCCTCGCGTCGGACCAGGTGGAGCAGCCCCTCGTGGATCAGTCCGGCCTCGAGAGTCGCCTCGGGGCTCTCGGGCCGGGGCAGGGTGAAGCGCCCGTACTCGTCGGAGGCGTCCAGGGCCAGCAGCCGTCCGTCGGCGTCGCAGAGGCGGATCATACCGCCGGCGATCGGCTCGCCGTCCAGCAGCAACCGTCCGCTGAAACCCGGGACCTCTTCGGGTCGCTGGACCTCCAGTCGCCGCAGGGGCGACCAGTTGCCCCGGCCGTCGCGGGTGTGGTAGTAGAGGACGCGGCGTTCACCGGGCTCCCAGTCGGCCGTCGGCAGGGCCAGGAGGGCCTCGAGACGCCGGGCGCCCCAGCCCGCGCCGCGCGGCGGCGTGCGGAAGGCCAGACCCGTTCCGTCGGACCCCGGAACGTCCAGGAAGGCCTCGACGAGCTCGACGCCGTTCTCGTCCAGGGTCGTAGCGATCAGCCCCAGGGTGTTGGCGGTTTGCAGCGGCGCGGCTTCGAGGCCCAACTCGGGACCCCGGACGTCCTCGCGAACCAGGACCAGCTCGATCGCGCGTTCGCCCCCGGCCTCGGTGGTGCCCAGGCGGTCCGGGCGTCCGTCGCCGTCCTCGTCGTAGAAGCCCCGGTAGCGGTAACCGCCGGCCTCGACCTCGATGCTCACATATGGGCTCCGCCGGGCGGGCAGCGGCTCGAGACCGGTGATGGTCACCGAGTCGTCCTCGGGACGCAGCCGGACGACGGCGCCGTCATCGCGTTCCCTGGAAAGGGTCAATTCCAGCCCCGGCGGCAGCGGCGTGCCGTCGGCGCTGCGCAGACCGATGCTCAGTGTCTGGCCCTCGGCGGCCTCCCGGACGGTGAAGCTCCAGACGGCCTCCTCGGCGACGTTGCCCGCCGTGTCCAGCACCCCGCTCAGGCTGACCTGGTAGCGCCCGCCCGGCTCGAGAGCGCCGGTGGGAAAGAGCCGGACCTCGTCGCCGTTGAACTCGGCCTCGAGTTCGACGGCCGGACCCAGCTCCAGCTCATTACCGCTCTCTGCTCCCTCTTCCTCTTCCAGGTCAGTCATGGTTTCATCTTCAGCTTCGTCGCCACCGGCAACCGGTTCATCTGTCTCCAGGACCTCGGCCAGTTGCGCCGTGAACTCCGGCCCCTGACGGACGGCCTCGTTGAAGACGGCGGTGATCGCCGGGCGGTCCGGGCAGCGGCCCTCGGGGCTGCGCGCGACGACCCTCGGCGGCTGCTCGTCCGCCGTCTCCGTCGCGCCGAACTCCCGCCGCAGTGTCTCGATCCGAGCGCCGTTCTCCCCGCGCAGGTTGCGGGCGTAGACCACGTACTCGCCGCCGGGCTCCAGGCCGCTCACATCGAGGAGCAGCACCGTCCCCGCCCCGGGCTCGCGCCGCGCCAGCAGCACCCGGGGCTCGCCCGGCCCCTCGAGGGCATAGTTCGCCTCATCGCCGGCCGTCGCCGCGTCCACCGCCTGGTTGAGCTCCAGGCGCAGGTGGTGCTCGTCGGTCTGCTCGAAGAAGACCAGCCGGGGCGGCTCCTTCTCCTCGCCGGCCTCGTCGCCCAACGGGCGCGACTTGCGACCGCAGGCCGTCGTCAGCGTGATCGCCAGCACGATCAGCAAGGCTTTCCCCACTCTTTTCATATCCCCGATGATAGCACGTCGCGGCTCCGCCGCGTACCCCCTTGCTTGACTCCACCGACGGCAAGCGATAAACTCTATCGGCAACCTCCAGCCGAGGCCGCCCATGGACCTGGTCATCGTTACCGGCAACGTCGTCTCCACCGTCAAGGACGCCGGACTCGGCGGCTTCAAGCTGCTGCTCTGCCGCCTCGCCGACGCCGCCGGCAACCCCGTCGGACGCGAGCTGGTCTGCGTCGACGCCGTCGGCGCCGGACCCGGCGAGCTGTGCTACATCGCCCGGGGCTCCTCGGCCCGCCAGACCGAGGCCACCCGCGACCGCCCCGTCGACGCCGTGATCTGCGGCATCGTCGACTCCGTCGAATGCGAAGGCCGCGTCGTCTTCCGCAAGCACGGCGAGCCCGATCCCACCCCGACCGAAGAGGACGCCTGATGCGGCGCGGCCGCGTCGTCGGCGCACTCTGGGCCACCCGGCACATCCCCGCCTACCACGGCCTGCGCCTGGTGCTGGTACGCCGTCGCAACCCCGACGGCAACCTACTCGAAACCTTCGAGGTCGCCGTCGACACCGTCGAGGCCGGACGCGGAGCCGAGGTCCTCCTCGCCGACGGTCGCGAGGCCGCCCTGGCCCTGCCACCCGGCCGAAGCTTCGCCCCCGTAGACCTCGCCGTCGTAGGCGTCCTCGACCGTCAGGACTGGGACACCCCGTGATCCTCGCCACCGTCACCGGCAGCGTCCACTGCTCCATCGCCCACCCCGCCCTGCGCGGGCACCGGCTGCTCCGGGTGACGCCCGAAGACTCACCCGAGCTCGTCGCCGTCGACACCGTCGGCGCCGGACCCGGTGACCTGGTCATCCTCCAAGGCGAGGGCAACTCCGCCCGCCAACTCCTCGGCCGCCGGGACATCCCCGCCCGCTGGGTGATCGTCGGCGTCGTGGACAGCGCCTGGCGGGAGGGGGAGACGGAGGCCGCCGGATAAACGGCGAGGCGGTGGCGCGCTTGTTGCGCCGGGAGACGCCGGTTCGTCCCAGCCGCCCGTGGAACCGCAAGAAGCGTGCCACCGCCGGTCGCAGGCAGGGAGTTCGTCAGTCGCCGACGCGGGCGACGAACCGCCCGCCTCCTCGATAACCGCGCCCAACCTTGTTCCAGCGCGTTCCGGCCACCCCTCGCCCTCCCCGCCGGCGCCGGCACGGTTTTTGCGAAAACCCACCCCGGCCGCCGTCCGCCGCGCCCCGGGCGCAAAAACGCGCGCCGGCGCCTCGCAACGGGGCAAATGAGAGCGGGTTGTTTAATATGAAAATAACCACATTATATGTTGCGTTTACTGATGAGTGCAGCTGGAATGTCGGAAGATATCGTTCAATATCATCAGCCTCAATGCCTACTGATATTGCTAGATCAATGCATATTGAATTATGTAATTTGGCAAATGAATCAAATATTAACGAGTTAAAATGGACAAAATTAAGTAGTGCAAAAATGCGCTTTGCTGCTGAGAAATATATTAATTGTGCACTATCAGATAGATATCGAAGACATCTAAGAATAGATACGCTGACATGGAATATAGAAGATACTAGGTGCAAAAATGTTTATAAGCGAGATGATATAAAGAATTATAATACGATGTATTATCAACTGCTTCATCATGTTCTACATAATGTCAATAGATCAAATCTATCATGGACTGTAATTGCTGACGAAAATACTGCCGGTCATTGGGAAGAAATATCCATATGTTTAAAGGACAAACGTATAGATAGAGGTACGAGAGATGCATTCTATTTAGAGGTTGATGATATACCTAATCAATTCTTAGATAAAGTTACTGTAATTAATGTAAAATCAGAGGTGTACAATATAATCCAATTAGCTGATTTATTTGCGGGCATTGCTGTGTATTCATGCAATAGACCATATATATACGATAAAGTTATTGAACAGCCATCATTATTAGAGAAAGAATGTGTATTATCTAAAAGAGATAAGGAGAGGATAGAGTTTTTGAAAAATGCTATTCCACTATTAAAATCATATAGCCCTACACTTGTATGGACAGATCAAGGATTGTCGACTAAAGACCCTAAAGAAATCATCAATTTCTGGTTATATCAACCTCAAGGTGTTTATGACAAAGCCCCAACAAAAACCGATAGGTAATATCCTAACCGCCCCCACCCCCCGCCCCTGGGTCGAGGGTGACAACCTCCCCTGGAACGAGGCCGACTTCTCGCGCCGGATGCTCCGCGAGCACCTGGCCCAGGGCCACGACCAGGCCAGCCGCCGCTTCGAGACCATCGACACCCAGGTCGAGTGGATCCACCGGCGCTTGCTCGGCGGCGAGGCGACCCGGGTGCTCGACCTGGCCTGCGGCCCCGGTCTCTACGCCCAGCGTCTGGCGCTGTTGGGGCACGAGGTGCGCGGGATCGACTTCGGCCCGGCGTCCATCGAGTACGCCAAGGCCCAGGCTGAGAAGACCGGGACGGCTTGCGAGTACGTCCAGGGCGATCTCCGCGACGCCGAGTTCGGCGGGGGCTACGGCCTGGCGCTGCTGATCTACGGCGAGTTGAACGTCTTCCGTCCCGTGGACCTGCGGCGGATTCTGGACAAGGCCTGCGCGGCGTTGGCGCCGGGCGGTACGCTGGTGCTGGAGCCGCACACGGCGGAGTTCGTCGAGCGGCTGGGTTCCAAGAGCGAGACCTGGTACCGTTCGAAGGGCGGTGTTTTCGGCGACGAGCCGCACCTGGTGCTGATGGAGCACTTCTGGGACGAGGCGACCCGGGCGGCGACGATCCGCTACTTCGTCATCGACGGGGACGGCTCGGTCCGTCGCTACGCCCAGAGTTTTTTGGCATTGCAGACCGGGGCGCTCGGTGCGTTGTTGAAAGAACGCGGCCTGGAAACGTTCACGGTTTACGACTGTCTGGGCGGCAAGCCCGTCACGCGGACCGACGAGCTGCGCGGTCCGCTCTACGCCCTTTCCGCGATCAAAGAGAGCTAGATGGTTTTGGAGTTCCAGTTACACCTGCCGGTCTACGAGGGTCCGATGGACCTGCTGCTCGAACTGGTCCAGCGTCAGGAGGTCGAGCTGGCCGAGGTCGACGTGGCCCGGGTCTGCGGCGAGTTCCTCGAGTACGTCGAGCGGGCCGAGGCCCTGGAGCTGGACCTGGCCGGCGAGTTCCTGGTGATGGCGGCCACACTGGTGCAGTTGAAGACCCGGCTGCTCTTCCCCGTCGTCGACGGCGATGACGAGGCGGTCTCCCAGGCCGCGGAGCTGCTGGTCAACATCGCCGAGTACAAGGTTTACAAGGAGCTGGCCCGGGCGTTGGGCGAGATCGAGGCGGCCCAGCTCGACCTCTTTCCCCGGGGCAACCCGCTGCGTTTCGCCCGGCGCACGCCCAAGCTGACCCCGGACGGCGACATCAGCGCCCTGGCCCGGGCCTTCGGGCGCTTGCAGCCCCGGGCGATGGACGAGGGCTTCCTGGCCGCCGAGAAGGTCAGCGTTGCCGAGCGGATGGAGGAGGTGCTGGAGCTGTTGGGTTCGCGGGAGCGGTTGAGCCTGGCCGAGCTTGTCGGCGACCGCAGTAGTCGTGAGGCCGCCGTGGTCAGCTTTCTGGCGCTGCTCGAGCTGGTCAAGCTGCGCCGGATCCGCCTGGCCCAGGCCTCGCCCTACCTCTCGCTCTGGGTGACCTCGCGGGAGGACGGCCGATGACCAACGGCGACGAGCGGGCGGTCCTGCCCGAGCTGCTGCTGGCCGGTCTCGAGGCGGTGCTCTTCGCGGCCGACGAACCCGTGCCGATCCGCCGGCTGGTGCGGGCCCTGGAACGCTACAAGCTGGACCTGGTCGAGGCGGGCCTGAAGGAGCTGCGGCGGCGCTACAACGGCGCTTCGCGGGGCGTCGAGCTGGTCGAGCTGGGCGGCGGTTGGCAACTGTTCACCAAGCGGCCCTTCGTGCGGGCCATCGAGCGGGCGCTGGGGCCGCAGAGCCGCACCCGGACGCGGCTCTCCAACGCGGCCCTCGAGACCCTGGCCATCGTGGCCTACCGCCAGCCCGTCACCCGGGGGGAGATCGAGGCGGTGCGCGGCGTCGACTGCTCGGGCACCCTGACCAGCCTGCAGGAGCACAAGCTGATCGAGGTCACCGGGCGAGCCGAGAGCCCGGGCCGGCCCCACCTCTACGGCACCACCGAGGACTTCCTCAACTACTTCGGTCTGCGCCACCTGGGCGAGCTGCCGCCGCCGGAGCAGGAGCTGCTGGACCTCGAGACGGCGCGCGGCGGCATCCAGGTGGCGGTGGACGGCCCGGCGGGTTCGGGCAAGTCCACGGTGGCGCGGCTGGCGGCAACGCGGCTGGGACTGGTCTACGTGGACACCGGGGCGATCTACCGCGCCCTGACCTGGCTGGCCCAAGGGGAAGGCGTCGACTTCGCTGATCCGGCGGCCCTGGTCGAGACGGCCCGCGAGGCCGAGCTGGTCCTCGAGGCCGAGGGAGGGGCCACCCGGCTGCGCCTCAACGGTAAGCGCGTCGGCGCCGAGATCCGCACTCCGGAGGTCACCGCGGCCATCCGTCACCTGGCCGACCTGCCGCCGATCCGCGACAGGGTCAACGCCCTGGTGCGTCGCGCCGCCGAGGAGCTGCCCGGCGGGGTGATCGTCGAGGGTCGGGACACCGGCAGCCTGCTCTTCCCGGACACGCCCTACAAGCTCTACCTGACGGCCTCGGTGCAGGAGCGCGCCCGGCGGCGGCTGGAACAGGAGAAGGCCCGGGGTCGCGGCGGCAGCCTGCCCGAACTCGAGGAGCGCATCCTCGAACGCGACAAGGCCGACACCACGAGGACCTACGGCGCTTTGCAAAAAATGCCCGAGGCGCGGGTGATCGACACCGACGGCCTGACGATCCAGGAAGTCGTCGAGGCCGTCGTCGAGGCCGTACGCCATCGCCGGGCCGAGATCGAGGGGGAACCGGAGCCGGAGCCGTCCGATGACGAAGACGCCCGGGGGGGCGTCGAATCGGACGACGAGGCCGCCGAGGCGGAGGGGAGCGCATCCCAAACACCGCAAGGAGAGGAGTCTTGATGAAACGCCTGCTGATTCTGGCGGTTCTGCTGACGGCCGCGCTGAGCCTGTGTCTCTTTGTCGGCTGCGACGAGGAAGAGGGGGAAGAAACCGGCGGCGATGAGGCCGTCGAGGACGCCCGGACCGAAGGCGAAGAGGGGGAAGGCGAGGGCGGAGGTGAGGGCGACGGCCCGGCCCTCGAGTACGAATTCGAGGTCGCTGAGCTCGAGCCCATCTACGCCATGATCGAGATGCACTCGGGCAGCTACGACGGCTTCGCCCTGGCCCCGGAGGAGCTGACCGCGGCCCTGGCCGACGCCGGCATCGAGGCCGTCGGTCCGCCCTTCGGCGTCTATTACAGCGATCCCGCCGCCGTTCCCGAGGATGAGCTGCAGTGGCTGCTCGGCATCCCCGTGGCCGAGGGTACGGCGGCCCTCGATGGCTACGAGGCCGACGAGCTCGAGGGCGGCACCGTGGTCAAGACCACCCTCGCCGGCGAGCTGGACTTCGAGAACCTGAGCGTCTACGATGAGCTCTACGCCTACGTGGCGGCCAACGGCTACGTGCCTGCCGGGCCGCTAATCGAGGTCTACCGCTGGGGTCCCGAGCTGGAGCCCGACGAATACGAAACCGACTTCATGGTCTTCGTCGAGGAGGCCGGCGCGGTATCGTCGCCGCCGGGAAGCTGACGCTTGAATGCACCGGCCAGCGGCGCCGGACAGTCGGCACGTCGGCCGGAATTATTCAAAGGTAATGACACCCGCAACTGGAGGGCTCCTCGTCGCAAAGGGATTGCCCTGCATCGCTTTAGTGATCGATTGATTATAACTTCCCAAGGGGTATGCGTCGAAACGGCTGACACCGCAATAGCGGACTCAACAAGTTGTGGACCCACCGGGTGTCCTGGAAACTGATAATCGAAGGCCGACCGACAACAGGTTTGTTTAGGTGGGCGCCGGAATCGGTTAGCCACCGTATCGAGTTGATATTGCATGAGGAGCAGGCCCCTGGGACCCCTCTCGTGTATCAAACCTCTCTCGCTGATGTGGTTACTCGGTTCTTTGTGATGCCTCCCCGTATCGGATAGCCGCCGCTGGATCGGCTTCACCGGCGGAAGCGTTCGCCCAAGGCGCTTGGCAATCGCTTCCCTTGTCGCTCTAGCCCGCTCCAAGGCGTCATGGGCTACTCTGTGTAGTGCTCAAGGTCTATGAATAGATCCTCGGGATGACCGGCAGCCGGCAATTTGCGTCGTGCTTAATGGAAACGGTCAAATCACGACCGATTGCAACTACGAATACCAGCATGGATGCTGGAATGCGACAGCCTTCCAGCGATCGACGATGCAATTGCGCCTTACAGCGTTATCAGCCGGCTGTCCAGGGTATTCGGCGATTCGAATCGACGCGGCCCCGATCTTCGAGTGTTCCCGAACCAAACCAAACAAACACACATTGGGGGATTCCATGCGCAAACTCATTATCCTGACCTGCCTGGCCCTGGTCGGCGCCGTCGCCGCCGACGTGGCGCCCCTCGAGCCCGCCTTCACCTATGAATACGAGATCACCGAGCTCGAGCCCATCTACGCCGTGATCGAGATGCACTCGGGCTCCTACGGCGGCTACTCCTTCGCCCTCGAGGACATGTTCGACGATCTGGCCGCCGATGCCGTGGCCCCCGTCGGCCCGCCCTTCGGCGTCTACTACGACGATCCCGCCTTCACCCCCGAGGATGAACTAGAGTGGCTGGTCGGCATCCCGGTCGAGGAGGGCGTCGCCGCCCCCGCCGGTTACGAGACCCAGTGGCTCGAGGGCGGCACCGTGGTCAAGACCACGCTCTACGGTGAGGTCGACTTCGAGAACACCACGGTCTACGATGAGATCTACGAGTACATCGTCGCCAACGGTTACATGCCCGCCGGTCCCATGGTCGAGGTCTACCGCTGGGATTCGGACATCGATCCCGAGGACTACGAGACCGACATAATCGTCTTCGTCGAGAAGGCCGGCGCCGTGGGCGGTCCGGGTCGCTGATTCCAGCCTGCGTACGATTATCGGCGGCGCCGCGGGGTGACCGACGCTTCGCGGCGCCGATGACGGCGGGGCTTGAGGACGCGCCCGCGGTAAGGTAAACTGCTACGGTGGTAACGTGGCGCCCACTCCCGTTTGCGGCGCGCACCGTGAATCGCCCGCCCGCCATCGGTTTTTGGTCTCTTTCCGACGATCGGTTTTATCATCGCAGCGTGTTCATCAGGCAGGATTCAGAGTAGAGATGAAGATAGATTTCAAAGAGCTGCCTCCCCGTCGCGTATTGGCCCTGGAGCGACGCGGCTCCTACGACGGCTTCCCCCACGCCCTGGCCGAGCTGCTGGACCTGACCCAGCGGGCCGGCCTGGCGCCCAGCGGTCCGCCGATGGGCGTCTACTACGACGATCCCGCCGGAGTCCCCGCCGAGGAGCTGCGCTACGAGGCCCAGCTTCCCGTCGACGGCGACGTCCCGCCCCTCGAGGGCCTCAAGGTCAAGACCTTCCCCGGCGGACGGATGGTCAGCATGTTCTGCGAGCCCCACGAGGGTCCCCGCGAGGAGGACTACCTGACCCTCCGGCAATTGGTCACCGCCAGCGGGCGGCGGGTCGTCGGTCCGCTCTACGAGATCTACCGCGCCGCCGGCGGCGACGACGGCGAGCACAGCACCGAAATCTGCCTGCGGGTGGTCGACGCCGACTAGGCGTCCGGCTTGGTCCGGTATAGAGTAGTGACCGGCACAACCGATTGAACCAGTTTCATAAGCTCGGAGCGCCGCATTGAGTGGAAGGCCCCACGGTTTGCAACCCGAAAGATATCGGGTTAAGGCGGTTGGCTGTCAGGGGCGCTTATCGGAAGGCATCATCACAACAAACCGAACCAGTACCTGAAGCTGCAAAGAGCTGCGACGAGAGATCGATTCTGGTTGCTCACCTGGCTGGGACGTCAGCAGGGCGGGCATCGGCGGCAACCCCCTCGTAGCCGCTATCAGCAGCTACAGTCAATGGTCCCGCTTCTTGTGGAGATCTCTTTCTGCAAGGCGGCACCCCTCCAGTGCCTGCTTCGTGGCATGGATGTGTTCATTTCAAGAGTCCTGCGAGGATGTTCACGGCACGATAAAGCCCGGGCGGGTTACCCGAGCCCGGATTGGAATGCTCTTCCCGAGGAGTATCGATGCGTGTTCAGCACTGGTTCCTGGTTTTCTTCGCGGCGTTGGTTCTCCTGGTTGCGGTAGGTTGCGACGAGGAGGCCGAGAACATCGCCCGCCCCCAGGGCGATGAGCCCCTGATCGATCCCCCCGCCGTGGTGGTCGACACCCTGGAGTCCCGTGAAGCCCTCGCCTACCGGCCCGAGGTCGAGACCGAGCCCGCCGTCGCCGTGGAGGAGCTGACGACGCTGTTGGCCGAGTACGAGCTCCCCACCGAGGGCGACGAGGAGCCCGAGATCGGCCTGGAGATCGACGGGAAGCTGTGGATTATCCACGACGGCGGCTTCGCGGAGGAAGCCGGGGAGGAAGCCGGGGAGGACGAAACCGTCGCCGTCGAGGACGCGGACCCCGTCGCCCCCTTCCTGCTTGCCGTCCAGTTAGGTGAAGACGCTCCCACCCCCGAGGAGCTGTTTCCCGTTCGCTTGAGCGGCGGCGAGGCGGCGGTACTCGCCGAGCTCGATGAGGCCGCCCCCGGTGATGCCGAGACGGCGGCCCGGTTGCGGGAGTTCGCCGCCGGACGGGGCATCGCCTCACCGGGGGTCGTCGTCGAGGTGCTGGGCGAGGTCGAGGATGAATGGACGCCGCAGTGGGCCTATCTGCTCTTCACCCAGGGCGACGGTTGGGAGCCCTTCGTGGAAGAGGACGCCGGAGGCGGAGATGACGCTGAGGAAGAGGAATAGGACCCGGGCGGTCTGGCTGCCGGTGCTTGTGGCGCTCCTGCTGGTCTCCTGCGGCGATGATCAGCCCCGCGAGTACGCCGTGCCCGTCGGGGAGGACGGCGGCCTGAGCGCCGAGCCCGAGGTGGTGGTGCGGATGATGGAGCCGACCACCATCCTGGTCCTGCCCAAGCGCGGCGACTACGACCTGTTCTGGGCGGCGATCCAAGAGGCCCAGGGGGTGCTGCGCCGCAACGGCATCGAGCTGGTCGGCTCGCCCCGCTGCGCCTACTACGACCTGCCCCGCCCCGAGGAGGTTCCTTTGGAGGAGCGCCGTTTCGAGGTCTGGCTGCCCGTGGCCGAGAACATCATCGCCCCCCCGGGCTTCGAGGTGCGCGAGGAGCGGGGCGGCCAGGCCGCCTACATGACCTTCAAGGGACCGATCGGCCTGGAGAACCGTCCCGACTACGCCACGCTCTTCGAGTACGTCTACGGCCGCGGTCGCCAACCCGAGGGTCCCGTCGTCGAGGTCTACCACTGGGACGCCAACACCCCGGCCGAGGAGTACATCACCGAGATCTTCGTCCTGCTCAGCGATCCGCCGCCCGAGGTGGAAGAGACACCGACCGAAACCGAGAGCGAGTCGCCGGAGACGGTGACCGATCAGGAGTAGACACTTACATGGCCAAGCAACGCATCCTCTTCCTCTGCACGGGCAACTCGGCGCGCAGCCAGATGGCCGAGGCCCTGCTGCGCGACCTGGCCGGCGAGGCCTACGAGACGGCCAGCGCCGGGACCCACCCCGCCGAGACCGTCCACCCCCTGGCCGTCGAGGAGATGGCCCGCCGGGGTCTGGACATCGCCGGCGCCGAGCCCAAGCATCTCAATGACCTGCCCGACCTGGACTACGATCTGGTCGTTACGGTCTGCGACCGGGCCAAGGAGGAGTGCCCCTTCCTGCCCGGCGCGCGGATGCTGCACTGGAGCTTCCCCGATCCCGCCGCCGCCGAGGGCGACCTCGAATCGCGGCGCGCCTTCTTCCGCGTGGTCGCCGACGACATCCGGCGGCATCTCGAACAGCTCAGAGCCTGACCCCAACAAATCGAGGAAGTTGACGTGAAGGTAGCCCTGACGGGAGCCGACGGCCTTCTGGGCAGCGAACTCGGCGCCGTTCTCAAGGACGGTGGATATGATCCCGCGCCGATCCTCGAGCGCGAGGTAGATATCGTCGACGCGGCGGCGGTGCGCGCCCGACTGCGCGACATCGCCCCGGAACTGCTGATCCACTGCGCCTCCTACACCCGGGTCGACAGCGCCGAAAGCGATATCGACCGGGTCTACGCCGTCAATGCCTTCGGCACCTTTCATCTGGCCCGGACCGCCGCCGAGCTGGACTGCCGCTTCGTGTACGTCTCCACCGATTACGTTTTTGACGGCGCCCTGGACCGCCCCTATCGACCCGAGGACGAACCCGCGCCCCTCAACGTCTACGGTCGCAGCAAGCTGGCCGGTGAGATGCTGGTGCGCACCTACGCCCCGAGCTGGACGATCATCCGCTCCAGCTCCCTCTACGGACACAACGGCAACGGCTTCCCCGAGAAGCTCTGCCGCCGCGCCGTCGGCGGGGGGGAGCTGCGCGTCGTTGACGATCAGATCAGCTCGCCCACCTACGCCCCGGAGCTGGCCCGGGGGATCGTCGAGCTGCTGGAGGCCGCCGAGGGCGGCGTCTACCACCTGACCAACACCGGCGCCGTGAGCTGGTACGAGTTCGCCCGGGTTCTCGCCGAGGAACTGGGCCTGCCCAACGAGTTGACGCCGGTCTCCTCGTCGGAGTTCGACGCCCCGGCCCGTCGCCCGGCCTACTCCGCCCTGGACAACACGACGGCCCGAGAGCTGGGCGTCGAGCTGCGGCCCTGGCGCTCGGCCCTACGTGAGTATCTGGAGCGCGAGGCCGAAGAGCTGCGCACTCTGGCCGGTCTCGCTTCCGGCGGGGATGGCTCTTGAAGGCCCTGACCCAGCGCCTGGCCGAGGTGCGCGCCGAGATCGACGAGCGCCTGGCCGTCCTGACCGAGCCCCCGGACGATCACCGCGCCAAGACCTACCGGGCGCTCAACTACACCGCCCTGGCCGGGGGCAAGCGGGTGCGCCCGCTGCTGTTCTACTGCGCCTGCGAGGTCTGCGGCGGCGACCCCCGGCGCTTCATCGACGTCGCCTGCGCCATCGAGCTGGTCCACACCGCCTCGCTGGTCCTCGACGACCTGCCCGCCATGGACGACGCCTCCCTGCGCCGGGGCCGCCCCACCCTGCACACCGTTTACGACGAGGCCACGGCGATCCTGGCCGCCGTGGGCGGGTTGATGCAGGCCTTCGAGCTCATCGCCGCCTGCGCGGCCCTGCGCGGCCGCCGCGGGCTCTCGGCCAAGCTGAGTCTGGAGCTCTCCCGGGCCGTGGGCCGCGACGGGATGATCGCCGGTCAGCAGCTCGACCTCGACGCCACGGGCAGCCGGTTGGGCATGGAGGAGCTGGAGTTCATCCACGCCGCCAAGACCGGCGTGCTGTTCATCGCCACGGCGCGGATGGGCGCCCTGTGCGCCGGTGCCCGCGATTTCGAACTCGAGGCCCTCGAGGCCTACGCCAAGAACCTGGGCCTGGCCTTCCAGATCGCCGACGACCTCCTCGACGTCACCGCCAGCGCCGAGGAGCTGGGCAAGGATGTCGGCAAGGACGCCGCCAAGCCGACCTTCGCCCACCTCTTCGGCCTGGAGGCCAGCCGGGCCGTGGCCCGCGAGCTGGTCGAGACCTCCCAGGCCGCCCTGGGGCTGCTGCGTAGGGACACCACCGTGCTGAGCCAACTGGCCTCCTTCGTCCTGGAACGCCGCCGTTGATTCCAGCGTAGAGGAGATCAGTAGAGGAGATCAGAAGAAAGCAAGCAAGAGCCCCGATGGATTGACAGTCGGCGAGTTCGCTGCTATATTACCGTAACGCATTGCTTAATAGCATCGACCACGACCGCCCCCCGGGTCGATTAAAGCAACTTAGGATTGTAACCCCCGCGCCCGGCCGGAGTCGTCGGCAAGAACCCGGCAAATGATACCGGCTCATGATAAAGGGAGCGCCGGGAGCGCCATCCCTTCTACCAACAGGAGTTGAACGATGCGCGGTCGCAACGGTAAAACACTGATTATCGTAGGCTTGCTCGCGGTCGGCCTGCTCGTTCTCGGTTGCGATCTTTTCGCCATCGACACCGGCCCCGGCGACCCCGGAGACGATCTGCAGTGGCAGGAGCCCAGCACGCCCAAGATCGTGCTCGAAGACCTCGAGTGGTCCTACGACAACGCCGAGTACTACGACAAGTACGAGAACCTGATCCACGACGACTTCATCTTCTACTTCGATCCTCAGGACGTCGACCAAGGCCTGCCCGCCAGTTGGGGCAAGCAGGACGAACTCGACGCCACCAAGAACCTCTTCGAGAACGTCGGCGCCGCCAACATCGAGCTAAGCCTGACGCTCACCGATTATCAGCCTCCCGAGGAAACCGACACCGAGCACATCTACAACAACGTTCCCTACAACCTGCGCGTGACCATGCCCGACGAGGATCTGATATACGTAGCCCAGGGGCACGGCAACTACACCACCAAGATCGACGGCGCCCTGGATAACGGCCTGGACCGTTGGTGGCTGGTCACCTGGTACGACATCGTCACCAACTAGACGAAACAATCCTGTGATTCACGAGGACCCGAAGGGGTCCTCGTTTCTTTGTCCCGTCGCAGCGTGGATGTGATTTCTCACTCTCTATTGTACAAAGCTGTGGATAAATGACAAAGCGCTTATCGGTTTAGTGCTGCTTGCACAGCAAACGGTAAACAGCCCACCGTCGCCAAGCGATCGGCATGCGAAGGGGCCGCTCCATCGAGAGCGGCCCTGAACATGTATTATCATCTCGCCTAGTCTTCGTCCTCACCGTGCTCGGTGGCCGGTTCGAGCTGTTCGCAGAAGACGCAGCTCTTGCACTCGGCGGGCGGACGGCTGAGGATCTCCCACTCGGTGGTGCCCAGCACATTGTCGGGCATGTGTTTGCAGCGCTGGTCCCAGTGATAGGTTCGGGTTCCCTTGCGGCGGAAATAGCGCACTTTAACTAAAATCTCCTTCCAATCGCGTGATCTTGTAAGGTTATATCGACCAACAAGTTATATTATAGCATATTGGTTTTTTAATCGCAAGGGATCGTGAAAGCCGTTCGGGTCGGGTTGTGATTGCAATCTGCTGATAATGCGCGTGTGGTATCAGAAGTGCCTGATGATAGGGGGATCAAAACGCGACGCCCCCGTACTGCGATTACCTGCTCGGTGAATCTCTCGTTCTCAGCCCATTTGGGTCCGAGCACATTCCATGATGCCAATAGCAATTCACCCGCGCCGATACTACCGCTCATCCCTTCTGTTCATCACTGGATAAACCGTCGCGGGGCATTCCCCTTGCGGGGCGTTTATCCCGGCGCCGGGACTGTGTTATAATCCCGGAGATTTGACAAAACTCGACCGACCCGGCCGGGCCGCTCCGGCGGAGTTCCACCGACCGGCGAGGTTAACGCGTTGACAGCGGAGGAGGTTCCTTGGCCGCCGTAATCGAATGGGTACCCAACATCAGTGAGGGTCGACGCCGGGACGTCGTCGAGAAGATCGTCGCTCCCCTGAAGAGTCTCGACGGTCTCAAGTTGCTCGACTACTCCTCGGACCCCGACCACAACCGCACGGTAATCACCGCCGTGGGAAGCCGCGAGGTTCTTGTCGAAGGCGCCCTGGCTCTCTACGGCGGCGCCCTCGAGCACATCGACATGAACGAGCAGTCCGGCGAGCACCCGCGCCTGGGCGCCGTCGACGTCTGCCCCTACGTGCCGGTGCGCGACGTGTCGATGACGGACTGCGTCAAGCTCTCCAAGAAGATCGGCGCCCAGGTGGCCGAGAAGTACGACCTGCCCGTCTACCTCTACCGCGAGGCCGCCGCCGCCGAGCACCGCCAGAGCCAGTCGGTGATCCGCAACGAGCTGGGCGAGTACGAGGGCCTGGCCGCCAACATGGGCGGCGAGCGCTGGAGTCCCGACTTCGGGCCTGATAAACCCCACCCGACGGCCGGGGCGACCATCATCGGCGCCCGGCCCTTCCTGATCGCCTTCAACGTCAACCTGGACACCACCAACGTCAAGGTCGGCAAGCGCATCGCCAAGGCGATCCGGGGCAGCTCCGGCGGCTACCTGAACATCCAGGGCGCCGGTTTCTACCTCGAGGATTGGGAAGAGGGACCTGTCACCATCCGCGGCTACGACGAGCACGGCGCGCCCGAGCTGCGCCACGGCACCTACCGCCGCCCCGCCGGCAAGGTCCAGATATCGATGAACTTCCTGGACTACCGCAAGACACCGCTCTACCGCGTTCTGGAGACCATCCGGCGCGAGGCCGCCCGCTACGGCGTGGGCATTCTCGAGACCGAACTCGTCGGCTTGGCCCCGGCCGAGGCCTTCATCTTCGCCGCCCGCTGGTATATGCAGACCGACAACCTTAAGCTGGACAAGCAGATCATCGACTTCCAGATCTAGGGGCTTATCAAGGCGTTCCTTGAGAGTCGACGGGTGGCATAATCTATGAGCGTGTGAAGCCCCCCGTGGCGTCAAGGTGCATCTGTGGCTGAAAGAGTCCGATGCCGAACCGATGCCCCCAGTGCGAATATTCCGCCTTTAATAACAACGGACCGGCAGACGGCTGGTCTTTCGCGTGGCGGCCGCCTATCAGCCTGTCCCGATGACCGGATGGCGAGGATTATACGAACGGTCCGGGATCGCCCCGAGTTGTCTGGACAGCCGTGTTGATTGCGCATCGGTCAGGTTTTTACCGGGCGAGCGGCGAGGTACCGCCGGGTCTATCCCCAACAAACCGTTGCACAGCGATGCGCTTCAGGTGGCGGGCTGAAGATAAGCTCCCTCGACAACCCGTCCGCACTCCAGACCGGAGAGGTTGATTAGACGATGATGAGCGACAAGGCGCCGGACCTGATCGTGCACAACTCGAGCCTGGTGGTCACCATGGCCGGGTCAGCCCCGCGCCGGGGAGCCGAGCAGGGCGAGATCGCCGCCGTCGCCGACGCCGCCGTGGCGATCACCGGCGACCGTATCGCCGAGGTCGGCCCGGTGAAGGGCGTCCTCGACAGCGCCGACCGCCACACGCGGCTCATCGACGTCGACGGTCGGATGATCCTGCCCGGCTACATCGACGCCCACACCCATCCCGTCTACGGCGGCGATCGCACCGATGAGTTCATCGCCCGCCTGCGCGGCGCCGACTACGAGGAGATCCACGCCGCCGGCGGAGGCATCCAGGCCACCGTCCGCGCCACCCGGGAGCTCTCCGTCAGCCGCCTCGTCGAGGAGGCCCGGCCCCGCCTGGCCCGGATGATGTCCAACGGCGTGACCACCTTCGAGGCCAAGTCCGGCTACGGGCTCGATGTACCCAGCGAGCTGCGCCTGCTTCAGGCCGTCCGCGAACTGGATCAGTCCGGTCCCTGGGAGCTGGTCCCCACCTTCATGGGGGCTCACACCCTGCCCGACGAGTTCAAGAACGACCGCGCCGGTTACATCGAGCTGGTCGTCGAGAAGATGCTGCCTCAGGTCGAGGCCCTGGACTTGGCCGAGTTCTGCGATGTCTTCTGTGAGCGCGGCGCCTTCGACGTCGACGAGAGTCGGGAGATACTCGAGGCCGGCAAGCGCCACGGCCTGACCCCCCGGGTCCACGCCGACGAGCTCTCACCCTCCGGCGGAACCAAGCTGGGCGTCGAGGTCGGAGCGCGTAGCGTCGACCACCTGCCCTTCGTCGACGACGAAAGCGTCGAGCTGCTCGCCGACAGCGACACCGCCGCGATACTGCTGCCCGCGACCACCTTCTTTCTGATGAAGGACCGCTACGCCCCGGGTCGCAGGTTGGTCGACGCCGACGCCATCGTCGCCGTGGCCAGCGATCACAACCCGGGCTCCTCGCACACCCTCTCCCTGGAGCGCGCCCTCGAGCTGGCCGTGATGCGCTGCGGGCTGAGCGTCGAAGAGGCCCTGGCCGCCGTCACCATCAACGCCGCCTACGCCCTGGACCGCCAGAGCCGCCTCGGCAGTCTCGAACCAGGCAAGCAGGCCGACCTGATCATCACCGACGTCACCCGACCCGAGCAGCTCATCTACGGCTGGGGGGTCAACCACATCACCGGCGTGATCAAGCGGGGCAAGATGATCAACCGCCGCCGCCACCGCCTGCAACACCGCCAACACAAGGAATCCCGCGGATTCTCCCACCTCTTCGGAGATTGACCAACCCTTGCAACCCTCGACCCGTCCAAAGACGGTTTCGCCCTTGGAGGTAGCCTTGCTGACTACGCTCAAAGTCGCTGAATTCCTGGAGAAACTCGGCTCCGACGAACCCGCCCCCGGTGGCGGCTCGGCCGCGGCCCTGGCCGGCGCCATGGGCGCCAACCTGCTGACCATGGTCTGCGCCCTGACCAAGAACAAGAAGGGCTACGAGGAGTTCGCCGAGGAGTGCGCCGCCGAGCAACAGACCGTCGGCGACGCCGCACGGCGACTGCAGGAACTCGTCGACGAGGACACCGCCGCCTTCAACGAGCTGATGGCCGCCTTCAAGATGCCCAAGAAGGGCCTCGAGGCCAAGCGCGCCCGCAGCGCCGCCATCCAGGAAGCCACCAAGAAGGCCACCGAATCCCCCCTCGAGGTCGCCCGGCTCTGCCGCGAGACCCTGCGCCACGCCCCGCGCCTGGCCGCCATCGGCAACAAGAACGCCATCTCCGATATCGGCGTCGGCGCCCTGATGCTCACCAACGCCCTCAACGGCGCCCTGCTAAACGTCGAGATCAACCTGCCCGGCCTCAAGGACGACAACTACGTCGCCCAGGTCAAGCGGGAGTGCGATGAGCTGCGCGAGGGCGTCGCCACCGACCTTAACGCCGCCCTGACCAAGGTCCACCAGAATATCTAACTCCGAAGACCCTTCCAGACGGCGCACCACTCCGGCGCGCCGCCTTTTTCACGTCCCGACGACGGCGAAACCGCCCTCACCTTCCCGCCGCACCCCTCCGCCCACCCGGAGGGGAGGCGTTGGCACGTTTCTTGCGGAAATGGACCGCGCGGTCCGCGAATCGGCTTCCCCGCCCCGCTGCAAGAAACGTGCCAACGCCGGCGCCGCCCGAGCGCCCGTATTATGTAACGGGCGGTTTCGCCGTCGTCGGGACGGCTGGCCTCCGCCCGTTGGGGGTGGTATAGTAACCGAAGCCATGCAGGGCAATACTCCGCACCTTTATCAAGCTCCAAGGACCGTATCGGCCGGTCTGTCGGGGGATAGCCACGGGCAAGACCATTGTCCTCGTTCTGCTGCTCTTGGCCTGCCTGGGCGCGTCGAAAGCCAATGTTGTTTTTACCCCGTTCTCCGAGGACGAGGACGAGTTGATCGCGATGATCCTGCGTAGCGAGAACGTCGACCAGGCGGTGGGCGACCTGGTTCGTTTCGGCTCGGAGCGTTGCTTCCCCCTGTTGATCGATCTCGTCGAGGACGCGAGACCAGCTTGGCGGCCGGAGCTGTAGCGAGCCTGGCGAAGCTTGGGGCGGCAGAGGCCCTGCCCGTGGTGCTCGAGCGGATGAACACCGGTTTGGCGGGGGATGGTCGGTGGATCGTCAGGGAGCCCGACGGCTACTATCTGCTTGTCGAAGTGCCCGTGGAGGAGGTCGCGCCGAAGGAGCGCGGTTTCGTATCCAACGCGCTGAGGTGGCTGGGCTCGCTGGACGTCGAGGCCGCCCTGGTGGTCCTGCCCCAACTGCTTGTCGATGAAGAAACGATCGCTATCTATCAACGTAAACTCTTTTGGGGTCTGGCGGACACTGCCGACGAGCGAGCCGCCGGGCCGTTGGCGCGCGCACTCAACCGCCTCGAGGGTGTCGGCCACTGTTACACTGGTTTCCAACTATATTAACACATGGTATTCGGTAGGCCCTGATCCTTACAGGCTCAAGCTGTATACGCGGACGTTGACCACGATCGCAGAGGAGGAAACCGATCCGGAGACGCGCTTGATCGCCCTGATGGCCTTGGCCGTTCAGGAAACGGATGGAATCGACGGCGGGACTGACGACTGGATCATCGAGGCTTTGAATGAATACAGCGGTATCTATCCGGTCGATTTCATCACTGAGGTTGGTGTAGGTCTTTTCATGCGTTTCATCGAGCGCGTTCCCGAGGTGGGCCTGTCGATCACCGCCCGGACCCTGGTGGTTGCCGAATACCAGGAGCGGGTCCTGGACCTGCTCCTGTATGTCAAACGTCGTTCCTACGGCCGGCGGCTTTTCCAGGGCACTCCCGATCTGCTGGCCGTCCTCGGCGGGATTGCTTCGTCATCGATTCCCGAATCCCGCAGCAAGGCTCTGGTGGTGCTGGGCGCAGTCTACGGCGACGGAGCCGCGCCGTACATCACGGCCGGGATGCTGGAGCCAAGCGCCGGGGTGCGCTGGGACGCCGCCGATCTATACGCCGAATACGAGTTGGCCGCCGTCGATTGGGAAACCGCCGCATCCCTGCTGCCGGACAACCGCTGGTCCGGCCACTACGAGTTCCTGCTGGAGCTGTGCGGGAAGGAGCCCGAGCCCTTGGTCTACGAGGTGCTGATCGTCGCCCTGGCCTCGACGCGGGACCCCCGGGCCGTCGAGGTGCTGGCGGACATCTTCGCCGCCGCTCCGCCCTCGGACACCCACACCCGCCTGGGGATGCTCAAATGCCTGCGGATGATGGAGACCCCGGAGGCCGACGCCGCCGCCCGGAGTCTGATCTCCACCTCCAGGGAGCGCGAGTTCTGTTACAGTGATTCAATGAGCCGCTGGTGAGGAACCGGGGCGAAGATGCCAAGGCGGCGACAGCCCGCCTCCGGGCGATGCCTGGGCGATGCTCGTACTAGAGGATTATGGCACGATGAGTACATCGAAGCTCGTGATACACTGCTTCCTGTCAGTAGGTTTGTTTTAGGGATCATCACCAGAAACTGAACCAAGTATTCGCAATTTGAGCAAGACGCATTGAGAAGTGATCCTGGTAACCACCCGCAGCGAGGGGTCAACCAGCGAAGTCGGATAACGGTCGACTCTGCTAAAGCTAGCAATAGAGGGTCGTCAGCAGGTCGTTTACTCACAGCCTGGTCGAAACCTGAATGGAAGCAACCGCCTCCGACATCCGGCGTTACTCAACGCAGGTCCAGGTGCATCGCCACCAAGCAACGCTATGACAATGGCGGCGTCTATGAGCTATAAAGCATTGAATGACAATCTATCAACTGAATGAGTCGGTTCCGGTGCGAGTGATAATCCCTTGTTTTATGTTGTCGGGGTTGTTTGGACCAAGATCCGGTACCGATCCGACCAGTTGCGCACATAAAACGTCAATGCCTGCTGAACCAGCGACGGATCGGGTTAGGCGTCACACACGATCCCGGACCAGCCCACTATACATGCTTGTTAATAGGCTGCTTATGGTCGCGGCATAATCGTCGAGGCCAACGGCGCCAAGCAGTTTTAGCGTGTAGTTACGTCGCTACGGGCACCTAAAGAAAGGGGGGGGATATCACTCGCACCGGAACCGACTCGTTCAGCTAATATATTGTCATAGAGTTGCTTGGTGGCGATATACCTGGGCTTGCCTTGAGTTCCGCTGGAAGCCGGAAGTTGTTGGTTTCATTCAGGTTTCGACAATGCTGTGGGTGAAGGACCTGCTGACGGCGCACTATTGCCTGCTTTAGCAGCTTCGAACGTTATCCGCCTTCACTTGTTTACGCCCCGCTGCGCCTAATCTCCAAGCACCATTCTCGATGTGGCTTTCCTGAGTTTCGAATGTATTGTTCATCTTCAATGATAATCCCAAAGAAATTATTAATCCACGTACTGCCATATGCATCTCGCTCGATGAGCGCACTTGATTATACGCCGGTGACAAAGAGCACCTGACGGTGATTCGGCACTCAGCCGATATGACCACCTGCGCTCTCCCACAAGCAACACGAGCGATGTGCGACATAACAGCCCGGTAACCGCTTGTCTTCGGGTATGTAAAGGCGGTGCCGGGCAAAGTCGCTCATAAGCCCATCTATGGCTTAACCACCAGCCGACAAGGTTCGGCCCTAACTCCTGTGATGAGAGAACTCCACCTGCTGCGCCACGCCGAGACCGAGGCCAACTCCCGGGGCATCCTCCAGGGCCGCCTCGACTACCCGCTTTCGGAGCGGGGACATCGACAGGCCGCCCAGGCCGCCCGGCGCCTTGTCGAACTCGACTGCGATCTGGTCCTGCGCTCACCTGCCGCGCGGGTTGAGGCGACTCTCGCCCCGGCCGTCGAGCTGGGCCTACCCCCGGGCGAGGTCTGGGAGGAGCTCCACGAGATCGACCTCGGCGAGCTCAGCGGGATCGGCCAGGCCGACTTCGCCGCCCACTACGCCGCCGAGATCAATCCCGATATATACCGGCACGGCGAGTACCGCTTCGGCGGCGGTGAGTCGCGTCGAGACCTCTACGAGCGGGCGGCCGGGGCCTGGAAGCGCCTGCTCGCTCGTGATTGGCGGCGCTGCCTGATCGCCTCCCACGGCGGCCTGCTCTCCCAGTTCCTCGCCGCGACCCTGGGGTTGCCCAACGACGGCTGGGTGCGCTTCCGCCTCGATAACGCCTGCCTGACCCGCCTGCTGTGGTTCGACGGACGGCCCTTCCTCTCACGCTTCAATGACGCCGAGCACCTCGCCGTGGATCACCGCTCGCCGCCCTTCACCCCGCGCCTGCGCTCCGAGGGGGAGCGGCGATGAGCCTGGACCGCGCCGCCCTGCGCCGCGGCCTGGCGATCTGCACCTGGGAAGGGGCCACGGCCCAGTTCCACCTCTCCATCGTGGCCGGGGTGGTGCTGACCGGCCTGGCGCTGCGCCTGGGGGCCGGAGAGTTTCTGCTGGGGCTCATCGGCGCGCTGCCTATCGCCGCCCGACCCCTGCAGTTGCTCTCCGCCTGGCTGCTGGACCGTGGTGTTTCCCACAAGCCCATCTTCACCCTGGGCGCGCTGATCCACCGCGCCGTCTGGATCGTCCCCGCCCTGCTCTTACTGCTACCCCTGGATTCTTCCACCCGCCTGGGGCTGCTGGTGCTCACTGTGGCCGTCAGCTACGCCGCCGCCGCGCCCACCGAGAACGCCTGGGTCTCCTGGGCCGCCGATTACGTACCGGCGACCATTCGCGGACGCTACTTCGGCAACCGCAACATCGTCACCGCCGCCGTTGGCCTGGCCGCCGGGCTGGGCGCAGCCTTGACCGTGGACCTGCTCGGCTCGGAACGCGAGGGCCTGAGCCATCTGCTGGTCTTCGGCGCCGCCGTGCTCAGCGGCCTGGTCAGCGTCGTGCTGCTGGCCCGCTACCCCCGGCCCGAGCGCGAACACGAGCCCGGCCGCCACCTCGGTCGCGGTTTGCGCCGGGCCCTCGAGGACGCCCCGCTGCGCCGCTTCCTGATTGCCGCCGCGGCCTGGAACTTCTCGATCGGTCTGGGCGGTCCTTTCTTCGCCCCCCACGCCCTGGACTACATCGGCTTCAGCTACAGCGCCATGCAGCTCTACGGCGTCCTCTGGACCCTGACCGCCCTGCTGACCAACCGCTTCTGGGGCCGGATGCTGGACCGCTACGGCGCGGGGAGCCTGCTGGTGGTCGCCGGCAGTCTGCTGGGCGTCTTCCCGCTGATCTGGTCGCTCAGCGACCCCGGGCTGAGCTGGGTCATCTGGCCCGAAGCTCCGCTATCCGGCGCCGCCTGGGCCGCCTTCAACCTGGCCCTCTTCGCCGCCCCCCTGGCCCTGGCCAAGCGGCGGACCCGCCCCTACGCCATCGCCGTGGTCGCCGTGGTTACCGGGCTCTCCTTTCTGCTAGGATCCGCAACCGGCGGATTGATAGCCGAAGCCGTCGGCGGCGCCACACCCCTGCTCGAAGGCTGGCTGACCGGCTACCAACTCGTCTTCATCATCTCCGGTCTCACCCGCATCGCCGCCGCCCAGCTCTTCCGCCGTATCGACTGTTCCGTCGGTGAGCACCTGCGACCACTGGCGGCCCACCTGGGCGAGGCGGGCTTCAAACGGCCACTCTACTGGCTGCGCGGACTGTTCCGTCGCACAGACGCCTGAGGGCGGAACCTTGGCAAAACAGCCGCCCCGCGAGGAAGCCGCCGAAACCAGGAACTGGTAAGGCGTTGGCACGTTTCTTGCAGCGGAGCGGGGAGACCGCCCGGACCGCGCCTCTCCCTCTCCGCAAGAAACGTGCCAACGCCGGATGGGCTCCAGGACCCCGCCTGTCAAGTGTATTGCCAAGGTCCCGCCCCGGCTTTGTTCCACGGAGAGCGAACGACCATGCTCCAGCGTCCCCGCCTGCCCACTCCGCCCAAGACGCTGCGCGCCCGTTTCCTGG
Source organism: uncultured bacterium (assembly GCA_964581465.1). GTDB lineage: Bacteria > RBG-13-66-14 > RBG-13-66-14 > RBG-13-66-14 > RBG-13-66-14 > WJMB01. Next base: position 36,229 of record CAZOOP010000020.1, read on the forward strand.
TGGCCGCGGTGATTCTGCTCTACCTGTTGCTTTCCGGTGTGACCGCCCTGGCCACCGGCGAGCGGGTGATCTTCCTCGCCGACGAGCTGCCCTGGTGGGAGTACGGCCTGGTGACCGGCGCCGTGGTGGTGCTGAACGTGATCTTCCTGCGGCGATGGCGGGCGGCGGTCCGGGCCGAGGCCGCCTATGGCGGCGCGGATGACGAGGACGACGCCGATACGAACTGAGATCAGCCCGCCTGCGTTTGCTCCCTTGGTCTATCCGGCGCGTTTACCCGGAAAACGCACCCGCACCCGCCGGCCCTCCAGCTCCGCTATCTCCAGCTCCTCGCCGTAGTAGGTCCCCACGCCACGGATCAACCCCAGCAGGATCGGCATCAAACCCCGCTCGGACTTGTACTTCATGATCAACACGTCGGTTGAGGGCTCCTCGTAGTCGAAGCGCGGCGGGTGGGCGTTCTCCATCGTCCGCGTGGTGATCTCGTGGACCCGGTCCATATTCGTGAGCAGTTCACGGGCGCTTTTCGCCCGGCGGAAGTACAGCGGGTAGATGCGGTTGGCGAACTCGTTGACCCAGTGATGGCCGAAGGCGTCGGCGGCTTGCTCCAGGCTGAGGCCCAGCGTTCGGCAGGTCGAACCGATAACCTCCATCGCCAGGGCGATGATTCCCTTCATTGCGCTTCCTCTCCTCTCCACCCCCCTCGAGCTCGTTTAACAACCGTGGTCTTCCGACCTTCATTCGCTGATACCTGTGCCCATCCGAGTCGCCTTCCCCCAATAACACAGGATACTACCCCGCGTATCTCCTGTCAAACGCCCGTTGAGCCAGGCGGCGCGCCGTCCTGACGGGACGCTCAACGCTCGCCCGCCGCCCCGTAAAACCTGGAAAACCGCCCCTTCGCGGCGTCCGCCCTTGACAGAACCCCGATCTTGGGCTATCTTACCCCTTGCGCCGCGAAGCGCCGGAGTACCGACACCCTTTGGGGGCGATTCGGGTTCGACGGTAGCAGCAGCGACGACAGTTGCATGCCGAGGTCGCCGCAGGCCTCGTTAAACAGGCGGCAAACCACAAATGCCGACACCGAGTTGGCTATGGCCGCTTAACTCGACTAGTTCGAGTTAAGGCGAACGGCCCGTCCTCCGTGGACCCCGCCTATCGGTCCGCGCATAGGGCGTCATAACTGGTAGGTGCCCAACCTCGGGTGGTTCCTTCCCCGGGGAGCGGCTGCAGTGGAAGGGACTAGCGACCGGGCTGAGGTAGCCGCGGCCCTGCCCGGCGGCGAATCGCAAGCACGGCTAAGCATGTAGAGCTGGAAGTCGAGCGTTATCGGACGGGGGTTCGATTCCCCCCGCCTCCACCATTTTTGTAAAAAGCGAGGGGCCTGCAAAGGCCCCCGCTTTTGTATGGGGATCATCATACGTACCCGAGCATATGATAATCGCTTAGCATCATACAATGTGATCGGACCAAATCAGGCTGATAGGGAGCGGCTTGCTGGGCCGTTATTCACTTCCGGAAAGCCGCCGTTTTTTAATCAATCATACATTTTGCGTGCCCTCATTGCCTGCTGTTATAACGCTTAAGAGTCAATAGCCTTCGGCTCTCAGAGTAAAAACGAGCTAGCTGATATCATGATTTGCTACTGAGAACCCCCTTTGTTAACCACCACTTTCATCTGCCCGTTTTGCGACAGGTATCTGATTACCACCACTTTTATTATCAACAGGATAAAGTCACAATCAGCTCCGGACAGGGTATACGATCCCCAAGCTTATACCGCCACCAGATCAAATACCGCCGCGCCCTCTCCAGGCGGAGATTGACGCGGCGGACCGTGTCGCTTATGCTTAAGTATCGACGTTACGGCAAGCGTCCCTCGCCGACCAGCATCACCAGGCGGCGGGACGCGACGCCCGGCAACCACCGGATCAACCAGGGAGAAGGCAGATGAGATCAGCCCCGGTGCTCCTGACAATAACCGCCCTGTGCGTCCTCACCCTCGGCGCTCCCGTCGCTGACTCCGAAAACGCCGAGTTGCTCGAGAGAATCAACGAGGCCAACGACCTGATCGACCAGGCCTCCATCGAAGACGACTACGAGACCGTGGCCTCGTTCTACACCGAGGATGTCGTCGTCCTCCCCAATAACGAGCCGATGATCGTCGGACGGGACGCCTTCATCGAGAACGAAAGGGCCGCCCGCGAGGCCGGATTCGAGGTCGTCTCGATCGAGTCAACGATCACCCGCATCTTCACCGCCGGCGAGCTGATCCACGAGATCGGCACCTACGAGGTCACCCTGACGGTTCCCGGGCCGCTCTACCCGATTACCGACACCGGCAAGTACCTGGTCATCTGGGAAGTCCAGCCCGATGACTCCCTCCAGATCAAGCTCGAGATGTGGAACAACGACGAGCCGCCCGATTATTGATCCCCGGCGGGACTGAGCTTGAAAAGCAGGAAGTCGAGCGTTATCGGACGGGGGTTCGATCCCCCCCGCCTCCAATAATGGGCCTCAATAGCGCCGAAAACCTCTCGTGTATGATGATGCAATGGACATACTCAGGTAAAGTGTTAGCATAAAATATCATAATGCATTTACTCATGAACCACTTACAAGTGTTAAATGATGGGGCTGGGAAACGATACTTTCTATATGATATAATACAACTGCTAGAAAAACGTAGTTTGTTTATCTCTCTGCTCGTAGAGTTCAGCTTTACAGAGCACGCAGCAGTGAATAAGTTTCAAGTTGCAGTTAGCCTCTAATTATATTGAGAGATAGCATGCCTTTCCGCGTCGAAATACACCCTATGTTTATTACCTGGGCTTGCAAGCGTGTACGGCTTGAGCCGCATTTTTTATACTCTAAGAAAAAGTATAAGTGGTTGCGGGGTTGGGAAAGTGGAGAAAAAATGCCGACTATGAAACAGCTTGAAGCTTTTGCTAGGGCGACACATACGCCACTTGGCTACTTCTTTCTGCCGGAGCCCCCCCGAGAAGAAATCCCAATTCCGGACCTGCGAAAAATTCGCGACGGGGCAACCAGCCAGCCAAGCGCCGATTTACTGGACACGATCTATACGATGCAGCGAAGGCAGGCGTGGCTCCGCGATGAGTTGATTGAATGTGAAACCGATTCCTTGGCCTTTGTTGCAATTGCCCGCATTACTGACGACCCGCGGGGGGTAGGACAGGAAATGCGGCGGATGGTCGGTTTGGCAGATGGCTGGGCAGCAGCGGTTTCTACATGGCGCGAGGCGGTTGGGAAGCTGCGACGGTCGATAGAGAATGTACGTGTCATGGCTGTAATTAACGGCGTGGTGGGGAACAACACGCATCGCAAACTTGATGTTGAGGAGTTCCGAGGTTTCGCGCTGAGTGATGAATACGCGCCACTAGTATTCGTAAATGGGGCCGACTCGAAATCGGCGCAAATGTTCACAATGGTTCATGAGCTAGCGCACATTTGGCTTGGCGAAAGCTCTTTAAGCGATACCGGATTGACCTCGTTGCCGACGCAGGATATCGAGATTTGGTGCGATCGGGCGGCAGCGGAGTTTCTAGTACCATCGGAGGAACTGAGAACGTGCTGGCACGACATGCGGCATCACGTATCGTCGTTCAAGAGCATTGCTCTACGGTTCAAGAGCATTGCTCTACGGTTCAAGGTCAGCCCTATCGTGGCCGGCCGGCGCGCCATGGACCTGGGCCTCGTGAGCCGTGAGGCGTTCTTCAGCTTCTACGAAGAGTACATCGCGCGAGAGAAAAAACAGCGTTCGGATTCCAGCGGGGGCGATTTCTATAACAACCAGAACACACGCGTTGGCGAGCGGTTTGCCATTCAGGTCATCCTCGCCGCGAAGGGCGGCCGACTGAGTTTCAACGAGGCGTATCATCTAACGGGGCTGCGCGGGGGATTGTTTCAGAAATACGCGAATCGGCTGGGGGTAACTCTACCATGAGTCCCTATGTATTGGATTCGGATGTATTCATTGCAGCAAAGAATAGCTATTATGCCTTCGCGATCTGTCCAAGATTTTGGGACTCTTTGCTACATCACCACGATACAGGAGTTGTTCACAGCATCGATAAGGTCAAAGATGAATTATTAGTAGGATATAAGGCTGAAAAGAAGAGGGAAGAAGAAGGTAAAGGAGAGGTTGAAGACCTAAAAAAATGGATCATAACAAAGTTGCCATCGGATTTTTTCCTGGGCACAAATGAGGAAGCCGTATCCGCTTCTTACAAAAGTGTGATGCTCTGGGTGCATCGCAATACGCAGTACACTGACCCGGCCAAGGCTAAATTCGCAACCGAAGCCGACGGCTGGCTGGTGGCGTTTGCAATGGTCCATGATGTTACGGTGATCACAAATGAGCAGTCGCGTCCTGAGTCACGTAGTCGTATCTTACTTCCCGATGTCTGTATGCAGTTCGACGTAACCTATAAGAACACATTTTTAATGCTTCATGAACTCGCTGTTAGCTTTAATTATATGGTGTAAGAAAGTATCAAATGGAGCTGTAATCTTTCTCAGTTAATTTACATTATTTTGAATATGCTCGACATAGCTATACGCATAGCAACTAGACTCTTTGCGGGACTATTCAATAATGATTATTATTAATATATAGTTTTGTTTATTATGATATGGTCCCGCACCGGCGGGGCCTTTCGCTTGACAAGTCGGGGGCTGAGTTACTGCGCCAGGAAGGCCAGCGGGTCCACGGCGCGGCCGGCCTTTCTTATCTCGAAGTGCAGGCTGGGCTCGGTGATCGACCCCGTCGAGCCCACCCGGCCGATGCGCTGGCCCTCGGTCACCACGTCGTTGACGCCCACCAGCAGGGCCTCGGCGTGGGCGTAGACGGTGTGGACGCCGTCGTCGTGGGCGATGATGAGCATCTTGCCGTAGCCCTGGAACCAGTCGGCGTAGATGACCTCGCCGGGTAGGACGGAGACGAAGTACTGGCCGGAGGGGGCGGCGATATCGATGCCGTCGGACTTGGTGGTGGTGCCGTAGACGGGGTCCTCGACGCGGCCGTAGTAGCGGATGATGCGGCCTTCGGTGGGCCAGATGCGCAGGCTGGGGACCTCGGAGGTCCAGACGCCGGCGTCGGGGATCTCGGCGGCGGAGAGGTCGCGGCCGGTCTCGGCGGAGGCCTGGGCGGCGATGATGTCGTTGATCTTGGACTGGAGGCTGGTCATCGCGCGCTCTTTTTCGCGGATGACGGCCTCGTAGGCCGAGCGCTCTCGCTGGACACGTTCGAGGAGCTCGCGTTTGCGTTCGAGGTCCTCCTCGTAGAGGGCCTGTTCCTTCTCGGCCTCGGCGCGGGAGCGTTCGAGGAGCTCGAGGGCCTGTTCGAGTTCGAGGCCGTGGCGTTGCTGCTCGGCGACGGCGCGCTTGATTTCGTCGAAGATCTCGCGGTCCTGGGCGGCGAAGGCTTTGAGGAAGAGGAAGCGGCGGCCCATGGCGGCGAAGTCGGTCGCGCTGAGGACGAAGCGGTTGCCGCCGTCGCGGCCGATCATGTAGAGCAGAGCCAGGCGGCGGCCGAGGAGCTCGCGGCGCTCGTCGGCCTGGCGTTCGAGGCGCTCGATGGCGGCGCGGTTCTCGGCGACCAGGGCGGCGGCTTGTTCCTCGGCGCCCTTGAGCCGTTGGATGCTGGTCCGGCCTTTCTCGGCCTGCTGCTGGAGGAGTTGGAGCTCGGCCAGGATGCCCAGCTCCTGGTCGCGGACGCGGTCCCGGGCGGCGCGCTGCTCGGCGAGTTCGCTCTCGATTGCGGCCAGTTCGCCACGCAGCTCCTCGATTCCGGCGGCGGCCTCGTGGACGAAGGCGCCCAGGGCCAGCAGCACGGCCAGGGTGATGATCGCGTGGGGCAGGTAGCTCAGCAGGCGTTTCACGGCGGGCTCCCGCGGGGAGTGGGTCGGATTCGAATCGAGTTTAGCAGGGGGTGCGGCGGCGGTCAAGGCGCCCCGAGGGCGGTCGCGCTGTGGTAAGATGGTGTGTCGATCTTCGGTCGGGAGACCCGTGTACCATTTCGTCGCCGCCTTCCTGGTGCTGTTGCTGGGGCTGGTTATCGGCAGCTTCGCCAACACGCTGATCCACCGCCTGCCGCGGCGGCTCTCCATCGTTCGTCCGGGCAGCTACTGCCCCCACTGTAAGACGCCGCTGTCCGCCGACGAGAAGATCCCGGTGCTCAGCTACCTCACCCTGGGCGGCAAGTGCTCGCACTGCAAGGCGAAGATCAGCCCCCGCTACCCCCTGGTCGAGCTGGGCAACGCCCTGGGTTGGCTGGGGGTCTTCTTCCGCTTCGGCTTCAGCTTCGAGTCCGTGGTCGGCTGCCTGCTCTTCACGGGTCTGTTGGCGGCGGCTTTGATCGACGTCGAGCACGGTATCATCCCCAACGGCCTGACCGTGGGCCTGTTGATGATCGGCTTCGCGGCCAGCTTCTACCCCTTCGGCCTGGGACCCCTGGACAGCCTGCTCGGGGTGCTGGTCGGCGGCGGACTGCTGCTCGTCTTCGCCCTGTTGGGCAAGCTGATCTTCAAGCGCGAGGCGATGGGCGGCGGCGATCTGAAGCTGCTGGCGGCGGCGGGGGCCTTCGTCGGCTGGCGTGAGGTCCTGCTGGCCGCCTTTATCGCCGTGGTCCTGGGGGCGATCGTCGGCGGCGTGCGCTGGGCGGTGACGGGCAAGCGCGAGCTGCCCTTCGGACCCTTCCTGGCCGCCGGCGCCCTGACGGCCTACCTGGCCGGCGGGATCATCCTCGACTGGTACCTGACGCTCTAGCGCACCCTCCCTTTTTCCATTCCCCGTGAATGTGAGTGAACCGACCCGCCAGCTCCACACCGGCGACTGCCTCCGGGTTATGGCCGAGCGCGTCGCCGACGGCGCCGTCGACCTGGCCTACCTGGACCCGCCCTTCAACTCGAAAGCTTCCTACGACAGCGTCTTGCGCACTCGGGACGGGGTGAGGCGTCGCCGGGCCTTCGACGACGCCTGGGTCTGGACCGCCGACAGCGAGCGCGAGTTCGCCGAACTAGCTGGTCTGGACGGGGCGTCCGCCCCGCGCCGCCTGCTGGAGACCCTGCTCGAGCTGTACGGTCCCAACGACCTGGCCGCCTACCTGGTCCACCTCACCCGGCGGCTGCTCGAACTGCGCCGGGCGCTGCGCCCCGGGGCCACCCTCTACCTGCACTGCGATCCCGGCGCCGGCCACTACCTCAAGGTGCTGCTCGACGCCGTCTTCGGCGCCGGCGGCTTCCGCAACGAGATCGTCTGGTGCTACACCGGTCCCTCGGCGGCGCGGCGGGACTTCCCCCGAAAGCACGACACCCTGCTGCGCTACACCAAGGGGGACGGCTTCACCTTCAACGCCGACGAGGTCCGCGTGCCCTACAAGGCCCTGCACACCGACCGGGGCCGCCCCGAGGGGCGCATCTGGAAGAGCCGGGGCCGGTTGCGGGACGACGAGGTTCGCGCCGCCTACCTGGAGCAGGGCAAGCTCGTCGAGGACTACTGGCTCGACATCCCCTCGGGCGGGCACATCTCGGTCAGGGAGCGCCTGGGTTACCCGACCCAGAAGCCGCTGAAGCTGTTGTGGCGGATCATCCCCGCCTCGTCGAACCCCGGCGGGGTGGTGCTGGACCCCTTCGCCGGCAGCGGGACGACGGCGGCGGCCGCCGAGGAGCTGGGGCGCGGCTGGATCTGCATCGATATCAACCCCGACGCCGTCGAGCTGACCAGGCAACGTTTGGAGCGGGGGCATCCGGGGATCGAGATCGAGACCGGCGGCCTGTAGGACGGGTCTCGCGAATCGCCGTCTCCGGATGGCCCTGGATCGTCGACGGGTCCGCCTAGGTCGACGCGATGCTTACGGGAGGACCTTATGGTCCTCCCGTCTGTCCAACACGCCTTGGGGATCGCCCTTGCCAACGGGCCGACCTGAAGGTCGGCCCGTACAGGAGCCTATCCGCCGCTCGATAATTCGCCCCGGCCGCGCTCCAGCAAACCGAGCAGAACCGGGGTGAAGCCGTCTCCGTTCAGGTCGACGGTGTCGATCGCCAGGCCGCTCCGCCGGGCGGTCTCGGCGGCGCGATGGGCGAAGTGGCGCGGGGTCTGGGGGTGCCGGGCGATCAGGGCCGCCAGCGCTACGGCCGTGTCGCGCTCGACGAGCAGGGGTTCGTGGAGCAGCTCGAGGGCCAGCAGCAGGATCTCGTCGTCGGCGGCCTTGCCGCTGAAAAGGTCGAAGGCGGCGGCGACGCGCTCGCGGCGCTCGTCGAGGTCGCCGGCCTCCCGGGCGAGGCGGGCTAGGGCTACCCGGGCGCCCAGAGCCATCAGGTCCTCGCCGTCGGCGAGTTCGTCCAGGGTTTCGCGGGGTGTCCGTCCCAGCTCCAGCTCGCACCAGCAGCGCAGCATGCGCACCCGGCGGGCGTCGAAGCTCAGTCCCTCCTCGTTCATCCGGTGTTCCAGGCTTTCTATCAGACCGGCGGCCTCGCCGAAGCTCCCCTTATGGAAGAGCAGCCGGGAGCGCGAGACCTCGACCAGGATGCCGTAGGCGCTGAGCTTGAGCTCGTCGTAGAGCCCGGCGGCCTCGTCCAGGCTCTTGGCGGCCTCGCCGTAGCGGCCCAGGTTGGTCAGGGCCTCGCCGGTTTCGTGCAGGCAGTTGGCCTGCCAGGAGCGGGCGCCGATCTGGGTGAACAGCTCGAGGGAGCGGCGGCCGACGGCCAGGGCCTCCTCGGGGCGGTGGTCGTCGCGCAAGGCGGCGCAGAGGCCGGAACGGGCCAGGGCCGAGCCCCAGCGGTAATCCTGCTCGTCGGAGAGCTCCGCCGCCTCGCGGTGGCTCCGCTCCGAGAGGGTGTAGTCGCGGCGGTGGTAGTGGATGTCGCCGATGGTGATCAGGACGTGGATCTGGCTGATGGTGTCGCCGACCTCGCGCAGCACCTCCAGGGCCCGGCTGCAGAGCTCGAAGCCCTCGTCGTAGTTGCCGCGGCCGTTCTCGAGATCGCCCAGGGCGGCCAGGGCGTTGGCCTCCATGTCCCGGCGCTCCAGGCGGCGGGACAGCTCCAGGGCGCGCTCGAAGAACTCGCGGGCCTGGTCGAAGTTGTAGGTGCGGAAGTGGGCGGCGCCGAGCTGGTAGCAGGTGGCGTAGAGCTCCCGTTCGTCACCCAGTTCATCGAAGATTGCCAGGGCGCGCTCCATGTCTTCGATGGACTCGGGGATCGTACCGCGGCGGTAACGGGCCGTGCCCCGGAAGCGGTGCAGTCTACCCTCCAGTGAATCGGACCCGCCGCCCAGTTCGCCGATGGCCCAGTCGAGCAGCTCGATCAGCTCGGCGTAGCGGTTCTGGCTCTGGTAGAGGATGCTGAACCCGGAGAGGTAACCCTCGAGGAGCTCACGCTCGCCGCTTTCCACGCACCAGCGGTAGGCCGCCGTCAGGTTGCCGTCCTCGCGGTGGATTACGCGCCGCTTCTCCGGATCGCCGAAACCGGCCTCTCTGATGCGTCCACCGTAGGTCTCGATGTAGTAACGGGCGTGGACCTCGCGCAGTTCGGCGCGCAGCTCGGGTTCCTCGGCCAGGCGCTCCTCGGCGTAGGCGCGCACCACCTCGTGGAGCTGGTAGCGGCCGTCCGAATCGCGGCTGAGCAGGGATTTATCCACCAGGGAGAGCAACGGCCGCGCCCCGACGCCGAGGACCTTGCGGGCCGCCGTCTTGTCGAAGCCGCCCTGGAAGACGGCCAGGGAGCGGAACAGGCGCTTCTCCCCGTCGTCGAGCAGCCGCCAGGAGTAGTCGACCACGCCGTGGAGGCTGCGGTGCCGGGCCGGCAGGTCGCGCAGGTCGCTCTCCAGGAAGTCCATCCCCTCGGCGATCTCGCCGGCGATCTCCTCGGGCTCCAGGGTGCGCACCCAGCTCGCCGCCAGCTCCAGCCCCAGGGGCATCCCGCCGACCAGCTCGCAGATGCGGATCACCGGACGGACGTTGCCCGGGGTGATCACGAAGTCGGGCCGCATCCGTCGGGCGCTTTCCAGAAAGAGGTGCAAAGCGCTGTAATGGTCCTGGGGGGCCGGCTCCCAGTGTTTGGGGAACTGCAGGCCGTCGATGGCGTAAAGCTGTTCCCCGCGCAGGTTGAGCCGCTCGCGGCTGGTGACCAGGTAGCGCACCCGGGGGCAGCGCTCGGCTATCTCGGCCAGCAGTGTCGCCGCCGCAGTCAGATGCTCGAAGTTGTCCAACACCAGCAGGAGGTTCTTGTTCTGCAGGTAGGTCAGCAACTGCTCCCGGGGCTCACCGCCGGGGTAGAAGGAGAAGCTCAGCGCTTCGGCCATCGCGCCGACGAGCTGCTCCGGGTCCTCCAGGGGCGCCAGGGCCACGAAGTAGACCCCGTCGTCGTAGCGGTCGACGCGCTCGGCGGCCACCTGGAGCGCCAGGCGGGTCTTGCCCATCCCGCCGGGGCCGGTGACCGTGACCGGACCCGCCGCTGCGCGGTCCAGCAGCTTGTGCAGCTCCCGCCGCTCCTCGACGCGCCCGACGAAGGGCGTCGCCTGGGGCGGCAGGTTGTTGGGCCGGTTGCCCAGGGTGCGCAGCTCGGGGAAGCGCCGCAGCGGCAGCTCCGGGTGGTCCAGGGTCAGGATGCGCTGGGGCCGGGCCAGGTCCCGCAACTGATGTGTGCCCAGGTCGACGAGCTCGCCCCCCGGCGGGACCGCGCACTCCTCGGCGGCCTCCGGTGAGAGCAGGATCTGTCCTCCCCAGCCCGCGTCCATGATCCGCGCCGTGCGGTTGATCACCGGGCCGAAGAAGTCCTCGCCGAGGCGCTCGGCCTGGCCGGCGTGCAGCGCCGTACGCACCCGCAGCTCCTCGAGAGGTGACCAGTCCTCGGAGCCCAGCCGGCGCTGGAGCTCCAGCAGACAGGCCAGCGCTCCGTCGCCGTCCTCGAAGACCGCGAAGACGCCGTCGCCCAGATGCTTGAGCACCCGGCCACCGTGGGCGGCGATCACCTCGGAGAGCAGGCGGTCGTGACGCTCCAGCAGGGTCGTCATCGATCGTCCATGACGCTCCCAGAGGCGCGTCGAGCCTTCGATGTCGGTGAAGAGGAAGACGGTCACAGCGGGGTCCTTCCACCACGGCTAAGGTGTTCGAATGGATCGAATCGAAAGGGTTGGGCGCCCTTTGGCATGGTCGGGGCGCATCAGGCTGCTGGTGAACGGCTTGTCTTGCCGCAGCCGGAAATGCACCGCTTAAGCTCAAGAAACGGCTCTGTTACCCTTAGCACCTGCTACTACGTTACCTATGCGCCAATGGCAATCTTTCGTCAGGGATGTATTCAAGCAGGGGTTATCACTCGCTCATGAACCGGGAGATCATTGCGATAGGTTGTCGATCAGCCCACCTATAGATATTGCCGCTTATATCACTGCTGACGCTTTGTGGCGATAGACCTGAAGTCGCTTTTTCAACCGCCGCAAACCGGAGACCGTTGATCCCGCCGAAAGGTCGTCAAGTAGATAGTGATGGATATGGCGCTGGTGGTTAAAGGCTTGTTTAAGACCACAGATCGGCGCTCTCACGGCTACCGGCGAGACCTTCGCCGGGATCGTCCCGAGAAGCCCCCGCCCAGGCCCGGCGTTGGCACGTTTCTTGCGGAATCCGAAGAGCCGGCCTCCGGAGGCCGTGTCGAGTTGCGCAAGAAACGTGCCAACGCCTCCGCGCCTGTCTAGTGGTTGGTGTTCTTGGCCCCGGTCCCCCGGCGATGGTCTCGCCGCGTCTCAGGCGCGGGTGATATCGAACTTTTCGACCAGTTCGACGGGGCGGTAGCTCTGCTTGGCGCGGCGCAGGCCGGGCAGCCCGAGGTCCTGCTCGCGGTTGACGTACTCGTAAGCTGACAGGGCGTTGCGGCAGAACAGGCGGTTGATCAGGGGGTAGACGCCGCGCTCCTCGGGGTCGCCCTTCTCGATGTGGATCACGGCGGTGTTGTCGTTGAGGCGCTCGCCGACGGTGAAGGCCTTTAGTCGGTCGTCGAGGAAGATCACGGCGCCGCTGAGGTCCAGCTCGTCGTAGTGGTTGAGCAGCTCGCGGATGGCCTCCCACTCGTTGACCAGGTCCAGTTCGTCCTTGCAGCGCCGCATCCGGCACCACTCGTCGGAGAGGCGCTTGGCGGGCATCAGGTGCTCGGGACCCAGGGGCTTGTAACGTGGTTCGACGCGGCGCAGCAGGGCGTTGATGTGATTGCGCTTGGTCTCGTAGGCGGCGCCGTCGAGTTCGGCCAGGTCCCGGCGGCGGTAGAGGTAGTCGAAGTGCTCGCGGATCGGGCTGACGACGAGTTCCGAGTCGGCGAGTTCAGCGGCCAGCCGGGGGTCGGCGCGATGGATCAGCGGGCGCAGGCCGGTTTCGGCCATCCAGTCGAGCAGGCGGACAATCACGCTGAGGCGTCCGGCGGGTCCGACGGGGGGCAGGGCGTGGGCCAGGGAGTGATCGCCGCCGGGGACGGCCAGGATCAGCAGGTGCTCATCGAGGAGGCTCCAGCGGTAGCGCTGACCGCCGCGCCAGATGAACAGGTTGGTGAAGGTAAGCTCCGAGGTGACGGGCGCGTAGGCCCGCAGCCGGGGGTGGAGCTCCCGGCGGTCGCCGATGGTCAGGTGTTTGAAGTCGGGAAAGCGCGGCGTCAAGGCTCCACTCCGGATGGTCTATATATACAAGAATACCCGAATCGCCGAAGTATAACAAGTTTCCGGCGCTGGTCGCCGCGACGGCCTTGTGCTATTATCCTGACCGTGCGCCGAGGGTGAATCAACAAAGCCGGACGGGCCGGGAGATAGGTTATGGTCGGCGGATAAGCGACTGCGGCAAGCATGGCTCCGGTTCGGCGCTTCAGTGCGCCGGTGCTTCGCCGGGACTTATCTTTGGAATCGTGAACCATGTACGGACCGGGTTGTGATTGTAATCCATTGTAAATACGCGTGCAGGTCCAGGAATAGAGGTTGCATTAGTGCAGCCATATTGTGGGGCGACATGGGCGGAGCTCTATGGACAATCTGCCCTTGCGACAGCTTCGTTCCCTTGCCAGGCAGCTTCCATTGGGTTATTGGCGCAACAGTGACAACCAGGGGATCGTGGCGGTAAGCTTAACCAGTTCCTGTTGTTGATGTGAGCCGCGACGAGTGAGATGCACCCGTTGTTCGCTCCGCTGACGGCGTCAACTCCATCAGGTGCTAAGCTGATACCGGGGCTGACCCAAGCCATAAACCGCTTGATAAATAGGCCTCACCGGTTGAAGCAACCGGATCAACCGTCGGGGTAGCCGTCTTTTCGGCTGATCAGGGCATGCAGTCCAGGATAAACGCAGCGCCATGCAACGACTGCCCGGATACGACGGTGACGATGACGGCGAGTGCGTTTTCGCAAGATGTTAGCAGTATGCACCGGTTCTACGGCGAGAGATGATCCCTGAATCAACAAGGGCGCTCATTGAGTCGGGCGATCAACCGGTCGGTGGTTGCCGCCCGGATGCGTCGCGCTTAAAACGAGTTTGCATCATTCACGCCGTTATTGCCTGTTGTTGACGCCCTTGGAATCAACCGGCCCGGACAGGGCACACGATCCCTTCGGGGTTGCATCAGCTGATCAACCAGCAGCCTCGCCATCCGCCGTTGATTCGGCCCGTGAGAGAATCCCCCGCCCATTCGACCCCCTTCGAAGACGATGATCAAACGACCCCGACAGCTTGCGGCGATCCTCCTGGTCGTGCTGGCGGCCGCCGTCCCGACGGCGGCGCGCAGCTCCATCGACGGCCAGACCTACTCCAACACCGACTACGGCTTCCAGGTCACCGCGCCGGCGGGCTGGAGCATCGAGCAGAACATCGGCGCGGCACTGGTGCTCCTGCAGAGCCCCGACGGCGAGGTGGCCTTCCGCGTCTTCGTCGACCTGATGAGCTCCCTGGACACCCCGGCCGATCATCGGGAAAAGGCCAAGGGCCGCTACGGCATCCGCGGCAGTGAGACCACGGTCCAGGAGTTGATCGAGCAGTGGGAGGGGCGAGAGCCCGAGTACCTGCCCCTGCCCGGCGCCTACCGCGCGGACGAGGAGCCCGTGGGCGAGCTGGATCACGAGGCCCTGCCCGCCGAGGGCGGGGAGGCCGAGGGCGGCGATGGAGCGGAGACCGGGATGGTTGACCCGTCCGGAGAGGCGGGCGGGGAGCCGATGGAAACCGTCGTCGAGGGGGATGCGATCGAGGTAGCTGACGGCGGCTTCGCCGACGCCGACCCCGACGCCGGCGAGGTGATCATCGAGGAGATGACGGTCATGGAGGGCCTGATCGCCCTGCAGCGGACAACCGGAGTGCCCTATAAGGACGCGGCGGCCCGGGAGCTGGAGAGCGAGCAGGCCGAGGAGCAAACCGAGCAGCTCGACGACCTGGCCGCGGTGCTGCGCGAGCTGGCCGCCTCCGAGCCCCGGCTGACCACCTACGATCACGCCGTCACCGATCCGACCAGCGGCGTGACCACCAAAACCAGGCACATCGTCTGCTACCTGCTGCGCAACACCGTCGGCTACACCATCCAGGCCTCGGTTCCCCAGGAGCGCTTCAACGCTCACCTGCGCGACCTGATCGCCGTCTTCACCTCGATGCGCATTCCCGCCCTCGAGGGCGGCCGCTACGGCCGCGCCGACGCCATCGAGATGGACCCCCAGACCACCGGGGTGATCACCGGGCGGGTGCTGATCCGGGGCACGGCGGTGCCCGGCGCCACCGTCGCCCTCTACCGCACCCGGGACGACTACGCCAGCCGCGAGCCCTACAAGACCACCACCAGCAACTTCATCGGCGAGTTTCAGCTCGTCGGCGTGCCGCCGGGGACTTACTTCCTGCTCGAGGCCGACGCCGAGCTGGGCGAGGAGCGCCTGGGCACCTTCCAACCCCTGCTGGACGTCAAGGTCCGCCGCGGCTTCGCCAGCTTCGTCAACCTCGAGCTGGAACGGGTGGAATGAGCGGGGCTTTTGGGTGGGGGGGATCATCACGCAAACGCGAACCCAACATCGGCGAACGCTGAGAGTTGTTACGGCGGAGAGGTCCTCGGTATTCGCTTCACGAAGGGCGTCACCTCGACGAGGCGGCCGGCTGAGATAGGCGGTTAAACAACTAGTAGCTTGGTTTCAGCCCGCCTTCCCGTTAACCACCGGTATGTCCTGCGGGATCAGCCGCCTTATCGTTTCCCGCGTCACCAGGTGCGAGTAGAGGTTGATCGCTACAAATCGATTCTTAAGACAATGGCGACTAGCTGAGCGAGATAGTATTGAATGACAAGCTGTTAGCGATGGGTCATCACCAGAAACCAAACCAAACCTTCGCAACTCGTGAAAGATACATTGGGTCAAGGGCCTGGTAATCACCCGCAAGACGGTGTCAGCTCGTGAAGGCGGAGACAAGCCGAAACATCTGAGGCAGGCCATAAAGCGCCGTCAGCAGATCCCTCACCCACAGCATTGTCGAAACAGCATTGTCGAAACCTGAATGAAACCAACAGCCTCCGGCTTCCGGCGGAACTCAATGCAAGACCGGGTATAGTGCCACCAAGCAGCGGTTGGACAATGGCGGCGATTGTGAGCAATCAAGCGTTGAAAGACAATCTATCAGCTTGATGAATCGGTTTAGCTACGCGTGATAATCCCTAAAAGCGGCTGAGACTAGGCTGTGCAGAAATGTGTTATGGCAGCAACCGTAATTACCCATAGTGCTCATTTATTATATACTTGATAATAGGCCATTTGGGATCGAAACATCGTCCTCGAGGCCGACAGCTTCAAGCAGTTTGTTAGTGTGCGGTTACGTCGCTATGGGTCTCCCATCAACGTTATAAACCACGTACCAGCCACAAGCATCCCGCTCGGTATGCAGACCTGATAAAAGGTAACTGCATTTATCTAAATGTGATCCAGTATTGCTGTGGTCCGTTGACGCTATGTGATCCCCAATCTCGCCATCAGCCTGGTTTGGCCCCGACACCATTCACGATGCCTTTAGCTATAAAGCGTTAGGTGGCATTCAATCAGCTATATCTCCCGGTCCAAGAACGGGTGATAATCCCTAATGGTTGGCGATTGCCGGGGGTCTTCAGGGCGGGGTGGAACCCCGTCCTTTCGGCGCTCTGGGGTGAACGATGACTCGGGGGAGCCCTTCGGTATCTATGGGTTGGTTCATCGCCGATGACGGCGTCGTTGATCGGCGTTCTTCCAGCGCCTATTGAGAACGGCGCGAGCGTCTCCGGCGATTGCCCCGCCGCCGCCGCCCGTGTTAAAATCCAACTTCCTTTTTCCGTCGCCCACCCAAGCCAAACCCGTCGGACGAACGCCGTCGGCCAGTTGCAGGAGTCGCCATGTTCCGGTTCCGCGAGACGGTCAAGCGCATCAACCCCTACAAGCCGGGCAAGCCCATCTCCGAGCTCAAGCGCGAGCTGGACATCGAGGGCGAGATCATCAAGCTGGCCTCCAACGAGAACCCGCTGGGTCCCTCGCCACGGGCAATGCGCGCCGTGCGGCTTCACGTCGGAGAGATCAACCTCTACCCCGACAACGCCTGCTACCACCTCACCCGGACCCTGGCCGAGCATCACGGCGTCGATCCGGAGATGCTGGTGCTGGACCGCGGCTCGACCGGCGTCATCGAACTCATTGCCAAGCTGCTGGTCGACCCCGGCGACGAGATGATCTACTCGGCGCAGAGCTTCCTGATGTACCCGATCATGGCCTACACCTACGCCGCCGAGGAGCGGGTCATTCCCCTGACCGCGGATTACAAGATCGATCTCGAGGGGATTCTGGCCGCGATCAGCGAGAAGACCAAGCTGATCTACCTGCCCAATCCCAACAATCCCACCGGGACCTACCACGGCAAGGCGGTTCTCGAAGATTTCATCGACCGCGTCCCCGATCACGTGGTGCTGGTCCTCGACGAAGCCTACATCACCTACGCCGGCGACCTGGCGTCGGACTTCGTCAGCGGGCTGGAGAAGCTCAAGGCTGGCAGACGCAACCTGTTCATCCTGCGCACTTTCTCGAAAGACTACGCTTTGGCCGGGCTGCGCGTGGGCTACGGCATCGGTGATCCCGAGCTCGTCGCCGGCCTGCACCGGGTGCGCAACCCCTTCAACGTGACCTCGCTGGGCCAATTGGCCGCCCTGGCCTCCCTCGAGGACACCGACCACATCGCCCGCTCCGTGGAGAGCAACCGCGCGGGCATGGCCCAGCTCGAGAAGGGCCTGCGCGACCTGGGCTTCGAGCCCGTCCCCTCGGCGACCAATTTCATCCTCTTCCTTGCCGGCTCCGACGAGCGCGCCGCCGAGCTCTCCGGCGCGCTGCTCAAGCGCGGCGTCATCGTCCGGCCGATGACCGCCTTCGGCCTGGGCGACCACATCCGGGTCACCGTGGGCCTCGAGTGGCAGAACGACGCCTTCCTCGAACACCTGGCCGCGGTGATGGGAGAGTAGCGCCCCCACCCGCCCGACCCACACCGACGGGAGCAGCCATGCGGGCCTTCGGCGACGCCCCCCGCGAGAAATGCGGCGTATTCGGCATCTACGGTCATCCGGAGAGCGCCGTCTTCACCTACCTGGGCCTCTACGCCCTGCAGCATCGCGGCCAGGAGTCCGCCGGTATCTGTTCGCGGCTGGCCGACGGCTCGATGCGCTTCCACCGCGACATGGGCACCGTGGCCGAGATCTTCCCCGAGCGGGAGCTGCGCCGCCTCAAGGGCGACGCCGCCGTGGGCCACGTCCGCTACTCCACCACCGGCGCCAGCCGCCTACTCAACGCCCAACCGATCTACGTCGAGTTCGCCAAGGGCCGCCTCGCCGTGGCCCACAACGGCAACCTGGTCAACGCCGACCAGATCCGCAAGCGCCTCGAGGGCGAGGGCTCCATCTTCACCTCGACCACGGACTCCGAGGTGATGGTCCACCTGATGGCACGCAGTCCGGAAAAGGCGCCCGAGGGTTTCATCGGCGACGCCCTGCGCCAGACCCACGGCTCCTACTCCCTGGTGGCGCTGACCCCGGACTGCATGGTCGCGGTGCGCGACCCCCGGGGCATCCGTCCGATGTGCCTGGGCAGTCGGATGTGGACCGACGACGACGGCCACGAGCACAAGGCCTGGATCGTTTCCAGCGAGTCCTGCGCCTTCGGGGTCATCGACGCCGACTACGAGCGCGAGATCGAGCCCGGCGAAATGGTGGTCATCGACGACGACGGCCTGCGCAGCGTCTACCCCTTCCCGCCCCACCGCGAGGCCTTCTGCGTCTTCGAGTACGTCTACTTCGCCCGGCCGGACTCGATCATCCGGGGCAAGATGGTCTATGACGTCCGCAAGGAGCTGGGCCGTCGCCTGGCCGGTCAACTGGCCGATCGCGGAGTGCGCGGCGACGTCGTCATCAGCGTCCCCGACTCCAGCAACCCCGCCGCCCTGGGCATGGCCCAGGCCTCCGGCGTACCCTACGAGCTGGGCCTGATCCGCAGCCACTACATCGGTCGCACCTTCATCGAACCCAAGCAGCAGATCCGCGACTTCGGCGCCAAGCTCAAGTACAATCCCGTCGGATCGACCCTCGAGGGCCGCGAGGTCGTCTGCGTCGACGACTCCATCGTCCGCGGCACCACCGCCCGCAAGATCGTCAAGATGATCAAGGACGCCGGCGCCGCCAAGGTGCATCTCGCCGTAAGCTGCCCGCCCTGGCGCTACCCCTGTTACTACGGCATCGATGTCTCAAACTATACCGAGTTGATCGCCAACGAGGTCCAGAGCGACCTCGAGCGCATCCGTGGCTACATCGGCTGCGATACCCTGACCTACCTCAGCCTCGACAACCTGCTCGAGGCCACCGGTCTGCACCGCCAGAGCTTCTGCCACGCCTGCTTCGACGGCTCCTACCGCGTACCCCCCGTGGACTTCGTCACCGAAGCCCGCAAGCAGCTCGATTTCACCGGACTGCCCGACTTCTCCTCCATCGAGGATGACGATGACGGCGATTACGGCGGCCACACCGACGGCGGCTCCTGACCCCCCCAGCCTCCCTACCAATGGCCCACCAATGGAAAACAGCTATATCTCTATGATATAGTATAGCTAATCCTTTGGCCCGCCCACTGCGATACCGTAAGCTGATTCAAGACGCCCCAAACCGTCTACCCCGGGCCGTACCGGAGCCGGGTTCTCCGACCGCGCGCCGCGGCGGGACACCGACGAAACGCCCGCTTTCCCCCGTGTCCTGTCGATCGGACCAGCGGGCCGATTTTGGCACGTTTCTTGCGCAATCCGACACACCTGATGCTCAAACCAGCCTGACACTCCGCAAGAAACGTGCCAAAACCGGCCCGCGACGGCGACCTTGGCTCAGCGCCGCGTCGGTGTCCCGCCGCTCGGTTAACCACAGCAAAGGAAGCGTTATCGCCGATTATCGTCATGAGACCTACTGCGGCCTTTACTGCGGGGCCTGTCCGATCCTGGCCGCCAACCTGGCCGGTGACGAGAAACAGCTCGCGGCCTGGGCCGCCGAGTGGAAGAAGCCCGTCGAGGACCTGCGCTGCCGGGGTTGCTACACGGACCTCACCGCCGTGTTCTGTCGGGACTGCGAGATTCGCGACTGCGCCCGGGCTCGGGGCTTGACCCACTGCGGTCTCTGTCCCGAGTTCCCCTGCCGCCTCCTCGAGTCCTTCCGCGACGACGATGCGGCGCACCACTCCGTGGTTGTCGCTGCAAGTCGTCGACGAGCCTTGCTCGGCGACGCCGCCTGGCTCCAGCGGCAGGGGGCGCGTTGGAGCTGTCCTGACTGCGGCCGCGGCTTCACCTGGTACCAGAATCGTTGTCCCGAGTGCAACAGCGACCTTTACGACTGCCGGGCCGAGGAAGCCGACCTCGCCGGCGAAATCGAGGGACCCACCCCATGACCGACACCGCGACCCACCCTCTCTACCAGGTCGACTCCTTCACCCGCGAACCCTTCGCCGGCAATCCGGCGGCTGTCTGCCTGACCGACGGTCACGCCGATGAGAAGTGGATGCAACGCGTCGCCGCCGAGATGAATCTCTCCGAGACCGCCTTCCTGCATCCCGGCGATAACGGCTGGAACCTGCGCTGGTTCACCCCGGCCCTCGAGGTCGACCTCTGCGGCCACGCAACCCTGGCCGCCGCCCACGTCCTCTGGAACGAGCGCGGCTCAACCAACGAGCCGCTGCGCTTCTTCACCCGCAGCGGCGAGCTGACCGCCCGGCGCCTCGAACACCCCCATGGCTCCATCGAGCTCGATTTCCCCATCCGTACCCAGGAGGAGGTCGACGATCACTGGACCGCCGAGCGACTGGCCCTGGCCCTGGGTGAGAGCCCGGTCTACCTGGGTCGCAGCATGGAGGACTATCTGGCCGTCTTCGACGACCCCGGGAAGGTCCTGGCTCTGCGCCCGGACATCAAGCAGATGCGGGCCTTCACCATTCGCGGCGTCATCGTTACCGCCCCGTCCCGGGACGATGATTGGGACTTCGTCTCCCGCTTCTTCGCCCCCGGCGCCGGAATCGACGAAGACCCGGTCACCGGATCGGCCCACTGCTGTCTGGGGCCATACTGGGCCGCCTGCTTCGACCGCGATGAACTCGTCGGCTACCAGGCCTCCCAACGCGGGGGGCGGGTCGGAGTCAAGGTCGTCGGCGAGCGGGTGCTGCTGCGCGGCGACGCCGTGACGGTGATCCGCGGAGAGCTGACGGGGTAGGTCCGAACGGTCTTGATCCCCCTCCCCCGCACCGCGGGGGCTTTCAATAGCTCTGGACACCGCCGTCGGAAACCTTTGCCAAACCTGTATTACAATGGTCCTCAGTCGGTTCCGGCTTTGGCACGTTTATTGCAGCAGGGCGAGTCGCGGTTTCGGCTATCCGGCGTCGGATCTCCGCAATAAACGTGCCAAAGCCTCGTCGCCTGTGTTCAGGATGCTTCACCAGCTTCAGAGCTGTTTGGCAAAGGTTTCCGTTGTGAACCGCCGCTGGTTGAATTATATTACAATGGCGATGGTAAACTGTTTTATATCTGACATGAACCAGTGGAGCTATCATGACCGTCCCCGATCCGTATAAAGACGCCGGTGTCGATGTCGACGCCGGTGAGGCCTTCGTCAAGACCATCGCCCCGCTGGCCGAGGCCACCCGCATCCCCGGCGCGGCCGCCGGCCTGGGCGGCTTCGCGGCGGCCTTCGACACCAAGGCGGCGGGCTTCAAGGACCCCGTCCTGGTGGCGGCCACCGACGGCGTGGGCACCAAGCTGCTGGTGGCGATCCGCGCCGGAGTGCACACCACGGTGGGCATCGACCTGGTGGCGATGAGCGTCAACGACGTGCTGACCGTCGGCGCCCGACCGCTGTTCTTCCTCGACTACTTCGCCACGGGTAAACTGGAGCCGGAGCGGGATCGGGAGGTCTTGCAGGGGATCAGCCAGGGTTGCCTGCAGGCGGGCTGCGCGCTGATCGGCGGCGAGACCGCCGAGATGCCCGGGGTGTACAAGGAGGGCGATTACGACCTGGCGGGCTTCGTGGTCGGAGCGCTGGAGCGCGGGACGGAGCTGGGTCCGCGGCGGGTGAAGGAGGGGATGGTCCTGGTGGGCCTGGCCTCGAACGGCTTGCACTCGAACGGCTTCTCGCTGGTGCGCAAGCTGGTTTTCGAGCGGGCGGGCCTGGAGCCCGGCGACGTTGTCGAGTTCCTGGGGCGCAGCGTGGCCGACGAGCTGCTGGCGCCGACGCGGATCTACTCGAAGCTGCTGCCGCTGTTCCGCAAGCATCAGACGGCGGCTATGGCGCACATCACCGGCGGTGGCCTGGCGGGCAACCTGGCCCGGGTGGTCCCAGAGGGAATGCGGGCGGTGCTCCATCGCGACGCCTGGCCGCGTCCCCGGGTCTTCGACTGGCTCGGGCGGCTGGGTAAGTTGAGCGATGCGGAGATGGAGGCGGTCTTCAACTGCGGGCTGGGGCTGACCGCCGTGGTTCCGCGGAAGCGTGCCGAAGCTCTGGTGGCCGACCTGTCGGAGGCCGGCGAGTTCGCCTACCGGGTGGGCGAGGTCGCGGCGGCTCCGGAGCCGCCCCGGGCCGTGGTGGTATGAACACGCGGCGGTCAGTCGGCAAGCCGCGCCCGGCAAGTGCGTGAACCACGGGTGGTCCGGACCGCGGCGCTCCTGGAAACAACCCCGCATCAGCTCGCTGTTTGCGAGTGGGCAAGAGGAAGCAATCATGGCTTGCCGTAGGTGTGTGAGGACAGTTGCGGGGCGTTCCCGACGAGGCGGAGCCGACCCGGTGAGCCGCTCCCCTCTCGGCCTGATGTGGTCCGAAGACGTTTTCTGACTTCAATCACAGCCGGAGCCGTGATAATGAGCGGGCCGACCAATCGGTCGGCCAGTGTTTCTTTTTGGGATCATCACAGAAGATGAACCATTCATTCGCAACTCAGGAAAGCCACAGCGAGAATGGTGCTTGGAGATCAGCCTCAGCGGGGCGTCAACCAGTGGAGGCGGATAACGCTCTAAGCTGCTAAAGCAGCCAATAAAGCGTCGTCAGCAGGTCCTCACTCACAGCCTGGTCGGTTACTGATGCGGAGCCAACAGCCTCCGGCTTCCAGCGGAACTCAAGGGAAGCCCAGGTATATCCCCACCGAGCAACGGTCTGGCAATGGCGGCGACTACGGGCTATAAAGCGTTGAATGATAATCTATCCGCTGGACGAGTCGATTCTTTTGCGAGTGATAATCCCCTCTTTTTGTTAGGGATCACACACGATCATGGACCAATCAGGATGCTTTTTAGGTTGTCTATCATG
>CAZOOP010000021.1:0-57611 GCA_964581465.1 uncultured bacterium
GGGAGCGCATCGCCGCCGATCGCGAGGCCGAGCTGGAGAAGCTCGAGGGGCACATCGAGGTGGATGAGTCCTACTTCGGCGGCCATCGTAAAGGAAAGCGAGGCCGGGGCGCCGGCGGCAAGACCCCCGTCTTCGGGCTGCTCAAGCGAGGCGGCGAGGTCCGCGTCATCCTGCCGCCCAACTGTAGCGAGAAGCACCTGCTGGGGGCCATTTTGGAGAACGTCGAGCTGGACTCGATCGTCTACTCCGACGGCTGGAAAGCCTATAACAAGCTCTCACTCAAAGGCTTCCACCACAGGCGGATCAATCACCAGGAAGAGTTCGCCAACGGAAAGAACCATATCAACGGCATCGAGAACTTCTGGGGCTACGCCAAGCGCCGCTTAAAAGACTATCACGGTGGCTTTAAACGTAACTTCAGGCTCTTTATCAGAGAAAGGTCGTTCCGATTCAATCACAGAAACGACGAAAACACTCTCGACTACCTGCAGGATGCACTGCTCAATTGGTCCGATCAGGTTACATGATGCCTTTGAATTTTCGAAGCCGGTTCAATATCAGGTGATAATCCCAGGCGGAATGAGCGCTCTAAGCTATTTTCTCAACTGCTCCCAGGACGCTTGTTCGGCTGCCGCCGGTCTATGTGGCTGTCAGTCGCCCATCGATTGGAGACAGCGGTATCGACCACCGTCAAGAAAAGGGCAGGCTGAGGATACCCGGGGCTAGACGGCGGCGGCGGCGAGCATCTCCCGGGCCACGGCGAGGTAGCTCTGGGCGCCGCGGCTGGTCAGGGCGTACTCGAGCACGGGCATACCGTGGCTGGGCGCCTCGGAGAGACGCACGTTGCGCGGGATGACGGTCTGGTAGACCCGGCGGCCGAAGTGCTTGCGGACCTGCTTCTCGACGTCCTCGGCCAGGCGTGTTCGCGAGTCGTACATGGTCAACAGTACGCCGTCGATCTCCAGGGGATGGCCCAGGCGGCCGCGGACGTATTCGACGGCGCGCAGTAGTTGGGTCAGCCCCTCGAGGGCGTAGTACTCGGCTTGAACAGGAATCAGCACCCCGTCGGCGGCCAGCATGGCGTTGAGGGTCAGCAGCCCCAGGGACGGGGGGCAGTCGAAGAGCATGTAGGCGAAGCCCTCGAGGCTCTCGACGGCGCAGCGCAAGCGCAGCGGGGCGTCCTGGGAGCCGAGGAGGTCGCGCTCCAGGGAGACCATCTCCGGCGAACTGGGCACCAGATAGAGGCCCTCGACGGCGGTGGGGCGTAGGGCCTCGGTCATCGAGCAGAGGCCGTTGAGGACGTCCTTGATGGTCTTTTCGCCCTCGCCGGAGTAGACGCCCAGGCCAGAGCCGGCATTGCCCTGGGGGTCGACGTCGACGATCAGGGTGGGTCGACCGGCGGCGGCCAGGGAGGCGCCCAGATTGATGGCGGTGGTGGTCTTGCCGACCCCGCCCTTCTGATTGGCGATGGCGATGCGGCGGGTTTTCACGTCAGTCAATCACCTTGCGGCGCAGGAAGAGACGGCGCCGGACCCAGGGACCGGGATCGGGCAACAGCTCTTCATAGGTTCGGCATGTCCAGGCGGTGGAGGGCCGGGGTTCACTTTCGCCCACCAGACAGATCAAGCGGCTCCCCGGGGCCAGCAACCCTTCGCAGGCCCTCCAGGCGTTGGCGGGGCTCCAGACGGCCCGCGTGTAGACGGCTTCGGGAGCGGCGCATTCGTTTAGCAGTTCCGGGCTCTCGACGCGCTCACGGACGACGGTCCAGCGGAGGGCGGCGAAGGGTGCGGCTGTCGGAGCGGTCGTGTTGGAGGAAGGTTCTCCCTCGGTGGGAGCCGCTTTCTGACCAGCCCCCCAGACCAGCCCCCGGGTTGGTTGCGGAGCGGTCGTGTTGGAGGAAGGTTCTCCCTCGGTGGGAGCCGCTTTCTGACCAGCCCCCCAGACCAGCCCCCCCAGGCGGTGGAGAAAGCTGGCGCGGCGGCGGCGGGGTTCGACGAGGAGGAGTCGGAGACCGGGCCTTAGCAGCGCCAGGGGCAGGGCGGGCAGACCGGCGCCGGCGCCGGCGTCGACGATGAGGCCGTCGGGTGGGAGGACGGCGGCCAGGGCGGCGGCGTCGACGAGGGCGTCGGCGATCAGCTCGACGGGATCGGCGGCGCGCGAGACGAGGTTGAAGCGTCGGTTCCAGGTTTCCAGAAGACGGGCGTAGGCGTCGAGGAACTCCCGCAGGTCGGCGGGGTCGATGTCGGAGCCCGGTGGACCGGTCCTGGACGCGGCGGCGCCGATGGTCAGGGCGCACTGAAACAAGGGCGAGTCTAGCACAGTCGGTTATTCAAGTCCAGCATGGGGAGACGGGCGTGGGGTCTCAATTCGGCTACCAGTACCAGACCAGATCGTACTCCCGGACCTCGTCATCGGTGATCCGGCGGACGAACTCGCCGTACCAGGTGTAGAGGCAGATGTCGACCTGTTTGTCGAGGTTGCTGATGACCATGATGTAGTCGCCCGAGGCGGAGATCGCCGGGCAGTACTCCATCCAGTCCGGGGTTTCGATGAGGGTGCCCGAGTTGGTCGAGGTCAGGCGGACATAGCCGATATCCAGATTGCCCTCGGAGAGAACGTCGAAGAGGATGTAGTCGCTCTCGGCGTCGAAGCAGGGGGCGTTGATATCGCCGTCCATGTCGGTCAGGCGGCGCGGCTCCTCCTCGCCGGTGAGGTCGATGTTGTAGAGGTCCATCGAGCCGTTCTGGTCGGAGATGAAGACCAGGTCGTTGCCGTCGGAGCTGATGATCGGCTCGCTGTCGTCGGAGCGTCGGTCGGTTAGGCGCTCGGGCTCCTTGCGGGGGTTGTCGAGTTCCAGGCGGTAGATCTCGTCGTCACCGAGGATGCTGGTCGAGACGTAGTAGACGTAGAAGCCGTCGTGGGAGACCACGGGGTCGGCCTTGTAGCTGCCCTCTTCGGTCAGCAGCTTCGCGGTGGGTGGATCGGTGAGCTCGATCAGGCAGATCTCGCGGAAGCCCTGGACGGCGGCCACACAGACGATAGCCTCGCCGCCGGGCACGGGGTGGGGCTCGTAGAAGCCTGTGACGTTGCGAAGCAGGCCGGAGTCGGTGATGACCTCGACTTCGTCGCCTTGGGGGGTGTTGAGGATGACCTGGCTCATCCCGTCTACCTCGGCGGTGTAGAGGATTTTGCCGGGCAGCTCGACGGCGGGGTTGACCTCGACGCGGCAGCCGGCCAGACCCAGAACGAGGATAACCAGGATCAGGGCGGCGGGGATGGCGGGGAGTGATCGCACGGCTTACCTCCCGGAGGTGGGTTGGCTGTCAGGTTGGTGAAGCCTCGCGGCGGCCAGGGCGGCGCCCCGGGCGGTGACGAAGGCCGGTCGTTCCGTACGGCGCAGGGGCAGGCCCAGGACGGCGAAAGCCTCGATGAGCGCGGCGGCGGCCAAGCCGTTCACGGCCACTCCACCGGCGAGGAGCATACCGTGGGACGGATCGGCGGGAGGACGCCCGGCGGAGGCGGGCAGGGCGGTCAATCGTCCGGCGATGGATCGCGCGGCTGCGCCGACGAGCCCGCGGGGATCCTCTCCTGTGGCCAGGCGGCCGACCAGCTCGCTCTCGGCGAAGACGCCGCAGGTCGCCGAGAGGCCGGGTTCATCGGGCGGTGGGAGCTCGAGGGCATCCCATTCGTCCAGGGGCAGCTCGCAGATGCGGGCGGCGAGTTCGAGGAAGCGGCCGGTGCCGGCGGCGCAGCGGTCGTTGAGGGCGAAGCCGGCGCAGCGGCCCCGGGGGTCGATCCAGACGAACTTGGCGTCCTGACCGCCGACGTCCAGGCCGCCGACGGCATCGGCGTCCAGCTCACGGGCTCCCAGGGCCAGGCAGGTGATCTCGGTCAGGACGCGATCGGCCCGCACGGCGCGGCGACCGTAACCCGTGGCCACGGTCAGAGCGGGCTCGACGCCGCCGCAGACCTCGCGGCGCAGGCGCTCGGCGGTCCCGGTGCCGTCGGCCCCCGTCGGCCCCCAGGCCCTTGCCCTCACCCGGACCGTCCCGGCGCTCATCGTGATGAAAACCGCCTGGGTGCTGGTCGATCCGATGTCCAAACCGAGATAGTGCCCGTCTTTCATGGTCTTACATTACCACAAGCCTTTCGCCGCCGCCAAGTGCAGGAACCGGAAAAGTGCTACAATCGTAGAGTATTAATCCGCCTTTCGGGAATTATCCATTCGCGTTTATCAAGCGACCCGCCAGAGCGGAGAGGGAACGGCTTATCCGACAGGTTTTTACCGGTACGCCTGAGCTGGCGATTAAACCCAGCGACGCGACCGGCGGCCATCCATGGATCATAAGCTAAAGAGGGAGGAACGATGCGCGGTAAGTATACGGCAATACTAGTGGTGCTGGTTCTGGCGGCCCTGACGGCGCCGGCCCTGGCCAAGGTGCAACTGGGCGTGCTGTACTTCAAGGTCCAGGCCCCCGACGAGAGCTACGACTACCTCTCCGAAGGCCTGGCCGAGATGCTGATGACCGACCTGGCCAACCAGCCCGACATAACCGTGGTCGAGCGCGAGCGCCTGGACGAGGTGCTCCAGGAGCACGCCCTGGGCGGCACGGGGATCACCGATCCCGAGGAGGCCATAGAAGTCGGGCGCATTCTCAAGCTGGATCTGATGATCATGGGCTCGCTGACCATGGTCGGCGAGAGCATGCGCCTGGACGCCCAGGTCCTCGGCGTGGAGACCGGCGAGATCCTGGGCGGTGTTCGCGCCGAGAGCGGCAGTATCGACGGGGTCTTCGAGATGCTCGACCTGCTCAGCGGCCAGCTCGTCGACAAGATCCGCGACGTGCGCTACGGCAAACCCGACACCCCGGTGGTCTTCGTCGAGCCCGGCGAGGACGCTTCGCGGATGGACGTGGCCTTCCTGGTCGACACCACGGGCAGCATGGGCGACGAGATCGAGGTCGTCAAGCAGAAGATGCGCGAGATCGCCGCCGAGATCGCCCAGGGCAACCCGGCCCCGGCGGTGCGCTTCGCCATCGTCGAGTACCGTGACCGCGGCGACGCCTACGTCACCAAGGTCAGCGACTTCACCTACGACGTCGTCGAGCTCCACGGCGTGATCAACGCCATCTACGCCGGCGGCGGCGGCGACACCCCGGAGAGCGTCTACCGCGCCCTCGACGACGGACTCAACGAGATCGATTGGGATAAAGACAACGATGTCACCAAGCTGGTCTTCCTGATCGGTGACGCCGGGCCCCACGAATACGACGACGAGTACTACGACATCGAGGACGCCATCGACGACGCCCAGGACCTGGGCGCCAGCATCTTCGCCATCGGCTGCTCCGGCCTGGACCAGGACCCCGGCGCCACCGCGGCCTTCAAGCAGGTGGCCTACGAGACCAACGGCAGCTTCGAATACCTCTCCTACCGCCAGATCTACCAGGACGCCGCCACCGGCGAGGTCGCCTCCTACATCTACGAGGGCGGCCGCTACTACGACGAGGAGACCGTGCGCCGCGAGCTCGAGGACTCCGGCGTCGTCGACGACGACACCGACATCTTCGACATCGGCGTCACCCGCATCAACAAGGCCGCCGAGGCCGTCGAGCGCGACGAGGTCGACACCGAGAGCGAGGCCTACGGCGACGGCGGCGCCGTGGGCGGAATCACCTCCTCGCCCTCCACCGTTTCCGACGAGACCGTGGCCGCCGCCGAGGAACGCGCCGCGGGCATGGCCTACACCGGCGGCATGGCCGGTTCCATGGTCGCCCAGGAAAACAACCTCGACTCCCTGATCACCCAGGTCATCCAGTCCAACGCCGCCGAACGGGGCGTCAGCTACGACATGGGCGTATCCCAGGCCCGGGTGCTGGTGCGCCAGGGCGAACGTGAGTACTGGGTCAACATCACCGACCCCGCCCAGGTCGAACGCCTGCGCGAAGCCGCCGAGAACGACGAGACCCTCTGGCTGGCCGCCGGCGTCAAGACCGTCACCGACGAGGAATCCGAGGAAACCTCCATCGCCTTCAAGGGCGGCACCCTGCGCGTCTACGAGCCCGGCGAGACCGTCCCGCTGATGACCCAGCGCAGCCTGGACGAGATCGCCGAAGACCCCGACTACTACGTCAACAATGGTCTGGGCAAGGACAACCAGTGGAGCTTCCAGGCCGAGATCGTCGACTTCGAAGAGGTCGAGCGCTAAAGTCCACGCATCCGCATTAAACAAAAGGGACCCACAAAGGGTCCCTTTTTTGTTATACTGAAATTTGCTATCCAAATGATGACTATCGACTGTCGACTATCCTAGGATAGAATACCAACCTCAATCATGGGGAAAGTATGCTGCGGCTGCCCATCAACTGCGAAATCATCGCCTCCGCGGGGTACCAGAGCGGTGATGAGCTCCTCGAACTCGAGTTCAACGACGGCAAGGTCTACCAGTACGAGGGTGTGTCCGTCGAGGTTTACCGGCGGATGATGGGCAACCCGGAACCCGGCCGGTTCTACCGCGAGCACATCCGGCACTTCTTTCCATACAGAAGGGTGAGGTAGGGGGACTCCGGCGGGGTGTATGCGGGGGCCGGGCCGACAAATGGCTCGCATTCCCGCTCTGTAGGGGCGGGCTCCGATTCCACCCAAAATTTGCATTAGCACCCTGTAGGGCGGGGGCTCTGCCCCCCGCCGCGAAAAAAGATGCGTTTTGATGACTATGATGTGTTGACTCTCTAGTTTAACAAAGTATACTATAGCAATACCTTATTAAAGGAATGGAGGATAGCATCGTGGAAAAGAAGAACCTCTACAGAAAAATGAAGCAATCGTTGAGCAAGTTAAATCCATTAGAAAAAATAATATGGATAATATTTTTTCTATCAATTATAAGTATTTTTATTTTCTTTATATCTGCTCTTTTAAGTAACTCACTTGGCAGACTTTTTAATTGGAATAATAACTTTTTACCCTGGATTCTTTCAAGCTTAGGTGTAATGGCAACATCCTTAACTGGTTTACTAATTCACAGACAATTTAATCTTGAATCAAAGCGCTTTGAACAAACAGAGACAAGCGGCTTATCGGTTGAAATTGAACCGTACTCTGAAACGCTTAAGAAAGGTGGATACTTAATAAATAGTGGAATAGAAATTCGATTTGCAATACATAATCCTTCAATAAGAAAAAATATCTTATGTGAAGTATTTATAGTACTTAAAAATGATAACACAAAACACACATTAATGCAAAGAGGCGACTACACTAATTTTGACTATAATAGTATCATTAGATTTCCAAGCATGTACGGTTTTCGTGGACATTTTAAAATACCTGGACAATTTAAAAATTTAACAGAAGAAAATATTCTTTCTCAAGACTTCTATCTAATAGCACATTATGGATTAAGGAATAAAAATAATGTATATTTACCGAAAACAGAAGAAATAAAGATGATTGGATTTAGTCCTAAAATATTAAATGGTGATATAAATTATTTTTATTCTGTACCAAAACTTCACATTGCTCCGAAATATCTAAACCATTTAGCTGTGCCGACAAATGGATTATAGGCCCGGCGGCCCGCAGAGGGGCCGCCCTACAGGGTGCAATTCAACACAACGGTCAATATTCGGACATCAATCTCAATTCCGTAGGGCCGGGACTCTGACCCGGCCGTTTCTGGATCACCCCTGAGCTGATTGACAAAGCGGCGGGGATTGGAGCCCCCGTTCTACGGGCGTCGAGCTCTGGAACAACCTGCGGCGGGGGACAGAGCCCCCGCCCTACGGGGTGCAATTCAATACAACGGTCAATATTCGGACATCAATCTCAATTCCGTAGGGCCGGGTCTCTGACCCGGCCGTTTCTGGATCACCCCTGAGCTGATTGACAAAGCGGCGGGGATTTGAAACCCCCGCCCTACGTGCGTCGAGCTCTGGGACAACCTGCGGCGGGGGACGGAGCCCCCGCCCTACGGGGTGCAATTCAATACAACGGTCAACATTCGGACATCAATCTCAATTCCCAATTCCGTAGGGCCGGGTCTCTGACCCGGCCGTTTCTGGATAACCCCTGAGCTGATTGACAAAACGGCGGGGGACGGAGCCCCCGCCCTACGTGCGTCGAGTTCTGGAACAACCTACTTACCTGTGGGGAATACCCCGCCCTACGGGACCATTAACAAAACGGCCCCGGCGGGGCCGCTCGAATTAGTTGGAGAATCCAGCTTCCGTCCCTAGTACCCCCGCTGTTCCTCGAGTATCTCCTTGACCTTCATCAGCCGGCTGAGCGTCCCGCGCTCGCGCTCGCCCAACTTGAGGCTGATGTAGCGGATGGTCTCGGTCAGGTCGGGGATCAGCTTGTGTTCGAGGGCGTTGACGCGCTGGCGGGTGCGCTCGAGCTCCCGGGCCAGCATGCCGATGGATTTTTCCAGTTCGGCCAGCTCCAGCAGGCGCGGCAGGACGGAGCGGAAGCCCTCGACGGCGAGGTCGAGCTCGGGCGGGGTGGAGGCCAGGCCGTAGGCCAAAGCGTTGCCCTGGAGCTCGACGGAGAGTCGGGGGACTTTGAGGTTCATCACCTGCTTGGTCTCGACCTGGACGGAGCCGCTGACCTTGGGCAGGGCCAGGGAGGTGGCGGTGACGAGTTCGCTCATCAGGCCGCGGGCGACGACGAAGCCGGCCAGGGCCTCCTGAAGCTCGTCCTCGACCTCTTTGCGCAGCCCCTTGCCGCGCTCGATGAGGGCGAAGAAGCGCCGCATCAGCTCGTCCTGCTTGTCCTTGAGCAGCTTGTGCCCGCGTTTGGCGACGCCGAGGCGCTTCTTCAGGCGCATCAGCTCCATGCGGGTGGCGTTGACGTCGAGGATCATCTCGCCTCGTTGGGGTTGAGAAAGGAGGTGGCTTACCGTCGCTGGTGATTATAGCCGCCGGGGCTTGCGCGGTCAACCGACCCCGCCCGGTAGGTTCACCCGGCCGAACAGGGCTGAGATGATAAAGAAAGGCGAAGACACCCTTGACGTTTTTGGTAGTCTATCATACCTTTGAGGTTTGCGATCGCTCCGCCGACGCGGATGCTTCCGGTTGTGTCAAGTTTTGACGGTTGCCGCCCCAATGGCGGCTCGAGCCGGTCCGTCTCCCCTCCTCCCCCCAGGAACCAAGGTCGGACCGGCTCACTATATCCTGTCGCCGAATGCTTGAGGCAGCGGCGGCAATCGGTTATCATGGGGCGAGATCGCTCACGACCACCCCGGAGGCCGCCTTGAAAACGAAAAGCCACGTCGCGCTGCTCACGCTGCTGTTGTCGGCGGGTCTGGTCGGCGCCGACGTCGTCGACAACCTGGACCCCCTGGAGGTGCTCATCGGCGGCTCCGGCGTCGACCAGGCGGCCGCGGGCGCCCACCTGGTGCTCGACGGCCTCCCCGACGATCCGGCGGCCCTGGAGACCCTGGTCTGGACGGAGCTGTTGAGAGGTAGGGACCGCGCCGCCCTGGATCGGGTCCTGGCGCTGCTGGCGGCCGACGCCTCGGGGATGCGCGGCGAGGCCTTCATCCGCGACCTGCTGCGCTACAGCGACTACAGCGACGCCTTCTCGACGGTCGAGGCCCTGCTCGACAAGCTGGCCGACGGCGACGGGCTGACGCCGGGGGCTCGGCGCGCCCTGGAGCGCTGGCGCCTCTTCTTCGCCCGTCGTCGCGGAGACGGCGACGAGATCGACCGCGCCGAGGCCCGCTGCGGTCTGCTGACAGACTGGCAAGTCGTCGGTCCCTTCGTGCGCTCCGGTCCGCTGGACCTGGACCACGAATTCGCTCCGGAGCGCCGCCCGCGCGAGAGCTACGAGCTCCCCGGTCTGGACGAAGCCGCCTGGATGTCCCCGCCCCGGGGACTCAGCCGGGGCTTCCTGCCCATCGAAGAGGTCACCTCCATCCCCCGGGGCTGCGCCTACGCGGTCTGTTACCTCTATCTACCCGCGACGGGGGAATACAACCTCAATCTGGTCAGCGACGACGCGCTCAAGGTCTGGCTCGACGGCGAGCTGATCGGCCTCCGCGACGACGTGCGCGGCAATCCCGCCGTCGAGCTCGACTTCCCCTTCCGCGCCGACGCCGGCTGGCACCGCCTGCTGATCAAGTGCAACCGCAACAACTACGTCACCTCGAGCCAGGTCGAGGTCACTTGGGGCTTCAAGGCCGAGCTGACCGACTCGGCGGGCTTCGCCGTCGACGGGCTGCGCTGCGTGGGCGACTGGGACCTCGATGAACGCACTGTGGGCGGTGTGAAGGCCCTGGATACCGGCGCGGTTGTCGATGACGACGGTCTCGCCGACCGGCTCCACCGGGCCATCGTCGAGGCCCACCGCGAGGACTACGACACAGCGGTGCAACGCCTGAGCGGCCTGGTCGAGGAGCGCCCGGGAAGCCTGCCCGCCCGTCTGATGCTGGCCCGGGTGCTGGAGTCCGACGGCAGCGAGGAGCGTCTGGGCCGGGCGCGGACCCACTACCAACGCCTCGTCGCCGCCGATCCACTCATCGTCCACGCCCAGCTCTCCCTGGCCGAGATCGAGTCCGCGGAGGGCAAGTTCTGGAGCGCCCTCAAGCGGCTGCAGAGTCTGCAGGCCGCCGTGGAGCCCAACCCGGACATCGAGCTGGCCCTGGCTTACCGTTACAACGAGAAGTCGCTGACCCCGCGCGAGGGCGCCGCCTTCGCCCGGGCCGTCGAGCTGGCTCCGGACTATCTGGAGGCCCTGCTGCAATCGGCCCGCTTCCAGAACCGCGCCGACGACCACCCGGCCGCCATCGAGACCCTGGAGCGCCTGCTGTCCGCCGCCCCGGACCATCGCACCGCCCGCGCCGACCTGGCGGACCTGCTGCAGCAGGGCGGCTACTACCGGGAGGCCGCCGAGCACTACCGCCGGCTGATCGAGCTGGACCCCTACGACACCGAGGCGATGCTCGAGCTGGCCCGCTGCTACTACAAGGGCGGCTTCGGCGACCGCGACGAGGTCTACCGCGAGATGATCGCGGCCTCGCCCTACGACTACCGGGGCTACGTCAACCTGGCCCTGGCCTTGGAAGAGGAAGACGGCGAACCCCGCGAAGACCTACTCGCCGCCGCCCTGGAGCACTACCCGGCCAAGGACTGGCTGCGCCGCTACCTGGCCTGGCGCTCCGACGCCCTCAGCGACGAGTTCATGCCCGACGTCGAAGAGCTGCTGGCCCGCGAGGTCCTTCCCGAGGACCACCCCAAGTGCGACGCGGCGATGCTGCTCGACTACCTGCGCCTGGACATCAACGCAGACTACACCTACTCCACGGCGGTGCGTCAGGTGGTCAAGATCCTGGCGCCCTCCGGCGTCGAGCGCTGGGGCGAGATCGTAATCCCGGACTCGGACAACCTGGAGCTGATCCACGCCCGAACCTACACCCCGGACGGCCAGGTCCTGGAGGCCACCAGCCTCAACTCCACCGGCGACGGCACGGCGATCAGCATGGAGGGCGCCCGCCCCGGCGCGATCATCGACGTCTACTACCGCCAGCACAGCGAGTACCGCGTTATCACCGAGATTTTCGAGAACTGGTCCAGCCGCTTCTACTTCCGCGAGTACGGCGATCCCATGCTGGTCAGCCGCTTCGTGGTCACCGCACCCGAAGAGATGGAACTGGACTACGACCGGCTGCACTACCGGGGCGACTTCCACCGCGAGGAGCTCCCCGACGGCCTGACCACGGACGGCGAAACAGACTACCATCTGGAGCCCCGAGACGTCTTTATCCACGAGGTACAGAACGCCAGACCGATCCAACCCGAGGGGCTGATGCCCGAGAAAGGCAGCTTCGCCCCCTTCGTCGTCTTCTCCACCATCGACGAGCCCGAGGTCTACTTCGACTGGTACTACGGCCGCGCCCTCAACGCCCTGCAACCCGATGAGCCGCTGCGCCGACTGGCCGAACGTCTAACCGAGAACATCGACGACCCCCTCGACCGCGCCCGGGCCATTTACTCCTACATCGTCCGCGAAATCAAGAGCTACGGCGCCGGGGCCTTCTATCCCTCCTCGGCCCGCGCCACCTACTATCAGCGCGCCGGGCGCAGCATCGACAAGCTGGTGCTGTTCATCGCCCTCTGCCGCGAGGCGGGCCTCGAGGTCGAGCTCTGCCTGACCCGCTCGCGCTGGGACGGTCCGCGGATGCCCGACGCCTTCACCCCGGCCGAGTTCACCGATCCCATCGGACGGCTGGATATCGGCGGAGAGGTCTACTGGGTGGACTTCCAACCCGGTTGGGTGCCCCTGGGCAGTTACAGTGTCCAGTACGAGGGCCAACCGGTCTGGCGCTGCGCCGCCCGCCGCTTCGACGAGCTGCCCCGCCGACCCCTCAACGAACACGGCAACGAGATCACCGTCGAGCTGCTCCTGCAACCGGGACTGCCCACCCGGGGGTTCATGGAGCAGACCGCCCGGGGGCTGACCTCGGCGATGCGCGTCAACTACGCCGACAACCGGGACGCCCGGGACATGATCGACTACGAGCTCAACAACATGTTCCCCGGTGCCGAGCTGATCGAATACGGCGTCGAGGCGACCGACGACGTCAACGCGCCCTTCGTCTACCGCGCCGTCTTCGACGCCCCGGGCCAGGCGACGGCCGCGGCCGGGGTGCTCAAGCTGCCCGTGATCCTCTATCCCTACAACTTCTCGAAGACCTTCATCACCCGCACCGAGCGCGACTACGACCTGGCCTACTCCGACTTCCTCCACCAGGACGAGACCCTGATCTATCGCCTGCAGCCGGGCTGGAACGTGGCTCCCTCGAGCCTGTTCCGCGAGGAGATCGAGGGGATCGAGGCCTCTTACGAACTCAGCGCCGAGCTCAGCGCCGACGACGAGGGTCCCCTGCTGATCGTCCACCGCCGCCTGGACCTGCCGCCCCAGCAGGTGGACACCGACGACTACGACGAGTTCCGCGAGTTCTGCCGCCGCCTGGACGAGCTGGAGCGCCTGCAGCTCACCGTCGAACTCGACTGACCTCGACAGGACCAGCGATGGACATCATCTCCGTCATCATCCCCGTTTATAACCGCGAGGACCTGATCGGCACCGTGCTGGAGGCCGTGCTGGCCGCCGCCGACGAAGCGGCGCCCCTCGAAACCGACGGTGCGGCGCCTCTGCTGCCCCTGGCCGGTTGCGACGCCGCCGCCTTCGAGATCGTCGTCGTCGACGACTGTTCCAACGACGCCACCTGCGAGGTCATCGGGCGGCACCCGGTGCGCCTGCTCTGCACCCCGGGCAACTCCGGCCCCTCCCTGGCCCGCAACCTGGGTGTCGAGTGCGCCCGGGGGGAGATCCTGGTCTTCGTCGATTCCGACGTCGTGGTGCGTCCCGACACCCTGGCCCGCATCCTGCGCACCCTGCGACGCCGCCCCCGCATTGGCGGCGTGGCCGGCATCAGCGCCGAGGAGTGCCCCTTCGACAACCACCTGAGCGTATATCAGAACCACTTCCTGCGCTACCGCTACCTGAGGATGCCCGAGCTCATCGACACCCCCTGGGCCTCGCTGATGGCGGTGCGCCGCGACGCCTTCGAGGCCGTCGGCGGCTTCGACCCGGCGATGAAGACCTACGAGGACTACGACCTGGGCTACCGGCTGGGCTCCGTCGACGCCTGGTTCTACCTGGACAGGGAGCTGGACTTCGTCCACTACAAGGAGTTCCGCTTCCGCCGCCTCTTCGCCGACTACCTGCGCAAGGTGGCCAATATGTTCAGCTACCACCTGCGCATGCGCTTCGGCGGGCGCAAGATCTGGGAGCGCCGCCGTCCAAAAACCTGGCACGGCAACGAGCCCCACTTCCCCAAGCTGGCCGTGGGCATGCCCTCAACGGCGGTGATGAACTACCTGCTGACCGGTCCGCTGCTGATCAACCTGATCCCGGCTCTGGCCCTGGGCGGAGTCTATCTCTGGATCAGCCTGGGCCTGCTGTTGTTGCCGCCGCTCCTGCTCAGCGGCTTCTGGAGCTATCTGCTGCGCCGCGAGGGCTTTTGGTTCACCCTGCGGGGAATCAGCACCCAGCTTGTCCTCTCGATCACCGCCGAGCTGGGCGTGGCCGTCTCGCTGATGCGCGCGATCTTCGGCAAAACCAGCTCCGACTTCCTGGGGGCCAGCAAATGAGTTCACCGCTGCGCTTCCTGCCGCGCCTGCTCTTCCCGGCGGGTTACCCGCCCCTGCAGCTCATCCTCTTCGTCACCGGCCGCTGCAACGCCCGCTGCGGCCACTGTTTTTACGCCGGCCAACTCGAGCGCGGCCACCCGGGACCGAGCCTGGAGCAATACGCCGCCCTGGCCCGCTCCAGCGGCCCCCTGCTCTGGCTCTCGCTGACCGGCGGCGAGCCCTTCCTGCGCGAGGACCTGCCCGAGATCGCCCGGCTCTTCGTCCGCCGCGCCGGGGTACGCCAACTGACCATCCCCACCAACGGCCTGGCGACGGGGCGCATCGTCGAGGACACCCGGCGGATCCTCGAGCTGCACCGCGGGTTGAACCTCGTCGTCTACCTCTCCATCGACGGCCCCCCCGAGGTCCACGACGAGCTGCGCGGCGTACCGGGATGCTATGAGCGGGCACGCGAAACCTGGGCCGAGCTCAAGCAGCTCAAGCGGAGCCACCGGCGGCTCAACCTGGCCACCATCACCACTATCTGCCACGCCAACCACCGCCGCCTGCCCGCAGTGTTCGAGCTGCTGCTGCGCGACTTCGCCCCCGACGACGTCGTGCTCAACATGCTGCGCGGCGTGCCCGCCGACGAGCTGCAGGCCGACTTCGAGCTGGCCGGTTTCGCCGCCTTTCAGAAAATGAAAGAGGCGGCCCTGAGCGAGGGCCGCCTGCCGCACTTCTCCTTCAACCCCCTGGACGTGCTGGCCGCCAAGGAGCGCTACCAGTGGCGCCTGATCCTGGAACTGCTGAAGCGGCGGCGCCAGATCGTACCCTGCCTGGGCGGCGCCCTATCCGGCGTTGTCGCCGAGGACGGCCACCTCTACCCCTGCGAGACCCTGATGGCCCAGCCCGGCCAGGACCCCCTCCAGCGGGAGCACTTCTGCGAGAACAGCCCCGCCGCCCTGGGCAACCTTCACGACGTCGGCTGGAACCTGCCCGCGCTGTGGTGGAGCAAGCGGGCCAGGCACATCCGCCGTCGCATCTCCCAGGGTCACTGCTGGTGCACCTATGAATGCGCCTGGACCACCAGTCTGCTGTTCAACCCCCGGCTGTGGTGGCCGATGCTCACCGGCCGCCCCCGACCGGTGAACCTCCCCGGGCGCTTGGGCCGACCGGGGCGGAGACGATAAGAACGGCGGGTTTCTGCTGAGGCTGATTGCCCAACTTTCGCTCTGGTCATCCGCCGAGGATGGGCAACGATCCCCGGAACTTCCAGTAAAGAATCAGTTGTGACGTATCACGTGACAACAGCGATTCGCGTGTCTATATCACGCAGGGCGAAGAGTCTAACATCCTCTCTATTGCACGGCATAGCTCTTATCCGAGCATTGATGCTGCTGATGGGAGGGAAGGCCAGGGACATCGTAGTGCTTGGACACTTAACCATCCTGTAGAGTCTTACTGCCGAACCAGACCCATCCGGCTGAAGATCACCGTCGCAGCGCGAGAAAAACGGCCCCAACAGGGCCGTTTCCATCAATTTACCGAGTGAGATCCCACACGGTCACCCTTTAAAAGGGCTTATTCTGAATGGAAAAGGAGGTACGCCTAGGCCTCCGCCGGGGTCTCCAGCTTATTGACCAACAGGGTCAGGCGGCTCTTGCGGCGCGAGACGCTGTTGGCGTGCATGATCCCCTTCTCGCGGGCCTTGTCGAGCAGGCTGGAGGCCTCGCGCAGGGCCAGCCGGGCCTCATCGGCGCGGTTCTCGGCCACGGCGCGGCGCAGCTTGCGGATCGAGGTGCGGATGCGCGACTTGTAAGCCCTGTTGCGCTGGGTGCGCTTCTGGGTCTGGCGCAGACTTTTCTTGGCGGCTTTGGTTTGGGGCATCGATCGTCTCCTCGGGAGGACCGTTTGCAGGGACGGACCTCGTGTTTATCCATCGTATCGCAGCTTGTATCGCCGTCGGCGGCGTTATCATCAGGGTGGTGAATGGTAGGATAGCCGCCCGCGTCGTGTCAAGCCTCAAGCCGCGTCATTGGGCTCACGTCACTGAATTGACGTAATTGAACGAGAGCATTCCGAAAAACTGAACCAGCATTTACAGCTCTGGAAAGCCGCAGCTAGGGGTCAACCAAGGAAGGCGGATAGCGGTCGAAGCTAGTAAAACAAGCAATAGAGCGTCGTCAGCCGGTCCCGCTCTCACGACGTGGTCGGCTCCTGAGCGGAACCAACAGCCTCCGGCTTCCGGCGGCGCTTAACGTCAGTCAAAGCGCATCCCCACCTGCACCGGCAGACAATGCAGCGGGATGACAACGGCGTCGATTAGGCACCAAGGAACCTGTTCGGACCAAATCAGGCTGATTGGGAGCGGCTTGCCTGGCCGTATTATACTATACGGATATGCTTCGTGTTTTTTCATATCCATTTAACATTCCCTTAATACTTGTTATTACGACACTTAGGAGTCAGAGGCGCTCTACTGCCAGAGCTTATGCAAGTACCTTATTCAAGTGCTCTGCTATCAGGGTTCGCCAAGTATCATTCCCGTGTTAGTGGCCCACTTTAGGCTGCCCGTTTATGACAGGTATCATAAAGTTATCACCTTTATTATCATCAATATACAATCACAATCACGTCCGGATAGGGTAGACGATCCCTAGCTATCAAGCAACCAATGACAGTCTATTAGCTGGATGAGTCGGTTCGAGTGCGAGTGATGATTCCAAGTGATTTCAAACCGGCGGTTTTAGTATCAGACCAGCGTCATGGTCACTCAACGACCGGGTGGTTTACCGCCGGGACCGAGTATGCTATCTTGCAGAGGTATTCGGTAGTGGTGTTCGCTAGTACGGTCCAGTCTCACGGAGGTCCACGATGCGCATACGTCCCGCCGGGCTCACGCCCGCCCCGCTCGCTATCGTCATCGCTCTCGTCATCGCTCTCGCCATCGTTTTCGTCAACGGCGCCTTCGCCGTGCCGCCCAACCCGCAGAGCTGGGACCTCGACGCCGGAGTCCACCTCACCACGGGCCTTCCCCTGCCCGAGACGCCCCCCTGGATCGGCGTCCAGGGAGCTCAGCCACCGCTGCCCACCCCGCCGTTGATGGGCGCCGTCGCCGTGCTGGTCCAGTTTCCCGACCACCCGGCCGACACCGGCGCTCATCCGCGGAGCGCCTACCAGGAGCTGCTGTTCAGCCAGGGCGTCTACCCAACAGGCTCGCTGCGCGACTACTGGAACACGGTCAGCTACGGCCAGTTCGACCTGGCCGGTGACGTGACCGGCTGGCACACCACCACCGAGAACTACGATGATTACTACAACGACGGAAACTACGGCCTCTCCTACGGCGGCTACCGGGTGGCCCGGGCCGCGGCGCTGCTGGCCGATCCCACGGTGGACTTCGGCCAGTTCGACAACGACGGCCCCGACGGCATCCCCGACTCCGGCGACGACGACGGCATCGTCGATTTGTTCATGGTCTACCACGCCGGTCCCGACGGCGCCGACACCGGGGACCCCAACGACATCTGGAGCCACATGTCGCACCTGGGCTACACGACCAACGACATGGGCGCCAACGGCTCCTACATCTACATCGCGGACTACGATATCCAGGCCGAGGAACGTCAGGATGGGACCCTCTCCGGCATCTCGGTGGCCTGCCACGAGATGGGGCACCTGCTGGGTCTGCCCGATCAGTACGACTACAACCGCTACGACCTGGGTACGGGCCTCTGGAGCCTGATGAGCTACGGCGCTTGGGGAGCCGACGGCCTCGACGACCGCTACCCCAGCTATCTGGACGCCTGGAGCCGCAGCGAGCTGGGCTGGACCAACGTCATCAACCTCGACCAGGACCAGGAGGACTTGATCATCCCCCCCGCCGAGACCGATGACACGGTCTACACGCTCTGGCGCGACGGCAGCCCGGACTACGACGAATGGTTCTACCTGGAGAACCGGCAGCAACTGCCGCCGGAGCCAACCCTGGTCGGCGAGGGACTGCTGATCTATCACATCTACTCGGGCGCTCACGGCTTCGGCTTCGGCTACAGCGACCTGGACATCGAGCAGGCCGACGGCCTCGATGATCTGGACAACGGCGACGGAGAGCGACCCGACCCCGACGAGGACAATATCGGCGATGACGGCGATCCCTTCCCCGGCTCCACGGGCAACACACGCTTCGCCCACGACACCGACCCCTCCAGCGATGACGACGGCGGTCAGCCCACGGGTATCGAGGTCTCGGACATCCGCCTCTCCGGCGACGACATCCTCTGCGATATCACCCTGCAGAGCCAGGGCACCGACGAGCTGCTACTGGAGGCCGCCAGCCGCCAGGAGGGCCTGGTGCTGCGCTGGGCCGCTCCGGCCGAAGCCGCCGCCTATCGCCTGAGCCGTCACGACTCATTCTGGACCGTGCTGGCCAACGGCCTGCGCGGCTGCGCCTACCTGGATAGACGCGACGCCGGGACTGCTCTCTACCGCCTGGAAGCCCTGGCCGCCGACGGCAGCGTCCTGGCCGATCTCGAGCGCGAGTTCGACTACACACCGCCGTCCTCGGCTCGAACGTCGCTGGCCCTCTGGCCCAACCCCTGCTTGGGCGAACTGACCATCTCCCTAGAGACGGCCGACGGCGAGGCCGTCGAGCTGGCCCTCTACGACCTCGCCGGGCGTAGGGTTACACTGCTACACCACGGTGAGCTGGGCACCGGACGCCACTTGCTGACCCGGAACCTCGAACAAGCGAGCGGCGTCTACCTGTTGCGCCTCGACACCGGAGACGAAACACTGACCGAACGAGTGGTCATCGATCGCTGAGGAGCTTGTGAACCCGCCTGATATGAACCAATATCACAACCATTGCGACAGGAAGACAAACGCCCCGTTACGGGGCGTTTGTCGTAAAGCGGGACCTCGGCGGTGACGTAGTCGGATAGGGGGTCGCCGGCCGGCCCGGCGTTGGCACGTTTCTTGCAGCAGAGCGAGGCAGCCTCCTGGACGAAGGCGCGGCTGTATTCCGCAAGAAACGTGCCAACGCCTACCCTTTCGGTACGCCGAGACGTTTCCTGGCTGATGACGCCCGCCGAGGTCCCGCCGACGAGGGGCTTCGGTCACTCGTGTTTCGCGGCGCAGAGAACGAGCTGCTTGGGTGATTCGGAGGTGAAGGGCGAGTCGTCGTAGTCGCCCCAGAGGCGTTCGATGGTCAGTCCGGCGCATTCCAGCAACGCCCGCAGTTCCTGGGGATAGAACTGGCGCATGGTCAGTTTACGCTCGAAAACGCCGCGGCGGTCGCCGATGTCGTATCTCCAGGTGATGTGGTTGACCTGGGTCGCCCGGTCGTAGCGACTGGATTCCCAGACGACGACCTCGCCGTCGCCGTCGGGGTTCGGGTAGCTGTGCTCCCGGTGGAACTCGTCGGGATCCCGGGCGAAGTCGGTTATCTTGGGGTTGAGCAGGTCCAGCAGGAAGCGGCCGTCGGGGGCCAGGTGGGCGCGAACGCGACCGAAACAATCCAGCACGTCGCGGTAGTCGTGCAGGTGGGTGACGGCGTTGAAGGGGTAGGCGATCAGGGGTAAGCGGCGGCCGAGGTCGAAGCGTCGCACGTCGGCTTCGATGAGTTCGAGGCGCTCGGCGACTGCTTCCTCCCGGGCGCGTTCGGCGGAGTATTCGAGCAGCGAGGGTATCAGGTCGAGGCCGACGACCTGATACCCGGCGGCGGCCAGGGGAACGCCCAGGCGTCCGGCGCCGCAGGCCAACTCGAGGATCGGCCCGCCGTACTCGGCGGCGCGGCGCAGCAGGAAGGGCAGGTCGCGCTCGGTCAACGCGGCGTTGTGGGCCTCGTAGTGGCGCGGGTCCCAGTAGATGGATTCGCCTAGTCGCTCTCTCATCGGGCGTCGGCGGCCGGGGGGCCGCAGAGTCGGGCGAGGGCGTCCAGCAGGGCGCGGTCGTCCGGGGTGAAAGGATCGGGGCGGTGGCTGTCGATGTCCAGCTCGCCGACGAGTTCGCCGTCGTGGTAGAGTGGTAGGACTATCTCGGCGCGCACCGCCAGGCTGCAGGAGAGGTAGTTGGACTCGGCGCGCACGTCGGGGACCTCGATGGTCGCCCGTTCCAAGGCCGCGCGGCCGCAGACCCCGGCGCCGAAGGCGATGCGGGTATGCTCGGTGGGCTCGCCCACATAAGGCCCCAGGATCAGCGTTTCGGCCTGGCCGGGGCTGACCAGGTAGAAGCCGACCCAGTCGTAGTGCTCGATGTTGTCGGCCAGCAGGGCGCAGACGGCTTCAAGGCGGGCGGCGGCCTCGCCGGGGCCGTCGATCACGCCGCGCAGGCGCTCCAGCAGGTCGGTGTAGCGCTCGTTCACTATCGGTTCACCTCGGGGCGGGGAGGTAGCGGATGGAACAAGAAAAGCCGCGGTCGCGGCAGTTCGATTGGCGGTGTTGGCTCGTTGCTGGTCCGCTGTGAATCCGACGATTCATTTGTTGGGGTTATCTCTTTTCTTTAGACCGGCACTTCTCGCTAATAGCTTGTCAATCAATGCCTT
The DNA here is from genome assembly GCA_964581465.1 of uncultured bacterium. Classification (GTDB taxonomy): domain Bacteria; phylum RBG-13-66-14; class RBG-13-66-14; order RBG-13-66-14; family RBG-13-66-14; genus WJMB01. The sequence continues at coordinate 20,680 of CAZOOP010000021.1, forward strand.
ATAGCTTACATAGCTGCCATTATCATACTGCTGTTTTGTTACAACAAACCTCGACTTGCTTCAAGCATCGCGGTAAGCCGAAAGGCTGTCTCTCCTCCCGGACGCCTTGGAGACAAATTGTGAAGAACAAGCTGATGGCGTTCTATTGCTTGATTAAACGCTTGCCGCAGCTTGCCGCCTTCAAGAGTTGACGCCCCGCCTCGAGCGTTTACCGAGGCGCTCGACTCGATGCAGCTCTCTATGGTTAAAAATGTTGTTCCGGTTTATTATGATTATACAAAACAAATTCTTCTTGGGATCATATACCATAACCGGACCTGATTATGTTTGTATCCTCTTGATAATATAGGTGATGATTATCGGATACTTGTCACCGAACGGGCAGTTGAAAAGTGACGGCGAATACGGGCTTGATCCTTAGCGATCCCAGATATCAGCGGACTTGTATATGCCCTGACAGCTGATTGCCACCAACTCCTAAGTGTCATAATAACAAGTAATAATATTATGGTCTATTAGTGCTTGATCCTAAACAGCGCATTTCCGGGGAGTAAATACCGGCCCAGCAGGCCGATCCCCAACAGCCTGATTTGGTCCGAACACGTTCCATGATGCTTTCTTCTCTTCTAGCCGAAAAGGAGAAAACCACGGCACATCTGGCGCGATCACTCTCAGGATATCCCGACCGCTCAGGAGATCGGCTCCCACGACGGCCGCCGGAGCCGCGAAGCGCGACGAATCGGGATTTGAACCAGTCCCGCCAAAAGTGATGCTTAAACTTTGCGGGCGATGGTTACCTGGAATTGGCACTCGCTGCACTGCCAGCGACAGGCGACGACGCCGTCGCCTTGGGCCTCCTTGACCTGGGGGTCGCCGGCGCCGCAGACCGGGCAGCGGCGCAGCTTGAGGTCCTCGGCCATATGGTCGGGCCGGAACTTGGCCCATTCGAACTCGGTGCCGCACTTGTCGCACTTGGTGACGATCTGGTTGACCTCGTCGTTGACCGCCACGACCTCGACGGCGGCGCCGAACTTTCCACACTTGGGGCAGAAGGTGCCCTTCTCGGTCATCAGAGCCTCCCATCTTGGCGAGCTTATCTCCAATACAGCGCGATTATAACACAACGCCGGCGGGGGAATCCGGAGCCCCGTCGGCGTTGTTGGTGTTACGGTCGCGGCCTAGACCGAGCTTCCGCGGAAGCGGCGGCGGAACCAGGCCTTGATCTTGACCTTCTTCTCCTCGATCCAGGAGTAGAACGTCGGCACGAAGACCAGGGTCAGCAGGGTCGCGAAGGCCAGGCCGAAGATGAAGGAGTAGCCCAGCGGCGCCCACTGCGGGTCGGAGACGGCCAGCGGGAACATCCCGCCGATGGTGGTCACAGCGGTGAGGATGATCGGCGTCAGGCGGACCTTGCCGGCCTCGATGATGGCTTCGCGGATGCCGATGCCTTCGGCGCGGCGGCCGTTGATGAAGTCCACCAGCACGATGGCGCCGTTGACGGCCACCCCGGCCAGACCGATGATCCCGACGAAGGCTATGATGGTGAAGGCGTTGTTGGTCGCCGCCAGGCCGATGAAGGCGCCGATGACCGAGAGCACGATGGTGGTCATGACGGTCAGTGGCTGGGCGGTGGATTTGAACTGCAGGGTCAGCAGGATGAAGATCAGGATCACGGCGATGACGAAGGCGATGCCCAGATCGCTGAAGCTCTCCTCGATGAACTTGATGCTTCCTTCGTAATCGATGCGGTAACCCGTGGGCAGGACCACCGATTCGTCTACGCGCTGCTTGACCTCGTTGATGACGTCCACGGCGCTGACCCCGGGCATCAGGTCGCTGCGCACGGTCACCGCGCGCTCGTTCTGATAGTGCTGGATGGCGCTGACACCCTCGGCGATGCGCAGATCGGAGATGCTGCCCACCCGGGTGCGCATCCCGGCGAAGTTGGTGATCATCAGGTCTTCGAGGTCGTTGACCTCGGTGAGCTCGGCCTGGGGCAGCTTGACGGTGATGTCGTACTCCTCGTCGCCCTCGCGGTAGACTCCGGCCCGGGAGCCCGAGATCATCGAACGCAGTCCGTTGGCCAGATCGAAAGAGGTGAAGCCGTAGAGGTTGGCCGCCTCGCGGTCCAGTACGGCCTGAATCTCCGGAGTGCCCGGGGTGATATCGTCGTAGATGTTGCGGGTACCCGGGATGTCCTCGAGGATGGCCTGGAGCTGCTCGGATATCTCGCGCTGGGTTTCCAGGTCCTCGCCGTAGACCTTCATGTCGATGGCGGCGCCGGTGGGCGGACCGCCGGAGGCCTCGCCATAGAGGATCTCGGCGCCGGTGATGCGTTCCAGGTGGGGGCGCAGCTCTTCCTTGATCTCATCGGCGGTGCGCTCCCGCTCGTCGCTCTCCACCAGGTCGACGGTCACACCGCCGACGTAGGTCGGCGAGAGGTCGAAGAGCTGGGAGGTGGTAATCCGTCCGGTGCCGCCGACGGAGCCGCCGGAGATGGCCACGTAGCGCTCACGCTCGGGGACGTGCTCGGCGACGATGGCCTCGACCTGGCGCACCTTGTCGTCGGTGATGTCCAGGGGCGTGCCCACGGGGGTCTCCACGCTGATGATGATCGAGTCGGCGTCCATGGGCGGGAAGAGGTCTATCTTGATCACACCCAGGGCGGGCAGGCCGATCACGACGATCAGGAAAACCACGGCCGTGGTGGTGAGCACCACCCAGCGCCGGTTGAGGGAGCGCCGGATGATGCGCTCGTAGAACTCGGAGAGGCGCTTGAGGTTGAAGATGCGGTCCAGGAACTGGCGCACCCGGTGGGTGAACAGGCGGAATCCGGTGCAGCCGTCGCAGCGGGCCTGCTCCACGGAGCGCTTGAGTTTGAGGAAACGCGCCGCGATGGGCGGGATGAGCACGATGCCCACGAAGTAGGAGCAGAACAGGGTGATCGAAACGGTGATCGGGATATAGGACATGTAGTCGCCCATCACCCCGCTCATCATCAGCATGGGCATGAAGGCGAAGATCGTGGTCAGCGTCGAGGTCAGCACCGGGTAGGCCACCTCGGAGGCGCCGGTGATCGCCGCGTCGTGGCGGTTGTCGCCCAGCTCCATGTGGCGGTAGATGTTCTGGGTGACCACGATGGCGTTGTCGACCAGCATGCCGACCACCAGAATCAGCGCGGCGATGTTCATGCTGTTGAGCGTGTCGCCGGTGAAGAACAGGATGGCGATGGTGATCATGATCGACAGCGGGATCGCCGTGGCCACCATGGCGGCGGTGCGGAAACCCATGAATAGAAGCAACACCAGGAAGACGATCACCACGCCCTGGAAGGTGTTGTCGCCCATGGTGTCCAGGGATTCATTGACCATGTCGGCGTCGTCGCTGGTGACCTGGACCATCGAACCAGGCGGCAGGCTAATCACCTCGCCATTGTCGATCTCGACCTCGGCGAGCTGATCGGCGATGTCGGCCTTGCTGACCGTCACCATGCCGTTGTCCACGGTGGGGATCTCGGCCTCGTAGCTGTCGCGGCCGAAGTAGAAACTGCGCACCTGGGAAGGTGTCAGCCGGACCGAGACGCCGTCGGGGGTCTCGACGGTCATCCCCTCCAGGGGCAGACCGAGCCGGGCCTTGATGACTTTTGAGGTTTCCAGGACGTTGGAGTTGGTCCGGCGGTACAGGTAGATGGTGATGGTGTCGTCGCCGTCGGTGCGCGAGTAGTTGTCGCGCATTTCAGCGGGGCCGTCGGTGATCTCGGCGATTTCGCGCAGCTTGACCTGGCCCGGAATGCCGGTAAAGGGATCGGCGGCGGTGCCGACCACGACCTCACCCAGCTCACGGGAGCTCTCGAACTCGCCCAAGCCGCGGACCAGATAGCGCTGGGAGCCGATCTCCACGCCGCCGGAGGGGATCTGCAGATGCTGGGAGCCGATGGCCTGGGTCACGTTGGCGACGGTGACCCCGTACTCGGCCAGTTTGGCCGGCTTGAGCAGGACCTCGATCTCGCGCTGCTCTCCGCCGAAGACGCTGGTTTCGCGTATGCCGGGTATCTGCTTGAGATCATCGGCCAGGTCCTCGGCGCTCTGACGCAGCTTGAGGGGCTCCAGGGGCGCCGAGTAGCTCAGCACCATCATCGGCACATCGTTGAGCGAGAACTCGACGACCTCGGGCTGGAAGGCGTCCTCGGGCAAATCCGGCGCTACCTTGTCGGCGCGTTCGCGCACCTTCTGCATTGAGAAATCGAGGTCGGCGTCGGAGGTGAATCTGGTCCTGATCAGGGCGAAGCCCTCGGAGGAGCTGCTGTAGACGTGGTCCAGATCGGGCAGATCGGCCATCGCGTCCTCGATCTTCTCGGTCACCTGGCGCTCCATCTCGTCGGGGCTGGCCCCGGGATAGACCACACTGATGAAGGCCACCGGAATCTGGATGTCCGGATCGCCCTCCTTGGGTATCGCCGAGAGGGTGAACAGGCCGGCGATGATGATCAACAGCAAAGCCAGAAAGAGGATTCGCGGCCGACCAAGGGTGAATTCGGTTATCTTCACGCCGCCTCCTCCCCGCTGGGTTCATCGGTCGGGGTTTGCTCGTCTTCGGTCGTCGCTTCATCGTCGGTGGACTCGTCGGGCTCGGGTTCGCCGGAGAGGTCCTCGTCGGGCAGCGAGATCAGGGTTTCATCGTCGAGGAACTGCTGACCCTCGGTGACGATGCGCTCACCGGACTCCAGGCCGGTCTCGATAACGATGCGGTCGCCCAGGGTCGGTCCCGTGGTCACCTCGCGGCGCTCCACGCGCAGCTCCGTGCCAGGATCGCCCGATCCGGCGGCCGGGGGATCGCCGATGGAGTCCAGGGTGAGGGTGTAGAGCTTCTCCTCGGACTCGATGCTGACCGTGGTGCCGGCGCCGGCGGAATCGAGGGCCTCGGCGATCTCGTCGGTGGTCGAGTTGAGGTAGACGGTCTCCTCGCCGGCGCGCAACTGCCGGACCGTGGGGCGGGGCTCTCTGCGCTCGACCTCGTGGACAACGTAGACGTACATGGTGCCGCTGAACTCGATGACGGCGTTGAGGGGCACGCTGATGACCTCGCCCAGGTCGCGGATGGAGAGCACCGCGTGGGCCACCATGCCGCTCTTCAGTCGGCCGTCCGGATTGGGGACGCTGATCTCGACGGGGAAGGTGTGGGTCCTCTCGTCGAGCTTGGCGCCGATACCGCGCACGGTGCCGGTGAAGGTCTCGCCGGGGTAGGCCTCGACCCGGAGCTCCACGGGGGAATCCTCGGTCAGGTAGCGCAGGTCGCTTTCGTTCACTCCGATGGTGACCTTCATCGGCGCGGTCTGGACCACCTGGAAGACCACCATCTGGGGGCCGACCATCGAGCCGATGTCGGCGTTGCGAGAGGCCACCACGCCGGTCAGCGGCGAGCGGATCGTGGTCTCGGCGGCCATGTCGGTAACCTGATAATAGCCGGCCTTGGCCGCTTCGTAGCCGGCCTCGGCCATCTCCAGGCCGTTGACGATCTGGTCCCACTGGGCCTGGGATATCTTGTCGCTCTCGTAGAGCGGCTTGTAGCGATCATAGTTGTCCTGGGCCTGTTCGAGCTGCAGCCGGGCGGTCTCCATCTGGCCCTTGGAGGCCTGGCTGGAGAGCCAGTACTGGCTGCCGTCGATCACGGCCAGGGATTGGCCCTTGACGACCTCGTCGCCGACCTCGACGTTGATGCGGCGCAGGCGGCCCGAGACCTCGGGAGCCACGTTGGCCTCCATCTCACCACGCAGGACGCCCGAGAGGTCCCGCTGGACCACGGCGGGCGCCAGCTCGACTACGGTGGAGGAAACGGGGATCGGTTTCTCCTCTTCCATTTCCATCTGGGGACCTCCGCCGCCGCAGCCGACGATCGCGATCGTCGAGAGGGCGGCGAGAACCGCCAGCGGGGTGATGACGCGCCGAGTGTGCTTCTGTGACTTCATGTATCCTCCCCTGGGACGGCCCGCGCCGTCGGTGGAGTGGAAGGTGACGCCGCGGCGCTGCGCCGGCGGCCGTTTATCTTGATTGTGATCTAATCCGTAACGGTGTCCGGGGCCTGGAGGCGGCCCAACAGACTGTCGAGGGAATCCCGGGCCTTCAAATAGGCGTAACGGGAGTTGATCTCGCCCAGTTGCGCCAGGAGATAGGTCTGGTTCATATCCAGATACTCGACGTTGGAGATGATGTCGTTCTCGTAGAGCCCCTCGCTGAGCTCCATGGCCTCCTGGGCGGCGGCGAGCTGCTTCTCGGAAACGGCGATCTGGGCCACGGCTTCCTCGAGAGCCAGGTAGGCCGCCTCGACGGCCAGCATGATCTCCCGCTCGGCCTGAAGGCTCTCCAGTTCGGTCTGGCGCTGGGAGGCCCGGGCGCTTTTCATCTCGGCCAGACGACCCGTCGAGGTGAACAGGTCGACGGAGAGGATGGCCGAAACCGACCAGTAGTCGGTTTCCTTGGAGAAGGTCAGCTCCTCACCCTGATTCCAGCCGTAATCGGCCGACAGATTGAGCTTGGGCCAAAAGGCGCTGGCGGTCAACCCGACCTCGGCCTCGGCCAGGCGCTCGGACTTGCGGGCGATCTCCAGCCCCGGGTTGGCCTCGCGGGCCAGGCTCTGGGCCTCGCGCAAGCCGAGGTTCGGCGGCTCGGAGTCGACCTCGAGGCCCGTCAGCTCGAGCTCGTCGGAGAGCTCGACGCCGAGGACGTTGGCCAGGTTGGCCCGGGCCAGGCGCAGGGCATTCTGGGCGCTGAGCAGGCTCTTCTCGGCCTCGGCCAGCTCGGACTCCGAGCGTAGCATCTCTGCGCGGCTGATCAGGTCGACCTCGGCCTTGGCCCGGCTGAGTTCGGTGTGCTCCTCGAGTATCTCGTAGTTGGAGAGCTGGACGAGGTGGTAGTCCCGGGCCATCAGCAGGTCCAGATACGCTGCGCGGGCGGTCAGGATGGCGCTCTGACGGGCGGCCTTCAGGGAGAGTTCCGAGATCTCCTCGCCGGCGCCGGCCATCACCTTGCCCCAGTAGATCGCCCCGCCGTTGAACAGCGGCTGACTGATGGTCAGCGAGGTGGCGAAGGTCTGCATGTCGTACTCTCCGGGCACCCCGTACTGGGCGGAGTAGCCGTCGTAATCGTTGTAGAGGACCTGTCCCGAGACCTGGGGGAGGAAGCCGGTCCAGGCGCTCCAGTCGTCGTAGTGGGCCTGGTCCCGGGCGGCCCGGGCGATGCGCAGGTCCAGGTTGTTGACCAGGGCCAGCGTGACGGCCTCGTCGATGGTCAGCGACTCGTCGTCCAGAGCGGGCGTGTCGACGACGACCTCGACGGATTCGGGCGCGTCTTCCTCGGCGACGGCCGCCGAGGCCGCGAGGAGAACCGCCAGGGGGCCGACCAACAGGATGCTTGAAGGTAAACGCTTGATCACGATTCTCACCTTGGGTTGTCGCCGTTATCGGCGTCGTCGAGTTCGGCCTCTTCCAGGTCCTTCTCCCAGCGGTCCCAGGGATAGTCCTCCAGGATGTCGATCAGGTTGCCGATCCAACTGATCAACTGAGCCATCTGCATCTCGCCCAGGTGGAGCAGCTCGCGGACCGTGGGCAGGGGGTAGAGCTTGCGAACCTTGCGGATTGTCTTCTTGTGGGTCTCCAGCATGTTCTCAGCGCTGGCCACCAGCATCTCCAGGGACTCCAGGGCCAGCTCCTTGGGCAGCACGTGGATGAAGCTGACGCCGACCATGCTGGGCGAGGGCTGGGGGCTGTACTCGCTGATGAGCTCGAAGAGACTGACCCGCATGACCTTGCGACCCTCCGGGGTCAGGCTGTAAACCTTGCGGGTGGGGTAACGGCCGTGCTTCTGGTACTCGAAGCTGACCAGATCGCCCTCCTCGAGCTTGTTGAGCAGGTAGTAGATGGAGCTGAAGGAGACCCTTCCCCAGCGATGGAGGCCGCGACGCTTGATCTCCGCGTCGATCTCGTAACCGTAGCGGGGTCCCTCGGCCAACAGGGCCAGGACGACGACTTCGTTGTGGGGAACGGGCATCGGTCTGCTTTCAAGTAGTTAACGATCAACTGCTCTAGGCTGGAATAGCTGGACAGATTATAGCTGTTTTTCGGCGCCGTTTCAAGCCATATTTCTCTCAGATACCTCAGTGTTAGATCAGCTTATACCAATGCCTAACCGATCGTCTGTGCCCCAGGTCACATTTACAGGAAGAATACGTCTCAATATAGTTGAGAAGGTTTCTCTATTAATGAAACAAAGATATCAAATACTGGAATAGATAACTCTGCACCTTCCCCTATGACGCAGGAACAACCGTTTGGGTTTCAGTAAAAAAAGAGCGTGTATCAAGCAGCTCCCAAACAGACGGTTCAAATGCCTGCGCACAGCCAACAGGTAAGCTGGCTGGCGTGGTTTGACTTCCCGCAAGCCGCAGAGCTCGAGTCGGGCACAGGTCGCTCCTGGTCGGTTGGGTTGTTGAGCGCGGCCCCTGGCTCCGCTAACCGCAGTGTTGCTTCATTGCGATCTACCGGCAAGCAGTCGATAACACTAGGAACACATAACGGCAAAGGACCATAGCATAGTAGAATAACGTTGATAAATAGGTGGTTGGCAGGTAGCATAGTCTGCGTTCCACAAACGCTGTCGGGGCGGATCGGGGGACATCGTTTATCACCGTTCACCATCTCGGTGATTCGGGGCGTTTTGGTCGACTGCTTGACGTTAGCAACCCCGACGACGCCGGCCATAGCCTAAGCGCCATACTATCATCTACTTATAAGTATACAAGTACACATGTTATTCGCATGATTTGCTTCAAGCTCGCTGCGATGCTTGCTTAGTCTTGCATCAGCCATTATCTTGGCTTGTCCGACGACGTGTGATGCCCATTAAACGCAAGAAAGGGCGCCCGAGGGCACCCTGTATGGATCGGAGCCTGGATAATCCTAGCGTTCCGTCGCGGAGAAGCCGCCGGTGGAGCGGCTCTCCAGCTCGGGATCGACGACCAGCGCCTCCAGACCGGTCAGGCTTTCGATGAGCTCCAGCCCCGCCGAAGGACCCAGAACCAAGACCGCCGTGGCGTAAGCGTCGGCCTCGGCGCAGCTCGGGGCGGTCACCGTGGCCGAAACGGCCCGTCGGGCGGGCTCGCCGGTCCTCGGGTCCAGCAGATGGGGGTAACGCCGGCCGTCCTGCTCGAAGTAGCGCTCGTAATCCCCCGAGGTGGCCACGGCGCCGCCGTCGAGTTCGACCACGGCGTAGAGCTCCTCCGGGGCGCGGGGATGCTGGATGCCGATGCGCCAGGGGCCGCCGCCCGGGGAACATCCGAAGCAGGCGATGTCGCCGCCGGCGTTGACCAGTCCCCCGGCGAGTCCGGCGGACTCCAGGACCGCCAGGGCGCGATCCACGGCATAGCCCTTGGCGATCCCGCCCAGATCGAGGATGAAGCCCGGGGGCAGCTCCAGCGCGCCGTTCTCGAAGACGACGCGGCGGTAGTCGACCAACTCCCGCGCCGCGGCCAGCTCCTCCACTTCGGGCACGCGCCACTCACCGTCGGTGTAGCCGTAGGCGGCCAGCAGGGGTCGCACCGTGGGATCGAAAGCCCCGTCGCTGTCGGCGGCGACCTCGAAGGCCAGCTCCAGCGTCGCGGCCAGCTCCGGGCTCAGCGACGCTCCACCGCCGGCGGCGTTCAGCCGGGAGAGCTCGCTGGCGGGATCGCCCAGGGAAGCCCAGTCCTCGACGGCGCGGATCTCCGCCACGGCGGCGTCCAGGGCCGCCGTCAGCTCCACCCGTTCCGCACCCACGGCGGTGAGTTCGACAGCGGTGCCCATGGCCACCACGGTGCGCCGCTCGACCAGGGGACTCTGATCGCACGAGGCGGTCAGCAGGGCGGCCAGGGCTGTCACAATCAAGACTCTGATGATGTACGATCGCATCGGGCGGCTCAACCTGGGTGAATGCCTTGTCGGTGGGATGCCGGTCTTCAGCGGTGGAGGGGAAGGCCGAACCAGCTTGCCCCGATCGCGCCGCGAATCATCCATCGATCGCCGTAACTTGAGGGCTCAGACGCCCTCGGGATCGCGGTCGTCCAGGGCGGCGTTGGCCAGGGCGTCGGCCAGGCGGTTGGCCTCGCGGGGGATATGCTGATAGCTGACCCGCTGGAAACCGGCGGCCAGCTCGCGGGCCTTATCGCGCAGCTCGCGCAGCGCGGCGTTCTTGGCCTTGTAGCGCCCGGTCATCTGACGCACGACGAGCTGGGAATCCAGGCGGACGGTCAGCTCGCTCAGGCCCAGCTCGCGGGCCAGCTCGAGACCGGCGAGCAGCCCCCGGTACTCGGCGACGTTGTTGGTCGCCCGACCGATCCGGGCGGCGCGGCGGGCCAGCTCGCCGCCGTCGGCGTCGAAGAGCGCCGCGCCGTAGGCCGCCGGACCCGGATTGCCCCGGCTGCCACCGTCGGCGTAGAGCACACCGGCACGCAGCCCCGACGCCTTCGATTCACCGAGCACCTCTTCCAGGATCCCGATCAGCTCGGCGCGGCTGACGCGCTCACCGGCGGTCAAGCGATCGCGCAGTTTTTTCAGGATTGTGAGCATGGGTTATGGTTTTCTCAGGTTGGGGGCTTACGAGATGAGCGCACTCGATCAAGCGAGTCGGGTTGGCCAAGGGCTTATGGCAACGACATCAAGCGTACCCAATGGTTATCAATATCGCGGCGACGCACCGGGAGGCTTCAATGCCGTAGCATTGACGGACCAAACCCGGATGCGCGGTTTGGTTCGTCTCCACCGAGGTTACAAGCGCCGCCGCAGGTGTTCTCGATCCCTGACGCCGACGATCCGGTGTAAGCCGCCGCTCCATGCTCAGGGCCGAGTGTCGAGGTGCAGGGCGCGCAGCTCGGAGAGCTGCGGTCCAAGCTCCGGGGGGCGGCCGAGAAGGCGCGCGAGGGCCAGGGGCAACTCGGCGGGCAGGGCGGTATCGGCGAGCAGGCCGTACCAGCAGTCAACGATCTCATAACCAGACGGCCTCGCCGCGATGCAAAACAGCTCGAGCCAGGCGCGGCTTTCCAGATAGCGGGCGTTGACGACCAACAAGCGGTCGCCGTCGGCCAGGCTGATGAGCGCGGTGCCCAGGTCGCCGGCGGCGTGGTCGGCGCTGAAACCGGCGGTGTACTCGACGGCTATCCAGCGGGCCAGGGCGGTCGAGAGCCACTCCGCCGGATCCAGGGGTGTGATGCTCAGTTCCGCGACTACGGGTGCCGCCGTCGTCGCGAGAAGCAGCACTATCAGGACTGTCCGGGTGAGCCTTGGCATGGCCCCATGGTAACACAGCGCGAGCCGACCCGGCAGCGCCTTGCCCCCCTGGAAGATTTATAGTAGTTTGATAGGCGTTATCTATTAATGAGAGGTTCACGATGTATCAGCATCCGCTGATGCCGACGCCGGGAGGCCGCCTTGTCCAGATCGATCACGCTGCTCAGAACCCTTGCAGTTGTTTCCGTGGCGGCTCTGGCGATCCTCGCCTCAACGGCGGCCGCCGACGTTCCCCTGCCCGGCACTCCGGACTGGGAGTGGTACGACACCCAGCAATGGGCCTACGGCGGGCTGGCCTTCGGCGACGCCGACGACGACGGCTTCCTGGACCTGCTCGTCGGCACCTACAACGGCAGCAACTGGTACCCGCCGATCCCCGAGTACCACAACCTGATGTTCCTCAACGAAAACTTCGGCCTGCCGTCGGCGCCCGACTGGACAGCCTCGGTCCAGCGCCACTGCAGCGAGGTCGCCGGCGGTGATGTCGACGGCGACGGCGTGCCCGACGCCTTCTTCGCCAACGGCGGCAGCGCCTACAACCCCTGCACGGTCTACTACGGCGATTCCGCCGGACCGGGCTCGTCGCCGGACTGGAGCTCCAGTGAGCCGGCCTGGGCCGTGGGCGTCGCCCTGGGAGATATCGACGGCGACGGCTACCCCGACGCCGCCACGGCCAATCAGGGTCGCAACCAGTACGACCCCTACCGCCCGGTCTATATCTTCTGGGGCACCTCCTCGGGCCTGCAGAGCACCCCGGGCTGGCAGTCCAGCGTCGCCGAGTGCAGCCAGATGCCCGCCCTGGGCGATCTGGACGCCTCCCACCTGATCACGGATACGGCCGTCTTCACCAGCGACGGCGTGCGCCAGGTCTTCTGGCTGCCCCACGCCCCCTTCGTCAGCATCGACGACGTGCGCCTCGACGGCTCGCCCTTCACCCTCAACTGGTGCTGTGACCCAGTGTCGGGCTGGTTCAGCCCCGACGGTCATATCGCCGCCGGGCAGAGCCTGGAGATCGACTACTCCTACAGCACCCGGCTGGACCTGGTCGTAGCCAAGTGGATCAACTACGACACCTGCGTCTATCCCAACGACAGCGGCACGCCGCAGACCACGCCGGGCTGGAGCTCCGGCCGGACGAGCTCCGGCGACGAGAAGGCGATCCTGCTCGACTATGACCGGGACGACGACCTGGACCTGCTGGTCGCCGCCGACTCGCTGCGCATCTACGAGAACACGGGCGGCGTCCTGAGCGCCACGCCGGTCTGGGAGACCGCCGACGATCTGCACACCAACGACGCCCTCTGCGGCGACTTCAACCACGACGGCTATCCCGAGATCGTGGTGGCCAACGGCACCTGGAAGGGCCTCAACGTCTACGAGAACCAGGGCGGCTCCTACAACGCCGTCCCGGACTGGACCTACACCGGTGACGAACAGGTGCGGGCGATCGCCGTGGGCGATGTGGACTGCAACGGCGCCCTGGACCTGGTCGCCGGGTTCTCCCGGGAGCCCCTGGCCCTGTTCCTCAACACCACGGAATCCTCCGATGTCGACGTCCTCGAGTTCACCGCCGAGACCGGTGAGACCGGCGTCCTGCTGCGTTGGAGCCTGGAAGACCCGCACGGCGCCCACGAGGTCGCCATCAGCCGCGACGGCGAGCCCCTCCACGAGTCTCCCCTGGAGCCCACCGCCGAGGGAGCTTTCCTCGATACCGCACCGCTGTCCACCAACAGCTACCTGCTGACCGTAACCAGGGCCGACGGCCGCCGGATCAGCCAAGGGCCTCTCGAGGTGCTCTGGGAGCCCGCCGCCGGGATCACCGAGCTAACCGCTCCCTGGCCCAACCCGGCCCACGGGATCGTCAACGTTTCGGTAACCCTGGGCGAGGCCCAGTCCGTGGCGCTGGCCGTCTACGACCTGGCCGGACGCCGGGTGGCTTCTCTGGCCGAGGGCGGTCTCGCCGCCGGACGCCACGACTTCGCCTGGAGCTGCGCCACCGCATCCTCCGGGGTCTACCTGATCCGCCTGGAGACAGCGGCCGGCTCGCTGACCCGCCGCGTGGTGCTGGAGCGATAGTCGACCGTCAGCGCCGTATCGTATTCTCAGGTCGGGGCGTGGGGGGTTACCCCCCACACCCGACCTGCGTTATTGCCTTTCGCAGCACACGGGAACCCACCCCGCCCCCTACTCCGCAGGGCGGCGGCTCCGTTAACGCTTATGTGAACAAACCGCTCGGACAGGTTGTCTAACCCGTCCTTTCAAGAATCGATACAACTACTCAGGTAGGGGCCGACCTTCGGGTCGGCCCCTACCTGCCAGTGGGATCGTAAACCCTGGCTGGACCTGATCTTGATTGTACACTTCAAATAATAGAAGTTGGGATCATCACTCGCACCTGAACCGACTCATCCAGTTGATAGACTTCATTCATTGCTTGATAGTTCACACTCGCCGCCACTCTCATCCCGCTGCATTGTCGTACCAATGTATGATGGCACGAAACCCGGCCTTGCCTTGAGTTCCGCCGGAAGCCCGAGGCTGTTGGTTCCGCATCAGCAACCGACCAAGATGTGAGCAAGAACCTGCTGACGACGCTCTATTGCGCGCTTTATCAGCTTAGACCGTTATCCGGCTTCGCTGGTTGACCACACGCTGCGGGTGGTTACCAGCCCCTCGTCTCAGGGCGTCTTTCACCAATTGCTAATACTTGGTTTCAGTTTCTGGAGATGATCCCAAAGGTAACAAGGGTATGCTACAAGGATGCTTGACCAAAAACGTGCATTTCAGGGAAGTGAAGAACGGCCCAGCAGGCCGCTCCCGAGCAGCCTGATTTTGTCCAAACCCGTTCCATGATGCCTTTATCGGATATCGATCGGGGTGGGGAGTGTAAACCAGTTGAAAGCTCACCAAGAAAGAAGCGCATCGCGCGGACCGCTCGGACGGATTGCCTAACCTATCCTCCAAGCCGTCGGCTCGGCGAAAGGGTTGGTTGAGCACCTCGGCGGCTGGATATGCGTTGCCCGTTCAGCGCACCCCTACTCGCTCCCCGGGGCGGGGACGGCGATGCCTGACTTGCGGTAGAAACTCAACCGACGGCGCAGCGTGGACAGCGAGATGCCCAGGGCGTCGGCGGAGTGACGGCGGTTGCCCTTCAACCGGCGCATCACGGCCAGGATGTGCTCCTGCTCGACGTCCTCGAGGGTGCGGATCTCGCCGTTGGAGGAGCGGATGATCTCGTCCTCGGGGTGAGGGGTGGTGGCCCGCACCAGGCCGGCCGGATCGGGATTGTTGCCCGAAAGTATCAGCGAGCGTTCGAGGATGTTGCGCAGCTCGCGAACGTTGCCGGGCCAGGGGTAGCTCTCCAGGATCTGCAACTGCTCGGGAGAGAGCTTGATCTCGACGTGGGGGCGGTGGCGCTTGAGGAGGGCCGCGGTCAGTGGGGCGATGTCCTCGGGACGCTCGCGCAGCGGCGGAACGTGGACGTTGATCACGGCCAGGCGGTAGTAGAGGTCCTGGCGAAAGCCGCCGTTGGCGATTTCCTCATCGAGGTCGCGGTTGGTGATGGCGATGACCCGGACATCGATCTGGATCTCCTCTTCGCCGCCCAGGGGCCGCAGGCGCTGCTCCTCGAGGACGGTAAGCAGCTTCTTCTGCAGGTTGAGCGGCATCTCCCCGATCTCGTCGAGGATCAGGGTGCCGCCGGAGGCCAGCTCGAAGACGCCCTTGCGTCGCCGTTGGGCGCCGGTGAAGGCACCCTTGACGTGGCCGAAGAGCTCGGCCTCGATCAGCGATTCGGGGATGGCGGCGCAGTTGAGGGTCACCGGCGAGGCGTCATCACCGGTGCGCTTGTGGATGGCCCGGGCGACGACGGCCTTGCCCACGCCGGTCTCGCCGGTGATCAGCACGGGGGAGCGCGAGCCGGCAGCCAGCTCGACGAGGCGGCGGATCTGGGCGGCCTGGGGGCTGACCCCGGTGATCTCGTCAGCGCTGCGATTGCGGGAGCGCTCGTAGCGGTTTATCAGCTCGCGTCGTTCCAGACGCAGCGTCTCGGCGGCGTTGCGCACCGTGAGGAAGAACTGGTCCAGGTCCAGCGGCTTGGTCAGGTAGTCGTAGGCTCCGGCCTTGACGGCCTTGACGGCGTGGGAGTAGGAGCCGAAGGCCGTGGCGAAAATCACCTTGGAATCCGGTGAGACGTCCATCAACCGCCGGCAGACCTCGATACCGGGCAGGTCGGGCAGGTTCTGGTCCAACAGAACCACATCGGGCAGCCGGCGCCGGTACTCGGCGATGCCGTCCTCACCGTTGACGGCGAAGAAGGCGTCGTAACCGCGCGCCGCCAGGCCGTCGCAGATGGTCTCGGCGAAGATCTCGTCGTCGTCGACGACCAGGATTCGAATAGGTGTGCTCAAAACGTTGACTCCTCGATGGTTGACGGGCACGCCGCGCGGCCCGGAATACACACGTATATGATCGTTGCTCAGCCGCATCCACGGCAGGGGTATCGATTTATCCGGTGATTGATTGCGGAGGATTGAACCGGCTCATTCAGCCGATACACATGGATGACGTTCGGTAGGACTGCTCTTGACAGAATCATGGTCGGATCGCCAACAGGTTCCGCATACCGTTGAAGGCCGAGCTATTGAGTTGCCGTTCGGCGTCGTCACCAGCCCCCGACTCAAACAATCGCCGTCTTGTCAGCTCAATTGTGTGACCGACCCTGCCGCCCGGCATCGGTGTCAAGTGCGAAGCAGGCGCCCGGCCCGGTTCAAACACGCTTTACGATCCGCAAACCAAACAGGGTGGCGCAGGCTGTAGGTTATAACACTGTTGTCGAAGGCGGCTCAGGATGGGCGGCCCAACCGCGAGACACCGTCCTGCGCGGGGAACGAGATAAGACTATGGTTGAGGATGTTCACTATCCAATAACCACCGGTAAAAACGTGTCGAAGCATATTCTCACTGTCAAGGGCGGCTCCGGCACCACTTACTTGATCGGCAGCTCGTCCTCGGAGTAGTCGGTCACCAGGGGCAGCCGGATGGTCACCCGGGTGCCCTGGTCCTCGTAGGAGTCCAGGCGCACCAGACCGCCCATCTGCTGGACCAGCTTCTGCACGATGGCCAGTCCCAGTCCGCTGCCCTCGGTCTTGGTGGTGTAGAGCGGGGTGAAGACGTTGGGCAGGTCCTTCTTGGCGATGCCGGTGCCGTTGTCGGTGATGGTCACCACGGCCCAGTCGTCGGTGCAGCGGCTGGCCAGCTCGATCAGCGGCGCGGGACGCTCGCGGCAGGCGCTGATGGCGTTGTCGACGATGTTGAGCAGCACCCGAATCAGGGCGTCGCGATCGACCCGCACCAGGATGTGGGGGCAGCCCAGCTTGAGCTTGAGGACTACATCGTTGTTGAAGGCGTTGTCGACCAGCAGCCCGCCCTTCTCGCGCAGGAAGCGATCGAGGAAGAGCAGCTCGCTCTCCAGCTCATCGAACTTCTGGTACTCCTTGAGGGTCCGCAGCAAGCGCTCGGCTACCTTGAAGGTGTCCAGGATGCGCCGGAAGTAGGTCTCCCGCTTCTCCAGGGGGAAGGTGTCGATGTTGCCCTTGAGCACGGTGATCGTCGTCTTCAGGGTGTTGAGGGCGTTGCCGATCTCGTGGCGGATCGAGGAAAAGATCTGCTCGACCTGGTTGACCATGGCCTGTCGCTGAACGGCCTCCTGGGCCTCGTGCTGCTCGGTGACGTCGCGCATGACCTCGATGACGCCGATGATGCTCTTGGCGTCGAAGACGGGGAAGGCGGTCACCTCGAAGCGGCGCTCGTTCTCGATCCGGATGCAGTCCTCGCGCCGGCCGTTGTTGAAGGCGGCCTCGACGACGCAGTTGCGACACTGGCCGGCGTCTTCCCAGATGGCGTGGGCGTCGCGGCCGCGCAGCTCCTCGGTGGGCAACCCGACGTACTGCTCGACGGCGCGGTTGGCCCAAACGATCTGCATCTGGGAATCGACGAAGACCACGCGATCGGTGATGGCGCTGAGCATCCCCTCGAACTGGGCCGAGAGCAGGCGGTAGCTCTCCCGGGAGTCGAAGAGCTCGCGCCGGGCCTTCTTGCTCTCGGTGATGTCGCGGGCGACGTGCACGGCGCCCTGCATGTGGCCGTCCTCATCGACCAGGGGTGTGACGCTGACCAGGTAGTCGCCGCCGAGCATCTTCTGCTCGCCGATGTGCTCGCGGCCGTCGGAGAGCATCTGCACGTGGGGGCAGGTCGAGACCGGCTCCCCGGTGCCGTGGAACAGCTCGTAGCAAAGCTTGCCGATCAGGTCGTGGGGCGCCACGCCCAGCTTGTCGGCCATGGCCCGGTTGACGCGGTTGATGCGGAAGGCGTCGTCGAGGATGGCCACCAGGTCGGGCACGGTGTCGAAGGTGCGCACCCACTCCTGCTTGGCCTGGACGATGGCCTCATGGGTCCGGCGCTGGGCGGTGACGTCGGTGGTGATGATATAGCGGCCCTTGACGGGATCGTCGTCGGGGTAGGAGTAGCGGTTCTGGACGCAGCGGTGCTCGCCGTCGGCGGTGAGGATCCAGAACTCCAGCACGTCCGGGTAGTCCTCGCTGCTCTTGGCCCTGCGTTCGGCCTCCTCCAGCTTGGCCCGTTCCTCGGGAGCGGCGATCTCGAGGATGCCCTTGCGGGCGATCTCCTCGCGGGAGTAGCCGAAGATCTCGCCGACGCGGCGGTTCATGTAGACGGTGCGGTCGCCCTCGATGATGGTCAGCCCGTCCTGGATGCTGTCGGCCATCCGGCGGAAACGCTCCTCGCTCTCGGCCAGGGCCTCTTCGGCCCAACGGCGGCGGATGAGGAAGGAGGCCTGCTTTAGAATCGCCTCCAGGGCGAAGCGGCACTCGGGCGCGCCCTCGCTGGTGCGCAGCAGGATCAGGCCGCCGAAGGGCTCTTCGCCCAGGGAGAAGCCCATGGTGTAGACGCCCTTGACGCCCATCAGCTTCTCGACGGCCCGGGTGATGGTCTTGGGTAAGCGCCCGGTGCCCAGGGTGTGCAGTCCGCCGTGGACTTCTTCCAGGCGGCCGCTGGTGTAAACCCTGTGCTCCTCCTCGCTCATCTCCTCGACGCGGAAGCTCATCCGGCGGGGGTCCTCGTTGAAGCGGGAGAGTATCTTCTCCTGGACGCCCTCGAAGCCGTAGTGGCGGCGGATGGTGATGCCCTCTTCGCCGGGGTCGCGCAGGGTCAGCAACAGGTAGTTCTCGGTGTCGAGGTTGTGGATGCGCTCGCCGACGATGTCCAGGATCTCCTCGACGTCGTTGGCGCGGTTGAGCCGGGCAGCGGTCTCGCTGATCAGCTTCAGCTCGCTGATGTAGCGCTCCTTGGCCTGCTCGGCCCGGCGTCGCTCGCTGATGTCGTGGAAACTGGCCACGGCGCCGTAGAGGCGGCCGTCCTCGTCGATCAAAGGCGCGGCGCTAACCGAGAGCCACTTGAGCTTCTCCGCCGACGAGATGATGCCGTGCTCCAGATGCTCGACGGAACGACGCTCCCGCAGCGCCACAGTCAGCGGCAGCTCCTCCAGGGGGTAAGGTTCGCCCCAGGTGTTCACCTGGCGCCACTTGCGGCTGTCGTAGCGCCCGGTGAAGAAGTCCTCGACCTCGACCTCCAGGATCTCCGCCGCCGCCGGGTTGGCGTAGATGAACTCGCCCCGGTTGTCGACCATCACCAGGCCCTCGGAGAGGGTGCTGACCATCTTGTCCAGCTTCTGCTCGGACTCGGCCAGCGCCGCCTCGTAGCGCTTGCGCTGCAGGGCCAGGGCGTAGAACTCGGCCAACCGGCCCACCACCTCGATGTCGCGTTCGCTGTAGCCGTTCTCGGGATTGGCCAGGGCGATCTGGCCCAGCAGCTTGCCGCCGACACTCACCGGGTAGGCCAGGAAGGCCTCGAGGGGGATGTGACCCTGCGGAACCCCGCCGGCCGATGCCGGGTGCCCGGCGGGGTCGTTGGTGTAGAAAGGTTCGCCTTCGTTGAGCGCGTGCCCCCACAATCCGCCGTAGCGGCCCTTCTCGTCGGGATGGAAGGCGATCGTCCGCTTCGCGGCCTCCACGGCGCAATCGTCCATCATCTCGGTCAGCGAGTGACTGAGCATCACCCCGTCAACGGGATCGACCTCGCTGACATAGCCGTGGGCCGAAGCGGTGAGTTCCCGGGCCTTGTCGAGCACGGCCCGGGTGATCTCGGCCATGCTGGAATCCGGCGCCACCAGGGGCGGGTAGAGCTCGGAGAGCGCCCGGTTGACCTCCAGCTCACGACTGAGCGCCAGTTGGGCGCGGTGGCGCTCGGTGACGTCGACGCCGGTGATCATCACCGCGTAGGGTTTGCCGTCCTGTTCCAGGGTGGCGTGGTCCTGACTGAACAGCACCTGGGTGATCTCGCCGTCGGCGCTGATGATCGGCAGGACGGTCTCCGGGGTCGGCGTGTCGTTCAGGGTGCGCTCCAGCAGGCCCGCGACGTCCTCGCGGTGCCCGGGCGGGATGAAGTCCAGCACCGGGCGGCCGATGACCTCCTCTTTCGCGTAGCCGGTGTGTTCGCTCATCGCCTGGTTGGTGTCCAGGATGACGCCGTCGAGGTCGACGATGATCGTCAGGGCGGTGGAGTTCTCGAAGAGGAAGCGGTAGCGCGCCTGGCTGACCTTGAGCGCCCGCTCGGAAAGCTGGCGCTGCAGCGTTGTGGAGGCCTGGTTGAGGAAGGTCTCGACGATCTCGCCCTTGCGCAGCGGAGCGCCGTCCAGGGGGGCGATCGCGACATGGCCGAGCAGCTTGCCCTCGCGAACCAGACCCATGGCGGCGATCTCGTAGACCCCCAGCGTCTCGCTGATCTCCCGGGCGTGCTCCTCGCCGACGTTCCAGTTGGCCAGGGCCTCGGCGGAGAACGGGAAGCGCATCAGCTTGCTCTCGAGCATCCAGCGGCGATCGTCGTCGGGCAGGGGCAGCGCCGCTCCGTCGGCCACGGCGGAGAAGCGCTGGAAGAAGGGCTCCAGGCGGGGGTCCTCACCGGCCAGGTCGCGCATGATCAGGCTCTCGCTGTCGGGATCGTACTCGGCGACGAAGACCGCCGATCCGGGGACGATCTCGATCAGGCGGCGGGCGATGTAGGCCCAGATGTCGGCCTCGGCCTCCAGGCGGACGAAGTCCAGCGCCGTCTCGGTCAGCAGCGCCAGGTCGGCGGTGTACTCACGCTCCTTCTCCTCGGCGCGCACCCGGTCGGTGATGTCGGTGATGAAGCCCTCCAGGGCTTCCGGGCGTTCGTCTTCGTCGTAGACACCGCGACCCTGCTCCCAGACCCAGCGCTCGGCGCCCTCGGCGGTGATGATGCGGTAGGTGAGCTCGTAGCGACCCTTCTTGGCCAGGGCTCGCTCGACGGTCTCCCGCACCTCGTCGCGATCGTCGGGGTGGATCAGCTCGGCATAGGCCGCGACCTTGTTGTCGATCAGCGCCTCGGGCTGGTAACCGGTCAGGGCCAGGGCGCCCTCGGAGACGAAGAGCATGGTCCAGTTCTCGTCGTTCAAGCAGCGGTAGGCCATTCCGGGCAGGTTACCCATCAGGGTGGAGAGGCGCCGCTCGCTGTCGCGCAGGGCCTCCTCGGTGCGACGCAGCTCATCGATGTCGGTCATCACCCCGACGATACCCGAGACTTCGCCCTGGGAGTTCTTGTAGGTGGCCTTGCTGTAGTAGAAGGTGCGCAGCTCGCCCTGGGCGGTCCGGGCGCGGGACTCGTAGAACTGGCTGCCCGGCTGGGCGACGAGCTCCAGGTCCTTGTCGTGGTATAGCTCGGCCAGCTCGACGGGCACACGCTCGGGGAAGTCCAGCATCGTGCGGCCGATGATGGCCTCCACGGGCAGCCCCAGGATATCTTCGGCGAAGCTGCGGTTGCAGCCCTGGTAGACGCCGGAGGTGTCCTTGTAGAAAACCGGACTGGGAATGGTGTCCAGCAGGGTCTGCATAAACTCCAGGTTGGAGCGCAGCGCCTGCTGGGCGCGCTGCCGCTCGGTAATCTCGACCAGGTTGACGAAGTTGGCCGGTCGACCACCGAAGCTGATCCGGCGCACGTACTGGTCGATCCAGCGTTCCGTACCCCGGGCGTCGATGATCCGGTAGGTGCCGTGGCTGGAGCCGCCGTTGTTTTCGGGATCACCCGCGGTGATCTCCTCCTTGACCCGTCGGCGGTCCTCGGGGTGGACCATGTTGAGCAGGACCTCGACGGGAGCGCCGGTGAGCTCTTCGAGGGGGCGGGCGGCCACGTCGGCCAGGGCCTGGTTGACGTAGACGTTGGTCATGTCCTGGACGATGGCCACCCCGAGCAGGGACTGCTCGGAAAGGGTGCGGAACTTCTCCTCGCTCTCGGCCAGGGCCTCATTGGCGCGGCGCAGCTCGAAGAAGGAACCCAAGAGACTCGCCGCCACGCGAAGCTGCCCGATGTCCCGGTCGGCCCAGTCGTGCTCTTCGCGGCAGTCCTCGAAGGTCAGCACCCCCCACCACTTCTCGCCCAGACTGATCGGCAGCGCCAGTTGACTCATCACGCCACGGGCCCGGTAGAGTTTCTCCAGGCCGGGGTCATCGCCGGAAACGGTGCCCCGGTAGATTCCCCCGGCGGTAAGGGTGTCGTGGATCACCCGCATCGGACCGGCATAGGGTAGGCATCCGAAGTACTCGTCGCCCGAGGGCAGATTCAGCCCGGACTCCTCGACCTCGTAGAAGCCGCGCAGGCAGAGGCCCTGCTCCGGATCGGCGAAGTTCTC
Source organism: uncultured bacterium (assembly GCA_964581465.1). GTDB lineage: Bacteria > RBG-13-66-14 > RBG-13-66-14 > RBG-13-66-14 > RBG-13-66-14 > WJMB01. The sequence continues at coordinate 42,771 of CAZOOP010000021.1, forward strand.
GCCGATGGCCACCCGGCAGGCCCCGGCGGCCTCGAGCAGCGGGGTGAGGGCGCCGCGCAGGGCGTCCTCCAGCTCCGCCTCCTCGATCAGGGAACGCGAGCAGGCGGCCAGGGCCTTCTCGTAGCGCAGGTGGCGCTCCAGGGTCTCCTCGGCCAGTTGGCGCTCGGTGATGTCGACCAGGGTGATGAAATCCGCCGGGGCGCCGCCGTAGTCGATGGTGCGCGAGTACTGGTCGACCCAGCGGAGTTCGACGCCGCCGCGCAGGATGCGGAAGGTGTTGTGCAGGGCCACGTCGCGGTCCCCGGCCTGCTTGCGACGGAGCTGTTCGATCATCCGCTCCCGGTCCTCGGGGTGGATGTAATCGGCGTATCTCTCGGCGGGATGGCCGATTAGCTCGTCGAGCTCCAAGCCGTAGATCTCGGCCAGGGCCTCGTTGGCGTAGGTCACTTCGCCGCCCTGGGCGATGGCGATGCCCAACAGGGACTGCTCGGAGAGGGTGCGGAACTTCTCCTCGCTCTCGGCCAAGGCCCGGGCCACGCGGAGGCGGCCGAAGAAGCCGCCCAGGATCTCGGCGACGGTGCGCAGCAGGCGCACGTCGCCGTCTTCGAAACCGCGCTCGGGGGCGCAGACGTCGAAGCCGATGAAGCCCTCCCAGGCACCGTTGACCTCGATGGGGATGACCAATAAACTGTCGATGCTCTGGGGCTCCAGTACGGCGCGCTCGCTCGGTGGGAAGTCGGCCACCGGACCGCGGACAACCTCGCCGGTTGACAGCAGTTCGCGCCAGCGCCCGAAGCCCTCGTCGTAGGGGACCCGCTGGAGCTCCGGGTTGTCTGTCTGGGGCTCGACGCCGGCGGCGCAGGCCTCGTGGAGCTGACGCATGCACAGGCCGGCCTCGGCGTCGACGAAGTTCTCGAAGATATAGACCCGGTCGGCCTCCGAAGCCTTCAACAAAGGCTCCAGTGCTTTCTCGACGATCCGTTCACCTGCGGACTCGTCCAGCAGGGTCCCGGAGAAGGCGGCCAGGGCCTTTTCGTAGCGCAGACGGCGCTCCAGCGAGCGTTCGGCCAGCACGCGATCGGTGATGTCCAGCACGAAGCTCATCCGCCGGGTCTCGCTCAACCGCACCGAAGAGATGCTCCAGAAGCGCCGCTGGCCGCCCTTGATACGGGCGGCCAGCTCCATCTTACCCCGGCCCTCGCTCTCGACGCGCTCGAAGAGCTCCAGGCCGGACTCGCGGTCTTCGATGTCGAGCAAGTCGCCGATGTTCAACTCGAGCAGCTCCGCCTCGCTGTAACCGGTGATTTCGCAGGCGGCGCGGTTGACCTGGGCGTAGCGACCACCGGGGCCGACGATGAAGACGGCCTCCGGGGCCTCGTTGATGTAGCGGCGGTGGCGCTCCTCGCTCTCGCTGAGCGCCTGGAGGGCCTTCTGCTCGTTGGTGACGTCCAGGCCGATCTCCACGGCGCCGATCACCCGACCCTCGTCGTCGCGCACCGGGTAGCCATGCAGCTCCCAGTAGCGGCCGTCGGGAGTGACCATGGGCGCCTCGCGGGGTTCGCCGCTCTCGAAGGCCTCCTTGACCGGGCAGCTTTCGCAGGGTGTGTCGGAGGCGTGCCAGATCTCGTAGCAGTGCCTGCCGATCAGCTTGTCCGGCGTCAGGCCGACCGAGCGCGCCGAGGCCGTGTTGCACCACTGGATCTCCAGGTCCTCGTTGTAGTAGGCCACCAGCTCCTGCATCGACTCCAGGATCGCCGACTTCTCACGCTCGGAAGCCTTCAGCGCCGTCGTGGCCTCGTACCGCTGGGTGATGTCGGTAAGGAAGTTCAGCGTGGCCGGGGCGCCGTTCCACTGGATCAGCACGGCCCGGATCTCCATCCAGCGGGTCCGGCCGGCTCCGTCGAGGACGCGGAACTCGTAGTTGGAGGGGATGTCCTTGTCGTCGGCCAGGGCCCGGGCGTAGCGCTCGGCGATCAGCTCGCGGTCCTCGGGATGAACGAACTCCAGGAAGGGCCGGCGGGTGATCTCCGCGACTTCGAGGCCCATGAACTCGGCCATCCGGGGGTTGACGAAGACCAGATGCTCGCCCTGGGCCACCACGATGCCCTCGTTGGCGTTCTCCACCAGGTTGCGGTACTTGGCCTCGCTTTCACGCAGGGCGGCCTCGGCGGCCTTGCGAACGCTGATGTCCCGGGCGGTCGAGAGGATGATCCGACGGGGTCCGCCGCCGTTGAAGTCGTCGGCCTCGACGAGATGGGTGTTGACCTCGACGGGGATGCGCCGGCCGTCCTTGGTGCGATGGACGCTCTCGAAGACGGCGCCGCCCTCTTCGAAGATGAGCTTGATCCGCTCGGCGGCCTGCTCGAAATACTCGGGCTCGTCGATATCGGTCAGGTCGAGCCGCAGGAACTCTTCACGGGTATAGCCCAGCCGCTCGCAGGCGACGTCGTTGACGCTGATGAAGGATCCGGGGCGGCCTTCTTCATCGACGGGGAAGGCGAAGACGGCGTCGCTGAGGCTGTTGAAAAGCAGGCGGTAGCGGCGCTCGGAGCGCTCCAGGGCGCGGCGGAACCACTGATGTTTGACGGCCTGGCCGATGATCCCGGCCGCCGAACGCAGGGCCTCGACCTCGGCGGGGCTCCAGCGGCGGTCCTCCTCGCATTCGTCGAAGCCCAGGAAACCCCACCACTCGTCGCCGGTGTAGACGGGCACCACGGCGATGGAGCGGATATCCTGGGCGGCCAGGAACTCCCGGGTGGCCGGATCGAGCTCCTCCAGGCGGCCCACCACGGCCTCGCCGTGCTCCATGCCGCGAACCCAGGAGGTGAAACCGGCGGCGTGGTAGGAGAAGCGCTGGAGCTCCGGGTTGTCGATCTGGGGCTCCACGCCGGGCGCCGTCCACTCGAAGCGCTGGCTGGCGGTCAGCTCGCCCTTCTCCTGGTGGTTCTCGAAGAGATAGACCCGGCTGACTCCGGCGGCCCGCCCCAGGTTCTCCAGGACCTCCTCGAGGTCCTGGGCGAAATCACCGGGCTGCAACAGCAGCTCGGCGGCGTAGGATACGGCGCCCAGGATGCGGTCGCGCATCTTCAGATCGCGCTCCACACGCTTGGCCGCGGTGATGTCGCTGAGACCCAGGTAGGACTGGTCGGTTATCCGGCCCAGGGCGTCGCTGCGCGGGAAGCTGCGCTGGCGGACCCAGCGGACTTCGCCGTCGGGCCGCTGGATGCGGAACTCCAGGTCGAGGATGGCGCTGTAGCCCTCCTCGCGCAGCTTGAGGGTTTCCAGCAAGCGTTCCTGCACATACGGCCGGTCCTCGGGATGGACGAAGCCGCGCAGCAGCCCGTCCAGGTTCATCCCCGCCAGCTTGTGCCGCTCCAGGCCCATGATCTCTTCGAAGGTGCGGTTGATGAAGATCATCTTGTGGCTGCTGCGCGAGTAGAGCACCAGGCCGTCGCGGTAGTTGTCGGCCAGGGAGCGGAACTGGGCCTCGGAGTCGCCGACGACGCCCTCGTAGGCCTTCTGGGCGCTGATGTCGGTGAAGACGCAGTGGGTGCGGACGAAACCGCCGGACTCGTCGCGCTCGACACGGCCGTTGAAGAGGGTCGGCAGGACCTCGCCATCGGCGCGGAGCAGCTCCAGTTCGGCTTCCTTGATATGACCGCGCTCCTTGAAAGCGGCGAAGTTGGCCCGCTGGCGCTCCTTGTACTTCGGGGCGCAGAAATCGTTGAAGGCCTTGCCGATGACCTCCTCGCGCCGGTAACCCAACTGCTCCAGCCAGAGATCGTTGACCTCGAGGATGAGGCCCTGGTCGTCCAGGGACTGGTAGGCCACCGGAGCGTTCTCTTGGATCCGGTGGATCTCATCGAGAGCGCTTTGACGCAGCCGACGCTCGGCCAGGCGCTCCAGAACACCGGTCAGCAGCTCGCCGAGAACCTCGAGCACCTCAATGGCCTCGTCGTCGACGAACTCCAGACCCTCCCAGAGCAGCAGGTGGCTCCAAGAGCGTTCCGGCGGAGCGTCGTCCCGGGCGGAATGGCGCAACTCGCCGGGGGCGGCGACGAAGAAGGGCACCAGGGCGTAGCTGTGGGCGCCGCGCTCGGCCAGGCAGCGCCGGAAAGCCCGGGTCAGCTCGCTGAGCGGTCCACCCTGGCTCTTGCCGCGCTCCAGATTGCCCACGATCCGCTTCATCCCGACCAGGTCCAGGGGCGGGGCCGCGAACTCGTCGCCGATGGGCCGCCGGACCAGTGTCCGGCAGGCGGTGATGTGCTGGTTCTCGCTGTCGATCTCCAGCAGCCAGAGCCGCCCCGTCGGCAGCGCCGGGAGGCAGGCCTCCAACACACCGGGTAGCTCGGCTTCATCGGTGCAGACGGCGGCGAGCCGGGCGGTCTCGCGGAGGACCCGGGCCAGGTTGCGTCGGAGTTCGCCCATGCTCCGCCCGAGGTCTCCATCGCCGAGCTTGAGGATACAATCAGCGCCGGTCAATCCGCCCTCGTCGTCCTCCAGGGCGATGGCCGAGAAGGAGAAGGTCAACTCTCCGCCCCAGCGGGTGATCATCTCCAGCTCATAGTCGATGATCCGGCCGTCCTGCTGCAGCCGGGTCAGCAGCTTTCGCCAATCCGCCGTATCGGTCAGACGATCCTCGATGGAGCAGCCGAGGAGCTCCTCGCGCTTCTCATAGCCCAGCAGAGCGGCCAGTTCGGGATTGATCGAGGCGATGCGCCCGGTGCCGTCCAGCCGCAGCAGACCCAGGGTCGGTCGCTGATCCGCGGCCTGGGGATCGAGGAGTCCGCTCACCTCGACCAGGGCGCGGCAGAGGTCCTCGTGAGTCACCGGCTTGGCGAGGCGGACGCTGCCCGTGGGCAGCTCGACCTCGGCCCCGCCGCCGGCGGCGAACAGAACCCGGGAGCCGGCGCCGACCAGACGGCGGGTGAGCTCCACCGGTTCGCTGACACCGTCGGCGTCGACGATGACGGGCAGGCGCAGCTCGCGCCCGCCTTCGCGCTCCAGCTCGCCTGGCTTGGCGGCGATGATGTTGTAGCCCAACTCCTCGCCGATCGACCGAATCTGTTTGGTGAACTCCGCGCTGCGGGTCAACAGCAGGATGCTCTGCTCGGTCATAATCGCCTCTTCACCGGGGGAGGCGGGCCGGGGGATCAGCCCGCGCGATCCGTCCGTCGATCTATCGATTCAAGCTTCGCCGGCGCCGCTGGAACACCCGATCACGGGTGAATCCATGGTGAAACGAAAGCGCTAAACGGCACCAACCCCCATAGGTTCAATTTAAGGGCATGACTACGTCGCGGGTCAAGGAAAAAACCATTCTGACGGGGTCGATGGAGAAAAATGATACAGAGTCGCCCCATCGTCATTAGTCGCCTCAGCTCCGTGGAGGGATGCTGAAGCTGCAGGAGTAGCGTTCCTCTTCATCGGGGAAGCGTTCGGCGTGGAAGATGTAGGCGCGCTTGCTCTCGATGGCCTCGGTGAGCACCGAGCGGCCGAAGGCCTTGCGCAGAAACACGTAGCGCGAGGAGAAAAACATGGCCTGGAAATCGGGATTGTAGTGCATGGAGAAGGGCATATCGCGCTTGAGCACCAGCATCTCGCCGGGACGGCGAATGTCGATGGAGACAGTGGTGAGCTTGCCCGAGAGCAGGTCGACCTTCTCCTGAACCAGTTGATGATACTGCTCGCCGCCGACCTCCTCGGGGATCGTCTCCAGCAGGGCGAAGATGGCCTCGGAGTCCACCTCGCCGGTGCGGGGCAGGCGGTAGGCGCCGAAGAGCAGGTCGTCGTTGGAGATCTGGCCGTTGTGGATGCCGATGATGTGCGGCGTGGTAAGCGGGTGGTTGTTGCGCGAGTTGCCGACCTTGCCCTTGGTGGGCCGGCGGGTGTGTCCCAGCAGGCAGACCGTGTCCTCGTCGAAGGCCCGACGGGCGTCTCGGCGGTAGTCGTTGGTCTCGACGAACTGGTGGGCCGGCAGGGGCAGCTTCCAGACCCGACGGGTGCCGTCGGGCTGCACCAGGCCGACACCGGTGGCGTCACGGCCGCGCTGCTCGTTCTGCACCAGGGCCTCGGTGAAGATGTCCCAGATGCGGTCGCGCTCCCAGTCGTCGCGCCGCTTGGGGGCCAGTAGAACGCTGATCAAACCACACATAGGCTACCTGAGAAAGATGTAGGATCCGCTGTCCTCGTCCCAGACCGGCTTGCGACGCGACAGGCGTTCCAGGCGCAGCTCGACCTCGGAGCGGGGAATCCACAGGGTGTCGGCGGCGCGGTTGATCCAGCGCTCGCTGTCGGGCTGGGCCTTGACCTCGCCCAGTTCGATGATCTTGATCAATCGCTTGTCTATGGCGTCGATCCGGCGACGGCGCTCCTGGGCCACCTCCTCGCCGAGGACGCGCTCTATCTCTTCCCAGTCCTTGCCGTCGGCGCGCATGAACGAAATCGGGTGCCGGGCCATGTACCTGAGCACCCGGAAGGCCGGGTTCTCGAAGCGGGCGAAGGCCGGCTTGAGGAACTCCAACATCTCCTCGCAGCCCCTGGTCAGGTCCTCCCAGTCATCCTCGCTGAGCTTGCTGGTGTCGCTGGTGGCCAGGGCGCCGTCGTTGTTGGAGATCAGGTCGAGCAGCTCCATCTGCCGATGCCACTGCTTGATCTTGCCCACATGGATCAGCCCGTACTTGGCGCACTCCACCGAACGCAGCAGCAGCGCCAGCAACAGGAAGGTCTTGGCGACGATGGAGGTCGGCGAGAGGTCGGCGTCGGGGAAGCGGAACTCGACGTGGAACAGGCCGATGGAGCCGTCCTCCTCGAAACGGACGTGCTCGAGGTTGAAGAAGTTCTGGTGCTCGGGGACCCGCTTGCTGATTTTGAGAATCCGCTGGATCTCGCGCATCGACTGGGCCAGCGGCGTGTGGTGGACCATTTCGAGGTGGGAGTTGTGCTGGCGCCGTCGGCAGAGGTTCGCCCTGTCCTTGCCACCGGAGAAAATGAACTTCAGGTTCGGGGCGTAGCGCCGGACCATGTTCCAGAGATTGGCCAGCACGATCTCGGGGATGGACTGGGCGCTCCAGATGGTCAGCAGGTGGAAGTGCAGCCCGCAGGTCGGCCTGGCCCGGATGCCCAGGGGCAGCAGCTTGTCCATGATGCCCGTGTACTGGTTGAGCAGGCTGTCGTAGTAAGGGTAACGGCCGATGATGCGGACCTCGATACCACAGTGCTCTTTCTCGACATCCAGCACGCCGTTCTCGCCCAGCATGGCCAGGCTGCGCGAGGGCTTGAGCAGCTCGGTGACCAGGGGTTGGAAGTCGTTGCGCCGGGCCCCGCGAGGCATGGCGAACTCCAGCTCGGTGCCGACCTTGGCGATGCGAAAGAGCAGGTCCTTGTAGTAGAGGGCCCGCTCTTCGGTCAGGGTGTCGCTGCGACGCAAGAAGATCGGTTCGGCCACGTTGCTACCCCGTTTGCATGAAGCTGACCTGGGCGGTTTCCAGATCGTACATCGCTCCCAATACGTTGAACTTGCCCTGTCGGTGGAGATCGCGCAGGATGGCGCTGCGCCGCAGGGCATCCTCGCAGATGCGTTCGACGTTCCAGCGGGCCGCATCGTCGACCCAGTCGCTCATGTCGCCGCCGTTGCGCGGCACCGTGGCGATGACCGCGGGCATCAGACGCTGGATGACGCTGTCGACGTGGGGCGACTCGGTGTCCTCGGGCTTCTTGACCGCGGCCACCGCGGCGCCCACCGCGCCGCAACTGGTGTGCCCAAGAACGACCAGCAGCGGGCAGCCGGTGTGGGCCGCTGCGTACTCGAAGGAGCCCAGGGCCAGATCGTCGAGGATGTTGCCGGCGTTGCGGCAGACGAAAAGATCGCCCAGTCCGGCGTCGAAGATGTGCTCGGGGGGTACGCGGCTGTCGGCGCAGCAGAGCACCGAGGCGTAGGGGGCCTGACCGCCGGTGAGTTGCAGCGCCCGCTCCAGCCCGACACCGGAGCCGTACTGGCGTTCCCCGGAGAGGGTGCGGGCGTGGCCCTCGCGCAGCAGATCATAGGCCTGTGCGGTAGTGTGTTGTTTGAGTGCCATGATTTGGACCTAACGGTTCGGGTGGCGGTTTGCGTGGTAGCTCAAGCTTGGTTTGGGACGGAAGGATTGCCGGGCTCCGCCGGTGCGGATGGCGGATGCGTTCATCATTCGTTACGGGGTCGAATTGACTTCAAACGTTCGCGCGATTTGGCGACTGGCCTTGTATCGTTCTCTGACGAACCGGTCTTATCGCTAGCGCTTGTTTTCGTTTGACGTGTGGCGTTAAAGATTGGATCAAGATAGGATTTGCTTGCTTTTATTGATGAGTCACAGATAATAAGCTGACACGAATATAGATGGTTACATTAAGTTATTATCCACATCTTTTGATGGCCGATCACACCTTCTCTAACTGCATTTCACTTGACAGACGACGAGCGGCCAGGATTAACCAATCGTTACTAGATGAGCATCGGTGCGCTAACTGAGCAACAGCCTGATTTCATTGCGTCTTTGCATCATTGGCCAGGTTGGCCCCGGTTTCCATCAACTGCCAACAAAGGGGAGGACTGTCACCTGATCCGTCCGGCCTTGATGATTCCTTCGGCAGCCTCCACTGTCCGCCGGGCCTGACGGCCGCTATCAGTCCGGTTGGCTTGCCAGGCGCCGGGGCTTGCTGATCCCCCTACTTCACCGTCTGTGGAGTAAATCCTTTGAACACTGACGGCTGATTCGGCTTGCAATGCTGGAGTTTTGATCGGGTCCGGACAACTGAGAGGTAAAGAGATTTGTTTACGGGCTACGGTCGAGATCCGGACCCGACCAGACGTGCCGCCCCGTGGGCGGTTGAATGATCCTAGAAGGTGAAGGTCAGCTTGGAGCCGCGGACATCTTCGCGGGCGTCGATGGCCACATGGGGATGCTTGCCCAGGTTCTTGCGCATGGCGGCGGCCATGACGTTCATGATCGGGCAGGTGAAGGGGTGCTCGACGCCGGCCTTCTTCATGGCCTTGGAGAGGTTGAAGCCGTGGCAGCCGTCGACGTGGACCACGGCGTGGCCGTCGTCCTCCTCGGCGATCTCGATCTTGTCGGCGAAGCCGAACTCGTCGACGAAGAGGCGGCCGACCTCGATGAGCTCCTCATGGACGTTCTCGCCGCCGATCTCCAGGCCCATCTCTTTCTGCATGATCTCGAGCAGGTCGTCGCCGACGGTATGCATCACGGCATAGGACGATTCGCCGAACAGGTCGTAGAGCCCTTTGCCTAGGCCCTCGATGACCAGCTTGTACATCCGCACCAGATTTCTCTTTTTTTGTTCTTCGGTAGCCACTTCAGCTCCTTCCGTAGTTGAGTGGGTAAATCCACCCCGGTCGAACCGGGTTTTCGTAGTGGTTGGAAACCTAGAGAACGCCGGCCAGCTTCTCGGCGCCCTTCTTGGCGACCATGCGCACGTTGCCCAGTACGGCGTCCTTGCTGACTGACATGCCCAGGTAGAAGTTGCTGTTGCCGATGAAGCGGGTGATCACCCAGCCACCGTCGTGCTCGACCAGGCTCTCCTCGAACTTGCTGATGCCCAGCTCGGTGAGGCTCTTGCGGATCAGACTCATCACCAGGGCGAACTTCACCCCGTAGGAGTCCTGGGCTTCACTGGACATGCCGTTGTTGACCTGGGCGATATGAATACCGTCCATTCCGACAACGCCGGCCGCGAGAAGCCCGTCGACTTCTTTCGCGGTTTCCTGCAGGATCTGTTGGGCTTGGGAAGGCATCTATTCCTCCTTTGGCTAGTCTTCTGTTCCGGAGCCCTCACGCTCTTTGCGCGAGAGGTTTTCCTTACGCAGCCGCTCCATCTCCTCCATGGCCTTCTTGAGTTCCTCCTCGGCCAGGGCTTCGATGTCCACGGCGGTCTTCTTGGCGCGTTCTTTCTCGGCGACCTCCTCGGCGGCCTCCTTGGCGGCCTGCTTGGCGGCTTCTTCAGCCGCTTTCTCCTGATCGGCGGTCTCCGACTCGGCCGCTTTCAGTTCGCTTTCGTCCTCTATCTCCAGATCGTCGATCTGCAAGGCGTCTTCAAGGTTCTTGGCCGTCAGCACGGGCTCGGGGGGCGGCTCGCCCTTGCGGGCCTCATCGGCCAGGCGCGCCGCTTCCATCTGCAGCTCCATCAGGGGCTGCTGGATCTTGCGTTTGAAGACCGGTCGCTGCTTCTTGACGGTGATCTGGCAATCGTTCCAGGACAGAATGGTCAGCGCGGCCTCTTCGGGGGTCTTGTCGCCCAGTTGAGCGTCGAAGAGTTTGCCCCGGGCGAAGCGCAGGATGCCGGTCTCGCCCCAGATCGAGTTGTGCACGTCGATGCGGCAGGTCTTCTGCTCCATCTCGACCATCTGCAGGAAGCTGGCCAGGGAGATGCCCTTGAGCTGGCCCTCCTTGCCCCAACTGTCCGCGGCCTTGATGATCAGCTTGTGCAGTTGGTCGATGTCGATGGGCTTCTCGATGTAAGCGATGGAGTACTCGTCGAAAGCCCGTTCGATCTCGGCGGTACCGTAGGCGGTCATCACGATGCAGGGTAGATCGGGCTGATCCTTGACCACGCGGGCGATCAGCTCGAAGCCGTCCATCTTGGGCATCTTGAGATCGGTGACCAGGACGTTGATCGGCTCCGAGTCGAGAATCTCCAGGGCCCGGCGGCCGTTGTTGGCCTCCAGGTAGGTGAAGTCCTCGGTGTACTGCTGCATGCCGTCGACCAGGCTCTCCAGAAAAGCCGCGTCATCGTCGACAATTAACACTTTGGCCATCTCGTCACCTCCAGTGTCCCTCTATAGTGCAAAAGCCGTGCCAGTTTGATTGGTACGGCAAGGATCGTTGACAGCAGTGATTCTAGTAGAGCATAAGTGTTTAGTGATATGGCAATAAGTCCACTTTGAACCGGCTCATTATGACCGCCCCTTCATGATGGCCGGGCAACTGTTGGCTCCAATAACGCCGAGAGCGATGAAAAGGGACGGACCTATTGGTCCGTCCGTACTGTTGACACGTGATCGAGCGTAACGGCCTCAAGCCGGCTGGCCGCACCTCCGTCGGGAGCCCTCAGCGCAAGTATCCGGGCAGTTTCCCCTTTCAAAACGCTCATCGGGGTAGTGATCCTCGAACACGGCGCCGAGCTTGGCCGAGGTCTTGCGGGCCACCAGACGCAGATTGCCCAGCACCGCCGAACCGTCGACCTCGATACCCAGTTTGAGCCGAGTACCCTCGATGGGACGGTGGATGATCCAGCCAGCGGCATGGGTGATCAGGTTCTCGACCAATTGATTGCGACCCAGGTCTTGCAGGCTGCGGTCCATCAGCCCCTGGACCAGGGCGAAGCGATTGGCGTGATTGGTGCAAAAGCTCAGGCTGCGCCCGGGGCTGAATCGCACCAGGATATAGCCGTCACGCCCGGTGACCGTCATGCCCTTGAAACCGTCCAGTTCCTCGGCGGCCTCGGACATGATGATCTCGCTGGTCCGGCACAGGAAGTGCCGCGCCGCCTTTCGCGTTCTGCGCTGGCTCTGGCGGTGATGTTCACGTCGCAACCGGTCGATGGCCGTACGGTGCTGCTGATTGAGCAACTGGAGAAAAAGACCGTCACCAGGAGTCGATCCGTTGTCGGCGGAGACCTCGCAACGCAGACGATCTACTATCCGCCCACCGGAGAAGATCAGCGTCTGGATGACCGGGCTCTCCGCCCGACCTCGGGTTTCGGTCTGTATGTGGTAGGTTACTTCGTTGATCAGCAGCTTATCGTTCTTGAAGAAAAGCTGCGCACCCATCTCTCGGTTTACCTCCTGCTGCTGGAATCGCCCTTGTGTAAACGCCTTAACTCATGCGTAAAAAAGCATAGCCTAGTTGAGACAGGATTTCAAGTAGCCTTCGTCCTTTTTCCCTTTGGCATCATGGAAAGTGTTCGGATCAAATCAGGCTGATTGGGAGCGGCCTGCCGGGCCGTTATTGACTCTCGTAAATGCGCTGTCGATGAGCAAGCGCTCATTCAGCATACCCTTATTGCTTGTTATTGAGACACTTAGAAGCATGTGGCATCCGCCCTCGGGGCATATACAGGCGCGCTGTTATCTGAAATCGTCAAGAATCAGGCCCGTATTCGCCACCCTTTTCAACTGCCCATATTTTGACAGGTATCCGATAATCATAACCTCTATTATCAGTAGGATATAATCATGATTCGGTCCGGATAGGGTATACGATCCCTTCCCATTTATGAGGTCGGCCTGCTTCGCGGCTCAGGGTCGAGCAAGCCTCTCCGTTCCGCAACAAACCACTCCCGATAACAACCCCTTGCCGCGGTGAATCGCTCGTCAAGCAGGCGGCGGCCGTCGTTTCGATCGCGCGGAAGCGCGGTGTTGCTTCTGGTACAATGATGCTGAATGGAGGCGCAGCGCTTCCCGAAACCACCGACCAATCGAGCGGATAGTCGAGACTCCGGCGGCACACTGATGACCGCCACGGCTCGATGAGCTGACCACGACCCGTAATCGGTGGCGGCGGGAATCTTCCCGACCAGCACTCCGACCTTATCTATTAGCCATCACTTATATTATACGCTGGTCCCGGGCGGAGTTCACAAACCATCTTGATGCGCGAAAATGAATACCTTACCACTCAAAAAAGGCGCCGCTATTGAGCATCTGAGGCTCCGGCCCGACTGGGAACCCCTGCTTCCAGTGGAGACCGCCGTCCTCGATGCCGGCCCCGCCCTACGCCGCGCCCTGGCCGAACCCGTCGCCGGACCCAGCCTGATCGAGCTTCTCGCCCAACGCCGACCGCGCAACATCGCCCTGGTCGTTCCCGACATCACCCGCGACGCCCACCAGACCGCGCTGGTTCCCCAGCTTCTCAAAACCTTCAACGAAGCCGGCCCCGCGAACAAGCGGGTGACCATCCTGATCGCCCTGGGCCTGCACCGGGCCTTGAGCGACGGTGAGCTGACGGAGCTCCTCGGCGATGCGCTCGCGGATTGTAATCGCGTCGTCCAGTCCCGCGCCGATTGTTCCGCCGCTTTCTTCGATCTGGGGCGCACCCGGCGGGGAACCCCGCTGCTGCTCCACCGCGCCCTGGTGGAGGCCGACCTTCGCCTGACCCTGGGCGAGGTCGACGGCCACTACTTCGCCGGCTTCTCCGGAGGCCGCAAAGCCGTGCTGCCGGGCTGCGCCGCCCGCCCCGCCGTGCTGGCCAACCATTCCCTGGTCTTTCAGAATGGTCGACGCGACCCCGCCGCCGCCCTGGGACGCCTCACGGGCAACCCCGTGGCCGAGGACCTGGCCGAAGCCCAGCGCCGCTTGGGGATCGACTTCGCCGTCAACGTCGTCAACGACGCCGACGGCCGCCTCGCCGCCCTCGCCGCCGGCGAACCCGAGGCCGCCTTTCACCGGGCCGTGGACCTCTACAGCGGTCTACATCGCCCGACCTCCCTTGAGCGAAGATCCCTGGTGATCGCCTCGGCGGGCGGCCGGCCCCTGGACATCGACCTGCGCCAGAGCCACAAGGCCCTGGACAACGCCTGTCGCCTGCTTGCTCCCGGGGGAACCCTGGTTTTCCTGGCGGACTGCTCCGAGGGCGTCGGGAGCCTGAAACCCTGGCTGCGCCTTGGTCACGCCGAGGTCGTCCGCGAGCGTATCGCCCGGGAGTACTCCATCCCCGGACAGACCGCCTGGTCGGTATTGGAGAAACTGGAGCGGTTCCGGGTGCTCTGGGTGGGGCGGTTGATTGAAGCGGATTTCGACGCCGTGCGCCCGTCCATCCACGCCACCCTCGACGACGCCCTGGCCGAGCTGGGCGAAACCGCCGAACGATCCGCCTGGGTGATCCCCCACGCCCGCCGCCTGCTGCCGGTGTGGCTTCCCGACGTGCGCGGCGTCTGATATCCGGCTGGTATCGACCCTCACATCTTCATGCCTATTCGAGCTTCCGCAGATCGAACCAGGCTGATTGCAAGCGGTCGAGTGGGTCGCCGCGCTCCACCCGGTGAAACTCCAGTCTCAATCAAACAATCGATAATGGATTAGTGATCGCATACCCTGTCCGGACCGAATCATGATTATATCCTACTGATAATACTAGTGAAGACTCTCAGATACTTGTCAAAAACCGGCAGTTAATAAAGGAGCGGCAATCAAAGGGCGTTATCTGTAGCAAATCGTATTATCAGCGCGCTTGAATATGCCCTGAGGGCAGATTGCTACCTGGATCTAAGCCCAGTAATAACAGGTAATAAGGGTAGGGATCATGTAACCTGATCGGACCAATTGAGCAGAGTATCCTTGCAGGTAGTCGAGACATTTGTCGTCGTTTCTGTGGCTGAAGCTGAGCGGCCTTTCACGGATAAAGAGCCTGTCGTTGCGTATGAAGCCGCCGTTGTAGGCTATTTGCATAGCCTCGGGAGCTCTCTGGGCCGTTGATACGCACCTCGCCATCGACCAGGGGTTGTCGTGGTTGATGCGTTTGTGGTGGATGCCGTTGAGCGACAGCCTGTTATCGACCTTCCAGCCGTCGGTGTTGACGATCTATTCCACCTTGAGCTTTTACAGCTAGGCGGCGCCGTGCTCCCTTTTGGATTTGTTGTGTATATTCTATGCCACTTCTCTTGCATTTATACTTACCATCGGCCAACTTATAGTGATTCCCATGGTTAAAGTTTGGGCAACTGATGTGCCGGTCGGTTGCTTGTTTTCCGCCACTTTTAAGACCCCTTTCTTGTGACAGAGCATCACAGCCCAATCCGTATGTTAACAGCGCGTTACATATATGCATCGGTCCGAACACGGTATACGATCCC
>CAZOOP010000022.1:0-57538 GCA_964581465.1 uncultured bacterium
ATAATAACATGCTATTAGCGATATATTTCTGTTCAGGAACGTGTGATAATCCCTTGGGTGATAATCCCTTTTCAAAATGACGAAGCGGCGTCTCTGGCGCCCGATGATGTGTTTTGTTATAAGAACCACACAGTCTGCCGTAAACGTACTTCAACTCAGACCGTGAAAAACTGCAAGTGAACTGCCAAGTAAACAAAGGAGATCTCAATGGGCTTCTATATCGGCGGTGGCGCTTGTTTGCTCATCGCGATCATCGGTTTCTTCGTCCTCGGAGCGGCCAAGCGCAAGCGCGAGGACATCATGGGCACTGAAACATACAGCTCCAAGGAGATCCAGGAGGTCTACAAAACCACCAAAGAGGAGATGCTGGACGGCGAGTTCAGCTTCCCCTGCGAACTCAAGGGCTCCATCGAGGCCGATTCGCCGGTAACCGCGCCGATGTCTGGCAAGCGCGGGGTTTGGTACCGCTCCACCGTCGAGCGTCAGCGACAGGAGACCCACTGGACCACGGATAAAAAAGGCCGGCGCCGCAAGACCACCCGCCAGGTTTGGGAAACCGTCTCCGACGAAAAAGACCGCTGCGATTTCCACGTCGTCGACGAGAGCGGCCGCACCCTGGTGCGCTCGTCAGGCGCCGAGATCATCGGCGCCCACATCGTCTTCGATCGCTATGAGAAGGAACCAGGTTACGGTGATAATCGGGTGCTGGGCCACCGGCGTCAGGAGTGGCTGGTGCCGGTTGGTGTTCCCGTCTACGCTCTGGGTCATGTTACCGACCGCGGCGGCGAGCTGGCCATGCAGGACGTCGGCGGCGACGACCGCTACATCATCAGCCTGAAGAGCGAGCGCGAACTGGTCGAGGGCCTGGGCGGCCGGGTCAAGCTCTGGCGCGTGCTGGTGCCCGTGCTGGGGGTCATCGGTGTGGGGCTGATCGTCCTGGGACTCTTCAACCCCTGGGCGTAGAACCTGAAATGCGGGGCGGGTATTTCCATCCCCCGCCGCAAGAAAAAGTGGGCCGGGTCCGCAGACCCGGCCCGTTGTATATCACCGCAAGGCGCACCCGGACTCAGTAACCACGCTCGGTGTCGACCAGGTTGACCAGCTCTCGTCCCGAGAGGTACCGTCGCAGATTGTCGTTGAACAGCCCGCTGATTTTGACGTACATCCGCCGGGTCAAGCTGGCCGTGTGCGGGGTCAGAATCAACCCGGGCGCCGACCACAGCGGCGACTCCCCGGGCGGCGGCTCATCCCGCGTCACGTCCAGCGCCGCGCCCCCCAACCGGCCCGAATTCAACGCCGCCGCCAGGGCCTGCTCGTCCAGTGTCCCACCGCGACCGACGTTGACCAGCAGCGCGCCCTTCTTGATCGCGCCCAGCTTCTCGGCATCCAGCCAGTTCTCCGTCTCCGGAGTCAGCGGCAGGCAGTTGAAGATCACATCCACCCCGGACAGCAGCTCCCGCCAGTCACCGGGACCGAAGACCCTGGTCGCCTCGCGGACCAGGCGCGGCACCTTGACCATCGCCCAGACCTCTACGCCGAAGCCGGCCAATCTCCGGCCGATCTCCACCCCGATGCTGCCGAAGCCCAGAATCGCCGCCCGGCTGCCGCAGAGCTCGAGCTGCTCGAGACCGATTCCCCCACGGTCATAGCGCTTCTCGCGTTGTCGCTCCAGGCACAGCGGTAACTTGCGCGCCAGGGCCAGGGTCAACGCCAGGGCCTGCTCGGCCACCGCCACCGAGTGCACCCCGTGGGCGTTGGTTAGCACGATCCCCCGCCGCGCGATCTCGCCCAGCGGCACGTGCTCCATCCCCGCTCCGGCGAGCTGGATCCACATCAGGTTCCCCGCCGCCTCGAGCTTGGACTCGTCGATGGACCAACCGAAGAAGACATCGGCCCGGGGAAGCTCTTCGTAAAAGTGTTCGCGCCCCCGGCTGGCCACCACCTCGATGTCGGGCAGACCGTCGCCGTCCAGATCGCTGCCCCCGGTGCGGGCCAGGGACTCGCGGATGTCGGCGGCCACCTCGCGCTGGGTCTCGTAATCAGCGCTGACGAAGACCAGGATGCGTTGAGGCGTTTTGCCGAAGTCCGTTCTCATCCTCCACTCCTTACGCTTGCCGTTACAGAATTGACCGCCGGGACCTTCGCCAAACCCGCCGCCGCGCCGCACCCCCTCGAACATCTCACGGGGAGGCTTTGGCACGTTTCTTGCGGAGAGCCGGGCTGGGTTCTGGAGAACGGCCCGCCCCGCCCTGCTGCAAGAAACGTGCCAAAGCCGGTGCCGCGCTGTGGCTTCTCTCACAAGGCCTTGGCGAAGGTCCAGCTCCCGGCCGCCGCCCTACTCACCCTCTTCGTGGTGGTGGTTCTCTCCGTGGAGCGCCGTGGAGTCGTCGAGGGCCGCGCTGCGCTCGAGGGCCACCGCCAGTTCGCCGGGTTCAACCACCATCACCCCGTGGGGCAGATAGCCGGCGCAGCGCAGGTATAGCCGGGCGGGTAGTTGGTTCTCGCCCAGATATATTGAAAAGCGCCCGTCGGGGCCGCTCTGAGCGCTATGCTCGAGGGGGTCGTAGTCGTCGGGGACCTCGAGGGGCCAAGCGGTGATTTCGACGTTGGGCAGCGGGGCGTTGGTCGGGGCGTCGTAGACCGTGCCGGTGATCGCCGGCTCGCCGGGAGTATCGCAGAGCAGCACCAGGCCCACCGCCGCGAGGAACCCCAGGGCGAAGTAGACGAGCAGACGGTACCAGGGCGTTTTGGCGGGCATTAGTCGGCCTCACCATTGCGCGGCACCGGTTTGCCTTTTCGTAGCACGATATCTGTTCGCAGGTAGGCGGCGCAGTTCTTGAGTTTTGTAGCGGGTCGGATTACACCGAAGGTATGGGTGCGGCCGCCGGAGGTCGGACCGGCTCCACTGCCCTCGTATTTCCAGTTTTCGGGACGCAGATATACGACATCCACCCGCCAGACGATAACCGGGTGTTCCTTTTCGATGGAGCAGATAGGGTCCACCAGATAACGCCAGATGATGTACCAGCCCTCATGATTGTAGTGGGCTTGAATGGACCAGGGGCGGATGCTGGCCTTTGATTCCAGACAATCACCAGGTAATGGAGGCTTTCGGGCTCCCCGACGAAGCAGGTCCGGGAAACGGGTCTGCGCCAGGTCCGTTTGGCGGTTCTTTTCATAGACGGAGACAGTGTCCAGAGTCTTTGTTCCCAGGATGCCGACAAAGGCGCTGAAGAGGTTTTTCTGTTCGAGGTAGATATCAATCCATTCGCGAGCCTCGCGTTCGATGTAGCTGACAGCCCGCCTTATCTGATCGTGTGTAAGCTGCGGTGGTAGAGCCACCGACCTGTCCAGGCAATATGATTGTTCCATAAAACTCCTAGAGAGCGGCCAGTTGGGGAATTGCCTGTTCAGCGAGCCGATAGTATTCCGCATTGACCTCAATGCCGACAGCTTGATAACCCAGGTGGATGGCGGCGGCGATGGTCGAACCGGAACCCATAAACGGATCCAGAACCACCCCCTTTCCCAAAGGCAGGGAAGCCCTGACCAGCCGGCGCAACAGCGCCTGAGGTTTGAGCGTCGGATGGGGGGCGATCTCCTTCTCCCGACCTCGGGCTGGGGGGCATATAATCAGGTCCTTGAATGGTGTTGTAGTAGAAATGCGGCGCAGTCCACCGGTTCCCCAACGGCGCAGATTCTCTGCTACTGTGCCGTTAAAAGGTTTGCGGAAAAGCTCCCAGGGCTCCCAACAGGATCGCGGCATGACCGTCACGTCGGGGAACTCGCGATGGGCGTTCTTGGGACGGTCTCCACCACGAAGAGTAATAACTTGTCTTATTATCGCCCCTCTTTTTTCGAAACCCTTACTAATAAATGCATTGTCAATAATGTGGGATACTAAAGGGTTGGTGGCGATAAAGACGTGGGCGCCCGGTACAAGAACCGGCAGCAGTCGCTCGGCCAGGGTGGAGAAGAATATCTGAAGTCTGCTTAAGTCCCGCTCTGTCAGTGTGGTAAAGCGCGGTAATGGATTGCGTTGCTGTCCGTCGAAGGTTGGCGGTATGCGCCAGACGCCTCCGTTGCCGTTCTTCATCTTCTCCAACTGCTCTTCGTCGTACTCCTTGAGCCCGTAAGGAGGATCGGTGACCACGGCGTGGATGGAGGTCCTGTCAGCTGTGAGCAACCATTGTAAGGTGTCTTTATTCAACAGCCGAAATCCGACCTGCTGCTTTGTTTCCTTGATCCTCGTGGGATTGAAGAGTTCAGGCTCCATCATCTAGCTCCTTCTTATGCTCCCAGCGCAGGTACGCCTCGATGAAGGCGTCCAGGACGCCGTCGAGGACGGCGTCGACGCTGCCCGTCTCGCAGCCGGTGCGGGTGTCCTTGACCAGTTGGTAGGGGTGGAGGACGTAGTTGCGGATCTGCTGGCCCCAGGCGATGTCGCTCTTGTCGGCCTTGGAGTCGGCCAGCTCGGACTCGCGTTGGCGGCGGTAGTAGTCGGCCAGTCGGGCGCGCAGGACCTTCATGGCGTAGTCGCGGTTGGCGTGTTGGCTGCGCTCGTTCTGGCAACTGACGACGATGCCGGTGGGCTTGTGGGTGATGCGCACGGCGGAGTCGGTGGTGTTGACGGACTGGCCGCCGTGGCCCGAGGCGCGGAAGACGTCGACGCGCAGGTCGCCGGGATCGATCTCGAAGTCGATATCGGTGTCCAGGTCCGGGTAGGCGTAGAAGGCGGCGAAGGAGGTGTGGCGGCGTCCCGAGGCGTCGAAGGGGGAGATGCGCACCAGGCGGTGGACGCCGATCTCGCCCTTGAGGCGTCCGTAGACCAGCTCGCCTCGGACGGCCAGGGTGACGGACTTGAAGCCGGCCTCTTCGGCCGGGGAGAGCTCGATGAGTTCGAGCTTCCAGCCCTGGCGCTCGCAGAAGCGGGCGTACATGCGGTAGAGCATCCCGCACCAGTCGGCGGACTCGGTGCCGCCGGCGCCGGGGTGCAGCTCGACGATGGCGTCTTCGTCGTCGTACTTGCCTGATAACAGAGCCTGGGCGGTGAGGGATTCGGCCTGACGGGCCAGGGTTTCCAGACCGGCGACGACCTGGGCCAGTTCGCCGGCGTCTTCCTCGTCCAGGGCCATCTCGCCCAGCTCCTCGAAGTCGGCGAGGTCGGACTTCAGTTTTTCCGCGCGCTCCAGTTCATTGCTGAGGCGTGAGGCCTCGGAGGAGAGCTTGCCGGCGGCGCGGGTGTCGTCCCAGAAGTCCGGGGCGGACATCAGCTTGTTCAGCTCATCGAGGCGTCGGCGTTTGCGTTGGGGGTCAAAGACACCCCCAGAGGTCGGCGACGGCGTGCTGGGCGCGTTCGAGGTTCTCGGCGAAGCCGGGGTCGCTCATCGGGGCTCCTGGCGGGTGGGGTGGTTGATTGGTGTCGATGTCCGATTGTAGCACATCGCACCGGCGGCTGTTCCAGGCCGTATCGGCGCGAAGGTTTGTCGGAAAACTGAAGGGCAGAATGATTATTGACAAGGCGATGATTGTTTTTCAATGATAATCTTGGCACTAGCCCCGCCCGGCAGGGTTGTTGAGTCAGCTCATTCACCAGTTTCGCACGTTCGCATAAGGAGTCAACGATGAAACGAGCCCTCTTCCTTCTGCTCGCAGTTGCCTTCATCGGCGCCGCGGCCGCCCCGGCGATCGTTACGGTCGGGTCCAGCTACGGCGATCTGATCTACGAGCAGCCCTATGTCGACCCAGAGTACGCCGTCGGCGATTACGGTTCGATGCTGCTGGCCGATGACGTCAATCCACCGGGTGAGTGGACCATCGACGGCATCCGTATCTGGGGTTGCTACCTTTCCTCGCCCCAGGATTTCGAGGTGCGGGTCTACTCCGACAACGGCGGAATGCCCACCGGCGGCGACGTGCTGCAAACGGTAGCCGTGCCTTCCTCCGATGTCACCGTTACCTATTACGACCTCTTCGAGTACGACGGCGACGAGTACGGCGTCTACCAGATCGACCTGGAGCTGCCCGATGACCTCATCCTCGCCGGGGGTGAAACCTATTGGCTGGTCGCCGCGCTGAGCGGCTCCGGCATATTCTTGCAGATGGTCAACCGCTACGCCGACTATAGCTACGGCCTGCCCGCCTGCTGGAGCGCCGACGGTGGCGCGAGCTGGATGCGCTGCGGTCAACAGTTCGACGACCAGTACAGCGCCATCATCGAGCTCTACGGCAGCGGATTGTCCACGATCCTGGACGTTTCCTGGGGGTCCATCAAGGCGTTGGAGTAGCCGGTGCGGGTAGCCGGGAACGACGCCGTCGTCTCCGGGACCTTCGCTGAACCCATCTCGGATGTGCCGCCGATCGCACGGCGTTGGCACGTTTCTTGCGGAGTTCCGCCGGGCCTCCCGCCGGGCGGTGGCCCCGCCCTGCTGCAAGAAACGTGCCAACGCCTCGTCTTCATGGCGAGGGGTACTTGCGGACGATCCGGGGGCGGTTCAGCGAAGGTCCCGGACTATGCTCGGTCCCGCGTTACCTGGTTATGTCTTTGGGTCTATTTGAGTTTGATGCTTTCTTTTTCGAGTGGCTCTCTTGAACAACGATCGGGATAATTACTAGCATCAGGTCGGGGAGCTATGGTAACGGCCTTGTTGGTCAAGGCTTGGGTGTAGCGTATCGTGATTGAACCGGTTTGTATTTGTAAGTGAATGATAAAATGCTTTAGGCATCACACACGGCCATGGACCAGCCGACTCCAACTCGAAACACCACCCCACCTCGAAGAATGCTGCTGATACGAGGCGTTGCCGAATGATGCCTGGCTCGCCAACTCAACCCTAAGTCGCCTGCTAGTTATATATACATGATAATAAAAAGCTTGGGATCGATGCGCCATCATCGATACTCGTTGCGCCAGGCAGTTGATAATGGAGCTGCCTGACGTCTCTACCTGGGAATGTGAAAACCCACGTGCCTGCCACAAGCAGCTCACCCGGTGTGCACACCTGATTGCCTGCTGACTGCATGTCTCAGAACGTTTTCCAGTGCCGCCATGGACCGTGACAGTTAAGTGATCCCAGCGCTTTGTGAGACGTATTATGCCCTCGTTTGCCATGAATGGATCGGAGTCAGTCGGGCACGGCTGTAGTAACGGACTGTCGCCGTGTCCGTTTTGCGTTGGTCTGTTATTATCGGGGTGACGTTTCCCGGGCTTGTTACTGATAAGGCATTGACCGACCATCAGCGAATACGAGAGTGAGGCCGCCGTGGAACTCAGCGAACGTCTGCGTGAACGCGCCGTTAAGTTGCTTGGCGAGTTGATCCGTTTCGACACCACCAACCCGCCGGGTGACGAGCTGGCCTGCGCGCGCTTCCTGGCCGACTGGTTCGCTGAACGCGGCTTGGAATCCCGCGTCCTCGAAACCACGCCGGAACGCGGCGCGGCGATCGCCCTGCTGCCCGGGGACGAGCGACCGCCCCTGTTGTTGATGGGCCACCTGGACGTTGTGCCCGTGGGTGATCGTGCGGCTTGGTCTCATGATCCCTTCGGGGGCGAGGTGGCCGAAGGCTGCGTCTGGGGACGCGGCGCGGTGGACTGCAAGGGGGTGCTGGCGGCCCAGGCCGTCGCCCTGGCCGCCGCGGCGGCGGAGAACGAGAACGACGGCGGGCGTCCGGTGCGCCTGCTGGCCGCCCCCGATGAGGAGGTCGGCGGGGCCGCCGGTCTGGGCTGGATCGTCGAGAACCGTCCCGAGCTCGTAGACTGCTGGTGTTGCCTGACCGAGGGAGGCGGCGAGTTCTACCGCATCGCCGGGCGCGGCTTCTCGACCTTCATGGTGGGAGAGAAGGGCCAGTTGCGGCTGGAGATCACCATTCGCGGTCGACAGGGTCACGCCGCCCTTCCCGGCGACGATCAGGCGCTCTGGGTCTTGGGCGAGGTCCTGCGCCGCTTGCGCGAGCGGCCGATCGCCTACCGCGCGCTCGAGGTCAACGCCCGGCTGCTCGAGCTGCTGCTCGAAGGGGTCGAGGGTGGAGGGCGTCTGTTGACCGGCCTGCGCTCCGGAAGCAGTGAAGCCTGGACCGCTTTCTTCGAGCTGGTCCGCTCCGGAGCCGTCGAGTTCGAGCCCGCCCTGCGGGCCACCTATGGCGACACCCTCTCGCCGACCATCCTGCGCGCCGGGGAGAAGATCAACATCATCCCGGGGCGCGCCGAACTGTCCTGCGACTGCCGCCTGCTGCCCGGCAGCGACGCCGAGGGTTTCACCGCCGGGATCAGCGGGCTGCTGGAGGGCCTGCCCGTCGAGGTCGCCGTGATCGAGAGCCACCCGGCCAGCGTTTCGGCCTACGATCACCCCGTCGTCGGCATCGCCCGGGAGCTGACGGCGCGCTGGGAGCCCGGCGCCGACTTCCTGCCCCTGCTCTGTTTGGCCGGGACGGACTCTCGTCACCTGCGCTGGGCGGGGATCGATTCCTACGGCTTCGTGCCCTACCCCTCGGAGCCCCTGCCGGCGGACTTCACCCGGCGGATGCACGCCGTGGACGAGCGCCTCGAGGTCGAGATCCTGGGCAAGCTGACGCAGCGCTACTACGAGCTGATCCGCGAGGTACGGCGGCGATAAGTCAACCGTGAAGCGCTACTGATTGACAAATGTAGGGCGGGGTCTCCGACCCCGCCGTTGTTGAGTTAGTTGAACGAACGAAGGGAGGACCTGGAGGTCCTCCCATACAAGAAGGACGTTTGCTGGAGAATCCGCTCTCCATCCTTCCTTGGCTAATTGAACTTGGCTAAACGAACTTGATTAATCGATAGACCGTCGCGCGACGGCCACGCGGTCGCGGCCGGTCAGGTCGGGCTGGATTTTCTCCAGCTCCAGGCTCGGTGTGCTCTCGAAGAGACCTCTGACCGCCTCGCCCTGTTCCTCGCCGATCTCGAGGGCGGCCCAGCCGCCCGGCGCCAGCAATCGAGTCAACTCCGGGGCCAATCGACGATAGAAGTCCAGGCCGTCGGGGCCGCCGTCCAGGGCCGCCGACGGATCGTGGTCACGCACATCGGCGGGCAGGGTGTCCAGGTCGCCGCTGGCGATGTAGGGTGGATTGCAGGCCAGCAGGGCGATGGGTCCGGCTAGGGGCTCCGTCAGGTCGCCCCGGACGACGCCTACCCGCTCGCTCAGCCCCAGGCTTCGGGCGTTGTCCCGGGTCAAGACGCAGGCCGCCGGACTCGCGTCGACGGCGACGACGCGACGCGTCGGCAGCTCCGCCGCCAGGGCGCAGGCGACGGCCCCGGCGCCGCAGCAGAGGTCCAGGATGACGCCGGGGACATCGGCGGCGAGGGCCACGGCTCGCTCTACCAGCACCTCGGTCTCCGGCCGGGGGATGAAGACGCCGGGGCGTACGCTGAGCTCGAGTCCGCGGAAGCCGACGGAGCCCAGGATCAGTTGCAGGGGCTCACCGGCGCGCCGCCGCCGCAGGTCGGACTCCAGCGCCGTGACGACGTCGCTGGGAACCTCCCGCCCGGCCTCCAGGTACAGCCGGTGCCGGGGGAGCCCCAGGCGTTTGGACAGCAGCAGCTCGGCCTCGTGGGGTGGGAGTCCGGAGGCTGACAGGCCACCGGCCAGCCGTCGGCTTAGAGACCCCAGGGTCCGGTTCATGCGGCTGGGATGTTTTTCATCTTTCATCGGCATCGGCGACGGCGGTGTCGGCCGTCTGGTTCGTAGCATCCAGCGCGCCTCTATCGATGGGCGCCGGGCTTGGCCCCTGGAATGGATTGCCGCCCGCCGCTCAGGGGCTTTGGCGGCTGGGGTGTCGGTCCTCGTTTGTCGGCCCCAATAATAAGCGGCCCCCGGGGGGGAGCCGCTTATTGACGCGCTAAGGCAGCTTCAATGCTAGAACAGCAGGAAGTTGAAGATGCCGAAGCTGAACAGCAGCCAGAAGATGGCCAGCAGGATACCGATGATGCCGAAAATACCCTGGAACACGGCCAGCTTGGTGAAGATAGCCTCGCCCTTCTCGCCCATGAACTTGGCGACCAGGTTGAAGCCGAGGATGAAGCCCAGAATGATCTCGACGATGGCCGTGGCCAGCGCCAGGATGCCCAGGATGCCGCCCCACAGGGAGAGCAGGGTGAAGGCGTTGAGCAGGTCGATGACACCCCAGACGAGCAGGGCGATACCGATGATGCCCTGGAACGGGGCGATCTTGCCGATGATCTCAGCGGCCTCGGGCTTCTTCTTGACGATCATCGAAGCTGCACCGAGGACACCGCCGAGGAACAGGGCGATGAAGGTAATCCACATAGTGTGTTCCTCCCAGGTTTTGGTGTAGGTAAGGATGAGTATGGTATAGCACAGACGCCGATAGGTAGCGTTTAATCTGCGACAGTAGAAGTCTAACAGAAATGGGGGGAATTGACTAGCCTGTTTTTTCGGTCAAGGAAAAAATGGTTGCAAAGTAGGTCTCAGACTGCGTTTATCCCGTTTCTTCCGTCGAAGAATCCGCCGAAGAATCCGCGTCATCAGGCACGATAATTCCCAACTCCTTCAGTTGAGTATCATCGACCGGGGCCGGGGCGCCGGTGAGGGGGTCGGCGGCGCGCAGGGTTTTCGGGAAGGCGATCACCTCGCGGATGCTCTCGCGCCCGAGCATCAGGGCGATGATGCGGTCCAGGCCCGGGGCGATGCCGGCGTGGGGCGGGGTGCCGTAGGAGAGTCCCTCGAGGAAGAAGCCGAAGCGCTCCCGGGCGTCGCTCTCGCTGATGCCCAAGGCGTTGAAGACGCGCTGCTGCAGCTCGGCGTCGTGGATCCGCGGCGAGCCCGAGGCCACCTCGACGCCGTTGATGACGATGTCGTAACTGGCCGAGCGCACGCTCAGGGGATCGCTCTCGATTCTGTCGGCGTCCTCGGCCAGGGGGGCGGTGAAGGGGTGGTGGCTGGAGGTTATCCGGCCCTCGTCGTCCTCTTCGAAGAGGGGGAACTCGGTGACCCAGAGGATGTCCCAGCGGTCGGCGACGAGGTCGAGGTCGCGCCCTAGGCGGCGGCGCAGCCGGTCCAGGGCGGTGTCGACCCGGCCGCGGGGTCCGGCGCAGGCCAGCAGCAGGTCGCCCTCACCGGCGCCGGAGAGCTCGCGCAGCTTGTCGGCCGGTCCGTCCTCGATGAACTTCTTGATACTGGAGGAGAGTCCGTCGACGGTCCACTTGATCCAGATCATCCCGCCGAGTCCGGCGCTCTTGACCTCGTTCTCCCATTCCTTGAGCTGCTTGCGGCTGGCTCCAGCGCCCTCGGGAACGAGGATTCCACGAACCGCACCGCCCTCCTCAAGGGCCTTGGCGATGAAGCGCAGCTCGGTATCGGCGAAGGCTTCGTCCAGGGTGACCAGCTCCAGGCCGAAGCGGGTGTCCGGCTTGTCGGTGCCGTAGCGCTCGAGCGCTTCGCGGTAGGTCAATCGCGGCCAGGGGCGGGGCAGCTCGACATCCAGCAGCTCTCGCCAGAGGTGGTTGAACAGTCGCTCGGAGAGTTCCAGCACCGCCTCGCCGTCGATGAAGGACATCTCGAGGTCCAGTTGGGTGAACTCGACCTGGCGGTCGGCCCGGGGGTCCTCGTCGCGGAAGCAGCGGGCGATCTGGAAGTAGCGGTCCACTCCGGCGACCATCAGAAGCTGTTTGTAGATCTGCGGGCTCTGGGGCAGGGCATAGAAGGAGCCGGGGAAGGTACGGCTGGGGACGAGGAAGTCCCGGGCGCCTTCCGGTGTCGAGCGGGTCAGTTGCGGGGTTTCGATCTCCAAAAAACCCTCAGCGGCGAGATAGTAGCGCATCGCCAGGATGTAGCGGTGGCGGAACTCGAGGGCCTCCAGCATTGGGCGACGGCGCAGGTCGAGGTAGCGGTGCTTGAGGCGCAGCTCCTCGTTCCTGCCGGGCTCGTCGGTGATGGGGAAGGGCAGGGGCCTGGAGCGGGAAAGGACCTCGAACTCGTCGACGAGTAGCTCGACGGCGCCGGTGACCTCTTCGGCGCGCACCTGGTCGGCGGGGCGCTCGCGCAGCACGCCGGCGACACGGATGACGGATTCGAGTTTGCATCCGGCGGCCCGGGCGGCTATCTCGGAGGCGTGATCGGGATCGCAGACCACCTGGGTTTCGCCGTAGCGGTCGGCCAGGCGGATAAAGATCAGTCCGCCCAGATCGCGGATGTGACGGACCCATCCACAGAGAACGGCTCGGGAACCCAGCGCCTCGGCGGTAAGCTCTCCACAGGTGTGGCTGCGTTTGCTATAATTAGCTTTCGTGTCGCTCACAGGTCTTCCTTCTTTCCGGCGCGGGTCTGTCTTCTGTGGGGCCGGTGTCGATGTCGCATGATGGTTCTCCAAAGCGCCGTATCGCCCGTGGTGTTCCGCCGTGGACTCGTTGAGCTTGAGGGAAGAGGATGATAACAGACGCCGGGCGGCGGGGTCCAGCATCCCCGTTTGGCACCCGGCCGGTGTTTTTTCCTTACGTAGTGCTCCTTACGTAGTGCGTTGATGTGTCGGTGTGTTTTTCGCGGCGGCTCGACTCTGGTCTAAGCGAGTGGGCGAAGCGGGTGCGGCGGATCATCTCCGGGCGTGTCCGGGCGTGTTGATCCGGGTGTCCGTATGGAGATGAGCGTCCAGCGGAACCCGGGAGTACGCACTCCCCAGCCGCCTCTTGTCGGTCCCGCTCGGTCGATCGGGCCTTGTCGATCGCCGGAGCCTCACGCGGCGCCGCTCCGCGCTCCAAACTGACGGGTTTTGCTTGACATAGCAGCCGGTCTGTTTTACCTTTGAAAAGACTTGGATAGTATCCTCTATCGTCAAGAAGGGTTCTGTACGGTCAACTGAGGTCCCAGCCGTGTCCAAAGGCCGGTTCCTGAGCACCTTACAGGTGTTGTGGACTATATCTCAGCGTCAGCCCCGCTGCCGTTGTCATTGATCCCAAGCTAGGTGAGATGCTCCAGTGACATCTACGGGCGAGCCTTGCTAATCATTCCTGATTAACAATCTAATCTCATCGCGAGCCGGTCGTTTCGTAATCGCAGTTGTCGTAATCGCAGTTGAAATCCGACCCGAAAACGGTGTCCCGACGGTTTTTTCCAGTAGACACTTGCCAACACAGTACTATTGGCTATCATTAGTTATAGAGGAGGTCCACGATAACGGTTTTTACTCCGCTTCCGTCACGGTCTTATTTTGAGGTAAGGCTAGCAAGCTCCTTGCACCTTATTGGGAGGGAAAGATGAAGCGTTTTCTTCTGACCCTTACCTTGATGAGCGTCCTGTTGCTGACCGGCGCCGCCTACGCCGGCACCAACGCCCAGATTTCGGGTACCGTTACCGATGAAAACGGCAACCCGCTGGAGTTGGCGACCATCAAGATTCTGGGTACACCCATCACGGTCAAGACCGACGAGGACGGGTACTATTCTCGTACCGACATCGAGCCCGGCACCTACGACGTCGTTTGTAGCTCGCCCGGGTACGTCGATTTCCGGTACGAATCGGTGCTCTTCATCTCCGACGTCCGCCGTACGCTCAACTTCACCTTGTCGAAGGAGAGCGGCATAACCACCGAGATTCGCGTAACCGTCGAGGCCACGCGCCGGATGATCGAGCGCGACATCGTCGACACCCGCAGGTACCTCAACGAAGAGCAGATCGAGAAGCTGCCCGCTGACAACTTCTACGATCTGATGGAGAACGAGGCGGGTACGGTCAACGATGACGGCTACATGCACGTTCGCGGCGGTCGCGCCACCGAGATCACCTACATGGTCGACGACATGGCGATCATCGACCCGATCAGCGGCTACGCCGGCACCTCGGTGAGCAACATCGCCATCGCCGAGATGGCCATCATCTCCGGTACCTTCACCGCCGAGTACGGCAACGCCCAGTCCGCCGTCATCAACATGGTCACCAAGTCGGGCAGCACCGAGACTTGGGAAGCCGTCGTCCGCGGACGCATGGAGGTCTTCCAGACCACCAAGGAACTCTCCTCGGAGAAGGTCCTGGCCTCCACCGGCGAGGCCGATCCGGATTCCGTACCGGTCACCTGGACCACCCGCACCCGCCAGGCCAACTACTGGAAGGTCGAGGGCGCCTTCGGTGGTCCGATCACCAACTTCATGACCGCCTTCTTCTCCGGCGACTACTTCATCAACGGTGGTCAGTTGCCCCGCGATGAACCGCGCAAGGAGTACAATGCTCAGGGTAAGCTGCGTATGTCCTTCGCCGGCGATCCGGCCAATCCTAACAACAAGAACATGTCCCTGACGTTCTCGGGTACGCTCAATCAGTTCACCCGTCAGCTCTGGGACGTCCAGTGGCAGTACACCCTGGACAATTACATCTACCAGGCCCGCGACACCTACCAGGTCAGCGCCCTGTGGAAGCACCTGGTCAGCGAGAGCACCTGGTACACCCTGCGCGGCAACTACTACAACAGTTGGACCCACGCCGGCATCCGTTGGGGCGAGGACGACTGGCACTACGCGATGGTCGACGGCGAGCTGACCAAGGTCTGGAACAACGGCGACGCCTGGGGCGAGCACACCATGGGCGGCTGGAAGTGGTGGGAAGACTACGACCAGAACCGCACCCAGGCCGGTCCCGACGGCTGGTTCTACACCGGCGGCGACATGCGCTGGTTCGAGGACACCTATCAGACCATCATCACCGCCAAGGGTGACCTTCAGACCGAGCTCGACAAGCACAACCTGATCAAGGCCGGCCTGGAGTACAGGTATTACGATGTCGAGTACTTCCAGCGTCAGCCCCTGCCGACCAACACCTACGGGGACTTCTACCACGTGTTCCCCTGGCAGGGTGCGGCCTATATCCAGGACAAGATGGACTACTCGGAGATGGTCATCAACCTCGGCCTGCGCTTCGATTACTTCGATCCCAACACCACCTACGCCGAGAACCCGATGGACTATCAGGGACGCGATCCCGACTCCGAGTACGAGGAATTCGACGACATTCCGCGCGTCGAGTCGACGCCCAAGTACCAGCTCTCCCCGCGTCTGGGTGTGGCCCATCCCATCACCGAGTTCGACAAGATCCACTTCTCCTACGGCCACTTCTTCCAGATGCCGGTCTTCCGCTTCCTCTATATGTCCAACTACGAGCCGGTCCAGGGCGCTTATCCGATCCTGGGCTACCCGGATCTCAAGCCCGAGAAGACCATCAGCTACGAGGTCGGCGTGCAGCACGTCTTCCGGATTCCGGGCAGCGGTCCCGATGATCCGGGCCGTTCGATCCTCCTCGATGTGACCGGCTTCTACAAGGACATCTCCAACCAGATCGACACCATCCGCTACGACCATCCGTTGGGTGTCTACAACTACACCCGCACCACCAACGCCGACTGGGGCAACGTCCGCGGCGTCGAGGTCGTGCTGGACGGCGCATGGACCGACTGGTTCTCATCCAAGATATCCTACACCTACTCCATCGCGCGCGGTCTGTCCTCCGACTGGCGTCAGGGATACGACTACGCCTACGACGGCTGGAACCTGCCCCTGGAAGCCAACCTGCTGGATTGGGACATCACTCACACCATCAACGTGATGCTGGACTTCCGCTACGAGGGCTTCGGGCTCAACGTCAACACCAACCTGGGCTCGGGCACTCCGTACTCTCCCCCGGTGGAGACCGGCGGTCAGGCCAACATCAACTCCGCTCGGATGCCCTGGCTGATCAATGTCGACGCCAAGGCCACCTACAACATCGAGCTGTGGGGTCTGGACTTCGGCGTTTTCGTCGAGGGCTTCAACCTGCTCGACCGCTGGAACATCACCAACTTCGGCGCCAACGAAGGCGGTGGCTCGGGCAGTGACTGGACCGAGTTCTACCACTTCTACGACGATGAGAACGGTCCCTGGGACGACATGGAGGTCTACGGCGAGGCGCTGCAGCTCCGTGTCGGCGCCAGCGTGTCCTTCTAGTTCGCCTGTTACGGTCGGGGGAGCGCAGCTTCCCCGACCGGTCCCATTCCATTTGATTTGACGGCTCAGTAAGGAGGCCTATCTCCATGAAGCTGAAACGTAAACTAGGAGTTCTCCTGGTTGTCGCGACAGCCGCCTGCGTCTTCGTCGGTGTTATCGGCGCCGGCGGGCTGAATGCGCGCAGTCGCGACGGTCACCAGGAGCCGAATTACCCTGTGGATACCTTCGTTCACGATGTTGGGAACTTTGGTAACATCCTATACAACAATATGGGATTGGGCGGCAGCACAGCAGGGCTGACTCCCTCCGGTGAATGGCCGCTGGGATCAGACATTTCTTATCTCTACTATGCCCAGCTCTGGTTCGGTGATGACGAGAAGGTTATCCACGGCGATTACGACGGGATTGAGTGGTATCCTCTTTCTCCGATCTTCAACACCAACCAGGGCACCACCAGGCCCCTGCCCTCCAGCTTCGGCAGCTATGAAGGCGTCGATTTTTCCTGGATGACGCCCTTCTGGCGCGAGGACCATCCCACCCGTGTCTCGGACCAGGACGGCCACTGGTACGCCAACGACTCGCAATCCGCCCAGACCTTCGGCATCGATATCATGTCGCAGTCGATGGCCTGGAGCGCCCCCGGTCACGACGAGTGGTTGACAGTCCTCTATTTCATTCACTACAACGGATCAGCCGCGCTCAAGCCGAACACCTACATGGCCTTCGCCTATGACATCGACTGCGGCTGGGCCTATGATGACATCGTCATGATCGACGGCAACGACCCCGGGATCGACAACTACAATAACGTCACCTGGGCCGAAGGCGGCGACGGCATCCCCGATGAGTACGACTCGATCAACTATCCCATCGCCGTTAACGGAGACGAAAGCATCCAGCCGTACTACGATCATTTTACCCAGGACAGCGCTCCGCGCCTGATGGGTATTATGGCCAACGGGGTCGAAACCGCCGGCGAGACCGGCTATGTGGCCGTACGTATCCTGCGAGCGGTGATCAATCCGGGTATCAACAACGGCGATACCCTGAGCGAGCGCGAGTACATCGTTTCGGCGTCGCACTCCTGGGACATCAACAACGACCCGGCCAACGACGCCTACAAGTACGCCTACATGGTCGACACCGGCACCTTCGAAGAAATCACCAACGCTTACGACTGGCGTGTCTGTCCCTCGATCGGTCCGCTGGAGACCATCGACGAGAAGGGCATGCAGCCCGGCGACGTTCTAGAAGTAAGAATGAGCTGGCTGGTCGGCGAAGGCTTGAACGGTGTGCGCAAGAACGCCGACCAGGCCATGGCCGACGCCCTGGGCTTCAACGGCGAGTTCGACGACCCCAAGGCCGGTGAGGAAGTCGATGACTTCATCGTTCTCTCTCCGCCCACCAGCCCGTTGCTGGGTGCGGTGACCGGCGATGGTACCGTAACCCTGCGCTTCGATCCCCAGGTGACTCCGGATATCAACTGTGAAACCGAGATGGACATGAGCACCGGTTTCCAGATCGACCTGGAAGGTTACCTGATCTATCGCGCCAGTACCCTGGATCAGCTCGGCGACGCCGCGGATCTGCGGCCCTGGTTTGCGACCGAAGGCAACGTCCCCGGTGATCTGCCCGAGGGACAGGGTTACAATGTCGGCGGCGACGAGCCCGTTTATCTGCGGAACCTGCTGGCCCGTTGGGACAAGGACATCAACGACTGGAGCCACTGGGTCGAGGATCCCAACAACCCCAACAACCCGGACTACCCGCACGTTCCCGGTGATCCCTACTACGCCGACGGCGATGGTAGCACCGCCGACGGCGACCCGGCCTCGCTGCGCGCTCCGGGATTCGAAACCAACGACAACGATCAGTACGACGAGTTCACCACCCTGAACAACTGGGACGACATCTTCGCCGATCCCAGCGACGGGGAAGGTTACGCGCCGGGTTCCACGAGCATCTACGAGTATGTCGACGACGGCAGCCACTACCACGATTACGACAAGTGGCCCGAAGACGATCATGACGTCAGTGCTCCCAGCCGTCCGCGCAACCACTTCACCTACTACTACTCGGTGGTCGCCTACGACTACGGCGCCAGCCCGATTTACAACACCAACATCGGCAGCAGACCCCTGCCGGCGCTGGAAGGCGGCGTGCGCGCCAACTACGTCGAAGTGACCCTGACCTCCGGCGTTCAAGGCGATCTCGAAGATGTTCTCGTGGTACCCAACCCCTACGTCGGCGGCGTCGATTGGCAGACCCGCTCGGTGACCGGTGTGGTCGAGCGCAAGATGGCCTTCACCAACCTGCCGTCGCGCTGCACCATCCGCATCTACTCCATCGCCGGTGATCTGGTCGACATCATCGAACACAACGACGCCACCACCGGCACAGCCTGGTGGGACCTCCAGTCGCGTAACAGCATGGAGGTCGCCTCCGGAGTTTACGTCTATCACATTGATGCTCCAGGCATCGGCACCAAAATCGGGAAGTTCGCCGTGCTGATGGGAGAACGCATCTAGCTGACCGGGGGGGTCCCCCGACCCCCCTGGAGCCAAACCTTCAGCTCGAACGACCTTTCATGAGAAGGGGGCTAGAAAACGATGAAGTATAAAACCCTGACACTTCTCCTGGTGCTGGTGTTGCTCATCCCGGCCGTCGCTCAGGAGAAAACGGGTACTGCGACCGCGCAGTTCCTCAAGATTGGAGTCGGCCCCAGAATGCTGGGTATGGCCGGCGCCGTCGTGGCCTCGGGTTTCGCCGACGCCTCCATGGCGTTCTGGAATCCCGCCTCGATCGCACGTATACCCGGTGGTGATGTCTTCTTCGAAGACAACGAATGGATCGCCGACACCCGGATGATGTCCGGTGCCGCCGCCTATACCTTCAAAGGCATCGGCACCTTCGGACTGACCTTCAACTACCTGGATTATGGTGAGATGACCCGCACCACCCAGGATGATCAGACCGGTGATCTCGGCACCTTCACCGCTTCCGATATGGCCGCCGGCCTCGCCTACGGTCTCAACCTCACCGACCGTTTCTCAGTGGGACTCCGTGGTCAGTGGATCCATATGGATATCGACGGCTACACCGCCGACGGTTGGAGTTTCGACGTCGGAACGGTCTACAACACCGGCTTCCAGAGCCTGCGTATCGGCATGGCCCTGCAGCACTTCGGTGGCGACATGGCCTTCGACGGCACCTACGGTGAGCTGCGTCGCGACAAGAGCGGCTACAACGATACCGAGTTCAAGGAAAGTGTCATTCCGATGACCTTCCGTCTCGGTGTGGCCTACGACCTGCTCGAGGGCGACGACCACTTCATGACCGTCGGTCTGGACGCCATCCACCCTAACGACGCCGAGGAGCGTGTCAACGTCGGTCTCGAGTACAAGCTCTACCGGCTGGCCGCCATCCGCGTCGGTTACTGCGTCAACTACGACTTCTTCGCCGGTGACCAGGACGAGGACACCTTCGCTCCCGGTCTCAACGCCGGTGTCGGCTTCAACATTCCGGTCAGCGGGATGAACATCAAGGCCGACGCGGCCTACGCCGATATGGGACGCCTGGGCTACTCCCTGCGCTTCTCCCTGGGCTTCGGATTCTAGAGGCCCGCCGAACGTAGTTGAGCTATAAGAATTGTCAACAAGAAGGGGGCCTCAAGGTCCCCTTCTTGCATGTCGCAATCATGACCAAGTTGATACTGTTAGAGTAACTATAAATATTGGCTAGCATTAGCATGCCAGGTTTGGTGACGTCGGACGGCGGTATTGCCCAGCCCAATGGTTCACAAACGCCTGTGGTGCCCTAGTGTTGGTGATACTGCGTCAATTTAGCAAAGGGTGGAACCATAATAGAGCGATTGGTCCCGAAGCGGTGCGTTTCAATGGTTGACACCGGGGCTCTTATTGGCTAAACTGCTTTACCTAGGTTGTTTATCACTCGGGATTTGGGGAGGTCGCCCGAGGAACAGCTTCTCCAAACCGAGGTTAAACCCTACGGTAAGCGGTTGAATAACCGCGCGCCGAGACGTTGGAGTGCATAATGAATACAAGAGTCCTATTCGCTTTGGGCTGCCTGACGCTGGTGGTGCCTGTAGCGGCACAGTTCGGCCCGGCCGAATCCACCGGCGGGCTTGAGTTCACCGTGGACACCGCCCAGTTCATGGGCGAGGAAAACACCCTGGTCGAGCTCTACTACCAGGTCCCCAACTCCGAACTGCTGTTCCAGGCCAACGATGAGGAAACCGGCCCCTGGTGGGCGACCTACGTGGTTCGCCTGGAGCTGCTCAATGACCGTGGTCAGGTTATCTATCGAAAAAGCTGGTCCAACGACGTCCAGGCGGTCAGCAAGCGACAGGCCGAGGCGACGGAATCCTACAGCCTGGATACCAGCGGTTTCGAGATTGAGCCCGGTCTCTACGAAGCCCGGGTGACCATCGGCGATCCCAACTCCGAGGCCAAACAGACCGGCGAGGTTTTGCTGCCCCTGGAGGTCGAATCATTCGTCACTCCGGATATCAGTCTGCTGCAGATGGCCTCCAATGCGCGGACGATCGATGAGGCGGCCTTGACCACCCGGCCCATCGTCGAGCCCGGGATATATTACGGCGCCGGATCAAACACCGCCGCTCCCGAGATCGGCGAAGACGGCTTCCTCGGCGATGACAGCTTCATCAAGCTCGGTTTCTTCGTCGCGCCCCGACCGGACCGCAGTCTGAACAATCAATCAGTAACCATGCTATTCGTATACGGCGAGGCCTATACCCTTTTGGGTGATTATGAGCTGGGTTATGAGGTCTATAACGCCCCGGGCGCCCTTGTCTCTTCTGAGACGAAAACGGTTAGCACCACCGGTTTCGATGGCCTGATGCTGGCCCTGGATGTTTCCGACTGGGAGAAGAGCGCTTACGAATTGGAGCTGTACCTGGCCGACAGCAGCGGAGCCGAGTTGGCCCGCCGCACCCTGAGTTTCGATATCGGCGGCGCCGAAGCGTCCGCAGAACCTATTGAAGTGGCCTCGACCGGCGAGGTGATGACCGATACCGAACTCGCCCAGACTTTGCGGGAAATCGCTTTTATCGCCACCGAGCGCGAATTGGGAGATCTGGCCTCGGCTCCACCGGACAAGCGTTGGTTGCTCGTTGAGCGATTCTGGGAGAAGCGCGATCCCGACCCGAACACCCCGGTCAACGAAGTCAAGATCGAGTATTACAACCGCCTGGCCTACGTGCGAAACCACTTCGCCACCGGCTACGGCGACGGTTTGGACACTGATCGTGGAAGAATCTACATGATCTTCGGGTCACCCGACGAAACCACCGAGAACCCGATGGGTAGCGGTATGCTGGTCGAAAACCCCACCGAAAGCGGTATCGGCGAGCTGGAAAGCGGTTTGAACATCACCGGCACAAAAGGCGTAAATACGGCTGGTGTCGGTGGTGAGTCCATGGATACCGAAGATCAGATTTCCGGCGAGTTCATGTCCAACCTGATGGATCTGGAGAAAGCCCACCTGTTGTGGGTTTACTATCGAGCCGGCGGCGAAGGCAACATTATGAAGTTTTTGTTCCAGGATCGCACCGGCTACGGTGATTACGACATCATTTGGTCTACGGAGCGGGGTCAGTACTAGAAGGTTTCGCTCCATCCACAATTAGCTTAGCTAAGCCCGGGAGGATTGCTTACATGGCGAAAGCTAAACTGCTGAAACTGATCGCTTTGGTCGCGATCGGCCTGTTCCTGGTGGCACCGGTGGGTATGGCGCTGGCCCAGGAAGAGGAAGCCGCCGAGGGCGCCGAGGCTGAAGCCGAAGGTGCTGAGGGTGCCGAAGACACCGAGGCTGCCGAGGACGCCGAAGAGGCCGCCCCCGAGGAACTTCCCGTCGAGGAGGCCGAGGGTGAGGCCGGTAGCGTACAGGACTACTTCGCCAAGGGCGGACCGGTCATGTACCCGCTGCTGCTGACCAGCGTTCTGGCCGGCGCTTACATCATCGAGCGCCTGTTCACCTACCAGTTCGCCAAGATCAACGCCCGTAAGTTCACCGACGAGGTCGTCTCCTTGGTCAAGGCGGGCAAGCGCACCGAGGCCATCGAGAAGTGCAAGGAATACCGCGGCCCCATCGCCGCCGTGTTCCGTGCGGTGCTGCAGCGCGCCGACCGCGGCGTGGCGGCGGCCGAGAAGACGGCGACCAACGCCGGGGCGGTCGAGCTGGCCTTCCTGGAGCGCGGGCTGATCGTTCTGGCGTCGGTTTCCACCATCGCACCGATCCTGGGCTTCCTGGGTACGGTTACCGGTATGATCCGCGCCTTCGAGGGTATCGCCCGCGCCGGCGAGGTTAAGCCAACCGTCGTGGCCTCCGGTATCTCCGAGGCGTTGATCACCACCGCCACGGGTCTGGCCATCGCCTTCCCGGTCTTGATTATGTACAACTACTTCACCAGCCGCATCGATCGCTTCGTGCTCGAGATGGAGGAAAGCACCACCGAGCTCATCGACGCCATCGAGGACACCCAGGCTTAACACCCAAACGACGAGGGACGCCATGGCTTTTAAACGAAAAAGCAGAGTCGCCGCGGAGATCCCGTCGTCGTCTATGTCGGATATCGCCTTCCTGCTGCTGGTCTTCTTCATGACCACCACCATCTTCAACGTGGAGAAGGGCATCCGGGTGCAGTTGCCCGGCAAGGGAGAGCCCACCCAGATCAAGGCCGACAACGTGGTCACGGTTCGGGTGCGGCAGGACGGCTCCATCTACCTCGACGCCAAACAGAACCCGATGGAGATTCCCAGCTTGGGCCAACTCAAGGACGAGCTGGAGAAACGCCTGGCCGCCAACGAGAAGCTGGCCGTCATCTTCGAGGTTCACCCCGAGGCCAGCTACGACAAGATGATCGACGTCTTCGACGAGATCAAGCGCGCCAACATCGTGCGTTTGGCGTTGAAAATACGATAGGAAGGGGGGACGGATGCAACTGAAAAAGAAGAACAAGGGAAAACCCGAGATTCCGTCGTCCTCGATGTCCGATATCGCCTTTCTGCTCTTGATCTTCTTCATGACCACCACCGTGTTCAACGTCGACCGCGGGCCGCAGATCCAACTGCCCCAGGCCGAAAAGGTGGAGAAGACCAAGCGCAAGGACACCATGTCGGTTTATGTGGACGCCAACGGCAACGTCAACATCGACGGTCGCTACATCGCTCTGGAGATCCTGCCGGAGATCATGACCGAAGAGGTCGCCGCCAACCCCAACATAACCGTGGTGTTCAAGGCCGATAAAAACGCCGAGTACGGACGACTGATGGAGGTCTTCCAACGGCTCCAGGAGGCCCAGGCCTACAAGATCTCGCTCTCCACCGAGTTGGAAAGCGGCGGACTGTAAGCCCGGGTTGCAACAAAAAACCCTCCGGAAGCGTATATAGTCAGGAGGGACCGAGGTTCGGGTAGCGGCTAAAGCTAACTTACTGGCTTTACGGATAGAGTCGGCGGTGTGATTAAACGACTCGCTCGATCCCTATCCGTCGGAGCTTGCCAATCCGTCGGATTAACGGGTACCCGGTCGAACAACTCCGATGTGATGGATACTCGACCGAGCCTCTACCGCTCGGCCACAGCTGAATCGGTAACCCTTCTCGGTCCCTCCAGCAGACACGCCACCCGGGAGACATTCAAGGAGCCAGGGAGGAACAATGCCCGAAGAGACCAAAGATACCAGCGTACCCAAGGCCGGCAAGGGAGCCCTGTTCCGTCAGGGAATCCTGTTCAGTGTACTGGTTCACCAGTTCATCGTCCTGGCCCTCTCGAACTTCTCCGAGCCCATTGATCCCTTCGTGCTGCGCAAGGATGTTCAGGAGCTCGAGAACATCGAGGTCTACAAGCCACCCTCGAAGACCATCCAGATCCCCGAGGTCAAGCCGCCGGCCCAGATGGTGCAGACGGCCCCGGAGGTCAGCGAGTCCGAGGAGGCCGCCGAGACCATCGACCTGCCCAAGACCGAGTACGTACCCCTGGAGACCGACGGGGGTGATTTCGAGTCGATGGGCCTGCTGGGCGGTGAAGAAGAAACCGAATCCGACGTTAGCCAGGAACCGCAGATCATCGGCAGCATTCCCAAGCCCTCCTATCCGGAGGCCGCCCGTGACGCCGGCTGGCAGGGCGAATGCCGCGTCGGTATCTACGTCTCCGACACCGGCGATATCCTGCGTGTACGCGTCCTCAACACCAGTGGACGCAACGACGCCGACCAAGCCGCCCTGGCCGCGGCGCGGACCACGTCCTGGGAGCCGGCGATGAAGTCCGGTCGACCCATCGCCGCCGAGGTCGCCGTCACCTTCGAGTTCAAGCTCAACGTCGCTCAGTAAGCGAACTTGTAAGGCAGTCTTGGTAACGGCCCCCACGGGGGCCGTTACTGCTGGAAACGCCACGCCCTTGCCAGCTCCCTTGGTCGACGATGCCGTGTTGAGCCGTCCCCGACCTATTGAACGGTCTTAAACGCCGCACTCTGTTATAATCGGGGCGTTATCCGGCGGCTTTCCAGCACACCCTCCCAAAAGCGAGGTCAAACACGATGAGCCTTGTTCCCATCGTCATAGAGCAGTCCGGCCGCACCGAGCGCGCCTACGATATCTACTCGCGTCTGCTCAAAGAGCACATCATCTTCATCGGCACCCCCATAGACGACACCATCGCCAACCTGGTTATCGCCCAGTTGCTCTTCCTCGAGCAGGAAGACTCCAGCCGCGATATCGCCCTTTACATCAACTCCCCCGGTGGCTACGTCTCGGCGGGTCTGGCCATCTATGACACCATGCAGTTCGTCCGACCCGACATCGCCACCTACTGCATCGGCCAGGCGGCCAGCATGGCGGCGGTCCTCTCGGCCGGCGGCACCGAGGGCAAGCGCTACGCCCTACCCAACAGCATCCTGATGATCCACCAGCCCCTGGGCGGCTACTCGGGCCAGGCCACCGATATCGAGATCCACGCCAACGAGATCCTGCGCCTTAAGGACCGTATGGCTCAGATCCTCTCCCACCATACCGGCCAGGACCTCGAAACCATCAAACGTGACACCGAGCGCGACAAGTTCATCCCCGCCCCCGAGGCTTTGGAGTACGGCCTGGTCGACAAGATCCTCGATAAGCGCGAGTTGGCCTAATGGTATCGGGTTGAGGGCGGATGGACTATTTGCAGCGATGACCCAACCCGCCCTGCCTCAACCTTGCCCCAACGGGGTGTGGTGTGTTATACACATTCCCTCACCCGCGTAAGCGATGACCCAAACAGCGACAGGACCGGTGCCCGGTGAGTGAGAGAGAAGAGTTGCGCTGCAACTTCTGCGGCCGATCCCAGGGTCAGGTCAAGCGCCTGATCATCGGCAACTCGGCCAATATCTGCGACGAGTGCATCCGTCTCTCGGCGCGCTATCTCGAGAGCGAGCGGCCCACACCGGAGGAGGAGCTGGGCGAGATCCCCGCTCCCCGCGAGATCCGCCGGCGCCTGGACGAGTATGTCATCGGCCATGACCGGGTGAAGAAGATCCTCGCCGTGGCCGTCTACAACCATTACCGGCGCATCGAGCACAACCTGCTCAAGCCCGGTAAGTACAGCTTCGACCACGACAAGGACGATGCCGAGGAGGTCGAGCTCGAGAAGGCCAACATCCTGCTCGTCGGCCCCACCGGCACCGGCAAGACCCTGCTGGCCCGCACCCTGGCCCGGGTTCTCGATGTGCCCTTCGCCATCGCCGACGCCACCACCCTCACCGAGGCCGGCTATGTGGGCGAGGACGTCGAGAACATTATCCTCAAGCTTGTCCAAGCCGCAGACTACGACCTCGGCCGCGCCCAGCGCGGCATCATCTACATCGACGAGATCGACAAGATCGGCCGCAAGGGCGACTCGCCCTCGATCACCCGCGACGTCTCCGGCGAGGGGGTCCAGCAGGCCCTGCTGAAGATCATCGAGGGCACCCAGGCCGCCGTGCCGCCCCAGGGCGGGCGCAAGCACCCCGAACAGAAGTACCTCTACATCGATACCACCAACATCCTGTTCATCTGCGGCGGGATGTTCAACGGCCTCGACGAGATTGTCGCCCGGCGGGTGGGACGCAAAACCATCGGCTTCTCCGACGAACCCAGCGCCGACCGCGAGGAGGCCATCCGCCAGGCCCGCCTGGAGCCCGAAGACCTGATCAGCTTCGGTCTGATCCCCGAGCTCGTCGGCCGCCTGCCCGTCACCGCCCGGTTGCAGGAGCTCGATGAGGATCAACTCGTCGCCATTCTCACCGAGCCCCGCAACGCCCTGATCAAACAGTACCGCCGCCAAATGGAGCTGGAGAACCTGGAGCTCGATTTCACCAAGGCCGCCCTCAAGGAGATCGCCGTCGAGGCCATCGGCCGCAAGGTCGGCGCCCGGGGGCTGCGGGCGATCCTCGAAGAGATCATGCTCGAGGCCTTCTACAACCTACCCGTGCCTATCGAACGCGTCCGGGTGACCGCGCCGATGGTCCGCCGGCGGCTCAATCCCGTCGAAGAGGCGCTCAAGGAGCGTGACCGCAAGGCGGGGTAAGCGTATTGATGCCTTGACAGGATGCCTTGACAGATTGATCAACAATCATCATAGAAAACTGCCTGCGTCTAAGGGCGGTTTTCTATCATGGCCTCTGATTGTCGGAATATGTCAATCCGGGGTGGTATTATAACGTGTTCTCCGGATCGCAACGGTATGCATAATGGTTGAATCCCTAACCACAGGAGGTATTGTGTCTGTATTGCAAAGGAAGCTGCCGATATTAACTGTACTGCTGATCCTGCTGTTGACCGGCTCCGCATCGGTCGGCCGCACGGCGATTCCCTTCCCCGATGCTCAGCAGGTGACCGTCTGTGAAGTAATCGACGGTGATACCTTCAGCATCTATCCGCCCCTCTGGCTGGAGGGTGTCAATGCCGACGACAACCATGACGGTGAAGGGCAGTATCTGCATACAGTTCGCTTGATCGGCATCAACACACCGGAGCGTTCGCGTCCGGGCCACGAGGAGGCCCGGGCCGCTCTGGAGGAGTTGTTGCCAACAGGCACCTTGGTCCAACTTGAGGCGGATATCGACGAGCGCGACGGATCGAATCCCTGGCGTTGGCTGGCTTATGCCCGTACGCTTAGTTGTGATGATGTCGGTGCCGCGATGCTGGCCACGGGCTGGGCCGTCGCCTGGCGCTATCTGCCCAACTGCGAGCGGGCCGATGAGTATCGGAGCTTGATGGCTGAAGCCTATACGGCGGGACGGGGCGTATTCGCTCCGGAACAGGACAAACCCATGGTCTATGTGGCCTCGGACGAGCAGGACTGCTATCACTACGTGGATTGCGGTCACGCGCCCCGGATCACCGACGAGAACCTGATAGCCGTCTTTGACGCCCAGATGCTGGTCACGGCGGGCAAACTGCCCTGCAGTTTTTGTATTCCCGAAGACAAGGTCTGGGACTAAGTCGAGAACCAGTTGCGTATTGGTATCAAAGAACGCCGAGCCTTGCGGCCCGGCGTTCTCGTTATTGAATGCCGAGCTACATCACCGCGTCGCGTTCTTCGGCGGCTCGGTGCTCATGCATCTTGCGGCGCAGCTCCTCGTTGCGGGTGTGTCGCAGGTAGCTGCGGATCAGGAAGATGATCACGCTCACCCCGATGATGATCAGGGCCAGGATCAGCACCACTCGGCCAAAGGCTCCCTCGGCCTTGCGGCCCTCGGGGCGCCAGGCGGCGTCGAGCTCGGGGGAGTCGAGCTTGCCGAGGAAGATCTCGCCGGTCTCCTCGGAGCGGGTCGGGTAGACGGTCAGGTTGTAGAGGCCGCTGCTGAGTGGTTCGGCGAGCAGCAACCATTCGCCGTCGGGCGAGGGTAGGGGCAGGCTTTCGCTGCGGGCGATCAGGCGGCGGCGCTCGGCGCCTTCGTCGAGGTTGTAGAGGTAGACGGCCGTGGGTCGGGGGCGGCCCTCGTCGTCGGTCTCCGGGGCGACCTGGACGATCTCTCCGG
This sequence comes from uncultured bacterium, assembly GCA_964581465.1. Taxonomy (GTDB): domain Bacteria; phylum RBG-13-66-14; class RBG-13-66-14; order RBG-13-66-14; family RBG-13-66-14; genus WJMB01. The sequence goes on from CAZOOP010000022.1 coordinate 27,975, forward strand.
GGGCCGGGGCGACGGCGGGCGGTTCGAGTTCGACGCTCTTGATGCCCGCAGCGCGGTGAGCGGCTTCCTTGGGGAGCGGGTAGTCGACGAGTATCTCGGCCAGGGATCGCCGGGGGACCTCGTCGGGTGATTCGGTCGCTCCATCGGCTCCCTCCGGGGCGGTCGCTTCGGTGTCATCATTATCCTCGTCGTCGCCCTGTTCGCCGGATGTCGCGGCGGTTTCCGGAGGCGCGGCGCTTTCTTCGACGGCGTCCTCCAGCGCCGTCTCGACGGTCTCGGCCGGGGGTTCCTCGCCGGGCAGGCTCTTGCCCTCACCGGAGCTTGCGGCTTCGCTCGGCGGGGTTTCAACGGATGGAGCGTCGTCGATGGTCCCCTCGTCGTCCGCAGTTTCCGTGGCGTCGTCCGATTTCTCTTCGGCGGCCTCGACGGCGGCGTCTTCCGGGGTCTCGTGGGTCTCTAGGGTTTCGTCGTCTTCGAGCGCCTCGGCATCCTCACCCTGCTGAACCAGCTCCAACTCCTCTAGGTCGATGGGCTCCAGCACGATCAGGGAGTTCTGATAGGGCAGCCAGGATACGGCCAGGGCCTCCTCGCTGATCAAACGCTGGCGGGCGTCCAGGTTCATCACGTGGAGCTGGTCGCGCTCGTTGATGTAGGCCAGCTCGTCGCCGACCCAGCTCCAGCAGAGGGTGTCGGCGGCCAAGCGATCCCAGGGCTCGCGGTGCTCCAGCAGCGGATCGCCGGAAGCGTGGAAGATGTTGACGTGAAACTCCCGGTCGTTCCGCTCCACCAGAAAGAAGCGCTCGCCCTGATGATCCCAGACGACCCGGTAGGTGTCGGTGCCGGTGCGGCATCGCTCGGAGCCGTCGAAGCTCATCAGGTAGGCGTCGCGGTCGATGTCGACGCAGATAAGGCGCTTGCCGCGCACCTGGCCCGAATAGTCCCGGGGGATGTGGTACTCCCGGCTCTCCTCGACCAGGCGGAAGACCCCGCCGCCGTCGGTGGCGGCGGCGCAAAGGGTGTCGTCGGAGCTGACGAAGAGAATCACGTCGTCGGCGACGAAATCCGGTCCGGCTACGGCGTTTGAGACCAGGAAGCGGCTGGTCATCCCCTCGAGGGCGAAGACCTTGAGGTCGCCCTCCTCGATGTAGGCCAGCATGTCGCCGGCGGAGTTCCACTGGGCCGACTGGACCCACTGGGCCACCTCGATTTGGCCGCCGCCGTCTTCGTCGAGGAGGATCAACTGGTTCTCGCGGTCCTTGATGTAGGCCACCATGCTCCCCGCCGCCGAGAACAGCGGCTGCGAGCGTGTCTTGACCTCGCCGGGGTCGTCCAGGCTGGTGTAGCACCAGAAACTGTCCGAGTAGGGCTTGTCGACCAGGTAGGCCAGGTGGCGTCCCGAGGGCGAGTAGACGAAATCGACCACGTCGTCGCGGTCGGTGAGTCGCTCGGCCTGGACGGTGTTCTGCTCCCAGCGGAAGACCTCGCCGTTGTCCAGGTAGGCGACCTGCTGGTCCCGCCCGCAGCCGACAAGCAGGACCGGGATCAGGGCCAGGAGCGGAAGGATCGCTTTGCGCATCGGGGATCACCCCCTGGTCCGCAACTCAGCGCGGACTGGTCAGCCGCTTGGCCAGAGCCCAGACGGCGTAGAAGGGAAGGTAGAGCATCAGCAGCGGCCAGGTTAGCACCTGGAGAACAGAAAGTTCCTGGAGCTGGTGCTTGCGCGCCGCGAAGGGCACCTGGTCGGCCACGCAGCCCAGCCAGAGATAGAAGCGGAAGATGTAGCGCCCCGCCACCATATAGAGGAAGACGGCGGCCAGGACGGCGAGGATGCGGATGATCATCGCGGTACTCCACCCAAGAGATGGGTTTAATCGAGGACGTCGGCGGTGCCGCCGCGGAGCAGCAGGTTGCGCGTTTTGCGGAACAGTGGCAGGCCGTGGCGCCAGAGCCAACCGCCCACCGGTGACAGCGAGCGCTCATAGGGTCCGCAGAAGACCGTATGCTCGCCGCCGAAGCCTTTCTTGAACTGGTAGACGCCCCAGAGCGGGTGGCCCTTGACGGGCTCCACCGGGGCGCCCCAGAAGTCGTAGAGGGAGCAGCCGCGCTCGCGTGCCCGCAGGATGGCGCGCCATTGCAAATACTGGGTGCCCTTGTGCTTGGCGTGGCGGCGGCTCGAGGCGCCGTAAACGTAGAAGGCGTTGCTTCCGGCGTAGAGCAGAAAGACCCCGGCGACGGGCTCGCCGTCGTAGTAAGCCAGCAACACATCGGACCCCGCCGGGCCGAAGAGGCGTTGGACCCGGCGGTAGTACTCGCGCTGGTGGGCCAGGAAGCGCTGACGTTCCGTGGTCTCGTCGAGGAGTTCGCTGAAGGCGTCCACCCCGTCGCGGCTGTTGACCAGACGCACCTCGACGCCGCGGCGTTTGGCCAGACGGACGTTGTAGCGGGTGCGGCGCTCCATCGCCGCCATCAGCTCCTCGGGTTCCGGGCTCAGGTCGAGCAGCAGGGTCCCCCGGGGCTGGATGCTCTGTTTACCGCGAGCGAAGCCCCGTCGCCGCAGGGCGCGCTCGCAGACCGCGTCGTCGATCAGCCGGGGCTCCAGGGTCAGGGCGGCCCCCCGCCTGAGGAAGGGCTGGGCGAAGAGGGCCTCCAGCCAGGCCGTCAGTCCCGATGCGTCGCCGGGCTCCAGCGCCGGTCCGTAGGGGCAGTAGAGCCAGTTCCAGCCGGTCAGCGGCAGGCGACGTCGCAGGACCTGGCCCAGCACCCGGGGCCGTTCGCCGTCGTAAAGGCCCAGGCGCAGGGCGTCGTAACCGTAGGCGACCTTCAGCCTGGCCCAGGCCGTCAATTGTCCCGGCGAGGCCGTGGAGAGTCTGGCCAGGTCTTCGTCCCAGCTCGGCGGATCGATTCGGATGCACTTGGGGTTCTTCTCGGGCACGGGGTTAGTATCCGGGGTTGGGGAGGGGCTTCGCCGGCTGGAAAGGTCTTGCGCCTCACCACCGGCTGGCTGGTGAGGGATCTGCCTGGCGGATCGCTGATCGGCTTGCCGCGCGGTTGGATCACAATGCTCGCGGCAGCTTGATCAACGGCTCAGCAGCGATAAGTAAGCAGCATCATCTTTAGTGTAAGTCTTATATTGTCAAAAAGTAAGGGATCATCAAAAGATTCAGGACCAGCTTTTGTAACCATAGAAAGCTGCATCGAGGAGGGATCCTCGAAAAATACTCGACGCAAGTAATCGATTCGTGAGTGCGGTTGGCTTTGATAGGTTCTAAATCAAGCGATAGCCTGATGTTAGCATATCGTGCTCAATCAACGTTATAGCTTTGTGAGCGTATACACTGTCCTTATCGTGATAGTATCAGCTTATAATAGAGCTATGCCCGGCAGGTATCCCTCACAAGACGTGCGGCCGTACAGTGGCGGTTAATACGGGCCTGATCTTCAGCCAGGCTTGATGTCAGCACACTAGTATCCGCCCTGAAAGCAGATCGCCACTGACTCCTAAGTGTCAAAAAAACAAGTAACAGGGGTATGCTGGATGAACACTCGGTATGTAAATGCATCTCAGGGGTGTGAGGAACGTACTTGTGAGCCGATCCCCATCAGCCTGATTTGGTCCGAACACGGTATACGATCCCAAAAGGATAGCTATCCCCCGCAGCCTGAGTCGCTTCGGTGAGCTGTGCCGCGCCGTTGCCGAATCGGGGCCTCCCCGACCCGGGCAGCCCAGCCGAACGGCGTGCGTCGCTGCCGTCTGTCCGCGGAGAATGCAAAGACAGCCTGACTGGCAGGCCGCGACGATGAGGGTAAAGCTTGGTTATTGTAACACGGCGGCGCCGTTTTCATCAGGCCGGAGCGGGTGGGCGGCCGTCGTCGCCGTTGGCTTCCCCGTCGTTCTGCGCGGGGTGGCGCGGCAGGTGGACGGTGAAGGTGGCGCCCTCGCCCGGGGTGCTTTCCAGGTCGATACTGCCCTGATGCAGATCGACGATGCTCTTGGTGATGAACAGCCCCAGACCGGTGCCCTCGACCTTGCGATCTACGCGGGAATACTTCTCGAAGATACTCTGCTGTTTCTCGGGCTCGATGCCCGGTCCGGAGTCGCTGACGCTGAACCAGATCCAGTCATCGTCATAGCCGCTGGTGATGCCGATGTGCCCGCCCAGGGGGGTGAACTTGATGGCGTTGGAGATCAGGTTGTTGACCACGCGCTCGATCTGCAGCGGGTCGCACTCCACGGAGGGGATGTCCGAATCCAGTCCGAGCTCCAGCTTGATCTTCTTGATCTCCATCTGGGCCTGGACGCTGTCGGCGAGGTGTTGCAGCAGGTTGTTGAGTTGCAGGCTCTGCTTCTCCAGCTTGAGCCCCTCGGCGGAGATCTTGTTGACCACCAGGAAGTCGTTGATCAGGTCGAGCAGGCGCTCGGCGTTGGTGTTGATCCCCTTGAGCGGCGGTTGCATCGCCTCGACGACCTCGCCGTAGGCTCCGGAAAGCAGCAGCGAGCAGTAGCCGATGATCGAGGTCAGCGGGTTCTTCAGGTCGTGGGTGATCATCGAGATGAACTCGTCGTTGAGCCGCTGGATGCGCAGTTTGTCGAGGGCCTTCTCGACGGTCAGCTTGAAGATGTCGAAATCGAAGGGCTTGGTGAGGTAGTCGTAGGCGCCGCCGCGCAGGGCCTCGATGGAGGAGCGCATCGACGAGTAGCCGGTGATGACGATGACCAAGGTTTGAGGCAGGTTGCGGCGGACGTAGGAGAGTACCTCGAAGCCGTCGACCTTGGGCATCATCAGGTCGACGATAACCAGGGAGAAGCGCTGCTCCTTGAGGATCTCGATGCCCTCGGCGCCGTCGCCGGCGGTAACGACCCGGTAGCCTTCTTTCTCGAGAAGGATGCGGATCGATTCGCACATCCGGCGCTCGTCGTCGATGACCAGGATGCGCTCCACCGTCGGCGCCACGCGCCGCACACGCTTGTTGTAGGTCTGTTGTACATCCATCGACATCGCCAGTCGGTTTGCCTCTTGAACGGTTGCACCTGTTGGGCCGGCCGGAGGGTTGTGACCGGTCATTGAAGGGTTGCCGGGGAACAAGACCGGATCCGCTTCGCCAGGTCCGGGGTGAGTATCCCGCCACACCCATACTACGTCGTCTACTACGTCGTCTTTCAACCTTTGAACATTAACAAGTATAGACGAAAGATGACAAGGTTAAAAGTGCGCTTCACTGTGAGTGGCCCGCCGGTGAGGTTGGATAATCTCACTTGATGTTTCAAGGTCGCCGTCAGCCCGACGGTGGCTGTCTTCGGCCGGCCCGATAGGAGGTTGATAGTCCGAGACCCGGCAACGGGGCGGCGGTCGGCAATCAGATATTCTTGACGAGCTGGCGTCGGGATTGCCTCGGTCAGCCAACGTGCTAGCCGTCTATCGCACCCCGCTCGTCGTCCTGCAAGCTGATGCGGCTCGATGGATTATCGAAGTCGGTCCAGGTTCCGCTTATGTCTCGTCCTCGATTATACTGACTCAGGGGGCAAGTTGTAGCCAGCGCGGTGATCCGGGGCTAGTAGTCCTCGGGCTCGGCGGGGCCACCGGCCGCCGGCAGGCTGATGGTGAAGGTGGTTCCCTCGCCCGGAGTGCTCTCGACCTTGATGTCGCCGTCGAAGTTGCGGATGATGCCGTAGCTGACCGAGAGGCCCAGTCCGGTGCCCTTGTGGCCCTTGGTGGTGAAGAAGGGGTCGAAGATGTAGGGCAGGTGCTCGCGGTCGATCCCGATACCGGTGTCGGCGATCCTTACCAGTACGCGGTCGCCCTGGACCTGGCTGGTCAGGCTGAGCGCCCCGCCCTCGGGCATGGCGTCCTGGGCGTTGGTGACCATGTTGAGCATTATCTGGCGGAACTGGTCCGGCGAGACCATCACCGTGGGCAGTTGGGGGTCGAGGTCCTTTTCAACACGGATATCGCGGCGTTCGAGCTGGATGCCGACCAGCAGCAGCAGGTCTTCGATGAGGCGGTTGAGGTTGGTGGAGCTGACGTTGGTGCTCTCGGGGCGGTAGAAGTCCAGCAGACCCTTGATGATACGGGCGATGCGCTGGATCTCCTCCTCGATGATGCCCAGCAGACGGTAGTTGTCGCCCTGTTCGTCGAAGTCCATCTTGGCGATCTGCAGGTAGTTCTTGATCACGCCGAGGGGGTTGTTGACCTCGTGGGCGATGCTGGCGGCCAGCTTGCCGGTGGCGGCCAGCTTTTCCGACTGCAACAGGGCCTTGCGCAGGTTTTCGATCTCCCGGGTGTCACGACCGATTCCCACCGAGCCGATGAAGCGGCCCTGGTGATCCATGATCGGCGAGAGGGACAGCTCGACGGAGATCGGCGAGCCGCCGCGGCTGCGCACGTTGACCTGGGTGACGATGGTGCCGTGGCCCTGCATCATCCGGTGGGCCATCTCCTCGACCAGGGGCAGGTCCTTCTGGTAGTAGAGCATGCCGATCGGCTCGCCGATGAGTTCCTCCTCGGTGTAGCCCAGGGAGTCGGCGGCGGTGCGGTTGATGATCTCCAGGCGCCCCTCGGCGTCGCAGACGGTGATGAACTCGCCCGAGGAGTCGATGACGTCGCGCAGGTAGCGCCGGGCCGTGGAGAGCTGCTCGGTCTTGGCCGCGACCTCGCGCTCCAGATCGGCGCGGTAGTTGGCCATGGCCTCCTCGGCCCGCTTGCGCTCGGTAATGTCGTTGACCAGGGCGATCATGTACTGGACGGAGCCCTCGCGGCTGATGAAATCGATGGTGAACTCGACGGGGATCGCCCGGCCGTCCTTGGCGGCCATCATCAGCTCGGTGGGCTTACCGCTGAACAGCGAGAATTTCTCGCGGTAGCTCTGGGTGTCCAGGGTGCGGCCCAAAAGGTCGCCCATCCCCGTTTCTTCGTCATGCTCCTCGGGAACGACGATCATGTCGTAGAAGCGGCGTCCCTCGAGCTCGCCCTCCTCGTAACCCAGGATTTGGGAGAGGGCCGGGTTGACGATGGTCAGCTCGCCGGCGCGGTTGGTCAGGCAGATGCCGATGGGCGATTTGCTCCAGATCGAGCGGTAGCGCTGCTCGCTTTCGGCCAGAGCCTCCTCGGCGCGGCGGCGCTCGGTGACGTCGACCAGGTTGCCCAGCACGGCGCTTTCGCCCTCCAGGGTGATCTGGCGCACACGGACGTCGACGGTGCGGATCTCGCCACTTTTGCGGCGGATATGCAGGCTGTACTCGCGGGGTTGGTCCTCGCCGCGACCCGCGGCCTTGCGGCGTTCGTTGACGAACTCCCGGTTTTCCTCAACGATCAAGTCGAAGGGGTTGAGTTCGAGGAGCTCCTCGCGGCTGTAACCGGTGATACGCTCCATCTGAGCGTTGACGAAAAGGAAAATATCCTCGGAGATGATGTAGACGCCGACCATCGCCTCCTCGGTGAAGGCGCGGTAGCGCTCCTCGCTTTCGCGCAGGGCCTCCAAGGCCTGCTGGCGCTTGGTGATGTCGATGGCGGTGCCGATGAACCAGCGCACCTCGCCGTCGGGGTTGGGCAGGGGGATCAGGCGGATGTCGAAGTGGCGTCGACCGGCTCCTTTGCCGAAAGCCAGCTCGTAGGTGTGGACCTCGCCGTCGCGGATATGCTCGAAGCGGTTGCGCATACCCTGGACCTGGGCCTCGGAGGCGATGTCGACGATGCGCCGGCCGTTGTAGTATTCGGGCTCCTTGCCCTCCACGGCGGCGAAGGGGCGATTGACCTGTTCGTAGTAGAGATAGCCCTCGTCGTCCAGGCGCATGCTCCAGAGCATGATGTCCATGTTGTCGAAGATGGCCTGGACCTCGCGGTGGTGGCGGTCGCGCTCGGCCTCGGCCCGACGCTGGTCGGTGATGTCGAGTTGGCGGCCCCAGACGCGCACCAGGTGGTCACCGATGATCTCGCCGAACATGCTGGCGATGTACCAGCGCAGCTCACCTTCGCGCTCCTCGCTGAAGACCTGGTTGTCGAGGCGGCAGTCGTTGGCGACGAAACGTTTCAATTGATGCAGCAGGGCCGCCGGGTCACTGAGGTTGTCGCGCCAGGCGCCGCCCAGGAGCTCCTCGCGGGAGCGTCGCTGCATCTCGGCCAAGGCCTGGTTGCACTCCACGCAGACCCCGGCCAGTAGTTGTTCGACATTATCCTTGGTCAGTTCGCTCTTGGCCAGCGGAGGTATCTCGTAACACCAGACCCCCTCGGAGATGTGCTCGACGTAGTAGCGGGAGCGGCGCTCGGCGATCTCCCGGGTGTGCTCCAGCTCACCGGAGTAGAGGGCGAAAGCCAGGTCGACTGCCAACTCGGCCAGCAGGGTGCGCTCCTCGTCGTCGGGCCGCCGCTCCCCGCGAACACCGACGGCCAGGTAGCCGAAGGTCCGTTTATCGTACTCCAGCGGCACCGCCACGTATCCCCCCTGGTCGGTGTCGCAGTGGTGACAATCGGAACATTCGCCGATGATGAGTTCGCCCTCGCCATGCATGCATTTCTTGATGCAGCGCGGCAGCTCCTTATCTCGCAGTGATGAAGCCTCCTCGGCGTCGATCTCCCCCGGACCGCGATAGGTCATCTGAACGGGCCGTCTCGCATCGTCGGTCAACACGATCCAGGCGCCGTCGTAGTGGCTGTGGGTCAGGTTATCGCAGGCCCCCTGGATCAGGCGCAGCGGGTCCTTCTCCACAGTGATGAGCTGGTTGATGTCGCGGATGGCCCGCAGCGTCGAGTTGAGCTGGCGGATACGCTCCCGGGCCGCCCGACGCTCAGTGATGTCGCGGATGAGCACCAGGTCGGCCTTTTGGCCCATGTAGGTGATGGTCCCGGCGTTGAGCTCCAGGGGGATGCGCTCGCCGCTCTTGGTGACGCCCTCGATCTCGTAGATCCCGGGGACGTCCTCTTCGCGCATCCGCTGGGTGTAGTGGTCGGCGACGGTTTCGAGGAACTCCGGAGCGATGTAACGGGTGAACTCGGTGCCCAGGATCTCCTCGCGGGTGTAGCCGGCCATCCGCTCCATGGCCGTGTTGGCGAACTTGACCACCCCGTCCTGGATAATCAGCACGCCGTCGGTGGCCTGCTCGACCAGCGTGCGGTGCTTCTCCTCACTCTCGGCCAGAGCCTTGAGGTTGCTGGCCCGCAGCAGGGCCACCGCGGAGAGCCGGGCGAAGATGCGCAGCTTGTCCAGGTCGTCATCATTGTAGACCCGCCGTAGTTGGCCCACGGTCAACACGCCCAGCAGTTTGTCGCCGTCGGTTATCGGCTCGGCGATGACCGACTGGATGTTGTCGCTGTTGGTGTCGGTGCCGTTGATGTAGCTGACTCGACGCTCGGGGTCGTTGTAGTTGGCGAAATCCCCGCGGCGCTCCAGGGCCACGCGCCCGGCCAGGCCCTCGCCGAGCTTGAGACGGAACTCGTAGATCTTCTCCGGCTCGCCTGGTTTTTCGCTGTAGGCGTCGGTGTGGATCGGCCGCAGAACCTGCTCTTCCTCGTCGAAGATGTAGCAGATGTAGAACAGCGACTCCAGCATGTGGGTGGCGTTGGCGCCGATGGTGGCCAGCACCTCGGTCAGGTTGTCGTTGTCGGCCAGGGTCAGCGTGGTCTCGTAGAGCCGTCGGTAGACCTGCTCGCTGTCGGCCAGGGCCGTGAGGTAGTCGTTGCGCTTGATGGCGATGGCCGCCAGGCGGGCGAAGACGCGGAGCTGGCTCAGGTCTTCGTCATCATAGCGCCGATCGAAGACGCCGCAACTGATCACGCCCAGCAGGTTGTCGCCGTCGACTACGGGTTCGGCCAGGATGCTCTGCTTTTCGTCGTCCTCGGGCGGCGTGCCGTCCACGTGTTTCATCGGGCGTTCTTCGTCGTCGAAGTTGGTGTAGCCGCCCCGGCGCCGCTGGGCCACCAGCCCGGCGAAGCCCTCGCCCGGCTTGAGCCGGAAGCCCAGCAGCTCCTCGCGGGATTCCGGGGTGGAGACCTCCAGCACGACGAGTTCGTCGCGGTGCTCGTCGTAACGGAAGAACATGCAGAAGCGGGAGTCCAGGGTCTGCTTGGCCTGGGCGCAGATGGCGGCGGCGGCGGGTTGCAGCTCGGTTTCGTCGGCCAGCACCAGGGTGGTGTCGTAGAGGCGCCGGTAGGTCTCCTCGCCGGCGGCCAGCGCCGCCAGATAACGGGCGCGCTTGATGGCGATCTCGGCCTGACGGGTGAAGATCTGCAGCCGTCCCAGGTCGTCGTCGGTGAAGATGCGGTCCCGGGCGATCAGGGTCATCACGCCCAACAGCTCCTCATCGTTCATGATCGGCACCGAGATCAGCGAGTTGTGCGGCGTATGGTTGGCGGTGTCCGGGATGGTGGCGATGGGCCGTCGTCCCTCGTTGTAGTTCGAGTAGGCCGCCTTGCGTTGTCGGGCCACCAGACCGGTCAGGCCCATGTCCAGGGGAACCTCGAAGCCCAGGACCTCTTCGCGCTCCACGGACTCGTTGGTGTAGATCGGCATCAGCACCCGGCGCTCGGCGTCGAAACGGTAGAAGATGCAGACCGCGGCGTCTATCAGCCGGGAGGCCTGCTCGCTGATCACCTCGATGGACTGGACCAGCTCCTCGGTGTCGGCCAGAGCCAGGGTAGTTTCGTAGACGCGGCGGTAAGTCTCCTCGCTCTCGCTGAGCGCTTCGGTGTTCTCGGCCCGTTTGGCGGCGATGGCGGCCATGCGGGCGAACAGCCGGATCACCTCGTGGTCCTGCTCGTCGAAACGATCCTCGAGTTTGTGCAGCAGCATGGCGCCCAGACATTCCCGCCCGTGAAAGACCGGCTCGACGATCAGCGAGCTGTCCGTCGATTCAGTCTCATCGAGGCCGGGCAGGGGTCGCAGTTCGGCGGGCTTGGTGTCGTCTTGGCTATAGACGCCGCCACCGCCCTGTCTGAGGCAGTGCTTGACCAGCTCATCGCCCAGGACTATCGTGTAGTCCGCCAGCTTGTCCCGGGAGTCCTCATGGCTGGTCTCCAGGGGGCGCAGCCGGTGGGGGGCTGTATGGTAACGGTAGTAGGTGCAGGCGTCGGCCTCCAACAGCGTGGCGGCTCGCCGTACCAGGATGCCCAGGATCTCCTCGAGCTCGGTGCGATCGGCCAGGTCCATCATCGTCTCGTAGAGCACCCGGTAGGTGTTCTCCGAGTCGGCCAGGGCCTGCAAGTTGTCGGCGCGCTTGACGGCTATGGAGACCATGCGGGCGAAGATGCGCAGGATATCCTGGTCGCGGGCGTCGAAGCCATCGTGCAGCTTACTCAGCGTCAGCACGCCCACGACACGATTTCCGTCCTTGATCGGCTCGCAGATCAGCGATTCGAACTCGTCCAGTGTCGAGGCGGTCCCCGGGATCTGCCTGATCACCGAGCGGTCGCTGTCATCGCTGTTGACGTAAGAGCCCTCGCCGGTTAGGGCGGTGCGGCCGGTCAGGCCGAAGCCCAGCGGCACCCGGTAATCCATTACCTGCTCGTAGGTCTCCAAGGATGTGGTCTTGAGCGGGATCAGGATTTCCCGGTCCGGCGGCAGGCGGTAGTAGGTGCAGTGCCGGGCGCCGAGCAGATCGCTGGCCTGGGGCACCAGGACGTCGAGGACGGCGTCCAGCTCGTTCTTGTCGGCCAGGGCCATCGTCGTATCGTAGAGGCTGCGGTAGGTTCGCTCGCTGGCCGCCAGGGCCTCCTCGGCGCGCTTGGTTTCGGTGATGTCGCGCACAACGCCGTTGTAGCTGCGCACCTCGCCTTGTTCGTCGAGCTCGAAGTCGCCGCGTTCGTTGACCCAGATCGTGTGGCCGTCGCGGTGGAGCAGGCGGTACTCCAGACTGAAGCGCGTCTGCTTGATCCGGTGGGAGGTGTGGACGTCGAGTTCGGCGTAGACCCGGTCCACATCGTCGGGATGGATCAGGTGCCGCCAGAACTCGCCGCCGCCCGCGAAGAACTCCTCCACGCTGTAGCCGGTCAGCTTCTCGCAGGAGGGGCTGACGAAGTCGTAGCTGCGGCTGCGGTAGTTGTAGCGGTAGATCAGGTCGGTTACGGCTCCGGCGAAACGCCGGAAGCGCAGCTCGCTGGCGGCCAGGCGCAGCTCGGTCTTCTTGCGCTCCGTGATGTCGGAGAGTATCCCGCTGGCCGCCACGGCCTCGCCGGTGTCGTTCCACTCGAAACGGATGGAGTGGCGCGCCCAGAACTCCCGGCCGTCCTTGCGCCGCATCCGGCTTTCCAGCACCAGGGGCTCCTCGGTGGGGCCGGCGGCGATGAACCTTCGCAGCTCGGCGAGGAAACCCTCGCGCTCCGCTTCGGGCAGGACGACGGCGTAGTCGTGGCCGGGGCGGGACATGACCTCCTCGACCTCGTAGCCCAGCACCCGTCGGACCGCCGGTGAGATGAACTCGATGCGGTCCTGGGCGATGTTGATGCGGTAGAGGACGTCGGCGACGTTCTCGGCGTACTGGCGCAGGGCCTCGCGGCTCTCGGCCAGGGCCCGCTCGGAGAGCATGCGCTGCAGGGCCACCGAGGCCTGATTGAGGAAGGTCTCGACGATGCCGCGTTTGTCGAGGCTGGAACCGCCGGGCAGCGCGATATCGACCATGCCGTAGAGCACGCCCTCGCGGACCAAGCCCATGGAGGCCATCTGCTCGACGCCGAGGCCCTCTTTCAGCGCCTGGGCCAGGTCCCGATCCACACCCCACTTCTCCAGCACCCGGGGCTCGAAGGGGTAGAGCTGCAACTCGCCGCGCAGGCTTTTCTGGTTGCGTTCATCGGAGAGGGAGTACGTCATCCCCCGAGGATCGGTGCTGAAGTGACCGATAAGATCCCGGACCCTTTCGTCGGCGCAGTCCAAGGCCCGGATAAGCATGGTTTGATTCTCGTTCTCGTACTCGGAAACGCTGACCAGGGCGCCGTCGAGCATCTCGCTGAGCCGGTGGGCCAGATAGCTGAACAGGTCAGCTCCGGGGTCCATCCGCACGAAGTCCAGGGCGGTATCGGTGAGGGTGGACAGATCGGAGATGTACTTCAGCTCCTTCTGCTCGGCCAGCTTGCGCTCTGTGATGTCCTCGGTGAGGATCACCACCCGTTCGACCTCGCCCGCGTCATCGGTCAGAGCGTAGAAATGCTGGGAGATCCATTGCGCCGCGTCGGGCAGTGGATCGTTGGGTTTGAGCTCGGGCAGGTAAAGGTGGCCGCCCTTCTCATAGATTTGGCGGATCTCCGGCAGATGCCCGGAGAGGTAGCGGTCCCGGTCGTCGAAGGCGAAGCCGTCGCGCTCGCGTAGGTCTTCTTCAATGTCGGTGTCTTGCTTGGCCCAGATGCGCTTCCAGGTCTCGTTGCAGACCAGCAAGCGGCCCTTGGGGTCGCGGACGCTGATGCCCATGGGCAGGTGCTCGATGACGGCGCGGTTGAAGCGCTCGCTTTCCCGCAGAGCCCGCTCGGCCAGGCGGCGTTCGGTGACGTCGGAGCCGGCGCCGATGAGATACTCCAACTCGCCGTCGTCGTCGAGCACGACGATGCCGTGATCGGCCCAGTAGCGCCAGGAGCCGTCCTTGGCCCGCACCCGATATTCGCTGTCGACATGTTCGCCGTCGCGGCGCGCCTCCCCGAGGCGCTGGAGCATCCGCTCCCGGTCCTCGGGATGGATCAGGCCCCACCAGCCCTCGCCGCGGCGTTTGATCTCATCGGGGGTGTATCCCAGGATGGTATCGATGTCGCCGTACCAAGCGAGGACGTCGTTCTTGGCGTCCCACTCGTAGATCACGTCGCTGGTGGCCCGGGCGGCCAGCTTGAAGCGCTCCTCGCTGCGCTTGAGGGCGGCCTCGGCCTGGAGCTCGTCGATGGCGTTGGCGATCTGGTGGGAGACCAGTTGAAGCAGGTCGCGGTCGGCTTCGTTGTAGGCCCGGGCGTCTGTGTAGCTCTGCACGGCCACCACGCCGAAGACCTCCTCGCCGCGCTTGAGCGGAACACCGAGCCAGATCAGCGGCCGGGCTAGTTCCTCGCGGGTGATGATCTCGCCCCGTTCATTGAGCTCGTCGAAGACGGCGCGATCGGCCAGCAGCGGTTCTCCGGTGCGTATCACGTAGTGGGAGTTCGTTTTCTCGGCCGGGACGCTCTCGAGCTCGGCGTAGGCTTCCTCGTCGTACTCATCGCGGAAGTAGGGGAAGCTCAGGGTGTTGTCGCTCTCGTCGTAGAGGGCGATGAAGAAGTTGGTCGTCTCGAGGATGCGCGAGAGGTTCTCATGGATGAGCGGGAAGAGCTCGTCCAGGCTGTCGCAGGTGTTAATCGAGGTGGCGATGTTGTAAAGGACGCTCTGGATCTCCTCGGCCCATTTCCGGTCCGAGATGTCCTGGAAGTTCTCCAGGATGTAGGTGCGCCCGTCGAGCTCGATACGGTTGGCGTTTTTCAGGATCGGGGTCCGGTTGCCGTCCTTGCCCTTGATGGTGGTGTCCATTCCCCGGAAGCTGTTCTTCTTCTCGGCCCAGATTGGGCAGAGCTTGGAGCGCGAGCCCTTGGGGCAGACGATGTCGCAGAACTCGCCGACGAGTTCCTCACGGGAGTAGCCGGTTATCTCGCAGGTGCGCTCGTTGACGTCCTTGATGACGTAGTTCTCGTCGATGATCAGGATGCCCCCGGCGACGTTCTCGTAGAGGGTGCGGAAGCGGCGCTCGGATTCGCGCAGTTGGTTTTCGGCCAGCTTGCGTTCGCCGATGTCCCGGGCGACGACGGCGAAGCCCTTTGGTTGCCCGTCGTCCTCGCGCAGCACGCTCAGGCTGATCTCGACCTGGACGGCTCGTTCGTTCGAGGTCAGGAAGCGCAGCTCCCGGTTGGCGAGCTGGCCGCTCTGGAGCACCTGGTCGAGGGCCTCCTCGGCCGCGGGGTGGTCTTCGGGGGCGATCCATTCCAGGAAGGGGCTTCCCAGGATGTCCTCTTCTTCGGCCAGGTCGTACAGCCGCAGGGTGCCCGAGTTGACGTAGATGAAGCGGCCCTCGATGTCGGTGATGGTGATGGCGTCGGAAGAGGTTTGGATGGCGGTGGCCAGGCGCTCCAGCTCCTCCTCGGCCTCCTTGCGCTCGGTGATGTCGGTGGTGACGACGTAGCGGCTGCGTCGGCCGTCTTCATCGAGGCTGTGGGTGTAGCGGTTCTGGATGCAGCGCCGCCGGCCGTCGGGGCGCAGGATCCAGAACTCGAGCGATTCCAGTGGGGTGTCGTTCTCGATGGTCTCGCGGCGCAGCTTCTCCAGGCGCTCGCGCTCCTCGGGGGCGGCGATGTCGATCCAGGTGATGTTGCGCAGCACATCGTCGCGGCGACGGCCCAGGATATCCAAGAGGCGGTCGTTGACGTAGACGACCTCGCCGTCCTCGATAATCGCCAGGCCGTCCTGGATGTTGTCGGCCATGCGACGGAAGCGCTCCTCGCTGTCCCGCAGGGCCTGCTGGGCCAGTTTGCGCTCGGTGACATCGGTGAGGATGCCGTTGTGGTAGAGCAGGCGGCCCTCGGCGTCGCGCACGGCTTGGATGTTGATCAGGGCGATGAACTCGGAGTCGTCCTTGCGTCGCAGCCGGGCCTCGAAGTCGGCCACCCGGTCGTCCTCGGTCATCTTCTCCAGCAGTTCCCGGCGGCGCTCGGCGTCGACGTAGAACTCCACGGCGGGGATCCGCAGCATCTCCTCCTTGCTGGAGTAGCCGAAGATCTCGCACATCGCCGGGTTGGCTGAGACCAGGCGTCCCTCGGGGTTGACCCGGTAGACGCCCAGGGGGGCGTTCTCCTGCAGGCTGCGGTAGCGCCGCTCGGACTCGCGCAGGGCCTCCTCGGTGCGGCGGCGCTCGGTGATATCCCGGGCGATCAGCAGCACCGCCCAGGGCTCGCCTTCGCGCTCGATCATCGAGGAGTTGATTTCCATCAACAGGCACTCGTCGTCGCCGGCGGGCACCTCCTTTTCGTAGGAGAACACGCCGCGCTCGCCGGATTCCCGACGGCGGCGGCGTTCTTCGATGTCCTCCTTGGAGTCGTCGTTCAGGAACTCCCCGATGGAGCGGCCGATCAACTCCGCGCTCTCCTGGCCCAGCTTCTCGGCGCAGGCCGGGTTGACGTAGATGATCCGGCCGTCCATGCCGTGGATGATGATGATATCCTTGGCCGTCTCGGCCAGCAAGCGGTAGCGCTCCTCGCTCTCGGAGAGGGCGGCCTCGGCCAGGCGTCGATCGGTGATGTCCTCCACCGAGCCCTCGTAGTAGAGGACCCGGCCGGTGTCGTCCCTCACCAGCCGGGCGTTCTCGCGGACGTGGATCACGCTGCCGTCGAGCTTGGTCCAGCGGTACTCCCGGCCGTAGAGCTCGCCCTTCTCTTCCAGTTCGCTCCTGAAGTCTTCCCGGGATTCCTGGGGCTGGTAGCCGATGTCTTCCAGGTTGTGGGCCAGCAGCTCATCGAGGGAATCGAAGCCGACCATCTCGACCATGGTCCGGTTGGCCATCAGGAAGCGACCCTCGGGGGTGGTGCGGTAGAGTCCCACCGGGATGTTGTTGAAGACGCTGCGGAAGCGCTCCTCGGAGTCGGCGAGCTCCCGGGTGAGGCGGAGCTGCTCCAGGCTGCGCCCGATAAGCTCGGCGGCCACCCTGATCAGGTTGAAGTCGTCGCGGCTGAAAAGCTGGCGTGAGAGAACGGTCAGCGATCCGCTGATCCGGCCGCTGGAGTCGGTGAAGGGCACACCCAGCAGCGCCCGGGCGCCCAGGCGCTTGGCCGCCCGCCGAGTCAGCTTGCGCAGTGGGCTGGCTTCCTCGACCATGGCGTCGAGCATCTCCACGATCTCGGTCTGGACAACGGGTTCGTCCGGGGTGAAGTCCAGGCCGCAGACCGTGGGGTGTCCGCTGCGCATGGTGCGGCTGATGACCGTATTGCGGTTCAGGGGGATGGGCCAGTCGTCGAGGGGGCGGCCGATGAGCTTGTTGACGAACTCCAGCAGGCGTTGGTCGCTGCGGTGCTCGGTCATGATCAGCCGCTCGCCGTCGGGGGAGAGCAGGTTGATGCTGACGAAGGTGGGGAAGGCGCGCTGGAGCAGATCGGCGGCCACGCTGAGCGCTTTGTCGCGGTCCCGAATCTCCAGGAAGCGCCGGGAGAGCTCGGCCAGCACCTCGCTCTGCTGGAGACGGCCCCGCAGCGACTCGGCCGCCTCCACGCTGCGGGTGATGTCGGAGCAGTTGCCCAGGATGGCCCGCTCGCCCCGGTAGGTGATCGGACGGGCGGCCACGCGCAGGATGGCCGTCTCGCCGTCCCGGCGCTGGATGCGCATCGTGTAGCGGTTGGGCACGTCGCGGCCGTCGAGGCGGTCTGACATCCGTTCCAGCAAGCGATCCCGGTCCTCGGGATGGGTCAGCTCACCGGTGTCGATCTCCAGCAGCTCCGTTTTGGAGTAGCCGGTGATGGAGCACATCTCGTCGTTGACGAATAGAAAGCGCCCCGGAGCGTCGTCGCTTTCGGGGGGCTGGAAGATGTAGACGCCTACCAGGGCCTCTTCGACCAGGGCGCGATAGCTCTGCTCGGTCTCGAACTGATGGGTGATGTCGGTCATCACTCCGTTGACGTAGCGCAGGCCCTGGTCGTCCCATTCGTAGCGGATGCTGTCGCGGACCCAGATGGTGCGGCCGTCGGCGCGGATCATCCGCGCGGTGACCTCCAGGGTCCGGTCCGTGGGTCCCCCGGCGATGAATTCGGCGACCTCGGCGGCGACGCGCTCCCGGTCCTCGGGGTGGAGCACCCGCAGGGTGAACTCCTTGAAATCGGCGACAACCACGTCGAAGGGGTAGCCGAGCATCCGCTCCACCGAGGGGGCCAGAAAGTCGAAGCGCTTGGCGCGCAGGTCGGCCCGGTAGAGCACCGGCGGGATCTTGTCGAGGTAGCTCTCGATGCGGCGGCGGCTCTCGCGCAGCTCGTGCTCGGCGGTCTTGCGCTCGGTGATGTCCTGGTGGGTGCCGGCGGCGCGCAGGGGACGACCGGACTCGTCGCGCTCCAGCACGGTGCCTCGGGAGAGGATCCAGCGCCATGAGCCGTCGGCGGTCCGCAAGCGGTACTCGCACTCGTAGCTGGGTGTGCGGCCCTCGAGCTGGGCCTCCAGTTCGGCGACGGTGCGCTCACGGTCCTCGGGATGCAGCAGGCCCTTCCAGGTCTCGTAGCCCGGCTCCAGCTCGTCGGGAGAGTAGCCCAGCATGGTGAACCAGCGGTCGTTGTAGGTGACCTCGTCGGTGGCGAGGTCCCAGACCCAGTAGCCCAGGTCGGCTCCGCGCAGCACCAGATCCAGCCGCTCCTCGCTCCGGCGCAGCTCGGTCTCGGCGCGTTTGCGCTCGGCGATGTCGCGCAGGATCACAACGAAGCCCGCCGGCTCGTCGGCGTCCCCCTCCAGCCTGGCCGAGGTGACCTCGATGAAGGCTCGTTCGCCGTCGGGCAGGCTGAGTTCATACTCGAAGCCGCCGGCGCGCTCTCCGCTGAGCATCCGTTTAAGGTTCCCGACGGCGGTGGTACGTTGATCACCGGAGAGCAGGGACAAACCGGCGGAGCCGACGAGCTCCTCGGTTTCGTCGCAGCCCAGGATATCCACGGCTCGTCGGTTGAGCGCCAGGATGGTCCCCGCGCGATCGGTGATCAGCACACCCTCGGGTGAGATCTCCAGCAGGGTCTGGTAGCGGCTGCGGGTTTCGCTGAGCGCCTCCTCGATAACCGCCAGGCGGGTGATGTCCTCGATAATCCCCAAGACGCCTTCCGTCTTGCCCCCCTCATCCAAGACCGGGGTGAGGATGACCCGGGCGCGCAGCTCGCGGCCCCAGCGGCTGTGATACTCGAGCTCCTGGATCAGTGTCTCGCCGGTGGCGGCGGTGTTCTTGAACAGGCCGGAGAAGCCGGCTTCGACCAGGGGCTGGAACTCCAGCAGGTTGATCGCCAGGGTCAGCTCTTTGGAGGGCGAGCCCAGGATCTCAACCAGGAGGTCGTTGACCAGCTTGAGGTTGCCCCGGGTGTCGGCCAGCAGCACACCGAAGGGGGCCTTCTCGACCAGCAGGCGGTAGAGGTCCCGGCCGCGCTCTGCGGGCGGCGGCGGAGCTGCCGGACCGCGTCGGACCTCTTCCACGGTCCGCTCGGTCAACTCGGCCAGGCGGCGGCGCAGGTGGTTGAGCTCCTCGATGAGCTGGGCCTTGGTTTTGCGTTGGTCTTTCATTCGCTGGGGGATGATGGCCCGGACGGTCGCGGGGAGGGCGCGAGGAAGGCGACTATAACAATAGTATATTCTATCACCATTGGTATGGCGCGGCAAGCGGCGAGGGCCGCAAAGGACCCCCGCCGGTCAAAATGCCGCGATTTGTGTCAGATTTACTCGGCCAGGATGGTGACCACCCGCTCGGCGGAGTTGGCCCGGATGTCCGGGGCGTACATTCCGTAGAGTTGGGAGGGCAGCACGTGGTAGACGCCGGGACGCTCGGCGCGCACCCGGTAGCGGATCTCGTGCTCACCCACGGTCAGGGTGCCGTAGAAGAAGGCCGTCAGCTTCTCTTTGAGTTCGCGGTAGGTCCCGGAACGCCAATCCCAACCCGAGCGCTCCTTGGGCAGGAAGTTGCAGCCGGCGATGCGCGGGTCCTCCACGGCCACGTAGTCGAAGTCGTTGGGGCTCTCCAGGGTCAGGACGACCTCGACGTAGTCGCCCACGGTGATGGTGTCGCCGACCTCCTCCAGCGGGGTGAGGGTCTCGCCGTCGTCGCCGACCAGGTACATCCGACGCTCGACGCGCACGGTGTCCCAGTGGGCCGGGATGATCTCCTCCTTGGAGAAATATTCCAGGCTGGCGGTGAAGTAGAGCCGGCCCGAACCCTCTTTGGAGACCACCATCGGCAAAGCCCCGGTGGGGACCTCTTCGCCGCGGCGTTCCCAGCTCTCGCCGTCGCCCCAGACGTCGCCGCGGGTGAAGCTGGTCGAGGCCAGGACCTCATCGCCCAGCTCGACGACGGCGTCGTAATCGGCGTCCAGCTCGCCGGTTTCCTCCAGGTAGTCCATCAGCGCCCAGACGCACAGCGAGGTGTCGATGGTCGACTTCCAGCGGTTGGCCCGCCGATTGACCAGCAGCCAATGGGCCGCCTTCTCCATCAACTCGTGCTCGGGCTCGACGGTCAGGATGGCCTTCAGCGACAGCGCCGTGGTCTCTACCCGGTCCTGCCACCAGTACCAGCCCCATTCCCAGTCGCCCCAGTAGGCGTCCTCGTCGGTGATCTCGGCGTAGCCCTCCATGTTCTCGATGACCTGGCGGGCCTCGCGGCCGTTGCCGTCCTCGTGGAGGAACAGCGCCAGCAGCGCCCGGGAGTAGCTGCCAAGGGTCTCGCGGCGGTCATAGGTCAGCCGCCAGACGTCGGTGGGCACGTCGCGGTCCCAGAGCGCCAGGGCGTACATGGTGTAGAGGGCCAGGGTCTCGTCGGGCTCCAAGCCCTCCAGACGACGCTCCAGGTAGTCCAGGCCGTCATCGGCCATCGCCCGGCGCTTGTCTTCCAGCTCGTCGTCGATCCAGTCCAGCTCGCCCACCTCGTGCAGGGCCACCAGCACGTAGCTGGTGATGTGCTCCGAGGAGTAGCCGCCGGCCCACCAGGGCCAGCCGCCGTCGGCGTTCTGGGTGCCGTAGAGCCGGGTGACGCCCTCGGTGATCGAGGCTTCGGGATCACCCACGGCCAGATGCTCGGGCACCTCAAGCTCCTGCATGGCCCGGGCGAAGACCGCCGCCGGCCAGAAGCGCGAGGCCGTCTGCTCGACGCAGTTGTAGGGGTACTCCTGGAGGAACCAGAGCGACTCCTTGAGTCCGGCGGCCAGGCTGGGGTGCAGCCAGACGCGCAGGCGGGAGCGCTCGGGGTCGATCTCTTCGGGCACCCGGAAGGTGAAGCGGTAGGGGTCGTCCTCGGCGCGGCCGGACTCGAAGAGGTAGATCGGCGCGCCGTGCTCGATGACCTCCAGGCGGCGCACCAGGGCGTCGGAGCCGCGGTCGGTCTTGGCCAGGCCGGTCAGGCTGACCAGGCCGGCCCGCTCCACGGCCAGTTCGAAGTCCAGCACCGCGGCGTTGCCCGCGGCGGCCTCGATGCCGCGCAGCTCGTCGAGCAGGATCTCGTCCTCGCCCAGCTTGGCCACCAGGCCGGCCTCGCCGGAGGCGTCACGGGCGGTGTTGTTGCGGACGGTCAGCGTCAGGGTGCTGACATCCCCCTCGGTGAGGTAGCGCGGATAGCCCAGCCGGGTTATCACCGGCAGGGTGGTGCGGAAGTCCGTCTCGGCCTGGCCGACGCGGTCGTCCTCGTAGGCCCAGGCCACCACCCGCCAGCCGGTCAGATCGTCGGGCAACTGGAAGGAGACGCTGGCTCGCCCCTGGGAATCGGTGCGGATCTGGGTCTGCCAGTAGGCGGTATCCTTGAAGTCCTCGCGGACAAGCTCGCCCATCTGCTCCAGGAGCTCGGTCGCCCCGGGGGCGGCCTCCTTGTCCTCGGCCATATAGCGGGACTCGGATTCCTCCATGGACATCTCGCCGCTGCCCATGCCGCCGTCCATCATCATGTCGACGGCGCCGCTCATCGCTGCGGTCTCGGCGATAGGCTCGGCTTGGGCCATCGTAGGCCTTTCGGCGGGCGCGTCGTCGCTGGTGATCCCCAGCTCGCTGATCAGCCAGCCGTGGGGCAGCACGCCGGCCGGGTTGTCCCAGTAATCGGTGAAGCTGCCCAGGGTGTAGTAGTAGGCCGAGTCGTAGATGGAGACGCCGCCGTAGTTGAAGTCGCGGAAGAAGCGGCTGCGGATGTCGGCGTGCTCCTCGGCGCCCAGCACGAACAGCGCCGTGTCGAAGGCGGTCAGGGTCAACCGGGCCTGGACGGGATTACCGGCGGAATCGGTGACCCGGATGTTGAGCTCGGCCTCGTCGCCGGGACCGTAGCTGTCCTGGACCGCCTCGACAACGACGTCGAGGATCTTCTCCTCGGGCACCACCCGGGCGTAGGCCACGCTGTTGAAGGATTGGCGCTCGTAGTAGGTCAGCAGGCGCACCGTGGTGTCCGGGGCGTGGTGGCCGGTGAACCCGATGGGCTGGGTGGTCTCGCCCTCGCGGATGTCGACGGGGTAGTGCTCGCGCACCTGTCCGCCGGATTCGACCAGCAGGATGCCCTCGATGGGCTCCTTGTTCCAGTTGATGGTCACCACGGCCGTGTCGCCCACGGCGTAGAAGGGCTCGTCGAGACTGATGGTCAGACTCGGCGGGATCTCCTCGGGCTCGACGGGTTCCGGCGAGAGGTAGAGGTAGTGGTAGTATTGGCGGTCGCCGCTCCAGGGGTCGGTGAAGTCCAGGGCCAGGATGTAGCTGCCCGGATCGAGAATGGCGGTGTCCAGCTCGAGCTCGAGCACGCCTTCCTCGTCGGTAACGCCGTCGTAGGTCAGCCAGGGCTCGTCTTCGAGGCCCTCGTAGTACCAGCCGTAGCCGCTGGGTACCTCGTAGAGCGCCACGTGGACCTGCTCATCGGCGCCGGGTTCGTCGAAGAGATCGATCAGCTCGAACTCGCCGAGCCAATCCTCGCCGACGGCCACGGTCTGGGCCTCGAAGCTCACCTTGGGCAGGTAGAGGTGCCGGGCGGCGTTGGTCGAAGCGTAGCCGTCCACGGCACGGCCGGAGTCGTCGGCCACGGTGAGGTCGAGGTCGAAGTCGTAGTAGTAGGTGTACCAGCCCGACTCCAGATAGCCCACATCGGGGTCGTCCTCGGGCGGCATCAGCATCACCGGGAAGTCGGCCCGGCCCTCATCGTCGAGAACCGTCGAGCCGGTGTAGACCACCTCGGGCTCGGTGTACCACCACCAGTAGTAGTAATCGTCGTACTGCTCGGCTTCGAACCAGGGCGGCTCGGTCTTGTCCTCCTCGGTGGCCATTTCGGGCATCCAGTAACGCGGCGTGCGCTTGACCGTGTAGCGCACCTCACCGTCGGTCAGCGGCTCGCCGGAGAGATAGGACGCCGTGACGTTGGCCTGGGCCTCGCCGCCCAGCCGCAGTGGTCCGGCCTCCAGACCGACGGCCACGTTGAACTCCGGCTTCTCGTACTCCTCCAGACGCAGGTACTGGCTGACGATGTTGTAGGTGTAGCCGTCGGCGTCCTCCCAGTAAGCGTAGAGTTGCAGGCTGCCAAGCTGGACCTCCTCGGGCAGGTCGAAGGAGGCGCCGCAGCGTCCCCGGCTGTCGGTGACCAGCTCGGCCTCGTAGACCAGGTCGCCGGCGTAGGCTTCGACCAGCAGCTCCAGGTTCGGTACGGGTTCGTAGCCGTAGATCCGGCCCGAGGGGCTGATCTCCCGCCGGACGTGTATCTCGTAGAAGACCGTGTCGCCGGGCTTGTAGAGGGTGCGGTCGGTCAGGCAGTGGCCCTCGGGCGCGAACTCGGGCAGCTCGTTGAAGCTGTATGAGTCGACCAGGGCGTAGTGGCCCTGGTGCTCGACCACGGCCGCCGGGTACTCGACGTAGGTTTCCGGCGTGGGGAACTCGATCCAGCCGTCGCGGTCGGTCTCGCCGGACCGCCAGGGCTCGTGATAGTAGTGGCCATCGTAGAGCTGCTCCCAGATATCGACGTTGGCGCCGGCGGCGGGCTCGCCGTCCTCCAGCCAGGCGCTCCACAGGCAGCCCTCACCGGAGCCGGAGAGCAGCACCGCGCCCAGGTCGCTGACTGAGAAGGTCACCGCGCTGGAAACCTCTCCTTCGACCATCGAGGCCAGCAGGTAGAGGCCCGGACCCGGGTTGTCGGTATTGTAGACGTCGTAGTGGGGATGGTAGTCGTTCTCGCCGGGCAGCTCGATCGTTTCGGAGAAGACCAGCTCCAGATCGTCGAGTTCGGGGATCCAGCGGCCGAACTCGTCCTCTAGCTCCTGCTCCGGGTAGGTGTCGTCGTAGATCTCGATGACCTGTTCCTGGGTGAGCTGGTAGAGACGCAGCTCGGCCTCCTCGGCCAGCCGGCTGTTGTACGAGAAGCTGAGCACCTCGGCGGTGGGCAACTGCTCATCGACACCGGGCAGGGTCAGGTGGGGCGTCGAGAGCCGCTTGGCGTTGTCCCGGGCCTCGCCGGACTTGTCCCAGTTGTCGGCGTATTTAGCCGCGGCCTCGCGGTAGAGCTCCAGGGCGCCGCGGGGGTTATCGAGGAAAACCTCCGTATAGTAGGCCCGGGCCAGGTAGACCTCGTGGGCATAGCTGGATTCGGGCCAGCGCTCCAGGATGACGTTCCAGTATTCCAAAGCGTCGTCCAGGTACTCCTGATGCTCCTCGATCCGCTCCCGCATCAGCTCGCGCCACTCGAGCAGGGTGGGGGACTCGGGGTAGGTGTTGTAGTAGACCTCGCCGATGACGCGCTGGCCCATGGCGAAGTAGGCGCTCTGGGCGATCTGCGGCGAGGGATCCAGTTCCACCGCCCGTTCGTAGTTCTCCCACCACCAATCGTCGGAGTCGAAATCCTCGAGCACCTGGCCTTCCTCGTCGTAGAGGACCATCGAGGCCAGACGGATATAGAGGTTCGCCAACTGGTCGACGCACTCAACGTCGTAGGGCTCATCGAGATCGTCCTTGACGTCCTCCAGCGTTTCGGCGGCCTCCAGCAGCAGTTTCTGTTGCATGTCGGCGGTCTGCGGATAGGAGAGTTCGGGGTGGTACCACCAGTAGAGGTTGTCGGAGACCCTGATCTTGGCCAGGGCGCCCCAGTAGGTGTCGCCGTAGTTCTTGGCCAGGCGCAGGAAATGCTCGGAGACCCGCTCGTAATCGTAGAGGTACTCCGCGCAGAGCGCCGCCTTGTACATCGCTTGGGGTACGTGGCGGCTGCCCTGATGTTCGGTGATCAGCTCCTCGTAGTTCTCCAGGGCCAGGTGGTAGCTCTTGTTCTCGAAGTGCTCCTCGGCGTCTTCGTACAGATCATCGGCCGCGGCCAAGACTGAGCCCGCCGCCAGCAATACGCAAAGCGCCGCCAGGTAACGTTTAAGCATCGACAACCTCCCGGTCTCAGGGTTGGATTGGACAAGGCTTTGATAAAGTATAGCACGCCGCAAGGGTGTGGGGCTACGTCAAGGCGACAAGGCCGCCGCTTTCGCGTTACAATGGACGTGAGGAGGGGGCTCTTCGATATTTCCGACGGCGGCAAAACCCGGCCTCGGGCCGGCCAACCCCCTCGTCCACCCGGCGCGGAGGCTTTGGCACGTTTTTTGCGGAGTCCGACGTTCATTTTGTGATGGGCCGCCGCGACGGCGCAAAAAACGTGCCAAAGCCGGGCGCGGCCGGCTGTTTTCATGTTGAGAGGTTTTGCCGCCGTCATTGGGGGGAGTGGAGCAGGCGATGCGCGGAGTAGGTGACAGTGATGGCGGCGTGGTGGTGGGTCTTTCCGGCGGGGTGGACTCGGCGGTGGCGGCGCTGCGCCTGGTGGAGGCCGGGCGTCGGGTTGTCGGCGTGACGCTGCGCGCCTGCCGGGAGAGTGCGGCGGAGGACGCGTCGGCGGCGGCGCGTGCGACGGCGCGGCGCTTGGGGATCGAGCACCGGGTGATCGAGGGGGCGGGTTTGTTCGCCCGGACGGTACTGGCCGAGGCGCTACGGGTGGCGGGGCACGGCGGCACGCCCAGTGTCTGTCCCGTCTGCAACGCGCGGTTCAAGCTGGCGCTGCTTGCCGGGATCGCCGATGGGTTGGGAGGCTGGGAGCTGGCCACGGGGCACTACGCGAGGATCGAGTTTGTGGAGGGGGAGGTGCGCCTGATGAGGGGGCGGGTTCGTGAGCGTGACCAGAGCTATTTCCTGGCGGCGCTGCACGGTGCGTTGCTGGGGCGCTTGGTATTGCCGTTGGGGGGGGATGAGAAGGCGGCGGTGCGGGCGGCGGCGTTGCGGGCCGGGCTGGAGGTCGCCCGACGGCCGGCGAGCATGGACCTCTGCCCGGCGCTGGCCGGACCGCTGGTCGAGGCGTTGCGCCGGGAGTTTCCCCGCCTGCTGCAGTCGGGGCCGATCCGGGACCTGAGCGGCCGCGAGCTGGGAACCCACCGGGGTCTGTTCCACTACACGCTGGGGCAGCGCCGGGGGCTGGGCCTGGGCGGTGGCAGCGTCGAACCGCTCTATGTTACGGGTAAGCTTCTCGCGGAGAACGTTCTCGTCGTCGGACCCGAGGAGAGTCTCTGGAGCCGGGGGCTCGTGGTGGAGCCCGTCGGAAGCGGTGCGCCCCCGGTAGGGCGCTTGTTGTGCCAGCCGCGGCGCAACCATCCCGGCGCCCCGGTCGAGCCGCTCAGTGAAAGCGGCGGGTTGTGGCGGACGCGCTTCCTGGCTCCTCAACGGGCCTTGACTCCGGGCCAGTTCGCGGTGTTCTACCGTCGGGAGGAATCCGCCGGCGGGGTCGATGAGGTGGTCGTCGGCGCGGGGACGATCCTCGGCAGCTGATGTTGTGTAAGGTTGATGGAGAAAGGGCGACGGTGCGGACCGTCGCCCTTTGGCAAGTGTCTCAGGTATTAGAGCAGGATGGCCTTCTCGCCGGTCTGTGCTTCGATGATCTCGGCCAGGGCCTCGAGAAGCTCGACCAGCTCCGGGAACTCACGAGCTTCACCGTTCCAGAGCTCCAGCTCGCAGCGCGACCCTTCGTCGAAGACAATGAAGCTCAGGCGGACCTCGTCGGGGATGCCGGGGCGTCCCGAGGGTTTAATGGAGGCGGGATCGACGGCGCGGATCAGCTCCCAGAGTTCGGTGTACCGGTCCGGTGTCAGGCTCAGATCGACCCAGGTGGTCGACTCGTCGGCCCGGGTATGGTTCAGCTCGATGCCGCCGTCGCTGTAGAGCTTGAAGTCCCAGGCGCCGTAGCCGTCGGGATGATGGGCGCCGCCCGAGGAGAAGATGAAGCTTGGGACGGGTTCTGATTCGGCGAGGACGCCGAATGACAGCAGGCCCGCCACGGCGACGATGAGGCTCGGCAGACCGATCATGGACGTTACCTCCCGTAAGGGTTGGTGATCGTCGGTGATGCTCGTGGTTGGGTGGCGATTATTCAAAGCGAGGGTTTGTCACAAGCGCCTTAACTGGCAATGCCGCCAATAGCTTGTTATTATGCGCTGGCATCATGGAACGTGATCGGACCAAACCAGGCTGATTAGGGGCGGCTTGCCGGGCCGTTCTTCACATACCAGAAATGCGCCTTGTTGACCCTACAATCATTTGTCTTGCCTTTATTGCTTGTTATTACGACACTTAAGCTTCAGTGACAATCAGGTGTCAGGGCAGGGACAAGTGTGCGAATATCCAAGTTTACTAAGTATGACGCTCTTGCTATCTGCCACTTTTTTAACCTCCTTTATTGTGGCAGAAAACCACAGCCCACCCCGTATGTTAACAGTATGTTACACGCAGGTAGCGGTCCGAACATGGTATGCGATCCCTATGCGCTTTATGGCTGCGTAAGCTGTCACGATCCGTGGGTGGCCTGGTGGCATAAGAAACCAGACTTGCCCCCAAGAGGGCGCTACCAAGAGAACCAAGAGGACGCTTGAGAGTCGGGAAGTCGCTACTCCCTTTATATGACCTGGGGCTTATCAGCCATAGGTAGGCTAACTGTTTTCTTAGGGATCATCACAGAAGATGAACAACACATTCGCAGCTCAGCAAAGCCACATCGGGAATGGTGCTCGGAGATTAGCCTCAGCAGGGCGTCAACCTGCGAAGGCTGATAAGCGTTCGAAGCTGCTAAAGCGAGCAGTGGAGCGTTTTCAGCAGATCCATACTCACAGCCTGGACGTAAGCTGAATGGAACCAACAGGCTCGGGCTTCCGGCGGAACTAAAGGGAAGCCCAAGTATATCGTCACCGAGCAACTGTATTACAATGGCGGCGACTATGAGCTATAAAGCGTTGAATGACAATCTATTATCTGGATGAGCCGGTTCTTTTGCGAGTGATAATCCCTTTTCTTATAACAGCCTTAGCAGGTATGACGACTCTTAAGCTCGTCGAACTCTAGCCTCTCATGAGGTGGTAGCCGGCGCTACTGTTCCAAATGCCACTCGATTGAGTTTTCGACGTAGGTTCAGTTTAGATGATCCATAAAGCAATGAGCTTCGACCCGAATGGAGTGCCGCTGGAATCCGGAGGCTGATGGTCCAGTCCAGAGTCTTGTCAACCGTGATGAGTAAAATTCTTACAGCAGTCTGTCGCCTGTCTTGGGACCTGTGACAGCTATCCGTCTTCACGAATCGAAGCCATGCTTCGGGCGATTGCCAAGGCCCTCCACTCGAGGCTGCTCCGCATTATGATAACGCCGGTCCAGTTTATTGTGATGACTCCTAAACCATCTGCTTGTCCCCGGCCGCCGGGATTGTGAAGCGCTGAGCCGCGGCGGTGTCAGTGCAGGACGGCGCGGCGGCCGGTCAGCTCTTCGATCAGTTCCTCCAGCTCGTCGAGGAGCTCGCGGAAATCCGCGTCGATGTCGAAGCCGCCGCTCCAGCCGGCTAGCTCCCAGTCCCTCGGGCCGTGTTCGAGGGAGCATTTGAGATAGACCTCGCCGGGATTGGCGTCGCGCTCGACTAGGTCAAACCCGGGGGTATTGACGGCTAAGATCAGTTCCCAGAGATGGTCCAGGGTGTCCTGTTCCGGGTAGAAGGTTTCCCAGACCGTGCCTTCGGCGTTTTGGATGTGGGAAACGGCCAGGGTTCCGAACTCGGTCAGGCGCAGGTGCCAGGAACCCGCCGCGGAGGGTTGCTCGGCGTGGCCGCTGTGCAGCTCGAAGGCCGCCGGTTCGGAGGCGATGTTGGCGTAGTGAGGCGCAACCGTGATTATAAGCAATCCAATAACGCCGAGGATGATCGGGTTCGGCTGTCTGGTTGTGTCCGGCATCGAGGCCTCCCGGGTATTTGCTCCATTGGGTCGGTCCCAGGAACGGTGGATAGCAAAGGATTAGGGATAGTATGCCGTGTTCGGACCTGATTGTGATTGTATGCTGTTGATAATAGAAGTGATAGTCTTATGATACCTGTCACAAAATGGGCAACCAAAAAGTGGCGGAAAACCGAGCAACCGACCGGCACATTTGTTGCCCAAAAAGTAACCATGGGGCGCACTATAAGTTGGCTTATGGCAGATGTAAATGCATGAATTGCGGAAAGATATATACCCACCGGCCAAGGTATACAAAGCTATCTAAAGCGAAGCGAAAAGGGATAGCTCGCTTATTCTGGCTGAGCGTTCCCGCGGCGAAAGCTGTCGGCTTATCCGCCAAAAAAGTATCCAAATGGTACAATCGAGTACGGGAGCGCATCGCCGCCGATCGCCAGGCCGAGCTGGAGAAGCTCGAGGGGCACATTCTATAAGCATATCGAGGTCGACGAGTCCTACTTCGCCGGACAGCGCAAGGGCAAGCGCGGACGGAGCGCCGGCGGCAAGACCCCCGTCTTCGGGCTGCTCAAGCGGTGTGGCGAGGTGCGCGTCATCCTCCCCGAGCGCTGTGACAGCAAGCACCTGCTGGGCGCGATCCTGGGGAACGTCGAGCTGGGCGCGATCGTCTACTCCGATGGATACAAGGCCTATAACAGGCTGTCACTC
>CAZOOP010000023.1:0-56447 GCA_964581465.1 uncultured bacterium
CGCTCTTTTGCGTTTTCGACGTAGGTTCAGTTTCAGGTGATAATCCCTAAGCCAATTATCAACAAGCGCGAAGTATGCTCCTGAGGTAGTTTAGCGCTTTTTCGTCGTCGCGATGGTTGAATCGGAACGGCCTTTCTCTGATAACGAGTTCGAAGCTGTGTTTGAAGCCGACGTGGCAGGCTTTTAGCATAGCCTCGGGAGCTCTCTGGGCCGTTGATATGAACCTTGCCATCGACCAGGGTCTTGTCGTGGT
The DNA here is from genome assembly GCA_964581465.1 of uncultured bacterium. Taxonomy (GTDB): domain Bacteria; phylum RBG-13-66-14; class RBG-13-66-14; order RBG-13-66-14; family RBG-13-66-14; genus WJMB01. The sequence continues at coordinate 254 of CAZOOP010000023.1, forward strand.
TGATGCGTTTGTGGTGGAAACCGTTGAGAGACGGCTTGTTATCGGCCCTGTATCCATCGGAGTAGACGATCGAGTCCAGCTCGACGTTGTCCAGGATCACGCCCTGCAGATGCTTGCTGTCACAGCGCTTGGGGAGGATGACCCGCGCCGCCGGGAGGCCGAGCCGCAACAGGCGCGCTATCTCACTGCGGTTTTCCGGCGGCGGCTCATTGCGAGGCCTTCGGGGACGATGGTTGAACAGCTTGCCGCAGCGCTTGCACTTATGACGCCCGTCGGCGCAGCGGTGGTGATAGTTGCCTCTGGGACACTTGACGTGCCGGTCTCTCGTCCTGCTCCTCCCTGCCACATTGACCACTTTGTTGGTGGCAGGATAAGATACTTGTTCACGCCGACATAAAAAACCAACTGCAATAGCTGATGGTCATCTTCTGTGATGATCCCCTTAGAAAACATGGTGCTCGAAGCCGTTGCTAAGGTAACAAGCGGGCTCGGCGACGCATAAATACTATCCGGTCATTGTAGGTTTGCTCAATATTGACGGAGAAGCCGGATAACAGGGAAGCGGGAGCATCAGGGGAACTCCACCGGCGGACCTGGCTGAGAGTTTATCAGATAACGCGCGACATCAAGGAAGCGCCTGTCGGTATCAGGCGATCGAATCCCAGGCCCAGGCGGCGGCGCCGAGGACCGCCGCGGCGTCGTCCAGGTTCGAGGCGACCAGACGCAGCTCGGGGCGTTCGGGGAATAATTGATCGCCCAGTGCCGCGCGGGCCGGATTTAGAATCAAGCCCCCCGCCCGGGACAGACCGCCGCCGATGACCACCAGGTCGGCGTCGATCAGGGTCAGCGACAAGGCGATACCCCGACCCAGCCGACGACCGGCCTCGGCGAGGGCCTTGCGGCAGGGCTCATCGCCCCGGGCGGCCCGCTCGACGATGATGGCGGCGTCGATGTCCGCCTCACCGGTCAGCTCCCGCCCCCGCCGGGCGACGGCGCTCGCCGAGGCGTAGACCTCCAGGCAGCCCCGGCGGCCGCAGTTGCACAACGGACCCCACGGGTCCAGGGTCAAGTGGCCGATCTCCAGGGCGTTGCCGCGTCGGCCGAGCAGGGGTCGACCGTCCTGCAGCGCTCCGCCACCGACACCGGTGCCCAGGGTCAGGCCGAGAACGTTCTCCGCACCGGCGGCGGCGCCGTAGCGAGCCTCGCCCAGGGTGAAGGCCGTGCCGTCGTTGATCAGGCGCACGGGAAGGCCGAAGCGCTCCTCGAGGGGTTGGACCAGAGGCACGTCACGCCAACTCGGCAGGTTGACCGCCCCGACCACGGCGCCGCGGGTCAGGTCCAGGGGGCCGGGGGCGGCCAGGCCTACGGCGCGGACGGTCTCCGGAGAGTCTTCCACGACGGCGGCCAGGTGTTCGATCAACTCGGCCGGGGTCAGCACGGAACCGGCGGCGCGGTGGGTCAGCGAACCCGCGCCGGTCAGCCCGCCGTCACGATCGACGAAGCCCCAGCGCAGGTTGGTCCCGCCCAGGTCCACTCCCAGCACCCGTTCCACGACGACTCCTTTACAGCCCGGCGGCCGCGCTGGTATCCTCACCGTAGCCAAGCACCACGATGCCGCGCCCCACCGTTCGATTCCGATTCTACCAACCGAGACCGACCGCGTCATCCCCCGGGTCACCAACCCTCATCCGCGGGATTCCAGCAATGAGCAAACCCCGTATCTGGTTGATCGACGACGAGGAGCGCAACCACCGCGCCCTGGACGAGCGCCACGGCGAGTGTTACGACATCCGCCACTTCTACTCGACCGAAGAGCTGCTGAACGCACTCGACAACGGCGAGCGCCCCGACCTGCTGCTCAGCGACATCTTCTTCCTCGAGGAGTCCCCCGAGGTCGGTGAACGCCTGCAGGCCGAAGCCGGGGGGCTCTGGAGGACCATCGAATCCTTCGCCGAGCGCTACAAGGCCGCCTACCCGCCGCGGGGGCTAGAGCTGGCCGAGCGCCTGCGCCGTGAGGGTCGGGGCATCCCCAACGTCGTCTACTCGAACAAGGCCCCGCTGCTCCTCGACGAGGCGGGTTTCTCTCGGATCACCCTGGAGGCCGGACCGGTGTGGATCTTCAAGGGCCACGAGAGCGTCGAGGCCGAGCGGGCCAAGCTCGAGGCGGTGCTGGTCGGCGCACGCAGCCGCCGCCGCTGCCTGCGCCTGCGCAGCCTCTTCCTGATCTTCATCCTGGCGGGGACGCTGCTGGGCTTCGTGCTGGGCGTGCTGCTGGGTCCATCGATGTGACCCAGCCCGACGATTCCACGACGACCGACTCCAGGGTCGGTCGTTTTCATAATCAAATGGACCGCCAATGCAAACCGGAGTTGCGGTAAGATTTCCGAGCAATTGCAGACTAATGATCGCTAACGCAAGAATGTCACCTCGATGAGCCGGGTGGCTCAAATCGGTGTTTCAACAAGCAGTCAGCCGCTTCCGGCCGGTTCTCCATCATTCGCTTACCGTATGCCTCATGGAACGTGTTCGAACCAAATCAGCCTGAGCGGAAGCGGCTTGCCGCACCGTTATTGACTCCCCGAAAATGCGCTGTCTGTGATCAGGCGTTCATTTAGCATGCCCTTATTGCTTGCTGGTAGCGCACTTGGGTTTTGGCGGCACGCTGTTTTCAGGGCTTATTCAAGGATGCCGCCTACTAGTTACGCCCCAGATTACCTCAATTATTGGCCGCCACTTATCGACTGCCCGCCTTGTGGCTGATACTCTATGAACACCGCCTCTATTAACAACTGGATACGATCATGATCAGGCCCGGTCAGGGTATACGATCCCTTACCGGATTATCACCAAAACCGACTAGTCTTTCCAGGCGCGCACTGTTCGCAAGATTCCATACTTCAGCCGGCAGATATCCACCTGAAGGACTGCCGGCTTGCCGAGTAGGGAGGTAGCAACCGGCTGCCGACGGAAGGCGGCCGATAACCTTCGCGGGTTTTTCCAAAGCGAGCAGGGCCGAGGTTATACCCGGCCCTGGTCGTCATCAAATCAAAATCAATCGCGCGGTGGGACTGTGCGGAGTCTCCCGCCCTCATTCTCGGTCGAGATCGAGGATGTTGATCAGCCGTCGCGGATCTCGGCAGTTGAAGATGTAGCGTCGACGGTCGTCGGTCTGCGCATCGTCGTTGCCATCGGCCTTCTTGACCGCGGCGGGATCGCGCACGGTCAGCTCGACACCGGGTCCGGCGGCGGTGACCCAGTAGCGCACGCCCTTGCGGCCGCGATGGATGCCGTAGCCCGAGGAATCGCTGAGGGAAACCTGGGTCGCCTCGGCCCCGACGAGGTCCCGGCGCCGCAGGGTCAGCCGGAAGAAGCCGAAGGCCAGGATCAACTGGCGCTGGGTAACGGTTATGGTCAACTGGGTGAAGCAGATGCCCAATACCAGGACCAGGGACGCCACCACGGCGAGGATCCAGAAGGCCCAGCGACCCACCGGCGTGTCCAGATTGCTCAGGGCGTAGACGATGCCTCCGCCGAGGGCCAGGGTGACGAAGATGGTGATGTAAAAGGAGACCCGCGAGATCAGGGTCTCGCGGTAGATGACCACGTCCCCGCCGCCGGCGGGTCGCTTGTACTGATGTTTGGGGGCGCTCACTGCGTAGAATCCTTATTCGGCCCGGGTCTTGCTGTCGATGCCCATACAGTTGCCCAGAGCGACGATGGTGCGGATCAAATCCAGGTTGGTCAACGAGTAGCAGACGCGGTTACCGTCACGCTCCGAGGTGACGATCCGGTTCTGCCGCAGGATAGCGAGATGCTGCGAGATATTGGGCTGCTTGAGCCCCAACTCGGCGCGGATCTCCTCGACGCAGCGCATCCCGGCGGCCAGCAGACCGACGATGCGCAAGCGTGTGGGGTGACCCAAGGCCTTGAAGTGGCGGGCCAGCTCTTCACAATTCGTTAGCTCAGCCACGAAACCTCCCTTAGACTCGAAAGACTCGAACGCGATCGTCGGCAATCCACCGCGCGACCGCCGCTATACTGGAACATCCCCCGGAACTATCACGACTATCGGCAATGGACCGTTACGCAGCCGCCTTCGCCGGTGGAGCCCGCGCGATGGGGAATCAAAATCTGTTACATGCCGCGGTTAATCCGAAAGTCGACCCCCGGATGGATGCAGGCTGCGGGTAATCGATATGGGTGGATTGATATGGATAACTGGCAGTTTTTGACTTGTGGTAAGGTTATTATAGCTTATAGATAGTGGGGGGCAGAACACCTACATCCAATCAAGCGGCCGCAGGATCAACCCAGCCGGGTGGAGCTTAGAGTTGACCTGGCCACAGGCTGCCCCGAGACGACACGCCCGCCGATAATAGGATTTCTATAGATAACGCCCTTTGATTGCCGCCGCTTTTCGACTGCCCGTCTTGTGACGGGTATCTTATAATCATCATCTCTATTATCAACTGGATACAATCACGATCAGGTCCGGTCGGTGTATATGATCCCTTCTAAAGATACACGGCTGATGACGTCATCGGAAGGGCAGCACCAAGAAGCCGCTACAGGCAGTTGGTATTCCCATCGAGCTCTATCTGCCGACGCATTACGGCCTGTCGCTTTGGCCTGTTACTTTGGCCTGTCGCTTTGAAACAAACCCACCCGCCGCGGCATGTTGAACAACCGCATACACAAGCACGATCCCGCACGATACCAATCTCGCCGCATACCAGACACACCGCCGCGAGCCGGAGGGATTCGTTCCTCGCAAGCAAAAACGCGCGAGTATACCGCAAACCCAAACCATCAACGTCGGACTCGCTCGTTCGGCGCATTGGCCGAAGGCTTTGGTCGGGCGGACGGGCATACGTTATCATTACACCGCATTGTTTTCGCATCGTATTAAGGCATTGCGATTTAACGTTTTAGAATGTAAGCAACACGGCCTCTTTTGTCAAGGAAAAAGGCCCCTCCGCCACGATGGGCTCCAGGGTTGACCATTTAGCGGTCCGTCTGTATACTATTCTTCACACTGCCCGAGAAGACGGACCACGGAATCAACCATTCAAGAAACCGCCCCCAACCGAGCAGCCCCCATGTGCAAGACCGCCCGTCTGGAACGCTTCTTCGCCGCCACGGCCTCAATCGCCAGGACCCGCGAGGAGGACCAGCTCCTCCAAGCGGTCATCAGCTCGGCCCAGGAGGTCATCGAGGCCGAGGCCGCCTCGGTGCTGCTCCTCGAACCCGACGGCGAACACCTGCGCTTCGCCATCGCCACCGGACCCCACGCAGACAAGGTCCTCGAGGTCCACGTCCCCGTCGAGGGCTCCATCGCCGGCTGGGTGGTCACCCGCCAGCGACCCCTCAATCTTCCCGCGGCCTCCGAGGACCCGCGCCACTTCTCCGGCGTCGACGACCAGACCGACATCCGGACCCAGAGCCTGATCTGCGTGCCGCTGATGGTCGGCGAGGAGGCCATCGGCGTCATCGAGGCCGTCAATAAGCAGAACGGCCGCCCGTTCAGTGACGAGGATTGTCGCTTCCTCCAGGCTATCGCCGTCCAGGCCGCTTACGCCCTCAAGCAGGCCGACGAGGCCCGCCGTCGCCGCGAGGAGCTGGCCCAGCTCCGCGAGCAGATGGCCGCCGAAGAGTTCATCGTCGGCCGCGAGGGTGGATTGGCCCAGGTCTTCGAGATCGTCGCCAAGGTCGCCGACACCAAGACCACGGTGATGATCCGCGGCGAAACCGGCACCGGCAAGGGCTTGGTGGCCCGGGCCATCTTCCGCGCCTCCAGCCGCTACGATCGCCGCCTGGTGACCGTCAACTGCGCCAACATCCCCGAGGAACTGCTCGAAACAGAACTCTTCGGCCACGCCAAGGGTGCCTTCACCGGCGCCTCCGGAACCAAGAAGGGCCGCTTCGAATACGCCGACGGTGGAACGATCTTCCTCGACGAGATCGGTGACATCAGCCCAAAACTGCAGACCAAACTGCTGCGCGTCCTTCAAGAGCAGCAGTTCGAACCCCTGGGCTCCAACCGCACCATCACCGTCGACGTCCGGGTGATCACCGCCACCAACCGCGACCTCGAAGCCGCCATCGCCGAGGGCCGCTTCCGCGAAGACCTCTACTACCGCCTGAACGTCGTCACCATCGAGGTCCCCCCCCTGCGCGAGCGCCGCGAAGACCTGCCGGAGATGGTCAACCACTTCCTGAAGAAGTTCTCCCTCGAGATGAACAAGCGGATGTTCACCGCCAGCCCCGAGGCCCTCGAGGTCATCCACAACTACTCCTGGCCCGGCAATATCCGCGAACTCGAGAACGCCATCGAACGCGCCGTGGTCCTGGGCGAGGGCGAACTGCTCCAGCCCTCGATGCTGCCCTCCCACGTCCAGGGCAAGGCCCGCGACAACATCTTCGCCGGTGAGACCCTCGAAGAGGCCCAGCGAAACTTCCGGCGCTGGTTCATCGCCAAGACCCTGGCCGCCCACGACAACAACCAGACCCGCGCCGCCGAGACCCTGGACATCCAGCGCAGCTACCTCAACCGGCTCATCAAACAACTCGAGATAGACAAACTGGTCGGCCACTGACCCCGAGGGCCGACCACCCGCCGAGACCTTCGCCAAAGGGACCCTTCCGCCCGACAGCGCCCTCGCACGCCGCACGGCGAGGCGTTGGCACGTTTCTTGCAGCAGAGCGCGGTGACTCTCTCGGCAAACCCGAGCGATACTCCGCAAGAAACGTGCCAACGCCGGTCCGGCCCGGGATAGTTACCGTCGCCCCTTTGGCGAAGGTCTCGTCAAGGGTCCCTACGGCGGGCAACCCGGTTGCGGTCGGCTGTCGGTCATCATCTGATCCCTTTGGAATCAACGACCCCCGGCGGAATGTCGAAAGCTCACAAGATGGACGCCGATCTCCGCGCAATAGCCGAGGCCCGCGAGCTACTGCTCCGCGCCCGCCGGGCCGCCGACGAGCTATCCCGTCGCGATCCCGCCGAGCTCGACGGTTGGGTGAGGGCGATGGGACGCGCCGCCGAGGCCGCCTCTGGAGAGCTGGCCGAAGCGGCGGTGCGCGAGACCGGCTTCGGTATCGTCGCCGACAAAGAGGCCAAGAACCGCCTGGCCGCCGTCGACGTCCGCGAGAGCCTCCTGACGCGGCGCATCCTGGGGGTCATCGAGCGCGACACGGCCCGCGGCGTGGTGGTCTACGGCGTGCCGATGGGCGTAGTGACGGCGGTCATCCCCTGCACCAACCCGACCTCGACGGCGGTCTTCAAGGCGTTGATCGGGATCAAGGCCGGTTGCGCGGTGGTGATGAGCCCCCACCCACGCTCGGTTGAGTGCACACGCCGGGCCGTCGAGGTCTGCCGTACAGCCTTGGCGGCCGCCGGCGGCCCCACCGACGCCCTGGCCTGCCTCTCCACCGCCGAGATGACCGCCACCCGGGAGCTGATGCGCCACGAACTCACCGACGTCATCCTGGCCACGGGCGGGATGGGTCTGGTGAGGGCGGCGTACTCCTCGGGCAAGCCGGCCTTCGGCGTGGGACCGGGCAACGTGCCGGTCTACATCGACCGCTCCGCCGACGCCGCCGACGCCGTCGCCAAGGCTTTCCGGGGAACGACCTTCGACAACGGCACGGTCTGCGCCTCGGAGCAGGCCCTGGTGGTCGATTCACCCATCGTCAAAGAGGTCCGGGCGGCCTGCCTGACCCGGGGCGGCGTCTTTCTCGATGACCAACAACGCATCCGCCTGGCCAATAACCTCTTCGGCGGAGGTCGTTTCAACGCCGCCGCCGTGGGCCGCGGCGCCGTCGAGGTCGCCAACGCCGCCGGAATCGAAGTCCCCCCGGACACCCGGGTGCTGCTGGTCGAACCCGACGGCGTCGGACCGGACCACCCCCTCTCCGGCGAAAAGCTCTGCCCCGTGCTGGCCTTCTATACCGTCGAGGGCTGGCGCGCCGGCTGCGAGCGCTGCGTCGAGCTGCTGCGCCACGGCGGCCTGGGCCACACCCTCAGCCTCCACGCCCGCAACGCCGAAGTCGTCGAGGCCTTCGCCCGCGAGAAGCCGGTCTGCCGGGTGCTGGTCAACACCTGCTCCGCCCTGGGCGCCGTGGGCGTCACCACCCGCCTCGAGCCCAGCCTGACCCTGGGACCGGGGGCCTGGGGCGGCTCGGCCACCGGCGATAACGTCAGCGCCCGCCACCTGACCAACCGCAAGCGCCTGGCCTGGGACAGGGACAGCCTGCCCAAGGTCGAGGAACCCCGGGCCGACGAGATCAGCGACGAGCGTATCAGGCGAGCCGTAGAGAAAGCCCTGGACGAGCTGTACGCGGGTGATGCAGAAGGGCTTCTTTAGCCCATTCGCCCTTGATAATGGGAAAGGAGTAGTTATGGGGAAGGTTGCCTGGGGGTTGGATTTGGCGGGATTCTCTAATAATAAGCAAGGTTTGGCAAGGTCAGAAAGAGATAATAATGATAATATAATTAGTACTAAAGTATATAATAAACATCCATTTAAACATACAATAAAATCAACACAATCACCGCGAGCAGCAGAAGAGCGTATTTCTATGCTTAATAAATGCATTCCTATATATATTGACTTACCAATTGATACACAATTATTACCTGATTCTATTTGTGTTGAATATGTTTGGCAGATTACAAAAAGAGCAATTGATAAATGCTTTAACGCATTAGGTCCTTACGGATCAAATATGGGTTCATATGTGTCTCAAGTTAAGTGTTTATTACAGAAAAGTGATTTACAACTAAATAAAAATCTTTTCGAAACATATCCAAGAGCATCATTATATTTATTACATAAGCTAATTGGCTATAAGAGCAGTAACTGTGAAATTAAAGTAATATTCAATAATAATATATGGAGCCCTTCGACTAATAATAGTACAAATAAATATATGAAATAATATCATGGTCTCTCATGTTTATGTAATGAGTTAGGTCTGAAAGCTACAAATGATACAGTAATCACTGATAATGAATTTGATGCTATTATATGCTCTCTATGTGGTGTTGTAGATGATAGGCATTTGCTAAAAGATTGTGAATTAACTAAGTATTTAACGTCTCATTTTTCAGAGTATTTTTGTTCGCCAAGAGGATATCGATTATTATACTTGAAGGATATCGCTAAGTGGCCATACACTATCAAGATAGAAAAAGTGGATAAAACGCCCTTTGATGACTGCAAAGACACCTAGGAGGCACATTGGCACAGAACCTGCAAGAGATCGCCCTGGGGATGATCGAGACCAAGGGCCTGGTCGGCGCCGTCGAGGCCGCCGACGCCATGGTCAAGGCGGCCAACGTCCGGCTGATCGGCAAGGAGAAGGTCGGCGGCGGCTACGTGACGGTGATGGTCCGCGGTGAGGTCGGCGCGGTCAAGGCGGCCACGGACGCCGGAGCGGCGGCCGCCGGACGCGTCGGCGAGCTGGTCAGCGTCCACGTCATCCCGCGCCCCCACGAGAACGTGGAGATGCTGCTCCCCCAGGACTAGGTGAACGGTGAGTCAACCGGATAAACTATCTCGACGCGTCGAGGACGCGGTGCGGGAGGAGCTGGCGCGCCGCGAGGCCGCCGAGCCCTACCCCAAGGGTCCGGCACCGCCGCCCCGGGAGGTCGAGGTCGCCCCCCGGCGCATCCCGGTGGGCGTCAGCGGCAAGCACCTGCATATCCGCCGGGAGACCTTGGAGCGCCTGTTGGGGCCGGGAGCCGGATTGACCGAGCTGCGGCCGCTGCGGCAGCCGGGCCAGTTCGCCGCCGAAGAGACCCTGCGCCTGGTGGGGCTCAAGGAGGTGCTGGGCCTGCGCATCCTGGGTCCACTGCGGGAGAGGACCACGGTCGAGCTGGCGAAGAGCGACCTGGCCCGGCTGGGCAACCCGTGCGAGGTGCGGCCGGGCGGGGCGGTGGTCTTCGGGGAGGCGCCGCTGCTGGTCGGTCCGGCGGGGGAGCTGCGGCTCGATGAGCAGGTGGCCGTCGCCGATCGGCACCTGCACTGCGACTCGGCCGAGGCGGCGGCGCTGGGCCTCGTCGACGGCCGGCGCATCAGCCTCATCGCCGACGGCTGGCGCGGGGTGCGCTACGATCAGGTGTTGGTCCGGGTGCGCGAGGACTTCCGCCTCGAGCTCCATCTGGATACCGACGAGGCCAACGCGGCCAACCTGAAAACCGGGGACACGGTGCGCCTGGCCGAGACGAGCCCGCCGCCCGTCGGCGGACTCGTCACCGCCGAGCACCGGACGCCCGCGCCGGTGGGTCTGGTTTCGGCGGGAGGGCGCGAACCCCGGGTCCTCGGCGGTTCGGCCGGAGTCGCCCCCCTGGCCCTGGTAACCGAGAACGACGTCCGCGCCGCCGCCCGTGCCGGTCTGGGCGAACTGCCCGTCACCCCCCGGGCCATCGTCACCCCGGCGGCCCGGGACGCCCTCAACGACCTGGGTCTGCGTTTGGTCACCCGGCGCTGACCGACTGCCTATGGCGACCACTCCGACAGCCGAGGTTATCCGCGAACGCTGCCGCGCGGCCGGCCTGGTCGGCTGCGGCGGCGGCGGCTTTCCCACTCACGCCAAGCTGGCTCGCCCCGCCGAAGTGGTCATCGCCAACGCCGCCGAGTGCGAGCCCCTCCTGGTCAAGGACGCCTGGTTCTGCGAGGAGGCGGCGGAGCTGATCCCGCGGGGTCTCGAACTTGCCGCGGCCGCCGTGGGAGCGCGTCGGCGAATCCTCGCCGCCAAGCCCAAGCGCCGCCGAGCCTGGCGGGCGCTGCAAGCGGCGATGAGCGGGGGCGTCGAGCTTGTCGAATTGGACGACGCCTACCCCGTCGGCGACGAAGTGGTCCTGATCGAAGCGGTCACGGGCCGCCGCGTTCCCCGCTTCGGTCTTCCCGGTGACATCGGCGCGCTGGTGCTCAACGTCGAGACGCTGGCGCTGCTGGCCCGAGCCGTTGACGACGAGGAGCCCTTCATCCACAAGCGGGTCTGCGTCGTCGGCGCCGTCGAGCGTCCCCTGAGCGTCCGCGTTCCCCTGGGCCATCCGGCGCGGATGCTGCTGGAGGCCGCCGGCTGGGACGGAGTCTCGCCGGTCCTCGAGGGCGGGCCGCTGATGGGCGAACCACTGAAGGAACCCGCCACGGCCCACGTATCCAAAACCACCGCGGGATACACCGTCCTTGCGCCCGACTCGCCGATCCTGCGCCACCTGAACCGCGATGCGCGCCTCAACCGCCGGCTGGCCCTCTCGGCCTGCACCCAGTGCCGCTACTGCACCGACCTCTGCCCGCGCTGGCTGGCCGGGCAGCGGGTGCGACCCCACCGCTGGATGCGCGCCCTGGCCCTCAACCTGGGGCTGGGGGAGCTCGCCGGAGAGATGTGGGCCTGCTCGGGGTGCGGGGTCTGCGAGCTCTACGCCTGCCCCGAGGGGCTCTCGCCGCGCCGCGTCGCCCTCGAGCTGCGCGGGGGCTACCCCCGACCCGAACGACGCATCGAAGACGCCGAGGCGCGCTCGGTCCTTCCCACCGGTCGCCGCCCGCCGACGTCGGTCCTGCTGACCCGCCTCGGTCTGGCCGACGGCGACCGATCCGCCGCCGCCGTCGAGCCGTCGCTGCCGGAGCGACTGGTCCTCGCCCTGCGCCAGGGAGCCGGATACCCGGCCAAGCCCGTCGTCGCCCTCGGCGATCAGGTCGCCGCCGGGCGAGTGCTGGCCGAGGCGACGGCGAGGCTGTCCGTTCCGCTCCACGCCCCGCTGGACGGTCGGGTGAGCGCTGTGGACTCCAACCAGTTGACCCTCGAGGTGTCCCGATGAGCCCGTCCGAGACAGCCCTGGGACTTATCGAGCTCTACAGCGTCGCCCGAGGGCTGGCCGCCCTCGACGCCGGCTGCAAAGCCGCCGCCGTCGAGTTGATCTTCGCCCGACCCTTCTGCGCCGGCAAGTTCGCCGGGCTGTGGCGCGGCCGCGTCGCCGAGGTGCGCTCCGCCCTCGACGCCGCGCGCCGGGTCGGCGGCGAACTCGTCGTCGGCGAGTGCCTGCTGCCCGCCGTCCATCCCGATCTCCCCGGCGCTCTGGGAACCTCGCGACCCTGTCCCCGGGGAGCGGCCCTGGGCGTGGTCGAGGCCTTCAACATCGCCGCCGCGCTGCGCGCCGCCGACGCCGCCGCCAAGGCCGCCGCCATCGAGCTCCTTGAGGTCCGCCTCGCTGTCGGCCTGGGCGGACGCGGCTACTTCACTCTGGCCGGCGAAACCGCCGCCGCCGCCCAGGCCGTCGAGGTCGCCGCCGCTCTGTTAACCGCCGAGGGGCTCCTCGTCGACCGCCGCCTGATCCCCGCCCCGGCCCCCGCCCTCCTCGAACGCCTCGAACTCCTCGACCCCCCGAAAGCCGACCCGGTGGAACGGCCGTGACCGAGGACAAACAGCCGACCCGCCGCCTTCCTCCCTGTCTCGCCCGGTCCTGGGCCTTTTTACGCCGCGTCTTCGGCCCGCCCGTCCGCTTCGTTTACGACGTCCTGCGCTCCCACCTCAAGGAGCACCAGGGCGGACTGACCGCCGCCGGGGTGGCCTTCTACCTGAGCATCAGCCTGGTGCCCCTGATCCTGCTGGGCGTCAGCGTCGCCGGCTACATCATCGGCTCAAGCGAGCGCGCCGTCGCCGTGATCAGCGAGGCCGTCGTCGAGCTGGTGCCCCAGGGCGAACTGCTGATCCAGGGACTCCTCGAACGGGTGGTGGCCAACCGTCTCGAGGTCGGCCTGATCGGTCTGGTCGCCCTGCTCTGGATCTCCTCTAAGATCACCGACGCCGTGCGCCGCGCCCTGGACAACATCTTCGGCGGCCTGGCCCGGCCCCGGCGCTGGTGGGAGGGCCGCCTGGTCTCTCTGGCGATGCTCGTCGGGCTGCTGGGCTTCTTCATCGGCGGCGCCTGGGTCACCGGCATCTTCGCCCACGTGGCCACATCGGATTGGAGCCTGTGGGGTATGGAGCTCAAGGCCGTCAAGGGGCTGGCCCGGATTATCCTCGTACTGGCGCCCTACCTGCTGAGCTGGCTGTTCTTTTTCCTCGTCTACCGACTGGTGCCGACCACCAAGGGAGGAGCCCGAGCCGCCGTCTTCGGCGCCGCCGTGGCAGCCCTGGGTCTCGAGGCCGCCAAGCTGGGCTTCTCCTTCTACCTGGCCCACCTGAAGAGCCCGGGGCTCTACTACGGCATCCTCACCGGTGTGGTCCTGCTGGCCCTCTGGGCCTACTACGCCGCCCACGTGCTCCTCGTCGGCGCCGAGGTGGCCCGTGAGATCACCCGCCGTCGACGGCGTCGAAAGGCCAAGCAATCGTCGGAAACTAAACCCGACCCCTCCTGACCATACTCGACCCGAGCATCCGCCGGAAACCACCAAACCCCCACCGATCTCCTTTCTCTATCACTCCCTCCCCGCTATTGAGACGAGGACACTCAACCACGCCCCCCGGCGAGACCTCCGCAATCCGTCCTCCGTGAAACAACCCCGCCCGAGCGTCCGGCACGGAGGCGTTGGCACGTTTCTTGCAACAGGGCGGGGCGGCCGTCGGGCGGAGGCGGGGGCGGTTCTCCGCAAGAAACGTGCCAACGCCGGGCGCGGGTGAGGGGTTGCTTGCGGAAAGGGATTGCGGAGGTCTCGCCGGCCGAGGCCCGCGTCAGGGCGCACCCCGGCGGCACGCAGTCCATTCGCCAATTATTCCGCCGCTCAGAGTGACCGGGAGAGGGAGCCCGCCGGGCACATCGACGGGCTCAAGGTCAAGATGGCAGCCATAAAAGTCTTGATTTACGGACGGTTTTAGAGTACTCTGCTTGACCTGTCCTCGTACCGACGGGCCATGGTTCAAGCATTATCATCCGCTCGGACGTGACGGGTATGGGATCCATTTGAGTCGACAAAAACCGGATTCAAGGGTCAATCCTCAAACCAATGAGCTCTCCCGAGTCCTTCGAAGAACGCCGCGAGCTTCAGCAGCAACGCCTGCTCGAGCTCGGCAGCCGCAGCACCAAACGCTTCATCAACCTGGACGGCGCCGTCTATCGAAGCGGAGCCCTTCCGGCGCGAACCAAGGAGCTGTTGGGCCTGGTCGCGTCTATGGTCCTTCGCTGCGAGGATTGCATCAAATATCACCTTACGCGCTGTCACAGGGAAGGCGTCGAGACCGCCGAGTTGATCGAGGCCCTGGATGTGGCCCTGATCGTCGGCGGCTCTATTGTTGTTCCCCATTACCGTCACGCACTGGAGCACTGGGAGAGCCTGACCGACGAGGAGCCCACCGCCCGGCGGGATCGATAATCCCCGCCCGACACCGACCCGATCCACCACCAATCCCGGAGAGAAGTCATGGCACCCATCAATTACAATGACGGAAACAACGGTTGGCGGTTGAGCCCGGTGGGACGCACCGCGCTGGAGCAGTCCCTCTCCCGGGAGCTCAGCCACAGTCTATCCATCTTCGCCGTACAGATGAACACCCCGGAGCCCTTCAGCCACTCCAGCGCCCTGGGCCTGGACCACGGCTTCGCGCCGCGTCGGGTGCGCATCAAGACTCGTCTCGGACGCGAGGGCGAACGGGATCTCGATCTATTCTTCAAGATTCCCTGGGAACGCGAGATCGAGTCCTACATCCTGGGGCGCCGCCTGGGCCTGCGCCATCAACCCAAGCTGATCACCACCGCCGTGGAGATCCTCTCTCCGGTGGGTGAGCCGCAGCAGGCGATGACCTACTTCTACCACCCCGGGGAGAATCTGGCCGAAGCCGATCTCACCTCGGTGGATTGGCGGCTGCCCGACGAACTCATCGACGATGTCGCCCGACTTCACGCCTCGACGGCCTCGGCGGCCCCTTCCTACGTGGGCCGGGGCTATCCCGAGCATGGACCCGAGGAGTATCAGAACCGCCTGCAGTCGCTGAACATCGACGACATATTCATCCTGCCGACGCTCAACGAGCGACGCGTCGAAATCGAACCCCTGCTGGGCCGGGCGCTCAGCGCCGCCTTCGGCGCCGTCGAGTCGGCCTTCGCCTGCGGAATGACCGTGACCCACGGTGATCTGAACGCCTATAACGTGATTATCGGTGCGCAGAAACCCGCCGAGGACCGGGATGATGGCAAAGGCCGCAACCTGATCATCGACTGGGGCGACTTCGGCGTCACCACGCCCACGGTTGATCTGGCACCCTGCCTGGCCTATGATCAGCTCGAGCGCTACACCACGGTGGTCCGGGGTGAGAACCCCAACTGGCCGCCGCCGGACCTGACGGCGCTGGCCTCGATGAAGCTCATCCAGGGCGTCGAGAACCTGACCCGCATCGCCCGGGGCTGGCGCGAGCAGGCCGCCTGGCTCTTCGATCACGAAGCCGAGCCCGCCTTCCTGGATAACTGGCTGGCCCGAATCTCCCAGGCCCTCGAGCACTTGGAGTAGACAGCCGGACGAACAAGCGATGGCGGACTCCCCCGGGGTCCGCCGTTGTGTTAGAATCGCCCGGAAGCCGCAACCGCGGGAGGATCATGCGCGAAGTCTCCACCGAATTGGTGACCCGAACGGTCCGTGATCTCTGCCTCGAGGCCAACTACCGCCTGCCCCCCGATGTGGAACGCGCCCTGGCAGAGGCCCGCACCCGGGAGACCTCGCCGGCGGGCCGCGACATCCTCGACGTTATCTGCGAAAACGCCCGCATCGCCCGCGATGAGGAGGTCCCCCTCTGCCAGGACACCGGCTTCACCGTGGTCTGGGCCGCCGTGGGGCGTGAGGTCCACTTCGACGGCGACTTCACGGCCGCCGTCGACAAGGGTGTGCGGCAGGGCTACGCCGAGGGTTTTTTGCGCAAGTCCATCGTCGAAGACCCCTTCCGGCGTAAGAACACCGGCGACAACACCCCGGCGGCGATCCACTTCATGTTGGTCGAGGGGGACCGGGTCGATCTGCTGATCGAGCCCAAGGGCGGCGGATGCGAGAACATGAGCCGCATCGCCATGCTCAAGCCCGCCGACGGCATCGCCGGAGCTCGGGAGTTCATCCTGCGCACCATCGACGATGCCGGCCCCAATCCCTGTCCGCCGACCATCATCGGTGTGGGCGTCGGGGGGACCTTCGAACTTGCCGCGCTGCTGGCCAAGCACGCCACCGTCCGTCCCGTCGGCGAGTACCACCCGGACCCCTTCTACGCCGAACTCGAGAAGAGCTGGCTCAGGGAGATCAACCAACTGGGCATCGGACCCCAGGGCCTAGGTGGACGGACGACGGCGCTCTGGCTGGCCGTCGAACCACATCCCTGCCACATCGCCAGCTTGCCGGTGGCCGTCAACGTGCAGTGCCATTCGGCGCGCTGGAAACGGGCGGTCATCTGAGACCGAAGTAATCACTGGAAACTACGAACGGGCCGCGCGGCCCGTTTTTTCAAATCACCACTCGACAACAGCCCGTTGCGTAACACTGATAGACTGTCCAATCCGGCTGTTGGGCTTTCTTATCAGTTAAAACAACAAGGTGGATTCTCTTTGTTTGACCTGAGAGATGATTCTGTGCCATCTGGTCAACAAACAATCTCATTTTTCAACATGGCATCATGGAACGTGTTCGGACCAAATCAGGCGCCTGGGAGCGGCTTGCGGTGCCGTTCTTCACTTCCCATAAATGCACGGTATTGACCATGCCTATATTTATCATACTCTTATTGTATGTTTTTACGACACTTAGAAATCAGATGCAGTTTGCTGTCAGGGCATATACAAGTGTGCTGATATCTGTGTTCGCTAAGGATCAGGCCCGTATTAGCCGCCACTTTTTAACTGTCTGTCCCATGACAGAAAAATGATGTTCATCACCTCTATTATCAACAGGATCCAATCATAATCAGGTCCGGTCAGGGTATGTGATAAGTATAACATTACCAATAATGCTTGAAAGGAACGCGGCGAGCGACGTTAAAAGGACACTCGGTTATTCGGATATGTGGAAACAGCTATCGTAACTATAGGTTAGAGTTAGCCTGATGATCCAAAAAACGGCCGTCGGGCCTATCTGCTCAGGTGTATTAAACTAGGGATCATGTAACCTGACGGACCAGTTGGGTGGTGTATCCCGCAGGTAGTCGAGACAGTTTTCATCGTCGCGGTGGCTGAATCTGAACGGCCTTTCTCTGATAAAGAGCCTGTCGTTGCGTATGAAGCCGCCGTTGTGGGCTTATTGCCGTCGCTCGCCGTAGCCCCGGCAGCTATCGAGGCCGTTGATATGTGTTTGTCCATCAGCGAAATCCTATTGGCGGTTGATGCGTATATGGCGTATCCCATTGATCGACAGCCTGTTTTCGACCTTCCAGCCGTCGGTGTTGACGATCTGTTCCACCTTGGACTTTTCCAGCTCGGCGGCGCTGTGCTCCCTTTTGGATTCGGAATGTATATTTATTGCCATGTCGCTTGCAATTATACTTACCATCGGCTAACTTATAGTGATTCTTATGATTACATTTTGGGCAACAAATGTGCCGGTCGGTTGCTCGGTTTTATGCCACTTTTTGACCCCCTGTTTTGTGGCAAAACATCACAGTCCATCCCGTATGTTAACAGCATGTTACATACAGGTAGCGGTCCGAACACGGCATACGATCCCTTAAACTATCATCGGCAGGCTGCTTGCACTTTCTACTCTTCGACCAGGTATGCCTAGCTCCGCCACAAGAGCACAATTCAGAGGTCATGCTTTCCGCTTCTAACACCTTATCAAAATGCAATTACCGAAGCGCATCGCTCCACGGAATGCAGGTGCCCCCTGTGGAGGCACGCCTCAAAAACAATACATCATGCGCAAGTAAGGGTAGAGGATGTGCGTCTAGAACCAAAGCAGGTTATCCCAGCCCCTTGGCGGAGCGGGCCTACACCCGAGCCGAAGACCACCATCGCTCCCACGGCGAGGCGTTGGCACGTTTCTTGCGGAGTCCGGGGCTGTGAAGCCGGGATGCCACCCCGCCCTGCTGCAAGAAACGTGCCAACGCCGGTCCGGGCCAACGTATCACTCCGGTTGGGAGGAGGCCCGCTCCGCCGGTCGGCGAAACGGCAGGTGTCGACGGTGGGAAGCCGGTTGAGGATTAGAAAAAGAGCTTGGCGAGCAGCTCACCGCGATGGACCGACTCGCGCTCGGGCTCGTTCTCGCCAGTGTAGCTGAAGGTCAGGGTGAGGCTGCGGCCCAGGCTGATCGAGAGCCAGGCCCGCCAGCGGTGATCGACTCCGGGGCGCCGGTAGATCAGCGATTCCGTGGTCGGCGGGCCGTCCAGGTCGTGTTCGCGGCGGCGCCAGGAGAGCTCGAGGGAACCCCAGTCGGCCAGGGAGACCCCCAGGGCCGGGTGGAGGGTCCAGCTGATCAGCTCGGAGCGTCCCGCGGCGGCGTCCTGGAGGGCGTCGCGGTACTCCAGACGCAGGCGGGGCCGCCAGGGACCGAAGGTCAGCCGAGGCTCGAGCCAGGCCTCGTAGCGTTGGACGCGGCGTTCGGAATCCCCGGCTCCGTAGTAGGCCGGTGCATCGGAGCGCCACTCCTCGACGAAGCGCCCGCCGGCGTAGAGGCGCAGCGGAGTGAGAGGGGCCAGGTCGCCGCGCAGCTCCCAGGCGCGCTCGCCGAAACGCTCGCGACGGGGACGCAGCCGGGCGTCCAGACCGTCGGACCAGCGGAAGGAGGCTCCCAGGCCACCCCGGGCGCTGGTCGGCCAGAGCTCGAGATCCACCCGGGTCTCGAGCTCGCCGCTAAGGGCCTCCTCGTCGAACAGTGAGGTAAACAACGCCCGTTCGAGGGTGGAGCCTGGTCCGGTTCCGGCGGCCCGCATTGAAACGTCGAGCTGAAAGAGCTCGGCCCAGGCGGCCCGACTGAAACGGCGCGGGGTCAACGAGAGGGCCAGGCCTGCGGCGGCATCGACGGCGCGCAGCGGCTCGCCGGCGGGCAGCAGCTCGCGGTCGTAGTAAGCCTCGGGATCGCCGGGATCGAAGATGTAGATCCAGCCGCCGGGATCGTCGGGGTCCTCCTCGCGCCGGTAGGAGCCCACACCGTCGGGGGAGTAGACGAACTGCTCGATCAGCGGATAGCTCCAGGAGCGGGCCAGCTCGTAATCCAGGTCCAGGGTCAGTCCGCCCGAGGCCGCCGTCCAGCCCAGGTCCAGTCCGCCCGAGTCGGTGACGCCGTCCACCTCGAGGGGCTCTTCACGGCGGTCGAAGGCGTCGCGGCGCAGGTAGGCCAGTCTCAGGCGCAGGCTGTCGCTGTGCCAGCGCAGTGTCGAGCGGTGGCTGAGGTGCCCGGCCTCGAGGGGCCGCCCGTCATCCAGCGCGCCGTAACTACGCCCGGCCAATAGTTCGTAATCCAGGGCCAAGCCCGGGACGGGCGACCAGCCCAGGCCGAGGAGGTAGTCGGCGGTCCGACGGTCCGGCGAGCCCCGGCGCTCGTCCAGGGCCAGCTCGGCGCGGGGTCGCCAAGCCCCCAGGGAAGGCGCCAGCTCGAGCCGGTGAATCTCCGCGCCCAGCTCGACCTTCTCCCCGGGCTCCTCGGCGTCGTCGCTCCAGCCCGACTGACGCCGGTAGGTGTAGTTCAAGCCGACGGAACCGGGCCAGTCCAAACCGGCCGCGAGTTCGAACTGCCGGCGCCGCAGTTCCCGGGGTGGAGAGGAATCCACCTCTTGAGTGTAGACGCGCCCGGGGGGGATGTCGCGGCGCAGACCGCCGCCGCCCAGCCAGAGCCGGGGTCCGTCGGCGAAACGATAGCCGAGTCGACCCTCGAGTCGCTCGAGCAGGGCCGTGGCGACGGGATCGTAGCCCCAGCGCAAATGGAGCTCAGGATCGCCCTGTTGGGGGGTCAGGGCGCGGAAGTCGGCCTCGCGGCGCTCGCCGGAGAGCTCGAAACTCAGGGCGTCGTCGCCCAGGGGCAGTTCGCCGGAGAGATCGAGACGCCCGGCGAGTCCGGCGTTATCATCATCGTGGCGCGGCGAGAGCGTGTTCAGGTCCTTCTCGGAGAGAGCCAGCTCCAGCTCGCCGTCGAGCCATTCGCCGCGCAGGCCGCCGGTCAACAGGGCCAGGCGGTGGCGCCGCGGGGCGGGCAGGGTCCAGCTTCGCCGCTGGTAATCCCCGCCTACCCGGGGCTCGAAGCGATAGTTTCCGGTACCGGGATCGTAGATCAGCTCGTAGCCGCCCCGGCCGTCGCCGACATACTCGTAGGCTCCCGCGCCGTCGAGGGGCCGGACCAGGGGATCGTCCCCGGACCGTTCGAGGTCCTCACGGTCTTCCTCGCCCATCCCCCAAAGGTCGGCCTCGGCGTCGTCGGCTTCGTCATAGTAGCTCAGGCTCCAGTCCAGGGCGCCCAGGGTCAGCCGCAGGCCGCCACCGTAGAGGTTGCGGCGGTAGCCCCGGGCGCTGTATTCGAAGCGCACCAGCAGCTCGGCTCCCACCGGCGGGCTCAACGTCGGGTTGAGAGTCAGGGAACCCCGACTGTAATCGATGGTGTAATCGGCGTCCAGGCCGCGCTCCAGCAGGTGCTCGTCCAGGTAGACGCGTTCCGATCCGGGCACGACGACCAGGTTGGTCTCGCCGTAGTTGCCCTGAAGCAGGTACGGCCCGGCCACCCCGGGCGTGGGGGTGAAGCGCCAGGCGGCGCTCTGGGCCGGCGAAGCGCTCAGGACCGCCAGCGCCCCCCAGGCGTCGTAGTCCAGGCGGACCTGCCCACCCTCCAGACGTCGCCGCCCCGGACCGTAGCTCTCCTCGACACTGCCCAAGGGTCCGGCGAGATCGTAATCGCCCAAATCGAGTCGCAGGTTGTCGGTCCAGGCCGAAAGCCGGATCTCGTCAAGCTCCTCCAGCTCCGCCGTGGTGCCCTCGGGGCGCACCGGCAGGTCCTGATCGCTGAGCACCCCCTCCAGGCGCAGCCCTCCGGTGAGCTCCCCGGAGAGGCTCACGTCCAGGGACTGGATGATCCCCAACCCGCCCGCCGAATCCAACCGTAGTCCAACACCCTTGGAACCGCTGACCTCGAGGTTGTCGCCAGAACCACGATAGGGCGCCGACGACGCCGGGAGGTTCAAAGCCGGCACCGACGCCTCCGCGAGGGGCAGGTGACGATAGCTGACCGTCAGCGGCGTCCCCGAGGGGGGCGGCTCGCCGAGGAGCTCCAGCAGACCCGTGTCGTAGTCCAGCCGGTACTCGACCAGGGGATCGAGCACCCGACCGTCCAGCACAACCCGTTCCGAGAAGCGCACCAGCCGCACGTCGGGCAGGGGGAACTCCACCCGACGCCCATCGGGCTCGAGCTCCACCTCGATCCGGGGCAGCGCCCGATAGACCCGCACCTCTCCAGCGATGTCCAGCGACGGCTCCCCAGCGGCCCGGGAAGCCAAACCCGGGATCGACAGGAGGAACGGCAGGATCGTCAGGGACACCAATGGATGACGAGTGTGGTTCATGGCTCGATTAGGCTTCCGCGGCCCACGAAAACGGCGCGGCCAACCCCCACCCGCGCCCTTTGCCGGCCTTCGGCCTACCGGCGGCGTTTGCACAACCGGCGAGGCGTTGGCACGTTTCTTGCAGCAGAGCGGGGCGGCCTCCCGCCGTGATGGACCCGAAACTCCGCAAGAAACGTGCCAACGCCGGGCGGGGACGGTGGGGTTCGAGGTGGGGGGGCAAAGGGCGCGGGTGGTCGGCTATAGGCGAAACGGAGGCCGCAGGGCCCCCGTGACGTTGGGCTGGTATGGGTTCAGCTCGCGGGCGGGCAGTCCGGCGTGTCGACGGTGTCGACCGGACCCAGGCGGTCGATGAGCCGCACCAGGGGTCGGCGTCGCTTGCGCTTGCCGAGGCGGGCGGCCAGCCAAAAGAATCCGGCCAGGCAGAGAATCCCCCCGCCGGCGGCCAGGCCGGTACCGCTGTCGGTGGAAATATCGACGAGGAAAGAGACTAGCAGAAAACCAAGGGTGAAGCCGACCAGGGGCAGGATGAACAGCACGGCTCCGGCGCTGATGAAACGGCGTGGCTCGATCTCGAGGCGGACCAGCTCGCCGGGCTCGGCGCCGATCGGATTGTCGGCGACCAGGGAATAAGGCTTGTCCGGGTTGAGGGATGCACAGATCTTGCAGTCGCCGCATTCGGCGTTGCGCTGGATCACGACCTCGGCGGAGCCGTCGTCGCGCAGGTTCAGCACCTTGGCGGTTTCGATCATTGGATTAGAGCTGGGCCTCGGCGCGCACCCAACCGGTGATCTCCCGGCTCTCGTCGACCTCGCTGTCTTCGATGTCGTAGAGCCCCACGGCCCACTGGCGGTAGTCGGCGCCCAGCATCAGGGACAGCCAACCCGCCTCGGAGACGGGGAACCACTCGATCCGGGGACCGATGTAGAAGGAGGCGTCCAGGGAGTCATCGCCGTCGGTGCCGGTAACGTCCTCGCCGGCGGTGGAGGGTTCGATGTAGCCTCCGGCCAGAGCCACACGCCAGTAATCGCCCAGGCGCACGCCGGGCTCGACGTGAATCGCGTAGGCCAGGGTGCCGGCGATGGGATCCTGGGAGTCGTAGGGCGTGTAGACGTTGAGGCCGTCGGCGTCGTGGGAGCTCCAGTAGTCGACGTGAGCGGCCACGTAGCCGTCAAACCAGTCTTCGGTGACCCGCACCTCGGGATAGAACAGCAGGTGGACACCGCCGGTTTCCTGACCCGAGCTGGCGTACTCGTCCAGGTCGTCGTAGGCGTGGTAGGCCACGGTGAGGCGGTAGGCGGGATTGACGCTGTAATCGGAGAGGGTCAGCCCCAGTGCCAGGGTCTGCAATGGGTTGTGCCGGGTGACCAGGGGATCGGTGAACTGGCTCTGCCGCAGCACCCAGGCCGGGGGGACGATGTTCACGCGGACACCGGGGACCCGGGAGACATACTGGTCGAAGAAGAGCCAGCGGACGTCGTGGGGCTGGGAATCGGCCAGGGCGTAGAGGTCCACGGCGAAGCCGTCGGCGGCGTAGCCCAGGCGCAGGCCGGCCAACAGGGTGTCGCTGGACTCCTCGGTTTCACCCAGTCCCAGCAGGACCTCGTAGTTCAGCGCGCCGTAATCGTGACCCAGGCGCAGGCCCAGGGGCTCGGCGTCGTAGATCAGGCCCGGAGCGTCCAGACCCCAGAGCTCGTGGTTGTAGAAGCCCTCGGCGCCCCAACGCAGGTCGTGGAGACCGGCGGCGACGCGCTCCAGCCAGGGGAAGCTAACCTCGACGAAAGCCTCGCCGAGCTCGACGTCCAATTCGTCGTCCAGCGCCGCATAGTCGACCTCTAGGGAGCCGTGGACGCGGCCCCAATCGCCCAGTTCCTCGCTCAAGCGGGGCCGAAAGTGCAACTCGCCGAAGTAGAGGCCGTCGCCGTCGCCGCCGCCGTCGTCGGTCAGGGAACGGGTGAAGTCAGAGCCGAAGCGGGTGTCCAGCTCGGCGGAGAACTCGAATCCCGCGACGAGGCCCGCGGCGAGGATGACGGTGAGCACCGTCAGCTTGGTCAAGCGCATGGAACCTCCACTTCCGGAAACAATAAAAAACGGTTGACTTCTTGTCTACGTTGCGAGGCGCCGTGGCGTTCCGTGAGTCGGGAGCGCGGCGTCGCCTAGGCTGGATCGGCGAGGTCCTCCTGCATCCGCATGGCGGCCCGGGCGGCGGCCTGGCGCCAATTGAGCTGCGAGGACTCGTGGGCGAAGATGATTCCCCGGCTGGAGTTGATCAGGTTGGAACCAGTCAGCGCCGGAGCCAACTCGGCCGCCCCGGCTCCCTGGGCGCCGTAGCCGGGCAACAACAACGGCAGTCCATCGAGGATGTCAGCGGCGACCCTGAGATCATCAGGGTGGGTGGCGCCGAAAACGCAGCCCACGGCGCCCGGGTATTCACCGGCCAGCTCGCGGGCCAACTCGGCGGTGGCGCGCCACAACGGTCGGCCGTCCTCGAGAATCAGGTCCTGCAGGTCCGCCGAGCCCGGATTGCTCGTTTTGATCAGCAGGTACACCAGGCCGCCGTTCTCGGCGGCGGCGGACACCAGGGGCTCGACGGCGTCGCGTCCCAGGTAGGGGTTGACGGTCAGGGCGTCGACGGGGCAGGGGGCGTCGGGGCCGAAGAAGGCCTGGGCGTAGGCCTCGGCGGTGGAGCCGATGTCGCCGCGCTTGGCGTCGGCGATGACCAACAGATCGTTTTCGCGGGCGTGGGCGACGACGTCGACCAGAGCGCCCAGGGCGGCGGGGCCGGCGGCCTCGAAGAAGGCCCACTGGGGCTTGACGGCCGCGGCGAAGGGAGACACGGCCTCGGTGATCCCGCGGCAGAAGCGCCGGTAGCCCTCAGCGTAGCGCAGGGCCGGAGCGTCGGTCAACTGCTCGATCTCGTCGCGCAGTCCGGCGGGCAACCTGCCGTAGCGTGGGTCCAGCCCTACGCAGACCCGGGAGTTCTTCTCCACGATTCGCTCGTTGAGTCTGTCGAGGTAGCTCTTACTCAATCCCGCTCCCTTCGCCGATGAGCAGTTCCAACTGGTAGCAAGCCAGGGCGTAGCCCGCCCGGGCGTCGGTTAAGGCCCGCTCCGCGCCGGAGAGGTTGGCCTCGGCCTCCAGGGCGGCCAGTACCGTTCCCGAGCCCAGCTCCAGCTTGCGCTGGGCCAGCTCGAGGTCCTCGACGGCTCGCTCGTGGGTGGCCCGGGCGGCCTCGACGCTGCGTCGGGCGGCCTCGAGATCGTTGAGCGCCAGGCGCAGGTTTAGCTCGAGGCGGCGGTCGGTGTCGCGCTCGCCCAACCGGGCCTGCAGGCGGGAGAGGTTGGTCTGGGCCCGCCGGGCCTCACCGGCGAAACCGTCGAACAGGCTCCAGGAAAGGTAGGCCCCCACGGTGAAGTTGTAGTTCTCGTCCAGGGCGTCGGCGGGCAGGGGGGTCTCCTCCTGCCAGTTGTAGGAGCCCTGGAGGTAGAGCTGGGGCAGGTAACCGGAGAGGGCGGCGCGGTGATGGGCCTCGGTCTCCTCGATGAGCAACCCGGCGGCCCTGAGCTCGGGCGAGGAGCCCCGAGCCAGCTCCAGAGCCTCGTCGAGTTCCGTGGTCAGCGGCTCGACCTCGGGATCGACGACGACCAGCTCCCCGTCCAGGGGCAGGCCGCAGAGGAAGGCCAGGTTGGCACGAGCCGAAGCCAGGGCGTTCTCGGCCTGGATGACCGCCAGTTCGGCGTTATCCACCGCCGACCGGGCCTTGAGCGCCTCGGACGGGGAAAGCGAACCTAGCTTCTCCATCGCTTCGGAGAGGCGCAACTGCTCGCGGGCCGAATCCAGGGAGCGCTGGACGCTGTTCAGCCCGGCCTGGGCGCGGTAGAGCTCGACCCAGGCCGCCCGGGTCTCGAAGGCCACCCGGGAGGTCATCGACTCGAGTTGGAGTTCGGCGCTGCGCACCGA
Source organism: uncultured bacterium (assembly GCA_964581465.1). Lineage (GTDB taxonomy): Bacteria > RBG-13-66-14 > RBG-13-66-14 > RBG-13-66-14 > RBG-13-66-14 > WJMB01. Next base: position 25,661 of record CAZOOP010000023.1, read on the forward strand.
GGAACGCGCCGCCGTAATCCCTTCGTAATTCTCGCCGCCCCGGTAGAGGTACAGGCTGGCCTGGGCGCCCAGGGAGATGCGGTTATCGACCTCCTCGGGCTTGCGGAAGTCGATCTCGCCGCCGGAGAGGGGGTCGTTGAAGGTCATCGTGCTGGGCCCGGACCAGTTGCGCGAGTAGCCGCCGGTGACCCCGACCAGGGGCAGGTAGCTCCCCCAGGCGGCCAGACGGGCGGCCTGGGCGTAGTCCAGGGTGGCGCGGGCCTCATCGAGGCGGCGGTCCACCGCCAGGGCCAGCTCGACGGCCTCGTCGGCCGTCAGGACCCGTGATGCCGCACCGGCCAGGGCCGCCAAGCAGAGCAGGGCGATAATGAGACGGTTCTTAAGCATCGGCCTCGGAATGCTGACGGCGGAGCCGCGTCTTCTGTAGTTTACCAACGGCGGAACCGCCGGTGGTGCGAAGTACTCGCTGAATCATCAAGTATTGTTGGACCGGATCACGTCATGCCAAGATCGTATGCAGTTGACGATAACGCATCCCATAAGATGCCGGGCCGCTTTTCCGCCGCTCCAAACCCCTCTTCACCCATCAAGAGCCCGTTTGACAGTTAAAGTTAAGGGATCACTAAGCGGCAACGAACCACAGCATTTCTGATTACCATTTGGGATTATCACTCGCACCGGAACCGACTCATCCAGCTAATAGACTTCATTCATTGCTTTATAGTTCACACTCGCCGCCCCTCTCATCCCGTTGCTTGGTGGCGATGGACACGGCCTTGACTTGAACTCCGCTGGAAGCCGGAAGCTGTTGGTTTCATTCAGATTTCGACAATGCTGTGGGTGAGGTATCTGCTGACGGCGCTCCATTGCCTGCTTTAGCAGCTTCGAACGTTATCCGCCTTCGCTGCTTGACGCCCCGCTGCGGCTAATCTCCGAGCACAATTCTCGATCTGGCTTTCCTGAGTTGCGAATGTGTTGTTCATCTTCTGTGATGATCCCTAACATTTTGATGAATGCAGTTCAACTTTGGGATCATCACCTGAAACTGAACCTACGTCGAAAACTCAACAGAGCGGCATTTGGATCAGTAGTACTGACTACTACCTCATGATAGGCTTCGTTCGACGAGGCGAAGAGTTTATCTACCCGCCAAGGCAGCTATTTGATAACAGTCAGCCTCCCCATGGCTGACAAGCTCAGGGGGCGAGATTGCAATCGCGACATCCCGACTCTCAACGCACTCATAGGAGCCAGTCTGGCTTTGTGCCACCAAGCCACACATGGGTAACCACATGCTTGGGACGCCCGTAGCGACGGCACACACTAGAAAAAAACTACTTGACGCCGTTGGCCTCGATGACCATGCGCCTATCACAAGTAGCCTATCAACATGCATATATTATGAGTAAGCGTCGAGGGTTTATAATTGCAGGCCTGCATGGCCTTGTCTCAGCCGCTTTTTCGAAGGAGGTCGGAGTTTCGAGCTGGAGTCGACTGGTCCTAGGTCGTGTGCGATGCCAAAGCTCATTTCCATCAAAATGACTTCATCAGCATCCTTGCAGAAATGCAGCGGTCCATTATCTCTCTGCGGACTCCTGTGCATCGCATTCTGAAAATGTGGCTGGCACTGTTTGAGCCCGCACACCGGCCGGGATTCTCACTGTGGAGCTTCAGCGAACTCGCCAAGGCTCACCAACTAAAAACGACCGGTTGCAACCGATACCGGAGAGCTGATCAAGCGGTCCGGACCTCGACAAAACCCGACTTCGGCCCTACCACCGGCCCGGTTCGATGATCGGGGAGGCGTTGGCACGTTTCTTGCAGCAGGGCGGGGCGCCGGTTGCTCGAAACCGACGGCGGGACTCCGCAAGAAACGTGCCAACGCCGGCGCCGGGCCGAGAGCTTATCGTGGGAGGGGTTTTGTCGAGGTCCCGGCCGTGTCGCTTTACCATCGATGAGCAAGCGTCCCTGAAACGATACGCGGAAAACGGCGGCGGGATTCCCGCAATACCGGGCCGTTCGCCGGCTATCCGTAGGCGTGGAGTCCGCGGATGATCAGGTTGCTGAGCAGGTTCAGCACGGCCAGGATGAAGGGCAGCAGCGCCAGCCAGGCCAGGCGGCGATCTCGCCAGGGTTTGACCCGTCGGGCGTGCAGGAAGAGCACCAGCACCAGCCAGACGAACAGGGCCAGGGTCTCCTTGGGGTCCCAGCTCCACCAGCTCCCCCAGGCCTGCTCGGCCCAGATCATCCCGGCGACGATGCCGCCGAGGGTGTAGAAGGGGAAGCTGATCAACAGCGACTTGTAGCTGTACTCCTCGAGTTCGAGGGTGCCGGGCAGCAGCCCCGCGCGGCGGGGGCGCTTGGTTCGACTCTTGATCAGGTACAAGACGGCGAAGACCATCCCGGCGGCCATGAAACCCTCGCCCACGGCGGTCAGGCCGACGTGGAGGATCATCCAGACGCTCTGCAGGGCCGGCATCAGTTGTTGGACGATGCGCGGCTCGGCGATGCCGGTCAGCGCCCAGATGCCGAAAACGAGGGCCATCGCGCCCAGACCGGCGTAATGGGCCTCGCGGCGCAGGGCGAAGTAGAGGAAGGCGCCGACGATGCACCAGGACAAAAGCACCAGGAACTCGAACATCCCCGAGGTCGGGGAGTGCCCGGAGAGGATCCAGCGCAGAGCCAGGAAGATTGTGTGCCCGACGAAGCCCAGTCCGACGGCGCCCACACCCAGCCAGGAGAGCCGGGGCCGGGAGAAGACCAGGGCGGCGAGAAAGAGCAGTACGGCCAGGCCATAGGCGTAGTGGGTCCAGTCGAGGATGGGCAGGCGGTGGTAGGTGGCGTAGGCCCGCCGGAAATCGTCGTCGGGGTAACCGGAGCGCCATAGGTTGGCCTGGATCAAACGTTGGTGGAAGGCGTTGAGGGCTTCGGCGGTGACCCCGGCGTCGCCGGTGCGTGCGGCGCTGGTCAGCTCGCGGGCCAGAGCGTGGAGGGCGGCCTGGTCCTGAAGCTGGGAATAGGCGGCGTCGGCGGCGCCGAGCATCTCCGGGTCCATCCCGGTCTGGCTTTGATCGAACTCGGCCAGGGCGGCGTCGACGGCCAGGGGGTCTCCGCCCTGGAGGAGGTTGGACCAGCGACGGTCACCGGAGGCCAGGGGGGCCAGCCAGTTCAGGGCGGCCGTCTCGGCGTGGACGGCGATGAAGTCCAGGCGACGTCCGATGTCGCGCAGGTAGCGGCTCAGCTCCTCGTCGCCGGGGGATTCGAGCAATTCGCGGTAGCGCTCGTAGGCTTCGACGGGGCTGACGAACCCTCCCGTTTCCCCTTCCGTGCCGGGAAGAGCTGGCAGGTGGAAAACGGGTGCGCCGTCGGCGCCTCCGGTGAGGAACCAGAGGGCGAAGGCGGCTGGATCAAGCTCTCCGGCGACACCGGCGGGAGTGTCGCCCTGAGTGAGTTGATCGCGCAGGTGAACGGCGAAGGAGAGGAAGACCTCCTCGTTGCCGCCGACCTTGAGGCCCAGCTCGGCGAAGTCTTCGGGGATCGGCACCTCGCTCCAGAGCTCGGCGGTGTTGGCTCCGGCCTCGCGCCGCGGGGGAGCGACAGGCTCGACGGCGGGTCCGTAGGCCGCGACCGACGAGGCGCTCAATAGCAATGAGAAGGTCAAAGCAAAGGGCAGGGTGTTCCGGCGGCGGTCGCTCATCCCAGACCACCCCCCTCCGGTGAGAGCAGGCGGCGCAGCTCGGCCTCGGTCAGACGGCGGGTTTCGATCTCCACCCGCCCATCGACGATGCTCAGCCACAGGCGTCTGTGCGGGAAGAAGAGCAGCAGCAGGGAGCCCAGCGCGGTCAGGGCGGCGGCGGGCCAGAAGAGCCACAGTCCGGGATCTCGCTTGACCAGCAAGCCGGTGATCGGCTCCTCATCGGCCAGACTGTAGGCCAGAGCGGTGTCTTCATCGAGGTGCGCCGTCGCCGTCGGATCGCTGTCGAGGGGTCGATCGAGAACGACCCGTTCACCGTCGGGGCCGCCTACGGTCAGGCCGAGCCCGCTTTCGAAGCCGACGAAGAGCACCCCGGCGAGTCGGGAAGCGATCCAACTGCCCTCGCCCGGGTAGTCGCCGCCCCAGCAGCGCAGAACCTCGACCTCCCCGGGTCGCTCCGGTCGCGGGGTCGAGGTGTAGCGAACGCTCCCCAGGATCAGTCGCAGGTTGAGTTCCTCCAAACGGGGATCGGTATAGCCCGCCTGGCGCTCATACACCGGGACCTCGTCGGCTAAAACCTCGCCATCGCGGTAGAGTTCTACGATTACCGCGGGGCCGATCCCCGCGTCGGGATCGGCGGGCAGGTACTCCCGGGCACGCACCCGGTAGGGCGAGTCAGGCAGGGTCACGGCCTCGCCGCCCAGGGGAGCCTGAACGAAACCGCCGCCCCGAACCGGCGCGGGCGGGACATCGGAAGACGTTTCGACGGGTGAGGGCTCGGGGCTTACCGGTTCATCGGTGTTGGCTTCTCCGAGCGGGGCGGGAGCATCGTCGAGGACCGGCGGACTAACCGCGGCCGGATCGGATTCCGAGGTTTCTTCATCCGCCGGGGTACCGCCATCGTCATCCGGCAAGGCGGCGTCTTCCGGTGGCGTGCTCAGCTCCTCGAACTCGACGGGCGGCGCTTCGGCGCGCAGTTCGACGGCGGTGGGATAGAGGGCGGAGTGGATGTGGGCGCCCAACTCGGCGGCGTAAGCCTCCAAGGACTCGGGAGGACCCACGAGAAGCTCGACGGGGCTGCGCTCGTCGACCAGATACTGGTAGAAGGTCAGCCCGTCGACGCGGTGGGGGTGGTTAACTTCGATCCTGGCGGGCTCAGAGCCTTCACCGTCGAGGGGACGTGTCGTCAACTCGGTGTAGTAGGTCAGCACCTTGTCGGAGTTGGGGTCTCTCAGCGTGTCGAAATCGGTGGCGACCACCTCGAGCTCGCCAAGCTCCGGCGGCAGCAGTTGGGCCTGACCTTCGAAGAGCACCAGCAGGCTCTCCCGCTCCAGGGTCACCTTGAACAGGCCGGCCAGGAGAAACAGGACCGCTCCAAGATGCAGCGCTAGCGAAGCCCACCAGCCGAAGGCGCTGTGCTCGGCGCTGAGGGATTCCTCGCTCGGTTTTTTCACCTTCCAGCCGCGGCGCTTAAGCCGCGAGGAGGTCAGAGTGATGAAGCGGCGGGGCTCGGTGGAAACATTGAAGGAGAAGTCGACACGGCCGCTCGTTTTCGCGCCGCTGCGTAGCCTGCCGCGCAGCCGATTGGCCACGCAGGCGACCAGGGAGAGGGCGAGCAGGACCTCCAGGGCAACGAAGTAGAAGGCTCCGAAGACGTCGTCGAGGCCCAGGGCGAAGATGATTCCGCTCCAGCCCTCGCCGTAGAGCTCCAGGTAAGCGTGGGGCGGCGCGTTTTGGATAACGAAGGCGCCGACCAGAGACAGCAGGGCCAGCGTCGTCAACAACCAGAACAGCACCCGCAGAGAACTGAACCAGGCCCACAGCCGCCGAAGAAAGCGGGGCTTCTTCTCCACCATATCATCTCCCGTCAATGGATCGACTCAGGCAAGGCCTAGACTATACCACCCGCGGGGAGTACGGGGCAAGACGGGTGACGGATTAGTGGATTACCAGACGAGTTCCAGACGGGCGCCCAGACTGAGCGAGAGGGGCGGAGCGGCGGCGGTGCTGCGGAGTTCCTGTTCCAGCAGATTCCGTGTGTAGAGGGCGACCCCGAGGAAATCGTCGATGGTGAAGGCCACCTCGACGTCCAGGGCTAGTTGGGCGGGAATCTCTCCCCCCGCGCCGTCGGCCCGCGGTCCGAGGAAGTCGCCGCCGAGCTCGAAGCCGAGCCACTCCAGCGGTTCGAGCGATAGCGAGAGCTCGCAACTGTGCTCGGCGTGGTGGGGCACGGGTTCGGGGAGGGGAGCGCGGCGGAAGGCGGCGGGGTCGGCGTACTCGTAGTCCAGGGTCAAGCGCCCGCGCCAACGGCTCGCCGGCAGTGTGTAGTCGACGAAGGCCCCCAGGACCAACAGCTCGCGGTCGGTTCCCCGGCGGCGCTCCAGAGCGTCCGGTCCGGTGAGGACCAGCTCCACGGGCTCGACGAGGCGGCGGTAACCTCCGCGCACACCGGCGATGGAGGTTTCGGCCAGGTGCAGGGAGTACTCGAGGTAATAGTTCTCGCTCAGCTTCATCCGCGGTCCGACCCCGCCGGCGAGACCCTCGAGGCCGAAGCGGCCGTCAGCGGCGTCGGGCTGCTCGGCGGCGCGGCTGCCAACCAGACTGATCAGGGACAACGGACCGATCAACAGCCGCACGGCGCCGTCGTAGAGCAGGTGGGGCGTCCCATCGTAGGCCAATCCCACCCCGGTGGTCAGGAAGATCATCCGATCCAGGGTGAATGTGTTGACCAGATCGAAGGCGCCCGAAAGCGAAGCATCCCCGCCGGGTCGGCGTATTCCGGCGTCCACGGTGAGATAGTCGTCGGCGCCGATGAACAGTCGCAGGCCCAAATCGGCGGCCAGCTCGGCGTCTTCGAGCTCGTCGCGGCCCCGCTGGCTGAACTCGTCGAAACCCAGGCGGGCGAAAGTGGTCAGTCCCGGACGGGGGCACCAGACGCCCAAAAGGTCGCCGAACCAGCTCTGCTGTTCCTGCCGGTAGCCGTCGCCGTCGAAACTCCAGGCGTCGTAGCCACCGTTGAGAATCACCCGGTGACCCTCCCGGGGCAACCAGCCCGCGCCGGCCCGGAAGCCTCCCGTCCCGCGCGGGAAAGTGTCGCGCTCCCGGGTGCCGTACTCGGCCCGCAGATGGTAAGCGAACTCGCCCAGCTCAAGGGCGTGCTCGAGGCGACCCCGGCCGTCCAGGGAGTCGTCCAGGGAGCCGGTGACCCGGAAGTGTTGGTTGCGGGCCGGGGCGAAGAGGGGATCGCCCAGGAGCTCGACCTCGGGGGCGTAGGATTCCTCGATGAAACGGCTTCCGGCGGTCAACACACGCTCGTCGAAGGCCTCTACGGCGGCCGGTCCGGGATCGTCGACGCCGAGCAGGGCGAAAGTCTCGGCGAAGGCGGTCTCCTCGGCGCGATTGGCGGCCCGGGAAGCGACCGCCAACAGAACGAGCAACGGGACTGTGGCGCGGAGTCTCACTCTAACACCGCCAGACGCTCGGCGGCCCGGTCTTGATAGGTCTGGGCGTAATCGCCCTCGACGACCTTGGTGTACTGGCGTCGGGCGGCCTGGGGCTGGTCGCGGCGCTCGTAGATGTTGGCGCGGCGCAGGATCGAGCGGGCGGAGTAGGAAGGGTAGTCTCCGCCGTAGTCGTCGACAAGACGCTGGAAGAGGGCCAGGGATTCATCGAAGGCGGCGATGCCGTAGTTCAACTCGCCGAGCCAGAAGAGTGCCTGGACGGCGATGTCGGGGTCCCGGCTCTCGGCGGCCAGGCGGTGATGTTCCAGGGCCCGGGATTCGTAACCGGCCTCCTGCTCGACGAAGCCCAGCTCCAGGTGGGCCAGGTCCAGCCAGTTCCGCGAGGGCTCGGCGGCGATGATCCGCTCAAGGGCCATCCGCGCCGGTCCGGGCTGGTGCAGCTCTCGGTAGATCCCGGCCAGCTCGTAGTTGGCCCGCAGCCAGTCCAGGCCTCCCGGGTACTGGTGGATCAGGATATTGTAATGCTCCAGGGCCAGGTTGTAGTCGCCGCCGCGACGCGCGGCCCGGGCCAACTGGAAGTGCAGGCCCGCGCGGCCCGGTCCCGCCGGGGTCTGGTCCAGGGCGCTCTCGAGCAGGGCGATCACCTCGGCGTCGTCGCCGCTCTCGGCCAGACAGCGGGCCAGCTCCGCCGAGGCCGCGGCCAGCTCGGCGCTGTCCGAATGCTCTTCGAGGATGCGCCGGTAGTGGGCGCAGGCGGAGTCGACGTCGCCGCGATCCCGGTGGTGCCGGGCGATGGTCAGCAGCAGCTCCGGGGCCAGGTAGCTGCCGGGGCGCAGCCGCAGATAGGCCTCGGTGGCCTCGATCACGTCGGCGTAATCGCCCAGACGCCAGGCGCTGAGCTCTGCACCGTAGAGGGCGTCGTCGGCCACCTCGCTGAGAGGGGTGGCGGCGCCCAAATCGGCGTAGAGACGCCGGGCGGCGGCGAACTCGTCCAGGGCGTAGTGGCAGTCGGCGCGGCGCAGATCGGCGTAGTCGGCGTAGCGCGAGCGCGGATACTCGTCGCGCAGGCGTTCGAAGAGCGGAAGAGCTTCGAGGTGGCGGCCGGTCTCGAAGGCCGCCTGGGCGATCAGGTAGAGGGCGTCGTCGGCCAGCTCGTCGGCGGGAAAAGAATCGACCAGGGCGGCGTAATCGTTCTGACCGCGCTGGTGCTCTCCGGCGCGGATGTAAGCTTGGCCGCGGCTGAACAGGGCCACCGGGGCTAGCTCTCCGGCGGGGGCGGTCTCGAGCAGAGCGCTGTAACGCTCCACGGCCAGGCGGTGGCGTCCGGTGTTGGTGGCGATATCGCCCAGCTCGAGCAGGGCGTTGTCGGCCAGGCTCCCCCCGGCGGCGTAGACTGGCAGGAAGAGCTCCTCGGCGCGACGCGGCGCATCGCCGCGCATCGCCGACATGGCCCGCCAGTATGAGGCCGCGTCGCCGCCGTCCGGAGCGGCCACTCCGGCGAAGACCTCCTCGGCGGCGGCGTAGTCCCGCATCCGATAGAGGCACAGCCCCTGTTTGAAGCGGGCGGTCCGGGCCTCACCACCGCGGGCCTCGTCGGCGGCCAGGCCGAAGTAATGGGCGCCGACGGTGTAGTCGCCACCGGCCAGGGCGCTTTCGGCCAGGAGAACGCGCGCGCCGGAACCGTAAACGCCGTCATCCAGCAGTCCCGCGGCCAGGGCCTCGGCGGCGGCGTAGTCGCCGAGGTGGTAGTCGGCCCAGCCCAGGTAGTAGCGCGCCGCGGCGATCTCGTCGTCGCCGATCAGCTCCGAGGCCGGAGGGTCGGTCTGGGCCCCACGGCTGATCCTTCCGAGGGATTCGGCGGCGCCGGTGTAATCCTCCAGAATGTAGAGGGTCAGGCCGTACTCGAATTCGGCGCGGTCGCTCAAGGGATGGGCGGCCGAGCGGGCCTCGGCGTAGGAGCGTCGGGCCTCCTCGTAGCGGCCAGCGGCGGCCAGGGTGCGTCCAAGCCAGTAGTCCACCTGGGCGCGCACCGGCGGCGCGGCGCAGCCCTCCCGGGCAGCCCGCAGCTCCTCGATGGCTCCGTCGAGGTCGTCGAGCTGTACCTGGGCCTGGGCCATAGCGAAGTGGACCCCCCAGGAAACCTCGTCGTCGGCGCTCTCGCGCTCCATACGCCGGTAGGCCTCCAGGGCGCCGGCGTAGTCCCCGGCGTCGTAGAGCGACTCGCCCAGGCGATAGAGGGCGTAGCCCCGGGTCTGGACCCCGGCGGAGAGACGGGAGGCCGCGCGGTAGCTCTGCGCCGCGCGGAGGTGGTCGCCCTGTTCGGCGTAACCCCGACCCAACATGAACAGGGAACGCTCCAGGTGCCGCTGGTTGGGCCGCTCCAGGATCAACGCTTCCAGATGCTCGGTGGCCAGGGCGGACCGGCTGCGCGCCAGCTCGGCGGAGCCCAGGACCCACAGGGCCTCGGTATCCTGTTCGATCAGCGCCGCCGGGGTGGCCTGAAGAGCGGCGGCCGCGAACAGGCCGCGCTCGAAGAGCTCCTCCTGCGCCGGACAGGCGAGGACGAGGACCACCATCAGGACTGTCAGAGCGCGCTGGGGCATTGCCGCCGGGCTTTCTGAACGAGGGGTTGAGCGTCTGCGGGGTCGGCGATTGTACGACCGGGCCGGTTCGCGGTCAAGGCGCGGGGTGTGTTTAAAAGCCGACCGCCCAAACGGGCAACCGCCAACCCAACTACCTGACAAACCTAGCCTTATCCCAGACCAACCTCGCCAGGAAAAAACCTCTAAAATAGCTGAAGGTCCAAATACATTATATCACATTGCCCGGGGAGATTCCGTTTTCAGCGAAGTCCGTTAAAACCAAACTGAACCTTTTCGACCACTGGAAAAACCCTTGCCGCCGCCGGGCCGTCGTGGTAGGATACACAGGTTTTGCGTTCAACCCAACCTGGAGGAAAAATGTCGACAATCGTGGTCGTGGGCGCCCAGTGGGGCGATGAGGGCAAGGGCAAGGTCGTGGACTGCCTCTCGGAACGGGCCGACATGGTGGTCCGCTTCAACGGTGGAGCCAACGCCGGCCATACCATCATCGTCGGCGACGAGGAGTACGTGCTGCATCTGGTGCCCTCGGGCGTAGTGCGGCCACGCTCGGCCTGCGTCATCGGCAACGGCTGCGTCGTCGACGTCGATCTCCTGCTCACCGAGATCGAAGAGCTCTCGGCCCGGGGGATCGACTTGGCCGACCGCCTCTTCGTCTCCGGTTTCGCCCATATCGTGCTGCCCCACCACAAGGCCGCCGACGGTGCCCTCGAGGACGCCGCCGCCGCGCCCATCGGCACCACCCGCCGCGGCATCGGACCCACCTACTCCGACAAATACGCCCGCTACGGCGTACGGATGGAGGACCTCCTCGACGCCGGCGACCTGCGCCGCAAGCTCGAGGTCGCCTATGCCTACCGCGAGCGCTGGACCGGCTCCGGCGCCTACCCGCCCCTCGATGAGGTCTACGAGCACCTGCGCTCCCTGGGACCCAAGCTGGCCCCCTACATCGTCGACACCTCGCTGTTGATAAACGACTACGTCGCCCGACGCAAGCAGGTGCTCCTCGAGGGCGCCCAGGGCACCCTGCTCGACGTCGACTTCGGCACCTACCCCTACGTGACCAGCTCCAACCCGGTGGCCGCCTTCGCCGCCATCGGCGCCGGACTCGGCCTGGGGCGCATCGACCGCTGCCTGGGCGTCGTCAAGGCCTACCTGACCCGCGTCGGTGAGGGACCCTTTCCCACCGAGCAGAGCAACGATGTCGGCCGCTACCTGCAGGACACCGGCTACGAGTACGGCCGCACCACCGGACGGCCCCGCCGCTGCGGCTGGCTCGACATGGTCCCCCTGCGCCTGGCCGCCCGGGTCAACGGCTTCGACGGCCTGGTCGTCTCGAAAATGGACGTCCTCGACGACCTCGACGAGATCCCGGTCTGCCGGGCCTACCGCCTGCGCGGTCGCGAGTACACCGAGATGCCCCTGCCCGTGGCCCTGCTCGAAGAGGCCGAACCGGTCTACGAGACCCTGCCCGGCTGGAAGACCGACACCTCGGCAATCACCTCCTGGGACGACCTGCCGCCCCAGGCCCGCGACTACCTCAACTACATCTCCGCAGGCTGCGGCGTGCCCGTGACCGCCATCAGCGTGGGCCAGCGCCGCGACCAGATCATCTGGATCAAGTGGGGGATTTAGGACCGGTGTAAACGAATACAGACCGCAAGGGACGGGCTTCGGCCCGTCCCTTTCTTCTTGACAAAGCAGAATACTCCACCTAACATTAACATTAGTTTTCACTTTCAACCATCATTGCTGTCTAGGCTGTCTAGGCTGTCTGGTGGTAGACCTCAAAGGGGGCGGAGAATGAAACCGTTGCTGTTACTCGTTTTGGCCCTCGCGTTAGTTGCGCCCGTCACCGCCGACCAGTGGTGCATCGAGACGGTGGATTCGGGTGGTGATGTCGGCGAAGACACCTCCCTGGCACTGGATTCCAGCGGTAACCCGCATATTTCGTACTACGACGGCACCAACTACGACCTCAAGTACGCCCGATGGAACGGCGCGAGCTGGGAGATCGAGACGGTGGACTCGGATGGTTCTGTCGGCTGGTACACATCCCTGGCACTGGATTCCAGCGGCAACCCGCATATCTCGTACTGGGACCTCAGCAACTACGATCTCAAGTTCGCCACCACCCGCCCGGACGGGGATATTGAGGATGTTGAACTAACAGCTTCGTCCGCCGCCGACGGCGTCCTGCTGGGCTGGACGGTCAGCGGCGACGTGCCCGCCGGTGTCCGCGTCCTGCGCGGCGTGGATGATCCCGTCGCCGTGTCCGGCTCGCTGCCCGGCGAGACCGTCCGCTGGCTGGACCGGTACGTCGAGCCCGGCGAGGATTACGTCTACTGGCTGGAGTCCACCGATAGCGACGGTCGCACCGAGCGATACGGTCCCACGGAGGCCGTGGTCGTTCCCGAAAGGACCCAGCGGCTAGTCCTTGATGAACCGTATCCCAACCCGGCGAATAGCAGTGTCAACTTCGCCTTCACGCTGCCCGAGGCCCAGAGTGTCAGCTTGAGCGTTTATGACCTGTCCGGGCGCCGGGTGGCCGTCTTGACCGAGGGCGAGCTGCCCGCCGGACGCCACGCCGTTGCCTGGGATTGCTCCGAGGAAGCGTCGGGCGTCTATCTGCTGCGGCTGGAGACGCGGGACGAATCGCTCAGTCGCCGGGTGGTTATCGGCCGCTAGACGGCGATTGGCATGGCAGAATAATTGTAGGGTCGGGACTTCAGTCCCGGCCGTTTTCCAGCTACGCGGCCGGATCGCGGGGCCGACCCCAAAAGCCGACCCTACGGGGCGCGGATGGACGGGTACCGTCGGTTCGCGACGGTACCGGGGACCACACGGATAGACTAGAAAGGCTATTCTCCTCGTCATTGGATTTGGGAGTATCGCTCGTAGCTGAACCGACTCATTCACCTGATAGATTATCATCCATTGCTTTCTAGTTCACAATCGCCGCCATCGTCAAACCGCTGCTTGGTGACACTAAACCCGGCCTTGCATTGAGTGCCACCGGAAGCCCGAGCGTCTTTCACAAGTTGCTCAGGTTTGGTTTACGTTTCTGGTGATGATCCCTTGGTTTATATTATCGGCTCTGGGTACCACAAGGCGGGGTCCGATGACCCCGCCCCGCGACATGGCAGCTTCAGAAAAAGCGCTCAGGCCTTTCTCAGCGCTTCGAAGACCTCGGCCGGGTCGATGAAGTGCAACCGGTTCTCGTCATCACCGATCCACTTGCGAGCGTTGTCCTGCTGCTCCTTGGGGACTATCAGATAGACGGGGATGTTATGGGTCAGGCAGGAAAAGAGGATGTCCAGCTTGGGTTTGTTGGTGGAGACGTCGGGCGAAACGACCTTGTGCAGGTAGCCGACTACGGCGTCGACGCCGTCCTTGGGCGTGAGGTGGTTGATGTACTTGCCGTGGTTGTCCCAGCCGTTGCCGAGGGGCAGGGTGCCCAGGCCCTCGAGGTTGAGGCGGGTAAGCAGCTCGGGCTCGACGCCCTGAAGATAACCGATGGTTTTCATGTGTTGCCTTCCTTTGTGGGTATGCTTGAAGGGTATGTTAGGTGATTGGGATGCGCTAATAATGATAGGACATCGACGGGGCAATGACAAGGGGAGAGGGGTGTGAAAAGAATCGCGCAATGCATCACCAATCAAACCTTCAAAGCAAAAAAGCAGCCAACAAAGCAAAACAATAAGGCGTCATGGCATCATAAAACATGTTCGGACTAAATCAGGGAAAAAGAGGTTCGAAGAGCTGTGGTCGCCGTCTGAAAATGCGTCGCGCTTTGATCCCGATATCATCATGTACAGCCTTATTTCTTGATAATGAAGCATTTATGAGTCGAGTAGCAAGCGAACGGTCATTAACTGCAAGCTAATAGGCAGGGCAGGTTATCCATCGAACACACCCCTTGTAACCGCCACTGCTTGACTGACCGTTTTATGACGAGTCTGAGAGAATAACCATTATAATTATCAGCAGGTTACAATCACGATCAGGTCGGTCAGGGTATAGGGTTTCAAGGAATATCCCGGCTTCAACCTCCGCCGCACGGTGGTAATTGTTCCTTGCGGGGCCGCTGTGTTATCATGCCTGAAGTCGAGGAACGGTCTATGACGCAGCGGGCCGAGATTCCGCAGATTTCGACTAGGAAACATCACAAGAAACTGAACCTACAATTGTAACCACAGGGAGCTGCATCGAGTAGGGCACCTTAATAACTGCTCGGCGGAAGTCGTCAAATCGTGAGGCCGGCTAGCTGTTATAGATTCTAAACCAAGCAATAGAACGCTGTTAGCATACAATGCAGCATCAGTTCTAACAAACCTCTGGCCGGACCCAACAGCCTCCGGCTTCAAGCAACATTGAGCGTAAGGTGAGGTTGAGCGCCACAAATCGACGGTATGATAAAGACTGTAATTAAAGTAAGGGATTATCACTTCTATCTGAACCGACTCATCCAGCTAATAGATTGTCATTCAACGCTTTATAGCTCGTAGTCGCCGCCATTGCCAGACCGTTGCTCGGTGGCGATATACCTGGGCTTCCATTTAGTTCCGCCGGAAGCCGGAGGTTGTTGGTCCCGTATCAGGATTCAATCAGGCTGTGGGTGAGGGATCTGTTGACGGCGCTCTATTGCCTGCTTCAGCGGCTTAGAACGTTATCAGCTTTCACTGGTAGACGCCCCGCTGAGGCTATTCTCCAAGCACCATTCTCGATGGGCTTTCCTGAGTTACGAATGTGTTGTTCATCTTCTGTGATGATACCTAAAGTAATAAAGCATTGATTGACATCTATTCGCGAGAAGTGCCGGTCCAATAACGAGTGGCATTCCCCTCGACTAAAGACCGCCGGTGTCACGACCTTTACATATCCGCCTCTACGCTTGATCATTCCACCGCATCGGGCGGCAGTCCAGCCTCGTTCCCAGCGACAACCACCAAGGAGTCGTTCACAGATGATCAAATACGTCTACTCCTTCGGCGACGGCAAGGCCGAAGGCTCCAAGGAGCAAAAAGACCTCCTCGGCGGCAAGGGCGCCAATCTGGCCGAGATGAACACCGTCGGCATCCCCGTCCCGCCGGGTTTCACCATTTCCACCGACGTTTGCACCTATTACTACGACAACGACGAGAGCTATCCCGACGAGCTGGCCGACCAGGTCGACGAGGCTCTGGCCGCCACCGAGAAAGTGATGGGCAAGCGCTTCGGCGATGCCGCGGACCCGCTGCTGTTCAGCGTGCGCTCCGGCGCCCGGGTCTCCATGCCCGGGATGATGGACACCGTGCTCAACCTGGGCCTCACCGACGAGACCGTCAAGGGGCTCATCGCCGCCACGAACAACGAGCGTCTGGGCTGGGACTCCTACCGTCGCTTCATCGAGATGTTCTCCAACGTCGTCAAGGGTGTCGATCGCGGCCTCTTCGAGGAGGCCATGGAGGAGATCAAGCGGGACAAGGGCGTCAAACTGGACACCGAGCTGGACGCCGCCGACCTCCAGCGCCTCACAGAGCGCAACAAGGCCATCTATAAGGATGAACTGGGCGAGGACTTTCCCCAGGACCCCCGCAAGCAGCTCTGGGAGGCCATCACTGCCGTCTTCGGCTCCTGGAACAACCCAAGGGCCATCGTCTACCGCCGGATCAACGGCATCCCCCACGCCTGGGGCACGGCGGTCAACGTCCAGGCCATGGTCTTCGGCAACATGGGCGACGACTCGGCCACCGGCGTGGCCTTCACCCGGGACCCGGCCACCGGTGAACACGAGTTCTTCTACGGTGAGTTCCTCCTCAACGCCCAGGGCGAGGACGTCGTCGCCGGCATCCGCACCCCGCAGCAGTTGACCAAAGCCGGCAGCCTCCAGTGGGCCGAGAGCCAGGAGATCGACGAGGCGGTCCGCGCCGCAGAGTACCCCTCCCTCGAGGAACTGATGCCCGAGGTCTTCGCCGAGCTCGATGCGATACGGATCAAGCTGGAAGAACACTACAAGGATATGCAGGATATCGAGTTCACCATCCAGCAGGGCAAGCTCTGGCTCCTGCAGACCCGCACCGGCAAGCGCACCAGCGCCGCCGCGGTCAAGATCGCCGTGGACATGGCCGGCGAGGGGCTGATCGACCGGCCCACGGCCCTGTTGCGCGTCGACCCCCGCCGCCTGGACGACCTGCTCCACCCGGTCTTCGAGCAAGCAGCCCTGGCCGAGGCCAAGCTGCTGGCCAAGGGGCTGCCCGCCTCGCCGGGAGCGGCCACGGGCAAGGTGGTCTTCAACGCCGAGGACGCCGTGGCCTGGACCGAGAAGGACGAGAAGGTCATCCTGGTCCGTCTGGAGACCAGCCCCGAGGATATCGATGGGATGAACTCCGCTGTGGGCATCCTCACCGCCCGGGGCGGGATGACCTCCCACGCCGCCGTGGTGGCCCGGGGGATGGGCAAGTGCTGCGTCTCCGGCTGCGGCGAGCTGGAGATAAACTACCAGAAGAAATCCTTCGACGTCGCCGGGATCACCATCAACGAGGGCGACTGGATCAGCATCGACGGCTCGACGGGTCGGGTCTACGCCGGGCGCGTGACCACCGTAGATCCCGAGCTGACAGGAGACTTCGGCACCTTCATGGGCTGGGCCGACGAGGTCCGCCACCTCGGCGTGCGCACCAACGCCGACACCCCCCACGACGCCGAGGTCGCCCGTGGTTTCGGCGCCGAGGGTATCGGCCTCTGCCGCACCGAACACATGTTCTTCGGCGACGAGCGCATCCTGGCCATGCGCCAGATGATCATCGCCGATGACACCGAGGGCCGCCGCAAAGCCCTGGAGAAGCTCTTGCCCTACCAGCGCGAGGACTTCATCGGCATCTTCAAGGCCATGAAGGGACTTCCCGTTACTATCCGCGCCCTGGACCCCCCGTTGCACGAGTTCCTGCCTCACGACGAGAAAGAACAGCGCGAACTGGCCCAGGCCCTGGGGGTCGACGTCGAGCGGATCATCAACC
Organism: uncultured bacterium; assembly: GCA_964581465.1. GTDB lineage: Bacteria > RBG-13-66-14 > RBG-13-66-14 > RBG-13-66-14 > RBG-13-66-14 > WJMB01. The sequence goes on from CAZOOP010000023.1 coordinate 42,414, forward strand.
GCATCCGCCAACTGGCCGAGACCAACCCGATGCTGGGTCACCGCGGCTGCCGCCTGGGCATCGCTTACCCCGAGATCACCGCGATGCAGGTCCGGGCAATCTTCGAGGCCGCCTGCCAGTGCAAGAAGGACGGCGTCGAGGCCCGACCCGAGGTGATGATCCCGCTGATCTCCACCAAGGCAGAGCTGGACAACCAGGTCGAGGTGGTCAAGAAAACCGCCGCCGATGTCTTCGAAGAGCAGGGCCTCGAGGTCGACTATCTGGTCGGCACGATGATCGAGCTGCCCCGCGCCGCGCTGACCGCCGACAAGGTCGCCGAGACCGCCCAGTTCTTCTCCTTCGGCACCAACGACCTGACCCAGACGACCTTCGGTCTCTCCCGGGACGACTCGGGCAAGTTCCTGCCCGAGTACGTCGAGCAGAATATTCTCCCCGTAGACCCCTTCCAGGTTCTCGATCAGGAGGGGGTGGGCCTGCTGGTCGAGTGGGCCGTCGAGAAGGGCCGCAAAACCAACCCCAACCTCAAAGTCGGTATCTGCGGCGAGCACGGTGGCGAGCCCAGCTCCGTCGAGTTCTGCCACCGCACCGGCCTGAATTACGTCTCGTGCAGCCCCTACCGGGTGCCCATCGCCCGGCTGGCCGCCGCCCAGGCCGTCGTCCGCGAGGGCTGAGCGGAGAACCAGCCGATAAGCCATCAAATGAAAAAGGGGCCGACCAGAATGGTCGGCCCCTTCCATCACCAATGAATGGATGCTATGTGGTTGTTGAGTTACCAGCTTGTTTTCACTCCACCTCCGGCGAAGCAGCCTGCACAAAGGCCCCGGCGATACTCGCATCCTGTGTTGCATTGATCGGCAAACGGCGGGGTCGTAGACCCCGCCTTACAGGAATGCCGACAAAGCTGTCCCTTGACTTGTAGAGCTAACAATGCCCGAGGTCTCCGTACCCTGCTTTACCTATAACGAGCTCGTCCACCACCGTACTGAATTGCTGAAGGCCGTACAAGAAAACGCTTCCGTAGAAAACCCCTACGGTCTCAATCCCGGGGACAGCCGGCCTGGATCCAAGCCTCGATCAAAGCCGCCTGATCATCGTCGACCAGCAGGCGGTGATCTAGTCCATCTTCATCGGCGGCCCGTTCCTCGACCAGCACACGCAGCAGCGGACTTGAGAGATCGCCGGCCCGGGCCGACGGCTCCTCGCCGTCGCAGACATCCCGGTAGCGCTCCAGCACCCGGCAGCCCATCGTCGAAACCTCGCCGTGGCAGCTCAGGCAGCGTTTGCTGAGCAGGGGCTTGATGTCGTCGCGCCACGTGGGCGTCGAAGAGCCCGCGGCCAGCAGGCTTCCGCCGCCCAGGAGTAGCGCCAATAGCGCCACCACCGCGTAAAAGCCGCGCCGCTCGCGACTCATCGATTCCTCCGGTTCAGGTCCGAGTCCAGTTTAGCCCAAATCGTTACTCACGCCAAGCTGTCTGTTCAACAGCCGTGGCGACCTTCGCCAAACCTGTTTACGGATGATCGCGCCGCCCAGGCCGGCGTTGGCACGTTTCTTGCAACAAAGCGGGGCGGCCTCCCGGTCGAAGCTACCCAGCACTCCGCAAGAAACGTGCCAACGCCTCCGTCGGCGGTTTACTGCGGGTTGGTCCGGCTCGAGGGCGGTTTGGCGAAGGTCGCGGTATTCGAAAGGGTCGGCGCCTTAGGGCGCCGACCCGGGTGGCTTGTCCGGCGGTTTGAGCTAGTCCTTTTCGATAGCCAGATAGGTCATAACTCCCTGGCTCCAGACGTAGAGCAGCACGGGATCTTCGGATTCCTCGACCAGGGCGGTGAACTCGGCGGGGTCGTCTACGGGGGTACGGTCGACCTCGACGATGATCATCCCCGCGCGCAATCCGGCCCGGTAGGCGTCTGAGCCGCTGTCCACACCGGTGACCACCACACCGCCGGAGCCCTCGTATCCCAGTTCAGCGGCGATGTCGAGGGTCAGGTCGCCGACTTCGACGCCCAGCGCCTCGCTCTTCATCCCGGCGCCCGGGGTCTTGCCGCGGCTGGGAACCAGACCCTCCTCGACGGGACGCTCGCCGATGGTGACCGCGATGGTTTTGGTGTCGCCGTCACGGACGATATCGAACTCTACGACCTCGCCGGGCTTGAGTCGGGCGACCTTGTTGCGTAGCTCGGCGGAGCCGTTGATCGCCTCGCCGTTCATGGCGACCACCACATCGCCTGCGCGCAGGCCGGCATCCTCGGCCGGGGTGTCGGGCATGACCTCGCCGATGAGGGCGCCACGGGTGTCGTCGGGCAGTTCGAGAGCCCGGGCCAGGTCCTGGTTGACGTCCTGGATGTAGACGCCCAGCCAGCCCCGGGTCACCTCGCCGGTCTCGATGAGCTGATCCATCACGGTGCGGGCCAGGTTGATGGGGATGGCCAGGCCGATGCCCATGTAGCCGCCCGAGGTGGAGTAGATGGCGGTGTTGATGCCGACGACTTCGCCCTGGAGGTTGACCAGGGCGCCGCCGGAGTTGCCCGGGTTGATGGCCGCGTCGGTCTGGATGAAGTCCTCGTAGTCGAGGATGTTGAGGGCGCTGCGACCCTTGGCGCTGATGATCCCGGCGGTGACCGTGTTCTCCAGGCCGAAGGGGCTGCCCAGGGCGACCACCCAATCGCCGACGCGGATCTCGTCGGAGTCGCCGAGTTCGGCCACGGGAAGCTGGTCGCCGTCGGGATCGATGCGGATCACGGACAGGTCGGTGCCCGGGTCCACCCCGACGACCTCGGCGTCGTACTCCCGGCCGTCGGTCAGGGCCACGGTGATCTCGCGGGCTCCCTCGACGACGTGATTGTTGGTCAGGATGTAGCCGTCCTCGGAAACGATGACCCCGGAGCCGCCGGCTTCGCTCCACTGCTCACCGCCGCCGAAGGCGTCGGGGCCGAAGAAGTCCTCGAAGAAGTCATCGCCGAAGGGGCCGAAGTCGAAGAAGTCGGCGGTCTGCACCCGGGTCAGGGTGCGGATCTGCACCACCGAGGGACCGACGTACTCCGAGACGGCCACGAAGGCCTTGTTGGTGTCGGAGAGCTTGGCCAGGTCTTCCTCGGAGATGCTCAATCCGGGAGAGGGTTCGGCGCCGGATTCACCGCCGGAGCCGTTGAGGTACATGATCGTCAGTAGGGTGCCCAAACCGAGGACGATCACGGTCAGGGCGATCGCGGCGATCTTCCACTTGCGCAGTTTAAGGTCCAGGTCGTCGTCCAACATCGCTATCACTCCGTTTACCCATCGTAGTGTTCAATCGTATCCGGTAGGCAGGCGTGGTTTACTTGCAGCCCCGCGCGTCGGCGTTGGCAAGCAAGAATGGGAACTACGAGCCTACCTGGATTGGATCGAGCTTATTGCAAACTGGTGATATGTACGGCTATTACCGCTTTTATTTTCAAATGCAGATAGATGTATTGAGGGAAACAAGAAATGATAAATTATTTATATATGTTTAGACAAGTGCTTCATTGCTGCGGAAGTGTTGCGGTAAGAGGCTTGAACGATGAACAAGGTTCATATTGGATTCTATCGCGGTAGATGCAGCGGCCGTAGATTGAACCTGCGCTCGAGCTCCTCGGCGATGATCCGCCGGTGGCAGATGCGTGGGTCGGCCTCGTAGCACAATAAAGCGGTGTTCATGTTTGCGATCGGTTCCCGCAGCCGCTCCAGCTCCTCGTCGAGTTCGGGCAGCAGCACGTCCGTGTAGTATCCCAGGAGCCTTTCGTAATCGGCGGTTGTTTTCACTTCCCGGCGCCGGGTGCTTTCGATGCCCATCGTCGGCAGGTGGAGGTAGTCAATACCCCTCGCGGCGAGTTCTTGACGCAGTTTAGCCTTGGAAAACCCCGGCTTGCGCGAGATCGCGTTCTTGCGCACGTCCACGACGCAGGTGATCTCCTCGCGCTCCAACAGCGCCAGGAAATCATCCAGGCTGCGTCCCTGATAGCCGATTGTATAGAGCGGCGGCATCCTTACTCCAACGCCTTGATTTGCCCCCAGCTTGCCTCGACGAGGGCGGCGGGACCCTCGGTGAACCAATCGAGGATGGCGCTCATGACGTCGTTGCGGTTCTGGGCGCCGTCGATGGACTCCAATGGGCAGGCCATGAAGACGCTGCGCCAGCTCGAACCCTGATAGGAGATGATCGCGGCGTTGTGGTCGTCTTCGTCGGGATCGGTCCAGTAGGCCTCGACGGTGCCGATACTCGTGCCGAGCTGGTCCGGGTAGTTCTCGACACTGGCCCACTCGAGGGGCTGATTGTCCAGGTTGAGCTCGCCCCCGGCCGAGGACAGTGTCCAGTCGTCGTCGACCTCGATCCAGTCGGTGAAGTTCTCGTCGGGATAGTCCAGACCCATCGAGTAATCGAAGAACCGGCTGGCGAGCTGCTCGTCCTGGCTTTCGTCGGCCACGCAGTTGTAGCCGATCCAGATGCCCGACAGCACCAGACCGCGCGCCGCGGGCGTCTCGAGCCATTGGCGCAGGACGGCTTCCTCGTCGAGGCTGATCGCCTGGTGGCCGTAGATCGGATTGTCGGCCGGGTAGCCGCAGGAGTTGCCCGTCACCCAGATCACCACGTCGTAGGGCGCCAGGTCGTCGGCCGCAGGCTCGCCGTTGTCGTTGTGGTCCCAGAGATTGTAGTCGACCCCCAGCGCGTTGAGCACGTTCTCGTAGATCGAGTGGAAGTACTGGGGCACGTCGACACCATCCACCTCGTCGGCGACGATCAGCACGTAGGGTTCATCGGCGGCCGCGGGTCCGGCTTGGAGCAGCGGGGCGCCGTGGAGCAGCGTCGGCAGCATCATCAAGCTCACGGCGCACAGGCGCAGCTTGGAATCGGTTAGGGGTTTCATCGGCGAGGTACCCGTCCTGTTTGGTGGTGGTATGGCGTCGAATGTCGGCGACACCGTTGGGTGGGGCGAGTAGGGGCGATGTTATCAGCGCGGCGCGGATGCGTCAAGGCGGCTTCTCCTGCGAGCCTCTTCTGATATGATGATACGCGGCCGCGGCCGCCCTTGTTCCGTTGGCAGTTTCCTTGGCAGTTTCCTTGGCACCTTCGGCCCTTCCGTCTTGACAAAACCACCGCTTCGGTCTACTATTTACGTCCGTCGTCGGCGCACCCCGCCGACAGCGCCGGGCGATTAGCTCAGTTGGTTAGAGTACTTGCTTGACATGCAAGGGGTCACTGGTTCAAATCCAGTATCGCCCACCACCGCCCCCCTTCGGGGGCGGCTTTTTGTATTGGGTCTTCTCAGGTAACAATCCACCCCGTCCTTTGTTGACTGCAACTGAGTCGGGTTTCCAATCACAGCCTTACAGTAAAACCGCTGTAAGTTGGGGCTGTTTTAAAGCCCACCCACGTAGAAATTGCGTAGATATCATCTGTGCTTTACGACGTTTGACCGGACTCGCTACCGCTATGTTCATTGCCGAAAGCATGATGGAGCCGTGCGAACCGAATCGGCCCGATTAGGAGCGGCTTACCGGATCATCACCGCCCCCACTTAACTGCTCCATGTTAATCTTGTAGTTATTTTGCTTGTTCATCTTACTTGCCAGCACTATCTTTATATATGCTGTTTAGTTTATAATAAGCACTAATCAGGCATGTATTTTATTCAACTGTTATTAAGCGTCTTATAGCCGTACAAGCCGTCACTGTCCGAGTGTTGCCTTGTGGCAAAAAACAGACGCGCCTCAAGAGAACGCTGCGAGTCGGGTAGTCGTGACTCCTGACTTGCATCTCGGACTTCACTGTTTAGGAGACTATATGCTTTCAATTAGTGACTTTATCAAATATAAAAGCCTTTTGGCTTATCGTGCTGGAGCCATTCGTGGGGTAGCTGTCAGCACTTCCGCTCTAAATAACGCTCATTGTCTTTTTAATCTTGGTTTAATCTTGGTTCATTTTCAGGTGATAACCCCCAAACAACCAAAAAGAAAGGACCCGCGAGGGCCCTTTCTCGTATCGCTTATGTACTGCCGTATCGATCGTTGCACCGACTACGGGGAGAGAACCTACATGGTGGGCTCTTCCCGGGGGATGTTAAGCTCCCAACCCGGATAGATCATATCCGGATCCTTGATGAGGTCGGTGTTGATATCGTAGATGGCGGGCCACTTGTAAGAATCGGGGCCGCCCCAGTGGTACTCCGCGATCATCCAGAGGCAGTCACCCTCGACGACGACGTAGGTGTCGTAAGTCGGTTCGGGCAGCGGCCGCAGGTCGTTGTTGGCATCGCGGATGAGGGAGTTGATGTCGGCGATCATGCCGTCGATATCACCCATGTCGTTGGCGAGATCTTCGTTCTTATCACTGATATCCTGGGCCTCGGCGTTATCTTCCTCGGCCTTGGTCCGGTAGTACTCTACCAGATCCTCGCGCTCCCAACCTTCGTGCTCAGGATTGTTCATGTCGTTCTCGAGCTTGCCTTCGATCTGCTCACGCTCGGGATCGGTCAGCTCAACTTCTTCCTGGGCAACAGCGGGAATCGCGAAGAGGAGTATCAGGAGGATCGGGAAAAGCTTTTTCATAATCTTATTCCGCCCCCTTCCCCTTATGGGACTTAGGTTGTTGTCGGATGTTGGGATGAGTCTAGCTCTCAGCTTCGACCTCGGCCTTGTAGTTTTCGTACTTATTCTTCATGGCCTGGATCTCGCGCTCAAGCTGCTGAATCTTGGCCTCGGCGTCACTGATGGCCTGACCGATCTGCTCGCGCTTCTCGGTGTCCCAATCGGGATCGGGATCTTCGTACTTGGCGCGGGCCTGCTCCAGCTGGCTGCGCAGGTTCTCGAGCTCGCTCTCAGCGCTAGCGATCTTCTGATCGTAGCCCTCGAACTCGTCCTTCTCGTCATCGAGGTTGGCCTCGGCGGCCGTAGCCTCCTTCTCGGCATCGTCATATTCCTTCAACTCCTCATCGGAGTAACCACAACTGGTAATGAAGGGGACGATGGCCAGGAGGAGAGACGCGAAGGCGAGAACCAGCAACCGTAGGGTCGAGTTCCGCATTCTTAACACCACCTCCGGTTTCGTGTTCGGTTTACAGGTGATAGGTTAGGTTCGCTAGAAGGGTCGGACGCAAGTTTATATCGCCGACCAAGAGATCGTCGGATAGGCGCTTAGCCCCTTTGATCTCAATGATATAGTGGAGGCCTGAGCCCGTCTACATCATTAAGTAGGTTCATGGTACTTGCGGAGCCTCAAAATGTCAAGCCTTTTCCAAAACCGCTACTATCAGTCAGTCTTGGCTAAGCTCCGGCTGATCTTGGCCGCCCCTGGCATGGTTCCCTAACGGTTCGGGACGGTTCGGGACGGTTCGGGACGGTCAGGAGGAATCCCGCGCGGTTTGGCGGGCGGGGAGTTTAGCACTTCTGCCTCCAAAAACCCGCGGAACCCTACCGCTGAATGAACCACTGAATCAATGATGATCCCATGATTGCTCCAGGGCTCATCGCACCTGAAGTAGCAACGCCCCTCACGTCAGGTAGGCCTACGTAGAATCCGGCGTCGAAACCGCTCAGCGGAGCGGGCTCAGGTCCGCGTAGAGGCCGTCGGCCTCGGTGGCGGAAAGGTAACCGTCGGCTACGGCGGTGTCGATCCGACCGGCCAACTCGGCGACGAGGGTCTCGTTCTCGGTTGCCGCCTCCCGGGGCAGGCCCAGGATGGTCAGTCGCAGCACCGCGGCGTCGGCGGGGCGCTCGTAGACGGCGCGCTCCAGGGTGGAACAGAAGCTGGCCTTGACCATCTCGCCGATCAGGCGCTCCTGTTGCATCATGACCAATACGACCACCAGCATGGCGCCGAGCAATCCGGCGACGACGGCCGCTCCGCAGCCCCGACGCGAAGCCGTTTTATGCGGGGCTGTCGGCATCCTCCGGCCTCGATTCCGAACCGCGCGTTGGCGGGGCGAACTGACATAGCAGCGGTCGGTCATTCAACGTCGATTATATCAAAAAGGCGCGCCGAGACCAAATATGATCTGACCGGGGGGATTATCCGCGATCAACCACCTCCGGCTTCGCAGGGTGGGGTATGTTTTCTATTGGGATCGTTTACTCAGTCCAGACCGAATCGTGATTGTAACCTGCTGATAACATGTTTGATGATCTTCAGATACTATAATAAAGCAGGTGATCAACAAAGTTGTTAGAAATGGTGAAGGGATTACCACTCGCATCCGGACCGGTATAATTTGCTAGGGATCACTTAAATGCCACCAACCATGGTGTCACTAAATAACGTTCTGTTATATGCAGCCAGCAGGTAATCAGACGTGCACATCGAGCGAACTGCTTGTGGCGGGTACGTGGGTTTCCACATTCCCAAGATGCCCGTAGCGAGGTCACGTCGCTCTTTTATCAACTGCTTGGCGCAATGAGCTTCGATGACGATGCGCCGATCCTAAGTGACCTATTAACATATATATATAACTAGTAGGCGCCGAAGGTTGAGTTGGCTGGCCAAACATCATTCGGCATAGCCTCGTATCAGCAGCTCTTTCGGGGCGGATCGGTATTTCGACTTGGATTTGTTTGGTCCGGGATCATTTGTAATGCCATTTGCTAATAGCTTGTCATTAAGTGCTTCAAAGCTCAACCCGCTGTCATTTCCCGTAAGTCCATTTCTGGAAAAAATCCACTAATCTGCGCCAAGTGCCGTGGGAATCCGGCAAACTGTCTGTCCCACCGGACAGCCTTGAAACAGTGGCCGCTGGAGAACAAGCCAAATGCGAACTATTGCGTGTATCAGCCCTTGTCTCAAATGGATGCCCGAACAAGATGGCGTCATAATCAAAACAAGCTTGATGAGCAACTCTAACTAGCAGCTCGCAATCGCTACAGATATTGGTCCGGTTTCTTGTGATGATACCAATTTTTTCCACCACCGAGCCGGGTGTCGTTCACGGCCCGAATACCTCAACAAACAGCCAACAAGCGTCGGCAAATCCCCCCGACCCAGCCTCCCGGGGCAAATCTCCCCTTGCCTGACCCGCTTCCATGTTCTATCATCCTCCTTGAGAGTTCACAATCAATCAACCGGCCGGTCAGCCCGTCGAGGGCGTCCGCGATCGACTGTCCGCCATCAAGGAGGAGTCGGGGATGGATAAACCGCTGTACTACTTCAACGGCGACCAAACCAAAGCGAATCTGGATTTCCCCCACCTGGGCTTCGACTATACCCGCTGCCCCTACCGCTTCGAGGCCGTCTACGAGTTCGGCGTCTGGCGGGTCCGCGGCCTGCTCGAAGACAACCAGCTCCACCTGCCCGAGGGCAGCCAGTGCGTCCATTACGGCCAGCAGCTCTTCGAGGGGATGAAGGTCCAGACCGGCGCAGACGGCAAGATCTACGCCTTCCGCCCCCGCGACAACGCCCGGCGGATCAACGAGGGCGCCCGCTATCTCTGCGGCGCCGAGATCCCCGAGGAGCTTTTCATCCGCGGCGTCGAAGAGGTCACCCTGGCCAACCTGCCCTTCGTCCCGCCCCACGGCTCCGGAGCCGCCCTCTACGTGCGCCCCTTCTGGCTGGGCATCGACGACAATGTCGGCGTCAAGCCCGCCCGCAATTACATCTTCCGTATTTATGTCACCCCGGTGGGTCCCTACTTCCCCGGCGGCTTCGGCCCCGACCAGGGCAAGAGTTTCATGGTCAGCAAGTACGACCGCGCCGCCCCCCACGGCACCGGCCACGTCAAGGCCGGCGGCAACTACGCCGGCAGCTTCCTACCCACCCTGGAGGCCCGGGGCGAGGGCTTCGCCGGAGCCATCTTCATGGACCCGGCCGAGCACAAGAACATCGAAGAGATCGGCGCCGCCAACTTCCTCGGCTTCAAGAACGACACCCTGGTCACCGTGGAATCGCCGAGCATCCTGCGCTCGATCACCCGGCTGTCGCTGCTCGAGATCGCCGAGAAGGTCTACGGCTGGAAAACCGAGGAACGCCTGATTAACCTCGACGAACTCGATGACTTCGACGCCGCCGCCTGCTGCGGCACCGCCGCCGTGCTGACCTGGATCAAGGGCATCACCGATCCCAAGAGCGGACGGAGCTGGGAGTTCCCCTTCGACGAGCGCTGGGTCAAACTCTACGATCAGCTCACCGGCATCCAGACCGCCAAGGTCGACGATCCCTTCGGTTGGCGATACGAGATCAAGTAACACCGCCACCAACACACGATCAAACAACGGGACCCCGCGGGGTCCCGACGCTTATCCCGGTGTCACAACGGCGCAACGGAGCCGGCGTCACACAACTACCCAAAGAGCGACCGAGGACCTGTCGCACGGTTGTCCGACCCGCTGTCAGCTTGCCAAAAACCCGGGGCGTCATCTCCGGCCTTCGCCGAACCCCGGCGCGACCGATACCCGCCGCCTCGGCCCGGCGTTGGCACATTTCTTGCGATCGACTGCGGTCGTTTTGGGCTGGGACCTCTCCCGCTCCGCTGCAAGAAATGTGCCAACGCCTCACGCAGGAGCAATCCGGCGCTCCGAAAGCGGCATGAAGGGGTTCGACGAAGGCCGGGCGGACAAGGTGGACGGCCTTGCCACATATGGCCCCATGTGCTACCATATGTAACAAGCGTTACATATATGGACGACCCTGCCTGTTATCAGCGTCCACCCACGGGGGATGAAGCCATGAAAATCCTCGTCGTCGATGATCACGAACCCACCCTGGCCCTGCTCAAGGCTATCATCAAAAAGGCCGGCTACCAGGTCGAGACGGCCTCCGCCGCCGCCGACGGCCTGGCGCGCGTCGAGGCCGGCGATGTCGCCGTGGTCTTCACCGATCTGGTGATGCCGGGGATGGGTGGCCTGGACTTCCTCAAACGGGCCAAGGCCGTCGACCCGGACCTGCCCATCCTGGTCATGACCGGCCAGGGGACCATCGAAACCGCCGTCGAGGCGATGCGTCACGGCGCCGAGGACTATCTGACCAAGCCCATCGCCCGCAGCGAGGTGATCCTGCAGATCGAGCGCGCCTTGGAGAAACGCCGCCTGGTGACCGAAAACCGGGAGCTGCGCGGCGAGCTGGCCGACCGCTACTCCTACGACAAGATCATCGGCAACTCCCGGGCGATGAAGAAGGTCTACCAGATCATCGCCAAGGTGGCTCCCTCCGACGTCACCGTGCTGATCCGCGGCGAGAACGGCACCGGCAAGGACCTGGTCGCCCGCGCCCTGCACTACAACTCACCCCGCCGCAAAGGACCTTTCGTCAAAATCGACTGTACGGCCCTGCCCGAGGGCCTGTTGGAGAGCGAGCTCTTCGGCTACAAGAAGGGAGCCTTCACCGGCGCAAACCGCGACAAGCCCGGCCGCGTCGAGAACTCCGCGGGCGGAACCCTCTTCCTCGACGAGATATCGGAGCTGACCTCACCGCTGCAGGCCAAGGTGCTGCGGCTGATCCAGGAACGCCGCTTCGAACGCCTGGGCGAGAACCAGACCCGCGAGGTCGACGTCCGTCTGCTCGCCGCCACCAACACCGACCTCGAGAAAGCCATCGAAAACGGCGACTTCCGCCGCGACCTCTTCTACCGCCTCAACGTCGTGCCCATCGTCCTGCCGCCGCTGCGCGAGCGCGAGGGCGACGTGCTGCTGCTGGCCCGCACACTACTCGAGTCGACCTGCCGGCGTTACAACCGCGCCTACGGCGGCATCGAGAGCGAAGCCGCCGATGCCCTGATCCGCTACGACTGGCCGGGCAACGTCCGCGAGCTGGAGAACCTGATCGAACGCCTGGTGGTCCTTTCCGATGGCGAAGAGGTCCATGTGCGCCTCGAGGACCTGCCCGACAACGTCACCGCCGCCGAGGGCAGCTTCCTGGCCCAGGCCGTGGCCAAGGACCTCTCCCTCGAGGAACTCGAAAAGGAGTACATCCAGGCCGTGCTGGCCAAGACCGACGGCTACAAGACCAAAACCGCCGAGATCTTGGGCATCAACCGCAAGACGCTCTTGGAAAAGCGCAAACGCTACGATCTGGACTAGCCGGGAACCATCTTTTAAGCTAGGCTTATATTCAAATGACAACCCTCAAGCCAACCGGAGCGCAGCGTGAGAATCCCATGCCGCTACTTGCCAGCCGTTTCGCTTATCTGTTGTGTCCTCCTCGGCGGCTGCTCCACCAGCCCCGTCGAGGGCGGCGGTTCGGGGAAGAGCTACCTGTGGGCGCGCGACCTGGCCGACCCGCTGGCCGAGCTCTGGGACCCGGATAACGCCGTCGCCGCCGTCGTCGGTCTCTGGCTCGACGGCCACGGCGAACTCGGCGAGGAGGCCGACGAACCCCTTTGGGGCCTCGCTTATACCGCCGCCGGGCAGCCCGAACCCCTCGCCGTCGTCGTCGACTATGACGGCTTGGCCGCCCCGCTGCCTCTGGAGGACTACGAGCTCGAGTTCGACCAACCCCTGGGCGACTACGACGACACCGACGTGCTCACCTGGATGATCACCGCCGCCGACGCCATGCGCGACCATCCCCAGCCCCTGGACGCCTACGATTACCTGCTGGGCGCCGCTCACGAGGACTCCTTCTACGGCCGCGACATCGCCGCCGTGGGCTTCTTCGAGGAGACCGACCAGGAGACCGAACTCGACCCCGAGGGCTTCGACCCCCTCACCCTGATGCGGGGAGCATACGCCTTCGTCCTGCTGGAATGCGCCTCCTCGACGGTGCTGCTGCGCAGTTGGGATGTGATCCCCGACGCCGCCCCTCCGACGCGGTGAGCCCTTCGCGCCCTTTGCCGGAATCCTCCTCGCTCTGACGCTTATCGGCAAACGACCGCCCGGCGTTGGCACGTTTCTTGCGCCGTCGCGCGCAGGTCCGACAAATGCCCGCTCCCTTCCGCAAGAAACGTGCCAACGCCGCCTAGGGCGAGGGTCGTCGCGCTGCAAACCCGGCAAAGGGCGCGGCCACTATCGACGGTCCAACCCGGGAGAAGCGGTCCGCCTGGATGGCGGATGCTTTAAGCGAACCACCCTTGAAAAAACATATGGACTGCTCTCTCTACAACGCCCCCCGCTACTACGACATTGCTTTCGGTTGGGACCCCGCCGGCGAGGTACGGATTCTCGAGGACCTCTTCGCGCGCTACGCAGTCGGTGAGGTAAATCGTCTGCTCGAGCCGGCTTGCGGTTCCGGTCGCCTGCTGCGAGCCTTCGCCGAACGGGGTTACAGGGTGCTGGGTTATGACGCCAACCCGGCGATGGCCGCCTACGCGGCCGAGCGCTCCGACGGCGGCTCCCATCCTGGCCTCGAGGTCCAGCGGGCCGGGATGACCGACTACGACGCCGATCGGGAGTTCGACGCCGCCTACAACGTCATCAACAGCCTGGGCTACCTCACCGCCGATACGGAGATCGTCGAGCACTTCCGCGGCACCGCCGCGGCGCTGCGTCCCGGCGGCGTCTACGTTGTCCAGGCATCCTGCGCCTATCGCGAGCTCCCCGGCGAGCCCGGTGTCTGGAGTTCCGCCCGCGACGGCGTCCGGGTGCGGACGAGTTGGCGCGTCGTCGAGCAGGACCATGACCGGCGTCTGAGCCGGGAGCACTGCCGGTTGGAGATCGACGACAACGGCCGCACTCTGGTTATCCAGGAACGCCACGAGCTGCGCCTCTGGCTGTCCGACGAGCTCCACGCCCTGGCCGTCGCGGGCGGCCTCGGCGTGTGCGGCGTTCACGACGAACGCGGCGGACTGATCGATCCCGAGACCGAGCTCACCGGGGAGCTGGGCAACCTTTACCACGTGTTTTGCAAGAGGACCGGGTGTGCCGGTAAGCCCTTACGGCGATAACCTCAACGCGCGATGGCGGCTTGACGGAAGAGTGCCTGATCCGTCAGTGGCCCGTCTTCCGTTTGACCCGCCCCCTAGACTCGCTGAGCTCAAGACTCAGATGGACGCCCGCATGCCTGCTTACTTGCTGCGACCTTGTCAGATAGTCGGCGATAATTATTAAAGGATTATCACACATGCCTGAACAGGTACGTATCGCTATTAGCTTGATGTGTAGTG
>CAZOOP010000024.1:0-54765 GCA_964581465.1 uncultured bacterium
CGATGCATGTATGTAACGCGCTGTTAACATACGGGATGGGCTGTGATGCTCTGTCACAAGAAGGAACCCAAAATGTGGCGGAAAACAAGCAACCGACCGGTACATCAGTTGCCCAAAATGTAACCATGATATTAGGGATTATCACTCGCACCTGAAACGACTCATCCGGCAAATAGACTGTTATTGGTTGTTTTATAGCTCACACACGTCGCCATTGTCATCCCTCTGCTTGGTGGTGATATACCTGGGCTTCCATTGAGTTCCCCCGAAAGCCGAAGGCTGTTGGTTCCGCATCAGTAACCAACCAGGCTGTGAGTAAGAACCTGCTAATGACGCTCCATTGCTCGCTTTAGCAGCTTAGACCGTTGTCCGACTTCGCTGGTTGACCACACGCCGCGGGCGGTTACCAGCCCCTCGCCTCAGGGCGTCTTTCACCAGTTGCTAATAGCAATTGCCAATACAAATTGCTAATACCAATTGCTAATACTTGGTTCAGTTTCTGGTGATTACCCCTAAGAACAACTATAAGTTGGCCGATGGCTAGTATAAATGTATGAGAATCGGCAAGAAATATACAGACCGAATCCAAATGGGAGCACGGCCCCGCCGCGCTGGAAATCATAAGGTTGAATAGATCGTCAACACCGACGGCTGGAAGGCCGATAACAGGCTGTTATTCATAGTGATACGCCACAAACGCATCAACCGCGACAAGGCCCTGGCCAATGGCGAGGCGCGTATCAACAACCTCGATAGCTGCCGGGGCTACGGCGAGCGACGGCTATCAGCCTGCAACGGCGGCTTCATCCGCAACGACAGGCTCTTTATCAGAGAAAGGCCGCTCAGATTCAGCCATCGCTACGACGAAACCTGTCTCGACTACCTGCGGGATACGCCGCCCAATTGGTCCGATCAGGTTAGATGATCCCTAGTCCAATGACTGCTTGTATCAGAACGTTATCCAGTAACACGATGGTCCGCGACAGTTAAGTGATCCACATCCGATATACCTCGACTCATAAGCACCTCAACAACAAGCATATATGATTCCATGACGATATCGGGATCAAAGCGCGGCACACCCGGGCCGCGCTTTGCCGCTTGGAGAATATCTCTTCATCCGCCCTGTTTGGTCCGAACACATTCTATGACACCTTCGTAAAAAAACGGCCCCGCGGGGCCGTTAGTTTGTATTGGGGGAAGCTAGTGGGAATCGAACCCACCTGGGACCGGGTTAGGACCCCACGACGGATTTGAAGTCCGCGAGGCTCACCAGACGCCTGCTAGCTTCCCTAGCGAAGGGTAAGGATAAGACACTATTCGCCCTTTCGCAAGGGGTTACACAGGGGTTTCAGCTCGGCGCGCTCGGGAGCGATCAGGGTGTGGGTCCCGGATTGGCGCTCGGTGGCCCCGCGCTCGTAGAGGTGATCCAGAAACTGGGCGGCGTACTTGCGCGACAGCCCGGCGGCCTGCTTGAAGTCGGCGGTGCGCAGCCCGCCGTTGCGGCGCAGCAGATCGAGGGCGGCGGCCAGTTTCTCGTTGTAGGCGGCGACGGGCCAGAGATGCACCTCGCCCAGCAGGGCGGCCTCGGCGGTGCCGACCAGGTAGCGGGCGGCCTCGAGCAAACCCTCCAGTCGCATCCCCAGGCTCTGGGCGGTCTCGGCCAGGGACAGGGCGGGGTCGGCGTCGGCCAGCAGACCACGCAGCCTGTCGATCAGGACGGCCTGCTCGGTGGGCAAGGCGCCATGGGGCAGCACGGCGTACTCGGCCCCCAGCGGAGCCAGGCGACCCCGCCGGACCAGCTCGTCCAGGGCCTCGCGGAAGGCGTTGTCGTCGACCTTCTTGGTCCGCAGCAGCGCCTTTAGCCGCCCACGGTCCAGGGGCTGGTAGGGCGGGCTTTTTTGCAGGAAGCGATCCAGGGCCTCGCGGAGCTTGTCGACCAGGTCGCTCTGCCAGCGGGGGTGCAGCCAGCGATCGGAGCCGAGGCGGACGACCTCCCCGGCCTCGGCCAGGTCGGCCAGTCGCTCGCGGACGAAGGACGGCAGCAGACCGGTGCGCCGGCAGAGCTCCCGCGTGGTCAGGTCCTTGCGCGGCAGGGGGCTGTGCTTGAGCCACAGCGGCAGCGAGCCCACGGCGCCGACGCCCTCGAGCTCGGCCAGGGCGTCGCGGTAGCTGCGGCGGCTACGCCGGTGGCGCTGGGCGGCGGGATCGATGACCTCGCCGCCGGCGACGGTGTTGGGCGGACTGGGCACGCGCAGGATGAAGCGGTCGCCCTTGGTGAAGACCAGGGGACGGCGCAGCTCGAGCTGGGCCAAAGCGTCGGCGCCGGGCTTGAGCTTGCCGCCCTCGAGCAGGATCACCCGGCAGAGTTCTTCTTGAGTGCCCACGTGGAGCTTGAGTTCGACGCGATCGGCCAGGGGCTTGGTCGAGGGCAGCAAGCGCAGGCGGACGTCGCAGCGCTCCGAGGCGACGAAGCAGTCGGGCTCGGTCACCTCGTCGCCGCGTCTGACCCCGCGCTTGGGCAGCCCGGCCAGGTTGATCGCCGCCCGCTGCCCGGCGAAGACCCGGGGCACGTCGCGACCGTGGAACTGGAGATTGCGCACCCGGCCCTTGCCCCCCGAGGGCTGGAGCTCGATCTCGGCGCCGACGGCCAGCCCGCCCCGGCGCACCGTGCCGGTGACCACGTCGCCGAAGCCCTCGACGGTGAAGGCACGGTCGGCGGCCAGACGGAAGGCCCGTCCCTCCTCGCGCTCCCGGCGACAGCTCCGCGCCGTCTCGAGCAGGCGCTCGCGCAGCTCGTCCAGGCCGTCACCCCCGCGCGCGCTGGTGCGGACGATCGGCGCCCCCTCGAGCACCGTCCCCGCCAAGGACTCCCGCAGGTCCTCCTCGAGCAGCTCCAGCCACTCGGTGTCCTCGGCGAGGTCGATCTTGGTCAGCGCCACCACGCCCGGAGCCGACTCGCGCCGGGGCAGCAGCAGGTTGAGGATCTCCAGATGCTCACGGCTCTGGGGCATCAGGCCCTCGTCGGCGGCGACCACGAAGAGCACGGCGTCGAAGCCGGTGGCTCCGGCGACCATCTCGCGCACCAGGCCCTCGTGGCCGGGCACGTCGACGATGGCCAGCTCGCCCTCCGGGGTGGGCAGGAAGGCGAAGCCCAAACGGATGGAGATGCCGCGGCGATGCTCCTCGGCCAGGCGGTCGGGGTCGGTGCCGGTCAGGGCCTGGACCAGGGCGCTCTTGCCGTGGTCCACGTGCCCGGCGGTGCCGATGATCAGGCTCTGGGGCTGGTCTGGTTTCGTCATCTGTTTCTCGTCTCGTGAGAACGGGTGTCCGCCTTGCGGCGGCGTTGCGGTTCGCCTCGTTCAACCGGCTTGATGCGAGCGCCGCGGCGACCGGGTCACTGCTGAATACGCTCAAGCCTGTCCGGGCGGCCTCACCGGCCGTCACCGGTCGACGCGCGCCCACCCGTTAGTGTACATCCCAGCGGGGGCGAAGGCAAAGCCCTGTCGTTGGAAACACGCCGCCTACGCCTGCCAGGCTCCGATTGCATCCTGCCGGGCACTGAGTTACACTATAAGCGGTTCATTATCCTTCCCAAGCCACCTGCCAATGGGAGTTAACAAGAACGGTCTCCGCCGCCAGATTCGCCGGACACCTACTCGTGGAGGGACTCATGCGCGATACGACCGCCAAAGAGCATGGACGACGCAAGGAGCAGCTCAAGGCGATCCTGCGCCGCCTGCACGCCGGGGAGAGCCCGGAGGCGCTCAAGGGCGAGTTCGGCGCCCTGCTGGACAAGGTCGGCGCCGCCGAGGTGGGCGCCATCGAGCGCGAGCTGATCGACGAGGGTCTGCCCGCCGCCGAGGTCCAGCGCCTCTGCGACGTCCACCTGAGCCTCTTCTCCGGCGGCCTGGAGCGCGGGGGGCTCCCCGAACTCCCGCCGGGACACCCGGCGCGCATCCTGATCAACGAGAACCGCCAGCTCGAACTACGCCTGGGTCGGCTGCGCCCGCTGCTGGACAAGCTGGACGGGGGAAAGACGCTCAAGGAGGTCGCGACGGACCTGCGCGGACTCTTCGACGAGCTGGCCGAGCTCGAGCTGCACTACCAGCGCAAGGAGAACCAGCTCTTCCCCTTCCTCGAGCGCCGCGGGCTGAGCGGGCCGACCCAGGTGATGTGGGGCGTCCACGACGAGGTCCGCGAGCTGTTCAAGGAGTGCCGCCGCTCCCTGGACGCCGGGGAGCCGGAGTGTATCGTCACCGCTGGCCGGGCCTACGCCGAGAAGGCCGCCGGGATGGTCGAGAAGGAGGAGCTTGTCCTGCTCCCCCTGGCCCTGGAGAACCTCAGCGATGACGACTGGCGGGCCGTCCGCACCGGCGGGTCCGAGATAGGCTACGCCTGGCACGCCCCCGTCGCCTTCGAAACCCCAGCGACGGCTCCGGCCGTCGACAACCGAGAGGACGGCATGCACCAGTTGAACACCGGAGAACTGACCACGGAGCAGCTCGACCTGCTGCTGCGCCACCTGCCCTTCGACGTGACCTTCGTCGATGAGAACGACGAGGTGCGCTACTTCAGCGCCTCCGACGAGCGCATCTTCGCCCGCTCGCCGGGCATCATCGGCCGCAAGGTGCAGAACTGCCACCCGCCCAAGAGCGTCGAGATGGTCCAGCGGATCGTCGCGGCCTTCAAGGCCGGCGAGCGTGACGAGGCCGAGTTTTACATCCACCTGGACGAGAAGTACGTCCACATCCGCTACTTCGCCCTGCGCGACGACGCCGGGGCCTACCGCGGCGTGATCGAGGTCAGCCAGGACATCGCCCCGCTGCAAAGGATCGAGGGCGAGCGTCGCCTGCTGGACTGGGAATAGCATCCGCCCCTGGACCGGCCCGTTAGCCTACCAGTCGCCTTGGCGAGCCCACGCCTAGCGTCGGGCACGTATCAGGGGTCTGTTATCCACGTGATTCAGCCGTGTACTTGTTAATGGGCTTGGCCATAGGTTCTTTCAAGGGGAGCTCTCCCCGGTTGCCGCCGCCGGTCCTGACTCGTGCGATGGTCCCGAATGGAAGTGAGCCGTTCACCGCGAGCGAACGGCGGGTTGGCGCAACCACCTGATCGGCGGGATGACCGGTGGAGCAAACCGCCGTCGGCGGCTCGGGATCTCGTCAGCCGTCACCACCGGCGTCGCGATGAGCTATAATACGGCTGTGGAGCTAGACGATGGTATTCCGGTTGAAGGAGTGAACCATGCTGGATGAAGCGCGCCTGCGGAACCGCCTGGACGAGCTGCGCGGTCTGGGCCTCGACGTCGACTGGGTGGATTGGTTCGGCGACTGGTTGCGGGGGGCTCCTCCCGAGCGGCTCACCCGCATCCGGCCCAGCGAACTCGCCGAAGAGCTGGGCGCCGACCTGCACCACTTCCTCAAGCTGCTGGTGGCGGCGGTGCGGACGGGCATCCTGAACCTCCACTGGGAGCACTTCTGCCCGGCCTGCCAGGGGCGGATGGACACCTCGCACTCCCTGGGCGAGACCCGCGAGGAGCACTACTGCGGTTTCTGCGAAAACAACTTCCAGAGCGTGCTGGACCAGAACGTGGCCATCAGCTTCTCGCTCAACGAGTCCATGGCGACCGGCAAGCTGCCCGAAGCGCCGCGCAAGGTCAAGCTCGACGAAGCCGACACCCGGGCGGTGGAGCTCTTCACCCTCCAGGCTTTTCGCGAGATGTTCCCCGACGAGGTGCTGCCCATTGACGAAAGCCTGCAGGTGACCGACGTTTCGTTGATGTTCACCGACGTCCGGGGCTCGACCCGCCTCTACGAGCGCCTGGGCGACTCCCGGGCCTACCACCTGGTGCGCGACCACTTCAAGGTGCTCTTCCGCGTGGTCGAGGAGCACCGCGGCGCCGTGGTCAAGACCATCGGCGATTCGGTGATGGCCAGCTTCCGCGACCCCGTGGACGCCCTCAAGGGCGCCGTTTCGGCCCAGGGCAACCTGGCGCTGTTCAACCGTCAGCAGAAGCTCAACGAAGACGACGTGATCATTCGCATCGGGATGGACCGCGGCCCGGCCATCGCCGTCAACCTCAACGACCGGCTGGACTTCTTCGGCAACACGGTCAACCGCACCGCGCGCATCGAGCGTCTCTCGGCGGGCAACGACGTGGTCTTCGGCGCGAACCTGCAGTCCGATCCCCGGGTGCAGGAGTTCCTGGTCAAGCGGGGCCGGCGCCTGGCCATCGAGCGTTTCGAACGGACCGTCAAGGGCATCGAGGAGCCGATCACCGCCTTTCGCCTCACCGCGCCCCGGGAGGTCGAGCTCTTCCCGTCGCCCCGGCGCGC
Organism: uncultured bacterium; assembly: GCA_964581465.1. Taxonomy (GTDB): domain Bacteria; phylum RBG-13-66-14; class RBG-13-66-14; order RBG-13-66-14; family RBG-13-66-14; genus WJMB01. The sequence goes on from CAZOOP010000024.1 coordinate 6,339, forward strand.
GGCTCCGCGCGGTGAAACCGCGGCCGACTGAGCGGTATCGTACCCAGTGCCACCCCTTCCCGAGGTTACCGATGACCGACCGCTCCCCTTCACCCCTCCCGACCCTGGCTGCCCTGGCCCTCGCCCTCGTCTGCACCGGCTGCCTCATGAGCGGTGACGGCGGCGTGGACGTGGCCGAGGAGCTGCGCCACGAGGAGAGCTTCGAGCACAGCCCCGGCGGCCTGATCGAAATCGACTGGGAGAGCGGCGACATCGACCTGTCGGCCTCCGACGAGGACGAGGTCCGCATCGTGGCCGTCGGCTGGAAGGTCGATGAGCCCCTGAACGTGGAGGACTGGGTCGACGACGTCCGCTTCGAGCGCCTCGACGACCGCCTGCTGCTCAGCTACCAGGCCGACGCCCTGTTCTCTTTCACCTCGGTCAGCCTGCAGGTGCGCTACCCAGCCGACGCCCGTCTGCTGGTCGACGCCGCCAACGGCGAAGTCATGGTCGATGGCGGGGCCGAGCTCAGCGCCGACACCGCCAACGGCGATCTTACCGTCCGCGACATCACCGGCCGGATCGAGTTGGACAGCGCCAACGGCGACCTGGAGGTCAGCGCCGACGCCGGGCGTTCGCCGCTGGGAATCCACTGCGAGAGCTCCAACGGCGGGATAACCATCGACCTGGCCGGTGATCACGACGGCGAGGTCATTTGCGAGACGGCCAACGGCGGGGTCATTCTGCGGGTGGGCGGCGCGCAGCGCGGCGACGTCGAGCTGGACTCCAGCAACGGTTCGCTGCGGATGGAGTTCGGCACCCTGGGCGGCGATGTGACGGCGGACTCCGGCAACGGCTCGATCGACGTCCTCTTCGCAGTGATGCCCCCTGGACTCGATCTGTTGGCCGACTGCAGCGTGGGCGGCCTGGAGACCAACCTGCCCGGAGCCCGGGTCATCGAGGAGACCGTCGGCGGCGTTATCGAGCGAGCGGGCGAAGGGCCGAGGATGCGCTTGAGCAGCTCCAACGGCGCGATTACCGTGCTTACCGACGAGTAGGCCTTCATCGAGCCTTTGTACTGGGGGAGCTGTGCAAACCCTCGGAGCCGCCTAGTGATCCCGACGCTTGAGTGAGTGCAATTCTACCGGCAGCCTGGTCTTCGGCACGCCGATCAGAGGGAAGCGGCGGCGAAGAACGTCAGCGCTGGACCCGGGGGTCTTCACAGCGAAGGGGACCGGCGCCCCAGCCGCCTTGGTGAAAGCCCCCCCAAAGAGGCGACCCGCTGCTGGAAGTGCTCGGCCATACCCTGCAGACAGCCGATCGTAACCGCGAAACCAACCACCTTTTGGAGGAACGATGAAGCGTCTCCTGATTCTCCTGCTGCTCCCCGTCGCAGTCTTCGCCCAGATGATGGCCGCCTCCGCCACCGACTCCCACGTCGTCGAACTCGGCCCCGAGGGGGTCGGCATCCTCGTCGTCGAGTGGGACAACGGTCCCGTGACCGTCATCGGCGCCGATACCGACAAGATATCCATCGAGGCCGAGGGCAACCAGAACGGCCGCGCCCTGGACAAGGCCGAATGGCTCAAGTACTGCACCTTCGAAAAAGAGGGCGACCGCGTGGTGGCGAAGTTCGACAAGCCCTCGGGCGGTTCCCTCGAGGTCGAGCTGACGGTCACCCTGCCCAAGCGGATCGCCGCCGATCTCTCGGCGGGCAACGGCGATATCGAGGTCGAGATGATCGCCGCCCTGGAGGCCGACGCGGGCAACGGCACCGTCACGGTCAAGGGCACCCCGGGAGATATCAAGATCTCCTGCGGCAACGGCAACGTGGACATCGAGCTGCCCGACAGCTACAAGGGCGACGTGAACGCCGAGTCGGGCAACGGCAACGTGGACATCCAGATCGGGCGCGGCTTCAACGGCGCCGTGGACGCCGAATCGGGCAACGGTAACGTCACCGTCACCCTGGCCGAGGTGCCCGGCGGTCTCAGCGTCGACGGCGAGACCGGCATGGGCGAGGCCGAGACCAACATCGACGGGGTCAATCGCAGCACCTCGATGATGGGCGGCAGCCTGTCCAAATCCGGCGACGGCCCCTCGATCGAGGTCGGCTCCGGCAACGGCGACGTGGCCGTAATGGTCGACTAGCCACACCGACCCGCCGTATAAACAAGAGGGCCGCTCCGGGGAATCCCGGGGCGGCCCATCGCTTCGTCGGCGGACCGGTAAGCCGAATTCTGTCGTCGGTCGTGCGGGCGGTCCGCGCAAGGCGGGCCTCCGACCGCGTGACGGCCATCCATCTTACGCCGGGGATCGCTCCACCGGCTCCAGCGACCTACCCGAGACGAAATGAGCGGGCCACTCGTCGTCTCCTATTTGGTCTTGCTCCGGACGGGGTTTACCGAGCCGACGCCGTCACCGGCGCCGCTGGTGGGCTCTTACCCCACCGTTTCACCCTTGCCGTCCCGCCGAAGGCGGGCTTGGGCGGTCTCAAGGACCGGGCGTGGACATGGGCGCGTGTTAACCGCCCTGCCCCACTCCAGCCCCCTTCTCTGTGGCACTTTCCGTACGCTTGCGCGCCCCGGGCGTTACCCGGCGTCCTGCCCTGCGGAGTTCGGACTTTCCTCGGGAGCGGACTCCCGCGGCCGTCTGGTCCGTCGGCGAGGTGTAAGATAGCACACTGGGCGGATTTGTCAAGGGGGGCCAATGGATGCTTTCGACGCGCGGCGTTAATCCAGGGGCGGACCGTCAGCTCGGCCCGTTGCCCAGGTGAGTAGTCCGGATCAATGCGGGCCGACCTGAAGGTCGGCCCCTACTGATTAATCGTGAAGCTTCTTTGACCTTCCGGCGCGGGGCGGGAGCGGAGCCCCCGCCCTGTGGAATGGCCTACTCGCCCAGCTTCTTGCCGCACTCTCCGCAGAACGTGTTGCCCGGGGTCAGCTCGGCGCCGCAGTCCGGGCAGACCGGGCGCAGCCGGGCGCCGCAGTTGCCGCAGAACTTGTCGTCGGCCGGGTTCTCGTGGCCGCACTTGGGGCAGACGACGAGGCGTTCGGGCTTGCCGTCGGAGCCCTCGCCGCGTCCGCCCATGGCCTTGCCCATGGTCTCGCCGATGGCCATTCCGGCGCCGATGCCGGCGCCCATCCCGGCCATGCCGCCGCCGGGTTGCTTGGCGGCGTCGCCGATGGCCTCGGCGGTCTTGTAGCGGGTGTAGCGGTCCATGTCGCCCAGGGCGCCCATGCGGGCGCGTTCGTCCATGGCCTTCTCGACCTCTGGCGGGGCGGTGATGGCGCCGATGGTGAAATCGACCAGCTCGACGCCGTAGGCGGTCATCTCGCGGCTGACCTCGGCCTTGAGGGCCACGGCGAACTCGTCGTAGAGGGCGGGCAGGTCGAGCAAGCTCTTGATCTGCTCGCCCAAGAAATCGAAGGTGCGGCTGACGATGATCCCGCGCAGGAAGTCCTCGAGGACGCCGGAGCGGATGACCCCCTGGGTGCCGGCGTACTTGTTGACGAAGAGGCCGGAGTCGGTGATGCGCAGGGAGTAGATGCCGTGGGCACGCAGGCGGACGATGCCGAACTCGGCGTCACGGAAGGCCACGGGCTGGGGCGTGCCCCACTTGAGGTTGGTGAAGACCTTGCGGTTGACGAAGTAGACCTCGGCCTTGAAGGGGGTCTCGCCGCCGAAGGGCAGCTTGAGCAGGCCGCGCAGCAGGGGGATGTTGGCGGTGGTCAGGGTGTGGCGTCCCGGAGAGAAGCGGTCCAGGGCCTGGCCGTCGCGGTAGAAGACGGCCTCCTGGCTCTCGCGGACGATGAGCTGGGCGCCCCACGCGACATCGCCGGCGCCGTCCCGGGGCATGCGCTCGCAGATGACGTCGCCGGAGTTGTCGAAGGATTGCAGGACCTCGATGGCCATGGGTGTTTCTCCTTGTGAGCGCGGCAACCGTGTGGACGGCGGCGGGTAGTCTTTTGCTCGGGTGCATGCCGCCGCGCCAGTATCGGCGGCAGCGGCGGGGTAACGGTATCAGAATAGCAGAGCCCGGCGGCGGTGTAAATCGACGCCATTGATCAAAACCATTGAACAAAGCCATTGATTAAAGGACCCTCACTGGAAACTGAACCAAACCTGCGCAACTGGTGAAAGACGCATCGAGATAAAGGCTTGGTAACCACCCGCAATACGACGCCAACGCGTGAAGGCGGAGACAGGTCGAAACTTCTGAAGCAGGTCATATACTCACAACCTTGTCGACTCCCGAGCGGGACCAACAGCTTCGGGCTTGCGGCGGGAACTCAATGCAAGGCTGGGTATAGTGCCACCAAACAGCGGTATGACAATGGCGTCGATTATCAGCTATGAAGCGATCAATGACAATCTATCGGCTGGATGAGTCGGTTCAGGTGCGTGTGATAATCCCCTGATTAAAGCCATTGATCAAGGGTGTTGATCAAGGGTGTTGGTAGATAACAACTCCAGGGATCATCACGTGAACCAGGACGGTTATCTATAACCGCTGAGAACCGCTGCCAAAGAGTAGTTCTTGACGCCCGCTCCGCTGATGGCGTCAGTCGATCACGCGCCCGGCGCAGACAAGGACCAGACCCGCCCCGGGACGCCGATAGCCCGTCCTGAACCAGTCGAGGCTTCCGGACCGGCCGGCGCGATCGACGGCTTTGCGGCCTTCCGGCCGATCGAACCGGAAGCGGCGAGTTGTGGATGGCGCGTTAATGCCGGTCGGGGAGCATACGCAGCAATCAGCTTGGGTCGGGTTGATATCCAAACCACCAGTCCGGCGACGACACTCAATCGCCCAAGACGCCGTTCCGGTTTACCGTGATGCTCCCATCCAGGTTCAAGGGTTGCCGAGCGTCGGCGCGGCTCCTCCGGAACGATCGGGGGCGGCCCTACTCGGAGGAATCGACGCCGCCGTAATCCACCTTATCGGTGGTTCCGGCGGGCGGACGGGTGGGCAGGCGCAGGATGTGGATACTGACCCCGATGAGGACCAGGCCCAGCAGGATGCGCAGCCAGAGCGCGGAGACGAAGAAAACGGCGCTGCAAACTATGGTGACGAAGAGCAGGACCAGGATGCTGATCTTGAGGCCCCGGGGGAGCCCCTTCCCCGAGCGCCAGTCCCGGATGTAGGTCCCGGGAAAGCGGGTGGCCAGCAGCCAATCGTAGAGGCGCCGGGAGGAGCGCAGGTAGCAACCGGCGGCGAGCAGCAGGAAGGGCGTCGTCGGCAGCACGGGCAGGAAGACCCCCAGCACGCCCAGGCCCAGGCTCAGGCTGCCACAAGCGATCAGCAGCCAGCGCAAGGGCCTGGATACGGCCCGACCCTCGGCGTCCCGCTCGACCACCTAGGCCCCCTCGTTCTGATAGGTCCCGGCGTAACCGGCGGTGGGGGCGGTCAGCCGGAAGAAGACCAGGTGCAGCAGCCGCGCCCGACGGTGCAACACCAGACCGGCGGGATGGCGGACGATCAGCAGCCCCTGGCCGCGACCGGCGTAGCCGGCGTCCCAGACGGCGCTGGCCAGCTCGACGCCGCAGCGCAGCAGGCTCGAACGAGGCTTGCCCAGGGCGATGACGTCGGCGGGCAGGTTGAGCTTTTCAGCGTAGCGCACCAGGTACGATCCCGGATCCAATTCCAAGCGGTCGCCCCGCCAGGCCAGGGGCTCGACGGCGGGCAGGCGGCGGCGGCGGTTGTCGAAGTCCACCACCCCGGGCTCGTCACCGGAGAAGCGGGCGACCTCGTCCAGACTCAGGTCGATCCCGTTGGGGGTCGACTGGCGCTCGACATCGGCCAGACCCTCGATCAGCGGGGGATCGGCGGCCAGCAGGCGGCGCAGCTCGGCGGCGGGCAGGGGTCCGGGGTGGAAGGCGGAATCGATGGAGGGTTCGGTCATGGATTCTCCCGATTATCGATCTGACAGCCGGTTGATGAAAGCGTCATGGTGTGTGATTGCAACGGTTCATCATTGTGACTTGCGCCTGGAGCAAGATCTTCATTGCCGGACGGCATCAACTGGAACAAACTCGAGTAGCTTGGCTGGCTGGTTCCTGCACTGACGATTGCTCGTTTGATTCCCCTGAAGGCCAGCCGATCGCCTGCCGCTGAATCATAATCATCAAGGGATCGTCACCAGAAACTGGACCATCATTGGTAACCCGGATAGCTTTATCGGGAACGGAGCTATGAAAACGTACTCGACGTAAGGCGTCAACTAGTGAGGCCGGCTAGCTGTCATGGGTTCCAAATCACGCAATAGCTTGATGTTAGCATATCACTCACTATCAGCATCAAAAACCTTTGGGCGGGACCCACAGCCTCCTGCCTCACACAACACTATGCTAAGAACAAGTAGAACAAGCTGAGGTTGATCGCCACAAATCGGCAGTATGACAATGGCGACAGCTTACGCCTTAAAACATGAAAAATAACATATTAGTCAGAAGTACCGTTCCATAAACAAGTGCTATTCACATCGTTAAACAGCAGCAACCGGAGTCATGGACCAATGGCGGTTCCAACGAAGACCAGGACAACGCATTGACCGATCCCCAACAAACCACCCGGGTACGCCGGGCATAGCTGAAGTCCGATTGAACGAGGAACGGCAAGTAGATGTGGGCGGCGCTTGGGTTGTCCCCAAACCAATCGGCAACCAGGCGCGGTCGGCCCCCAGTCGTCCACCTGCAAAAAGCCCCGGCGTCAGCGCCCTCCCAAACCAGGGAGAACACGAAGCACCGCCGAACCCTCCAGCTCAAGACCCCGCATAATCGACACTTAGCAACGGCCCACAATAAGAACGGCCCTCCCGGGCCGACTGGGGTTCAGCGACGCTGATCGACGGCGTCCTAGCTCCAACGGATCAACGAACTGCGGTTCTCGGCCATGTCGATGTCGGCCCATAGCTGCCGGCGTTCATGATCGGAGCTCTCGCTGATGATATGGTCGATGAGGTCGTCCAGGCGCAGCTCGCTGACCAGGCTGCGATGCTTGCCGAAGTACTGCTTGACGATATTGCGCAGAATGCCCTCGACCTGTTTGGAGTCGAGGAAAACGATGATGGCCTTGTAGTAGCGCTCGAGGAGGTCGCCCAGGACCTTCATCGCCACGGCGGCGCGACGGAACTGGGTGCGCAGCCGGCTCAGCGACTGCTCACTGCCGCCGAGTTCCAGGTACTCGAGCTGGGGATGGACGACGATCATCTCGCTGAGCACCTTGCCGAACATCCGCTCCGCGCCGTTGATGGTCATCCGGGTCTCGCCCAGGGCGATGACGAAATCGTCGATGATGCCGCAGAGAATGCGGACGACCTCGAAGGTGCGCACCAGGCGGACGGTGTTGGCGATCGCCAGTCCGAAGAGCACCCGCAGGGTCTTGATCTCCTCGGCCTCGGAGACCTTGAGAATCTCGGCGATGGTGCGCTCGTCGTCGATCAGTGCCGAGACCTGCATCTCGAAGTCGTTGAGCTCGGCGATGGGAACGGCGACATTCTGCGGGATGGCGTAGGGGGATAGCAGGACCCACTGCATGGCCCGGGCGTTGGTGGTTTCGTGAGCCCGGTTCATCACCCAACGGAAGGTGCTCAACTCGGGCTTGGTGCTGGTGTCCACATCCTGGGAGCTGTCAAAGTGGAACTCGCCCTTGACCCGGTCGAAGATGCCCCGCGAACCGTCGCTTTCGGGGTCTTCGGCGGCGTTCTGCAAGCGTCCCCGATCGAAGAAGAACTGGAGGTTCTCCTCCGCGGTGGCGATTGACAGCCTGCCGCTGAGCCCCTGGTCGATGATGTGCTGAAACACCGAACCCAGGGCGATCCTGCTTAAGGAACCTTTGAGCATCTCGACTGCATCCTCTGGCTGACCGATTCTGAGGTTTGGCGGTGCGCTATCCGTCCAGCGGAGCAACAATCTTGTGTTGAGTCGGGATTCGATTAGGCAGGTGAATGCGGAAAAACCTTGTTAATAGAACCGTATCCCTAATATCAAACTCTAGTTTATCTAAAAGAGCCCGGCGGGGCAAGTCTTTCCTTGTTGTTCCGCAGTGCCCGCAGGGTTGTCGACATTGTAAACACCAGTTCACGCTGTTTGCCAACCGTGCCGTTGAGTAATGCGAGCAGATGCCTCGACTAGCGCGACTGAAAGGTTGGCGTATAGAGGGTCTGATCGGACCCAATAAGGTTCTGGAGTCGGCTTAAAGCGCCCTCAGCTCAAATGCGACCGGCTCCTGCGTCAAGAGAAAAGCGGCAAGCCGCCGTCTCGTTCGGAACTCAGCTTGAAGGCCGTCCGTCGATGAAGGCCTCTCCTGCCAAGGAATCCCGAGAACACACTGAGAGCAGCCGTCCGCCCGGTTCGCCCAGGGCTCAGACGGCGGCCTGGATCAGTTGCACCACAGAGTCGTAGATCATCTGCAGGCCGATGGTCATCGTCACCAGGCCGGAGAGGCGAATGGTGGCGCTGACCACGTTGCGGTTGATCCAGCGCTGCAGCAGCAGGGTCAGGCGCATCAGCCCGGTGTTGAGGGCCAGCACGGACGCGACGACGCCCAGGGAAAACAGCACGCCGTACTCGGCGGAGATGGTCACCGCCTGGGCGAAGGTGGCCGGTCCGACCACCATGGGCACGGCGAAGGGCACCACACGCATCTCACTCAGATCGGTGCTTTTGCTCATCTGGAAGGTGACGCCGCGGCTGACGCGCAGGTAGCCGATGCCGGCCAGGATCAGCCCGCCGGCCAGACGCAGGGTCGGCAGTTGAACCTGGAAGACCACGGTGAAGAGGAACAGCCCGCCCAGGGCGATCAGGGCGGTGATGACGAAGGCCCAGAGATTGCCGGTATAGATCAGCTTGGAGACATCGCGCTCGGGGTGCTTCTCGGCGATGGCGATGATCAGCATCATCTGGCTGATCGGGTTGATGATGATCAGGATGAACAGCATCTGGGCGAGGAATGGCGGCATCAGACGCTCCCGGTGAGGGTGATTCGACGCAACGTCGCGAACAGACGGCGCAGGGCGTCCTCGTCGGGTGGACGCTGGGCTTTGACCCCGCGGGCCAGGCCGGCGCCGGGCTCGGGAGAGACGAAGAGGGGCGCTTGAAGAGCGGACGGAGCGGGTTCCCGCCAGGCGTCCAGCAGTACCGCCGCCGGGTATCCCGCCGTCGCGGTCAGAGCGGTCAGCTCGACCGGCGTCGGGTGTTCCACGAAACCGGTCAGGGCGAAATCGCCCCGGGCGGCGTAGAGCACTCCATCACCGGGCTCCAAGCCGGCTTCGAGCTCGGCGGGACGGCAGCGGTTGGTCGTGCCGTAGCGCCGCACCTCGAGGCCGGCCTCGTCGAGGACGGCGTCCAGCAAACGGCCGTCGGCCAGGGTCAGCAACTGGCCCCGGCAGACCCAGACGCGGCGACAACCACACACGGTGAACCACTCCGCTGCGCTGGAGGCGGCGTCGGCCACCGGGGCGGGTTCGTCCCGACCGTAGAGCTCGGCGGCCAACAGGCCGACCAGGGTAGCCAGGCGTTCGCGGCTGGGCTCTCCGAGGAGCTCCCCTAGCCAGTCGGCGGCCTCGGCGGCCACCTCCTCCACGGAGGCCGGCCGCAGCGCCAGGCGACAGAGCCCGGTAAGGACACCGGGTCTCAATTGCTCCGCCATCTCGCCCGCCAGCCCGACGAGCCTGCGCCGGACCCGGTCGACGCCGGGGGGATACCGTCGTACGCCCATCTTCCACCTCTCGCTCAGCAGTTCGGCTAACTCTACTACTGTTTCCGATATCACGTCAAACCCCGGTTGACTAACCCCGAACACGATGCTACACTTCCCCGCGCGGTGCGGCCGATATAGGGCACAAGCCGGTATTCGACGCCCAATTTCTTCGGCGCCCCAGGTGTTCGGCACCGCGAACCATCTCCTTTCGCCGGACGTTAACGACCCATGGCGGAGGCACTCCAGACCGACAGCCGGGCGCGGCGCGCCAAGCGACGGACGTCCGGTCCTTGTAAACAACGACTTACGGCCCCGTACCCGACCGCCCGGGTATCGTGCCGTTACTTTGTTTTACGCCGTTAACGCGACTCCGGGCCGATCCGAGACAATCTCGACTGGCGATTCGACTATGGACCAGCCAACCCCACCCGACGGCGCACACGGCGCCGACGGATTCCGCAGCGGCTTCGTCGCCCTGCTGGGCCGCCCCAACGTGGGCAAGTCCACCCTACTCAACGCCCTGCTGGGCGAGCGGGTCGCCCCGACCAACCCCAAACCACAAACGACCCGCCGCCGCCTGCGCGGCATCCTGACCTCCCCCGAACACCAGATCGTTTTCATCGACACCCCGGGCTTCCATGAGCCCCAGGACAACCTGGGCTCCCACCTGGTGGCCGCCGCGCGCTCCGCCGTGACACAAAGCGACGCCGTGCTGCTGCTCTGGGACGCCCGCGAGGTGCTTCCCGTCGATCTGGAGCTGCTGGAGCTGGTCCGCTCCACTCGACGCCCTCTGGTGCTCGGGCTCAACAAGGTCGATCTGCTCGAGAACGTCACGCCCGACGGTCCCCTCCCCGACACCCACCCCGAGGCCGTCGCGGCGATCGCCGAGTTTGGCCTGCGTCTGAGCGCCCTCAACAGCGTCGGGCTGAGCGAGCTGGTGGCGCGCCTGGCCGCCCTGCTGCCCGAGGGTCCGCTATACTACGATCCCGAGCAGATCACCGCCGAGCCACTGCGCGAGCTGGCCGCCGAGTTCATCCGCGAGGCCGCCCTGGACTGCCTGCACCAAGAGGTGCCCTACGCCCTGGAGGCCCGCATCGAGGAGTTCGCCCCGCGCAGCGCCGAGCTGACCTTCATCGCCGCCCGACTCTTCGTCGAGCGGGACAGCCAGGTCGGCATCGTCGTGGGTCGCGGCGGAGAGCGGCTGCGCAAGATTGGCACCCTGGCCCGCAGCCTGCTGGAAGAGCTGCTCGAGACCCAGGTTTATCTTGATCTGCGCGTGAAAGTCAAACCCAAATGGCGCAAGGACGAAAGCGCCCTGCGCGAGTTCGGCTACCACCGACAAGGCTGAGATGACTAAACACGAGCTGGAGAAAACGCCGGTCCGCATCTTCGAGGTTTGGTGCAAGGGCTGCGGCGTCTGCGTGAACTTCTGCCCCAAGGACGTCCTGGCGCTGAGCCACCACGGCAAGGCCTACGTGGCCAACCCCCAGCGCTGCATCCATTGCGGGCTCTGCGAGCGACTCTGCCCCGACTTCGCCGTGACCGTCTCGCCCAAGCCGAAGGCCGAGAAGGCCGGACAGGGCTCCGACGACGGCGGCGAGCCCAAACCCAAGCCCAAGCCCAAACCGAAGCCGAAACCCAAGGCCAAACCCGAGAAGACCGCCGACAAGGCGGATGATTCCGCGGCGGACAAGCCCGCCGAGGGCGAGCCGGCCGGAAAAGAAAAGGCCGGGAAGGAGAGCAGCGGTGGCTAAGAAAAAGACCCTCAAGCCCAAGGACCCCCGACTGCACTTCACCTCGGGCAACGAGGCCGTCGGTCTGGGCGCGCTCTACGCCGGCTGCAACTTCTTCGGCGGCTACCCGATCACCCCCTCCACCGAGGTGGCCGAGCTGATGGCCCGGGAGCTGCCCAAGCGCGGCGGAACCTTCATCCAGATGGAGGACGAGATCGCCTCGATGGCCTCGATCATCGGCGCCAGCCTGGCCGGGGCCAAGTCGATGACCGCCACCTCGGGACCCGGCTTCTCGCTGATGCAGGAGAACCTGGGCTTCGCCTGCATCACCGAGGTGCCCTGCGTGATCGCCAACGTGATGCGCGGCGGCCCCTCCACCGGCCTGCCCACCAAGGTCTCCCAGGCCGACGTGATGCAGGCCCGCTGGGGCACCCACGGCGACCATCCCATCCTGGTGCTCAGCCCGGACTCGGTGCAGGAGTGCTTCGATCTCACCGTCACGGCCTTCAACCTCTCCGAGAAGTACCGCACCCCGGTGATCCTGCTCTCCGACGAGACCATCGGCCACATGCACGAGGTCATCCGCATCCCCGAGCCCGGCGACATGCCGGTCATCGAGCGTGAGGCCTCGGCGGAGATCCCGGCGGACTGGTACAAGCCCTACGACTACGGCGTCCACTCCACCGCTCCGCTGATCCCCTTCGGCGAGGGCTACCGCTACCACGTCACCGGCCTCACCCACGACGAGCAGGGCTTCCCCACCGGTCGCCCCGACGAATCCCGGAAGATGCTCGAACACCTGCTGGGTAAGCTCGAGCACGCCAAGGACGTCTACCACGTCGAGCGGCTCTATCTGGAGGACGCCGACTCGGCGATCATCGCCTACGGCTGCACCGCCCGGGTCTGCAAGCGGACCATCTACACAGTGCGCCACGAGGGCGTCAAGTGCGGCATGCTGCGCCTGAAGACCATCTGGCCCCTGCCCGTGCGCGAGATCGACGAGGTCTGCGAGCAGAACGACGTCATCTTCGTCCCCGAACTCAACAGCGGTCAGTTGATGCGCGCCGTCAAGCGGGTCAACCGCGGACGGGCCACCATCGTGCCGATCAACCGCATCGACGGCCAGCTCTTCAACCCCCACGACGTCGCCGAGATGATCATCAACCGCAGCCACGGCATCGACGAATCCGACCAGCTCATCATCTAAACCCGGCTCGCCGGGACAAACCACGGAGCGCGAGGTGCGCCAGGAATCGCTGACCCTGTCCTATCTGCGGACGCGCAAGAAGTTCCCCAGCGTCTGGTGCCCGGGCTGCAGCCTGGGGATCATCATGGGGGCCCTGATCCGGGCTATCGACCAACTGGGGCTCCCCCAGGACGACGTCGTGCTGGCCTCGGGCATCGGCTGTACCGGCCGAATGCCCGTCTACGCCGACTTCAACACCCTCCACGGCACCCACGGTCGGGCACTGGCCTTCTCCACCGGCATCAAGCTGGCCAACCCCCGGCTCAAGGTGATCACCGTGATGGGCGACGGCGACGCCACGGCCATCGGCGGCAACCACTTCATCCATACCGCGCGGCGCAACCTGGACATCACCGCCGTCATCGCCAACAACAATATCTACGGCATGACCGGCGGCCAGTACTCGCCGACAACAAAACCGGGGATGAAGGCCTCCACCGCGCCCTACGGCATGATCGAGCCGCCCTTCGATGTCTGCGAGTTGGCCCGCGGCGCCGGAGCGCCCTTCGTCGCCCGCACCACCAGCTACCACGCCGCCCAGATGACCAAGCTCTTCGCCCGGGCCATCGACAAGAAGGGCCTGGGGGTCGTCGAGGTGATCAGCCACTGCTACACCACCGCCGGACGCCGCAACGGCTTCAAGGGACCCGTCGAGATGATGGAGCGGGAGAAAGAGCTGGCCGTGCCGCTGACCGGCTATCTCAAGCGCAAGGAGAAGGACCCGGAGTACACCCTGGCCGAGGGCGAGTTCCTCACCGGGGTCTTCGTCGACATCGACCGGCCCGAGTTCTGCGAGGTCTACGACGAGCTGCGCCAGCGCGTCAGGGAGGATTCCTAAGATGTACGGCAACGGCACCATCGTCCACGGCACCCATATGCAGGTCGTGCGCTTCGCCGGCTCCGGCGGCCAGGGCCTGATGACCTCGGGACGCATCCTGGCTCTGGCGGCAGGCGTCTACGAGGGCGCCGTCGTCCTGCAGACCCAGAGCTACGGCCCCGAGGCCCGCGGCGGCGCCGCGCGCAGCCAGGTCTGCATCTCCGACGCCCCGATCAACAACCTCAACCCCAGCCGCATCGACGTCCTGGTCTCGCTCAACCAGAGCTCCTGCGACAAGTACTTCGGCGACCTCAAAGACGACGGCACGCTGATCATCGACTCCAGCTACGTCAACGAGCTGCCCACCGACAACGGCTATAACTTCCCCTTCACCTTCTACTGCCGCGACAAGCTGGGCAACCCCGTGGTCGCCAACATCATGGCCCTGGCCTACATGGTGGCCGTCACCGAGGTCATCGAACGCGCGGCCCTCGAAGCCGCCGTCACCAACAACGTCCCCCAGCGCTTCGTCAAGCTCAACCTCAAGGCCCTGGAGGCCGGCTTCCGCGAAGGCGAATCCGCCAAGGCCGAACGCCGTCGCCAGAACGGCTTCATCGACACCCAGATCTGACCCCGCCGCCGTCCCCTGGCGCCCCGAGAGCCGGGATGTTAGAATACTCGGACCCCCTGTCCCGACAACCTCACCGCGGAGGCTCCCCGTGCACCGCACCCTGATCCTGGTCAAGCCCGACGGCGTGGCCCGCAATCTCGTCGGCGAATGCCTGGCCTCCTTCGAGAAGGCCGGCATGCACATCACCTCGCTGAAGATGATGACAATGAGCCGCGAGATGGCCGAGCGCTTTTACGCCGTACATCACGAGCGGCCCTTTTACAACGAGCTGATCACTTACATCACCTCGGGACCAATTGTGGCCGGTATCCTCGAGGGCGTCGGCGCCATCCGCCGCACCCGTCGCGTGATGGGCGACACCGACCCCAACGAGGCCGCCCCGGGAACCATCCGCTTCGCCTACGGCGAGACCATCCGACGCAACACCGTCCACGGCAGCGACTCCGAGGACTCGGCCATCCGTGAGATCGGCATCGTCTTCGGCGAAGACCCGACCTAGACCGGCCGGACCCTCTCTGACAAAGCGGCCCTGGCTTGTTGTTGCACCGCTGTTTGTGACCCATTTCTCAAAGAAGACCCAACTGGAACTGGTTGAAAAGACACTGTCGCCGCCTTTGAGCATACCGGGTCGATCCACAGGTTTACTGCCGGATTGCGATTGACCAGTCCGTCAAGCGTCCCTGCAACGCCGGCTAGGCCTGTCGCCCTGACTCGCCCCGGCACCGCGCGACCTTCGCCAAACACCTCCGGCGACAACCACCCGCCGACCCCGGCTTTGGCACGTTTCTTGCGGAGTCGCGCGAGACTCTGGCCGACGGGCGGCCCCGCCCTGCTGCAAGAAACGTGCCAAAGCCTCCGTGCCGGGCGTCGGGAACGTCGCCGACGCCGAGGAGCTGGTTTGGCGAAGGCCGCCGGACCACCTGGGGGTGTTTGTGGAGCCTACCCAATTATCATGACCTGATACCAGGTCGCCTGGAATGCAGCGAGCGTCATCGGTTGCGGCTGCATCAGGCAGTCGCTCAAGGGATTATCACGGCAAACTGAACCATTGTCAGATGCTGCTGAGAGCTGCTGCGAGGAGGCAGTTCTTGATCCTTGGTCTGCTGCTCATCTGAACTCGATCAAGCGTCCGGTTGATCCAAGGCAGCCAAGTGCAAAAACTGGTATCAGCCTTCCTGTAGTTTGACCTTCAAAAGTCGACGCTTCTGGACCAACCGGCGCAGTCGGCAGCTAGCCTGTTTTCCATGTAAGCAAATGGATGCAAGCTTTGATGCCACAAACCACAGTCGGATAATGACAGTATGGTGAGTGAAAAGCCTAGAATGGCAAGCTATTGGCGTTATACGCCGATTCAAGAGGAGTGGCAATCTCACCCAATACAAGATAATAATCAGCGATCCCCCGTGAAATAACCAGGCCAATAAGTGTGACAATCCCTGCGGATCCATCCCTTCTCCCACACCTCACCTCAACCACCCAGACCCGGGGGTAGACCTTGTTCGAGATCGTCAGCACCGAAGAGCTCGGACCCCGCATCAAGCGGTTCGAGATCAAGGCGCCGCTGGTGGCCCGGAAGATCAAGCCCGGCCAGTTCATCATGCTGCGCATCGATGACAACGGAGAGCGCATCCCCTTGACGATGGTGGACCACGACGCCGAGGCCGGCACCGTGACCATCATCTTCGAGGAGGTGGGCAAGACCACCATCCAGCTCGGCAAGCTCAAGGCCGGCGACGAGCTGCTGGACTTCATCGGCCCCTTGGGCGCCTACCACGACATGACCGACGGCGAGCACGGTCGGGTGATCGGCGTCGGCGGGGGTATCGGCAACGCCCCGCTGCTGCCCAAAGTCGGCGAGTTCCACGAGCAGGGCCTGGAGGTCACCGGGATCATCGGCGCCCGCTCCAAGGACATCCTGATCCTGGAAGACGAGATCAAGGCGGCCTGCGACACCCTGCACATCTGCACCGACGATGGCTCCTACGGCCACCACGGCTTCGTCTCCGACGTGCTCAAGCAGGTCCTCGACGAATCCACCGATTACGACTTCGTGTTGGCCATCGGCCCGCCGATCATGATGAAGGTCTGCCGCGATCTGGTCAAACCCTACGGCGTGCCCTGCTACGTCAGCCTGAACACGATCATGGTCGACGGCACCGGAATGTGCGGCTCCTGCCGCGTCAGCGTCGGCGACGAGGTCAAGTTCGCCTGCGTGGACGGTCCGGAGATGCGCGGCGAAGAGATCGATTTCGAAGAGATGATGGCGCGCCAGCGCCGCTTCGTCGACGAGGAGCAGTGCGCCCTCGAACGTTACCTCAAGGAGGTGGGCGAGTAATGACCGAAGAGGAACGCAAACGGCGCAAGCTCGAAGGGATCAAGCTCCTCGAGAAGATACCCATGCCCGAGCAGGAGCCCGAGGTCCGCGCCCGCAACTTCAAAGAGGTGCCCCACGGCTACACCGCCGAGATGGCCGTCGAGGAGGCCTGGCGCTGCATCCAGTGCAAGAACTCCCCCTGCGTCCAGGGCTGTCCCGTCGAGATCGACATCCCGGCCTTCGTCCGCGCCATCCAGGAGGAGAAGTTCCAGGAGGCCGTGGACGTCATCAAGCGGACCAACGCCCTGCCCGCGGTCTGCGGCCGTGTCTGCCCCCAGGAAGAGCAGTGCGAGAAACTCTGCGTGCGCGGCAAGAAGGGTATGCCCGTGGCCATCGGCCGCCTGGAGCGCTTCGCCGCCGACTGGGAGGCCGAAGGTGGCGAGGCCAAGGTCCCCGAGATCGCTCCACCCAACGGACACAAGGTGGCCATTATCGGTTGCGGCCCCGGCGGGATGACCTGCGCCGGCGACCTGGCCCTGCTGGGATACGAGGTCCACGTCTACGAGGCCTTCCACGCCTCCGGCGGCGTGCTGCGCTACGGCATCCCCGAGTTCCGCCTGCCCAAGGCCATCGTCGACCGCGAAACCCACTACCTCGAGCAGTTGGGCGTCCACTTCCATTACAACATGGTCATCGGCAACGTCTGGACCCTGGAGGAGATGCGCGAAGAGGAAGGCTTCGAGGCCTTCTACATCGGCACCGGCGCCGGGCTGCCCTGGTTCATGAAGATCGAGGGCGAGAACCTCAACGGCGTCTACTCGGCCAACGAGTTCCTCACCCGGGCCAACCTGATGCGGGCCTACGATCCCGACAACTTCGACACCCCGACCTGGGTCGGCGAGAACACCGCCGTGGTCGGCGGCGGCAACGTGGCCATGGATTCGGCGCGCACCGCCCTGCGTTTGGGCGCCAAGAACGTCTACATCGTCTACCGCCGCTCCTGGGAACAGATGCCGGCCCGCGACGAGGAGATGGAGCACGCCAGGGAAGAGGGCGTGGATTTCCGCCTGCTGCAGAATCCCATCGCCATCCTGGGCGACGACCAGGGCTGGGTGAAGGGCGTCAAGTGCATCAAGATGGAGCTGGGCGAGCCCGACGCCTCGGGTCGCCGCCGCCCCGTGCCCATCGAGGGCTCCGAGTTCGTCCTGGATATCGACTGCTTCATCGTGGCCATCGGCAACGGCCCCAACCCCTTGTTACCCGACGCCACCCCGGAGCTCAAGGTCAACAAGTGGGGCAACATCACCGCCGACGAGATCGGCCGCACCAGTATCCCCGGCGTCTTCGCCGGCGGTGACATCGTCACCGGGGCGGCCACCGTCATCGAGGCCATGGGCGCCGGCAAGATCGCCGCTCGCGGCATCCACGACTACCTCGAGGGCGAGATGTCCAAAGCCGACTGGCCGGCGCTCGAGTAGGAATCACCCACAGCTAATGAGACAAACCGGGCGGGATAAACCCGCCCGGTTCTTCAAACACCCGAGATGACCGTGTATTCGCCTGGTCGTACGGGCGGACTTTGTTTCCATTGAGGGATAATCCCTCGCATCCCGACCGGCGTAATGGCTGGGGATGATAACTCGTTTTTGGACTGTCACTTTTGCTAATCGATTGCCATTCTACGCTCTATAGTCCATACCGCCGCCATTGTCACGCTATCGATTCGTGACGATGAATCTCGCCTTGTTCCTCCTTTTATTAGTTGGCATCATTGAACGTGTTCGGACCAAATCAGGTTGATCCCAATCACCCTGAGCTGATCCGAAGACGTTCCATTAAGCCTGTAAGGTCACAGTCATCGAGTACGCAGCCTGGATTGCATCAACAACGGATCAGCGCCTCCAAAGGTGAAAAGGGCTGATGATGGGCGCGGGGTCTTTCACCCACGCCGAATCTTCGAACGGGATCGTCTATTTTGTTCGGATCAGATTGTTGTATCCTAATGATAATACATGTGATGCTCTACAGGTATCTGTCATGATACGGGTAACCGAAATGTGGTGGGTAATCGAAGCGCGAGCTGAGGAGTATTCCGCCACCAGCATTCTTAGATCAACACCTGACGGCGGATTGTCAGTGGCCGATAAGTGCCATGATAACAGTCGTTAAGGTTGTCCTAACGTATTCTCGACCGCAGACGGAGCATTTCCGAAAGGGCATGGCGGCCCAGTGAACCGCTCGCAATCAGCCTGAGCTGGTCCGCTCAGGTTCATGATGTCTTTTCACTTTCTCATCCCGCACAGGCTCTGTTATTATTACAATGTGGTAATCAACACAGCCAAATCCAACCGGGAGGAAACCAGTGTCTTTCATCGTCGCCATCTACGTGCGTGAAGGCTTGGTCTTGGCCTCGGACAGCCGCACAACCCTCAACCAGGTCTATCAGGTAGACAACGTCAATCACCACCACATCGCAGTGGGCATCTCCGACACCGCCTACAAGACCTTCGTCACCGCGGGCAACGTGGGCATTTCCACCTACGGCACTTCGATCATCAACGGCGCCCCCATCGCCGGGTTGATCAGCGACTTCATCGAGGAGCGCACCGACGCGGCGACAACGCCCGAGGAGGTCGCCAACCTCATCCACCAGCACTTCAAGACCAACTTCGAACAGCCGCTCCACACCGGCTTCCTGATCGCCGGGTACAAGGGCAAGGGCAACGAACGCGAGCAGCAGCTCTGGGATATCTGGGTCCCCGCCGAGGCGCCGCTCCGCCAGAATGATCCCGCCCAGCAGGGCCTGAGCTGGCGCGGCGAGACCGACGTGCTGACCCGGCTCATCCAGCCTACCCTCATGAAGAACAACCAGACCGGCGAGTACAACCCCCTGCCCTACTTCCAGATCGAATGGGGTTTCTTCTCACTCCAGGACGCCATCGACTTCGCCGTCTACGCCATCGAGAGCACTATCGAGCTGATGCGCTTCCAGCCCCGGACCCAGACCGTCGGCGGTCCCGTCGACGTTTTGGTGATCACCCCGGAGGGCGCCAAGTGGGTCCATCGCAAGAAGCTGGGCGTCAGCCGCGATTTCTACAACCCCTTCGACTAGTGTTCGATAAACGGGAGACGCCCGTGGGGGCGTCTCCCGCGCCAGCCTCGGAGCGAGCCCATGTCCTTCATCGTCGCCATCTACGTCCCCGAGGGCGTCGTCATGGCCGCCGACAGCCGGCTGACCTTCACACGCACCGAATCCATGCACGACGGATCCCGGCGACACCTCGCCGTGGGCATCTCCAACAACAGCCGCAAGAGCTTTCTCACCCCCAGCGGTGTCGGATTGTGCACCTACGGCGCCGCCTCGGACAACCGGAACAACCCCATCGGCGGCCTCGTCGATGAGTTCATCCTCGACCACACCGACGAGCACTCCGACGCCAACGGCGTCGCCCGCGACCTGATGGCCTACCTGCGCGCCAATCAGCCCGACATGAAAACCGGCTTCCTCGTCGGAGGCTACGTCTTCGACGAGAATGAAAAACCGGAGCCCCGCATCTGGGACCTCTGGGTGGCCGGGGACCACCTCAAGCAGACCAGCGTCAGCGGCAACTACGGTCTGAGCTGGCGCGGCGTCTCCGACGTGGTCAGCCGACTGATCCAGCCGCTGTGGATGAAGAATGGGAAAATCGGTGATTACAAGGAGCTGCCCTACTACCAGATCCAGTGGGCCACGATGAGCCTGAACGAGGCCATCGATTTCGCCGTCTACGCCATCGAGAGCACCATCGAGCTGATGCGCTTCCAACCCCGCAACCAGACCGTGGGCGGCGAGGTCGATGTGATGGTCATCACTCCCCGGGGCTCGCGCTGGATCAACCGCAAGCGCCTTAAGGTGAAACGAGATTTCTACGACCACGGTCCGCGCCGAGGCAGGTGAAAAGACCAGCCTCCAGCGAGAACCCGGCCCCGTTCAATACCGGCGGACCGCGGGAAGGCGCTGGCACGTTTCTTGCAGCAGGGCGGGGAAGCCGGACGCCGAACCCACGGTCCACTCCGCAAGAAACGTGCCAGCGCCTTCCCGCTCGACATTGCGCCGGGGTTCACGCGTAGTAGGCGGCAGGCTCCCGATGACATTGGAGAAGGTATTCTGATCGGCATCACACACGATCTCGAACCAGCTATCTCCAACCCGAAACATCGACCCACTTCGAAAAGCTGCTTACACAAGGCTATGCCGAATAAGGTTTAGTCTGCAACCCTGACTCCTTGACTATAAAACATTAGGGATCATCACAGAAGATGAACAACACATTGGCAACCCGGGAATGCCACCTCGGGAACGGTGCTCGGAGATTAGCCGCAGCGGGGAGTCAACCAGTGAAGGCGGATAACGATCGAAGCTGCTAAAACGAGCAATGGAGGGCCGTCAGCAGGTATTCACTCACAGCCAGGTCGGTTGCTGATGCGGAACCGACAGCCTCCGGCTTCTGGCGGAACTCAAAGCAAGACCGGGTTTAGTGCCACCAGCAACGCTAAGGCAATGGCGGCGACGATGAGCAATAAAGCGTTGTATGACAATCTATTAGCTGAATGAGTCGGTTCAGGTGCGAGTAATAATCCCAAGCAATATATACATGATAATTGTCTGTTTCGAATATATGCATCGTCAGTGTGGTCCAGAGTGTCAAGCAGTTGCTTGTTGAGCGTCGTGATAACTATTGGGGGAGGCATCATGGAACGTGTCCGGACCAAATCCGGCTGATGGGGATAAACCTGCCGGGTCGTTATTGACTTTCTGAATATGACTTCGAGAAGCAAGCGTTCATTTTGTATTCCCTTAGTGCTTGTTGCTAAGACACTTAGGGTTCTGTGGCAAACAGCCGCCAGGGCAGTCACAGGTCCGCTGATATCTAGCATCCCGGATTCGCCGCCACTTTTCAACTGCCTGCTTTGTGACAGGCATCCGACAATCATCACCTCTATTATCAACAAGGTACAATCATTATCGGGTCCGGATAGGGTATACGATGCCTTGGGGAATTTCAAGAATGTGGATATCCACGTACCCGCCACAAGCTACTCGCTCGATGAACACACCTGATTACCTGCTAACCGCCTTTGTTTAACGTCTGATAGGGTTGTTTTCTCCGTTGCTACGAAGTGATTCCCTCCATTTTTCGATTTAGGATTGAGTTTCGAGTCGCAGATAGCTGGTTCGGGATCGTGATAGATACCATAAAAAACGCCCCCGAAGGGGCGTTTGGTGTATTTGGATGGTCGGGGCGAGAGGATTTGAACCTCCGACCCCCTAGTCCCGAACCAGGTGCGCTACCAGACTGCGCTACGCCCCGACGCGTGTTTTGGCTCGTGGGGGTCGAGCCGTTGCTTGGCGGACGCCGCCGGCGTCCGAAGCGGCGGATAGTTTACAAGCTTTTCCGGGCAATTGCAAGCCCCAGGTGGCCTGTTGAGTACGGTATTGGCAACGGATGGCTGCTGAGATCAGACCGTAACACCGCCCAATTGCCTCAAGTGCTGTAGTGGTGGCGCTTGTCGCTTTACGACACATCGAGCAGCCCTCGGGGCATCGAGGGTTTGTAGTTGTAGGTCGGACGAACCTCACCGTGATCCATGCTCTGATACTAGCTCTGGACGAAGTGGTGGTGGTGACTCCGTAGTCATCGGTGAAAGCATCTTGACTTGACAGCTCTTAGGGTATCCTGGCCTCGGCGACCGGAACTGATAACGAAAACGGCTACGATATCATGAAGTTATGGTGAGACTTCGGTTTCGTGCCGAGTCGCGCAGCCTAAGACAACCGTACTGTTGCTTGGGATAACGTGTCGAAGCGGAGCAATCCCGCCGGTGATCGGTTGACCATCCAAGATTGATCCGATGCGCCTCTCTGGACAGGTGTGTGTATGATCCAGGCGAGTCCTAGCCGCCCAGGAAGAGCGCTCGGATCAGCCCCTCGCCGCCGTAGTAGACGGCGCTGATAATCCCGCCGGCGATGAGCACCCCGGCGATGATGGCCGGCACGGCGCGGCGCAGGGGGATGCCGAAGAGGAAGGCCGCCAGGGCTCCGGTCCAGGCGCCGGTCACCGGCAGGGGGATCATCACGAAGAGGGTCAAGCCCAGGGTGCCGTACTTGTCGACGTACTTGGTGGTGCGTCGACGGGTGCGCTCGAAGAGCCAACTGAACAGTTTCTCGGCCCAGTTCCAGCGCCGGCGCATCCAGTTGCTGATCGGCTCGAGCAGCAGGAGGATCGGTATCACCGGCAGCAGGTTGCCCAGCACGGCGAAGAGATAGGCCTCGGGCCAGGGCAGGCCCTGGCTGAGTCCGATGGGCAGCCCGCCGCGCAGCTCGACGACGGGCAGCATGGACCAGATGAAGGTCTTCAACCATAGGGGCACGGCGGCTCCACTCAGTTGATGCTCCAGCGCCCACACGGAGCGGGCCGGAGCGGTTTGGGATCGCTGACGTAGACGCCCGGCGGCTCCGGGGGCTCGCCGTGGGTCATCAGGTGCCAGTTGCGCATCCGGGCGATCTCGTCCATCACCCGGCGGCTCTGTCGCGCGTAATACTCGGCCCGATCGACGCCGGGACCGGGTTTGTCTACGTGGAGGGGCGGCGCGGTATAGGCGTAGACCCGGGGTTGTCGGCCGCTTCTCAGCACGGTCAAGGCGTCGTGACTGTCATGGATGTAGATGGGCAGCACCGGCGCGCCACTGCGTGCGGCGATCATCGCCACTCCGGGATGGGGCCGGCCCAGGCCGTCGCGGCGGATGCGGGTGCCTTCGGGGAAGATCAGCACGGCCCGTTCTTCCTTGAGCAGCTTCAGCGCCAGGCGGATCGAACCGACGTCGCGCCCGTCCTCGCGCAGAGGGAAGGCGCCCAGGCGGCGGATCAACCGGCCGAAGAAGCGGGGCTCGAAGAGGAAGGCCTTGGCCATGAAGGTCAGCCGTCGTCGCACCACCACTCCGGCCACGACGGGATCGAGGAAGGAGCTGTGCGTCGGCGCGACAATCAGCGGACCCCGCCGCGGCACGAAGACTCGCCCATGGACGCGCAGGCGCAACAACAAGGCCGAGGCGGCCTTGGCCAGAAACAGCAGGCTGGAGTAGAGGGCTCGGTTGTGCATCCCGGCGATGATAGCCGCGACGGGGCGCCGGGGTCAAGGCGTCCCGGTCACGCTTCGTCCTCCTCCCCGGGTGGCTTGGCGACCAGCTCGACCTCGCCGCGCCAGGTCAGGATCGAGTGGTAGGCCACCAGGCGGCGGCTGGCCAGGTTGCCCACCAGACCAGCGATGGTCACCGGGATCAGCACCGAAGGGCCGAAAACCTCGACCATCATGACCGCTGCGGCCAGGGGCGCGTTGGTGATCGTCACCAGCACCACGGTGACCCCGGCGGCGACGAAGAGTGGTTGGTCGGCGAGGTTGAAGAGGTTGGCGGCCAGCACCCCGGCCAGGCTCCCCAGATAGATGCTCGGCGCCAGCAGCCCCACACTGGCCCCGCTGCCCACCGAGAACACCACGTAAAGCGTCTTGAAGAGCAGCAGCACCAGGGCCAAACGCAGGGGCACCGGCACCGCCGCGTTCATCGTCTGGATCTCGGCGGCGCCCAGGGAGAGCACCCGCCCGGCCAAATCGGGGACGAAGACAATCACCAACAAGCCGCCCACCAGGGCGCCGATTAACGGCCTCAGCCATCGCGGGACGCGCAACCGCTCGTGAAAGCTCTCGACGGCCCGCACCGCCAGGGTCAGCAGGGCGGCGGTGAGCAGCCCGACGGCCAGGGTCGCTCCGAGACCACCGATCAGGTCCCAGCGGGGGTGGAGGTTCTCGACCAGGCTGAACTCGAACAGGGGTCGGTAGAAACCGGTGGCCCGGGTCAGCAGATGGGCGGTCAGCGCCGAGAGCAGCACCGGGAAGAAGCGCCGGTACTCGAGGTGGCGCAGGAAGAGCACCTCGGTGGTGAAAAGCGCCGAGCCCAGGGGGGCGCCGCTGATCGCTGAGAGCGCCGCCGCCATCCCGCAGAGCCCCAGGGTCTTGACTCCGTCGTCGTCGAAGCGCCACCAGCGCGCCACCCAGGAGCCCAGCCCCAGACCGGCGTAGGTCGCCGGACCCATCAATCCACCGGATATCCCCGAGGCCAGGCCGCCCAGGCTGGCCGTCAGCTTCAACGGCGCGTCCCAGGGCCGCTGGCGAGCGCCGTCGCGATGGTAGCACTCCAGGGTGTCATCGAGACCCGCGCCGGAGATCAGCTCCCAATCGTAACGGGAGATCAGCCCCACCAGCAGCCCGCCGGCCGCCAACGGCCCCAGGATCCACCACCAGTCCAGGGCGCCCCACTCCGCCGCCGCCGCGCCGCCGTGGAGCAGCCGCCCCAGCCAGACGATTAGCTCGCGAGCGCCGACGCCCAGAGCGCCGCCGCCGGCGCCGACGACAAGCCAGGCCGCCAGGCGGAGCAATTTTCGGTGGGCTTTCCGCAACGGTTTTTCCTTTGGCATCATGGAGCGTGTACGAACCAAATCAGGCTGATTGGGATCAAACTACCGGGCCGGTATTGACTCCCCGGAAATGCGCCTTTTATGGGCAAACGCTCATTTAGCATAACCCTATTGCTTGTTATTATGGCACTTAGTAGTTAGTGGCAATCGGCTGTCAGGGCAGATACAGGCCCGCTGATATCTATGATAACGAAAGATCAGGCCCTTATTCGCCGCCACTATTATCTGCTCGTTCTGTGACAGGTATCCGATAATCATCACCTTTATTATCAACAGTATACAATCATAGTCAGATCCGAAGAGGGTATACGATCCCCTTTTTAATTGGAATCGGCTCGCTTTGTGATTGCGGACCGACACGACTCGTATTCCGGCGAACCGAAAGCTGTTTTTCACTGCAGACGCCGTTCACACCGTCACACGACAATGAAGCATAGGACTCTCATAAAGAGGTAAAACACGCAATACAGCAAGAGCGGCATGATTCCACGCTCGATAAACCCCTCAAACAGCCTGGCTGACGACTTGCGGTAAAGATGGTGAATCAAAGCGGGATCGTACGGGATCCCGCATAATGACGACCAGCGCACATCGTCGGAAGAAACCCCGGCAAAACCGCCTACCGCACGGGCGCCGCGGAAGCGCCGGCGTTGGCACGTTTCTTGCGGAATGCGCCGCGGCGTCCGGCCGAAGGCTCGGTCGCCCTGTTGCAAGAAACGTGCCAACGCCTCATCGTCGATTGAACCGTCGGTCTCGGGGGTTCGAGGATAGGTTTTGCCGGGGTTTCGGCGCAGGCGCAGCTCCCTGTAAAGGCACGGCTTAGCTGCGTCGGCGGCATTTCGGGATTGGAAAAGACTTGCCAGAGAGGGCGTTATCGGCTAACCTTACGTTGCGGGCGATGTCTGCCAGGCCCGTGGGTCAGGCCTAAATAAAGAACCAACACTTCTTTTAAAGGGACCCGAGATGGCGACGTGGCGTTCCGGCCCTTGGCGGCCACGAGCATAAGCGTTGCCGACGGCACCCACCTGGAGCCTGGGTTCTGTTTATTTGGCAAACCCCACGACCCGGCGGTGCGCCCGCACCCGAGATCACAACCGTCCCTGGAGGGCGGTTTTTGCATACGGATTGCCCCTTCGAGTCAACCCGGCGACGGCGATCGTCGCAGTCCGATTGCGACCTTTGATCTGACACCAGTATAGCTACTGGAACGCTGCGCGTTATGTACACTCAAAGGGACCACTGTCGCCGGGTTCCCGATGTTAATCGAAGCTAAGGTCTTCTGACAAGTCGCCCGGGGGTCAGACAAGATTGACGGGGTCGACATCCAGGGTCAGGTGGGTGGAGCTCAGGCCGCGACCGTACTCCCGAGCGACATTGAGGGCCGTGGTGAGCAGCCCGCCGCGGCTGGTCTTGAGGAGCAACTGTCGGCGCCAGCGCCCCTGGAGGCGCTGGAGCGGCGCCGGAGCGGGTCCGAGTAAGCGGTGACGACGCGAAGACTCGCCGCCCAGACGCTCGGCGAGGAGGGCCTGGAGCTCGGCGGCCCGCTTGTTGACGCGCTGGGGGTTCTCGCCGGAGAGCACCAGGGAAGCCAGGCGGACGAAGGGGGGCAAAAGGACCCGGCGACGGTATTCGAGCTCGGCCTCGAGGAACCCGGCGTAGTCGCCGCGCAGGGCGCAATCCACGGCGTAGTGACCGGGGCGGCGGGCGGCGACCAAGGCTCGCCCGGGCCAGAGCCCCCGTCCGGCCCGGCCGATGACCTGGGTGAGCAGATTGAAGACCCGCTCGGCGGCGCGGAAGTCGGGCACGGCCAGCCCGGCGTCGGCCTCGAGGACGCCGACGATGGTGACCCGTGGGAAGTGAAAACCCTTGGCCACCATCTGGGTGCCCAGCAGGATGTCGGCCTGACCGGCTGCGAAGCGGGCCAGGGCGCGCTGATGCCCGGCCTTGGAGCGGGCGGCGTCGGAGTCCAGCCGGACGGTGCGGGCCAGGGGCAGTAGACGGTTGAGCTCCTGCTCGACCCGTTGGGTCCCGGCGCCCACGGATTGCAGGGTGCCGGTTTTGCCGCAGCTCTGGCAGACGGTCAGGCGGGGATGGGCGGCGCCGCAGTGGTGGCAGCGCAGTTGGTTGGCGGGACGGTGGTAGGTCAGGGGCAGATCGCAGTCCGGGCAGGCGGGGATGTAACCGCAGACCGCGCACTGCAGGGAGCTGGCGTAGCCCCGACGGTTGAGCAGGACGATGGCCTGCCGTCCGGCGGCGATCTCGGCCTCGAGCGCCGTGGTCAGCTCGGCGGGGACCAGCTCCTCGGCGGGGCGTCCGCGCATGTCGACGAGCTGTACCCGGGGTGGGGCGGCGGCGTCGACGCGCTCGGTCAGCCGCAGGGTGGTCAGTCGTCCCTCGGCGGCCAGGTGGGCGCTCCAGACGCTGGGAGTGGCCGAGCCCAGAATCATGGGGCAGCCCGCTTCGCGGCAGCGTCGGGCGGCGACTTCGCGCGCGTGGTAGCGCGGTGTCTCGGCCTGCTTGTAGGCGTCGTCGTGCTCCTCGTCGATGATGATCAGTCCCAGGCGCTCGAGGGGGGCGAAGACGGCGGAGCGCGGTCCCAGGGCCACCCGGGCCCGGCCCTCGAAGAGACGCAGCCACTCGCCCCGGCGGCGGGCGCGGCTCTGGCGGGAGTGCAGCAGGGCCAGCTCGTCGCCGAAGCGGGCTGAGAACTGGCGGGCTAGTTGGGCGGTCAGGGCGATCTCGGGCACTAGGACGACGGCCCCGGCGCCGCGGGCCAGTACCTCCTCGACGGCGCGCAGGTAGACCTCGGTCTTGCCCGAACCGGTGACGCCGTGGAGCAGGAATTTGTCCCAACTCCCCAGGGAGCGCCGGATATGCTCCAAGGCCAGGGACTGCTCGTCGCTGAGTTTGTGTCGTCGCGCCTCGCCGCTTTCCACGGCTTCGCGGCGCTCCAGGCTGAACAGCTCGGCCAGGCCCTTGCGCTCCAGGGCGCGCAGGGTGGAGTGACTGGTCTCGGCCAGGCGGCAGGCCTCGGCGGCCCAGACGGCCTCATCGGCGGCGCCCCGGGTCAGCAGGGTGGAGACCAGACGGGCCTGGGCCGGTGAGGTGCTCCGCAGGCCGTCGAGATCGACCTCCCCGGCGGTCAGGCGCACCGCCAGGTTCTCCCGGGCGCGCAGCGGTCCGGCGGCGGCCTCGTCCCAGCAGCGCAGGTGGCCCAGCTCGACCAGCCGGTCCAGCTCATCGGCGGCGGACTTGGGCAGACCGTCGAGGAGAGCCTTGCGGTTGAGGGGCTCGTCGGCCAAGCGCTCCCAGAGCTCCAGGGCCGGACCGAGGAGCTCCAGGGGGCGACCGGCGGGACCCCAGGCGTACATCCTCCGGGTGCGCGCGTCCACGGGCAGCATCGCGGCCAGCACCGCCCCCAGGGGCGCCTGGTAGTACTCGGCGATCCAGCGGCCCAGCTCCAGCCGCTCGGCGTCGATGAGGGGATCGCGGTCGATCACCCCTCGAATGGACTTGATCTTCTCGGGCTCGAATCCAGTAGGTGGCTCGGGGCTTTTTTCGACGACGAAGCCCACCTCGCCGCGCCCCCGCAGGGGCACATGGACCCGGCAGCCCACGGCGGCGCTCATCCCGGCGGGCAGGCGGTAGGTCAGCGGGCCGCCGAGGTCCGGCTTCAGCGCCACCGCGAGGTAGATCGGGCGGGGTCGCGCCGCCGGGGCGGGACTGTCGGGAGGATGGTTCATCGCGACCATTGTAGCACGGGGCGTCGACGGTGGCCGGGGGAAAGGTCGCGGCGGAGCTTGCGCTGACTCGGCGGCTTCGACTATCATTGGAGCAGCGACGTCGCCGAAGAGCCGGCGAATCAAGGAGGCAACGTGGAGCGCCGCAGACTCTGGATCATCATCCTGATAATCGTCGCCGCCCTGGCGGCGGGGACCCTGGCTTTACTGCTCAATATCAGCGAGGAGGTCGTCTACGAGGACGTCACCGCCAAGCTCTTTTTCGGCTCCCTCTCCGAGGAGGAGGCCGCCCGCCTGCTGGAGATCAGCCGCGCGGCCCTGGAGTCCGGCGACGACGAGCGCGCCCTGGCCGTGGTGACCTACGCCTTCACCCGCCATGACGACGAGCTCAACGATGAGCTGATGCTCCACTGGTGCCGGGTGCTCCTCGATACCGGCCGCTACGACGACGCCGTCGAGGTGGCCGGACGTTTGATCGATGAGCAGCCCGCCTGCTCGGTCATCACCGAAGACCAACTGGGACCGCTGCTCTACGGACATCTGAGCGCATTCGACGCCGCGGACCCCGGCTTCGACTACGCCCTGGCATTGGCCCTGCGCGGACTGACCGAGCGAGCCGACTCCGCCGCCGTCGCCGACTTCGACGCCCTGATCGAGACTCGCCTGAGCGAGAGCTACGAGTTGGAATGGGACTACGAGTACCGGGGCGAGATGGAGTACTTCAACCCGGGCACGGCGCGCAGCGACGTCGGCGCCGCCGAGCACCAGGCCGAGACCCGCTCGCCGGAGCACTTCGCCGCCGAGCTCTCCTCCCTGCTCAACCTGGGTCCGCCGCCGGGTGATGACGAACCCATCGTCAGCGAGCCGCGCCTGGCCGAGTTCCTGGTCCTGACCGACCGCATCAGCGTCGAGGTGGCCGGCACCGAGGTCGAGGAGGTGGAGTCCGCGGAGGAGGAATCCAACGAGGAGGCAGAGGAATCCATCGAGGAGGAAACCGACGACGAGGGCGACGACTGGCTCACCGAGCACCTCGACGAGTCGATGACCGAGGAGGAGGCCGCCCTGCTGCGCGAGGTCCTCAGCCAGACTCCGCTCCCCGAGGAGCAGACCACCTACCGCTCCGTGACCACGGTCCACTGTCGGTTGGAGGGTTTCCAGCCCCTGGAGCTGCTGGAGCATCTGGGGCTCGATCCGCACACCGGCCGCCCGAGGTTGCCCGGCGACCTGGAGTGAGGGAGAGAGCTCAACACCCGGCTCAAGTCTCACTGATTGGAATAGGCGGCGCGCACGATCGAGTAACGTCCTACTTAACAAACAGCGAGAGAGCGATTGGACTGGCAGTCTTGGGACCCTTGTGATACAATCCAATATACGTGACAAGCAGCGTTGAACCACCACAATCAGTCCGGCGGTCGCGAGCAGCTTATCACCTTCTAACCGCCCTTATCAGAACATCTTAATCAAACGCTTACATCCGCCGGCATTGACTGGTCCCGTGAAACGTTTTATACTCGGTTAATCAAGCAAGGTCGATGGCGACAGTCTCCGTCATCCCACCCGAACGATGACGCGGGAGCAGAGCGGCGCGACCAAGACGACCAGTCCGACACTTTTACAGACGGCATGATCCCCGGCACCCGCACTCCAGCACCCGCACTCCGCGCATGGCGGTTCGACCATTCCAGGAAAGACCCTTGATTGAGGAAAGCCAGCCCGCCCCGACCGACATCCCGCCGGCCCTGGTCGTCAGCGGCCTGTCCAAGCGCTTCGACGAGGTTCAGGCCGTCGACGGAGTCGATTTCACCGTGCGCTCCGGCGAGGTCTTCGGTTTCCTCGGTCCCAACGGCGCCGGCAAGACCACCACCATCAAGCTGCTCACCGGTCTGGCCCGGCCCGACGCCGGGCGTATCGCCTACTTCGGCGCGGACTTCACCCGACGGCTCAAGGCCGCCCAACACCTCTTCGGGGTGGTCGCCGACGGCAACAACCTCTACCCCGAGCTGACCGGCCGGGAGAACCTGGTGTTCTGCGCCGCCCTCTACGGCATCGGACGCGCCGAGGCCCGCAACAGGGCTGAGGAGCTCCTCGAGCGCTTCGGCCTGGACTATGCCGCCGGGCGCCGCTTCGGCGGCTATTCCCGGGGCATGGGCCGCCGCCTCTGCATCGCCGCCGCGCTGATCCACCGCCCGCGCCTGCTGTTCCTCGACGAGCCGACCACGGGCATCGACGTGCCCAACGCCCGGGAGATCCGCCGCATGCTGGCCGGTCTGGCCGCCGACGGAACCACCATCTTTTTGACCACTCATTACATCGAGGAGGCTGAGCGGCTCTGCGATCGCGTGGCCTTCATCGTCGCCGGGCGCATCGTCCGCCAAGCCGCCGTCGAAAAGCTCTTGGACGGAGCCCGGGACCGCCGCATCATCGAGCTGCAACTCGACACCGCCCCCGAACCCCTGCTGTCCGCCCTTTCCGAACACTTCCCCACCTACCGGTGGGAACCCCGGGCCGGTAAACGTCTGCGGCTGATTTCCACGGCCGAGATCGAGCTGGCCCCGCCGGCGGCCTTCCTCGCCGAGCGCGGGGCGGCCGTGCTGGAAGCCCGCCGCCTGCGCCCCAGCCTCGAGGAGGTCTTCGTCGAGGTCACCGGCCTGGCCGCCGAGCGCCTGAGCGCGGAGAGGGGAGGGCGACGTGGCTAGGAGCGCCGCCTTCTGGGCGATCGTGCGCAAGGACCTGCGCGCCTACTACTTCAAGCCGCCCAACATAAGTTGGGGCCTGGTCTTCCCCCTGGCCTGGACGCTGATGTTCTTCCTGCGCTCCGGAGGCGGTTTGGATATCGCCCGCCTGCTGCCCGGTGTGACGGCGATGAGCATCCTCTTCGGCACCACCTCGATGCTGGCGGTGACGATAACCTTCGAGCGCCGGGTGGCCGCCTTCGACCGCCTGCTGCTGGCCCCGCTGTCCCTCGAGGCCCTGATGCTGGCCAAGCTGGGCGGCGCCGTGCTCTTCGGCGTGCTGAACTCCGCCGTGCCCCTGATCCTGGGCTTCATCCTCACCGACCTCGCCGCCGTCCAGTGGCTGGTCGTCGTGCCGGCGATCCTGCTGACCTCCTTCTCCGCCGCCCTGGTGGGCCTCTTCGTCGCAGTCAGCGTTAGCGAGGTCTTCGAGGCCCAGACCTTCTCCAACTTCCTGCGCTTCCCGATGGTCTTCCTCTGCGGTCTCTTCCTGCCGCTGACCGAGCTGCCCGCCTGGCTGCGCCCCCTCTCCTACGCCCTGCCGCTGACCTACGGCGTCGACGCCCTGCGCGGCGGCCTGGGCGGCGGCCTCCACCTGCCGCTCTGGCTGGACCTCTCCGCCCTGGCCGCCTTCTGCCTAGCGCTCTTCCTGCTCAGCCTGCGCAACATCCGACGCCACTGGATCGCCTAACCAACCGATATCATCAAACCATTCTCCCCGGCTAGGCCAAACCTTCACGCATACCGGATTACCCATAAAAAGAACTTGCGCGATGGGCGTTTTCGTAGATAATTAGCCTTGGGCGGCCCCCGGTCATTGTACCGGCAAGGGCGCGCCGCGGAGTGGACTTCGTCAGCGGGTCCCCCAGCGATCCCGAAACGAGGAGACGGAGTGGAACTCTACGAATGCACGATCTGCGGTTACGTTTACAACCCGCGACAAGGCGACCCCGACTTCGGCGTCGAGAAAGGCACCGCCTTCCACGAACTGCCCGAGGATTGGGAATGCCCGGAATGCGGAGCCTCGCCGGACGCCTTCGAGCCCTACGAGGAGTAACCGCCGCGCCCGAGCAGTTTTCCAACGGCCCCCCACGGGGGCCTTTCTATATCGCTCTGGACAACTCATCGATCCACGAGCAAGCGACCTTCGCCGCCCATCAATTCCCCCGGCGAGACATCTGCGGCGCCGGGCCGACCAACAAGGTGGGGCGGCGGCGAAGGTCGCGGTCTCTTGCGTGATCCACCCCTGAGAACGCATCACTTTTTACTGATGCGCTTCGTCCTGTCTTGCATTTCCCAGCGCCAGGGTGCATAATCCAACCTCTAGTAACACTTACAGATAACGGGTAGCGACGCCCGCGAAGCTTTGAAGGCAAGTGCAAGGAGGCAGTGTGAAGGACCACAGCCGCAAGATAACCGATCATATCTACTGGTGCGGGGTCATCGACGCCGCGCTGCGCACCTTCGACGTGATCATGCACACGGAGTGGGGCACCACCTACAACGCCTACTTCATCGACGCCGAGAAGCCCACCCTGGTCGACACCGCCAAGGCTCATCTCTCCGAGCTCTACCTGGCCCGGGTGCGCGAACTGGTGGACCTGAAGGATATCCAGTACATCGTCTGCAATCACTTCGAGCCCGACCATTCCGGCACCCTCGAGGAGCTGCTCAAACTGGCTCCCCAGGCGGTTCCGGTGATGAGCAAGGTCGGCGAGCGCTTCTTCCGCGGGCTGGTGGATTACGCCGGCGAAGTCTTGATCATCGAAGATGACGGGCAGAAACTGGACCTGGGCAGCCTCGAGCTGACCTTCTACAAGACCCCCTTCCTCCACTGGCCGGATACGATGTGCACCTGGCTGGAGGCCGACAAGTCGATCTTCACCTGCGATATCTTCGGCTGCCACTACGCCGACGATCGGTTGCTCTCCGACCGCATGGGCAACTTCGACGAGGCCTACCGCTACTACTTCGACGTCATCCTGCGCCCCTTCAAGAAGTACCTGCGCAAGGCCATGGGGCTCATCGAACACCTGCCCATCGAGAATATCATGGTCGGCCACGGCCCGATCATCCATGGGCGCGAGGAGGTCGACCGCTACTGGGAGCTTTACGACGAGTGGGCCAAGCCGCTCAAACCGCCCACGGGCAAACCGACGGCCTTCATCTTCTCGGCCTCGAGCTACGGGATGACCCACCGCATGGGCTGGGCCGCCGCCGAGGGCATCCGCGAGACCGGCATGGACGCCCGGGTTTTCGACGTCAACGACCTGAAACCGGGCAAGATCATCGACGAGGCCGAGATGGCCAAGCTTGTTCTGGTCGGCTCGGACACCATCGCCGGCGACGCCCTGGAGCCGGTCTGGAACGCGCTGTCCGCCTTTCCGCTGGTTCCCGAGAAGCGCTCGAAGACGGCGGGCGCCTTCGGCAGCTATGGCTGGAGCGGCGAGGCGGCGCCGATGATCCACCAGCGCCTCGAGCAGCTCAAGTTCAAGCTGCCCGAGGAGCCCATGCGCGCCGTGCTGCGCCCCACCGAGGAGGACCTCGCCGAATGCCGGGCCTGGGGCAAGCGCCTGGCCGAGGCCGCCCGGAGCTAACGGGTTCATGATTGTCGCGGGCGGGGGCTCCAAACCCCGCCCGCCGCTTACAGCAAGTACTTCTCGATACCGCCTCCCCGCGCATATCATCATCGAGTAATGCTACAATCCCGGGGCGACTCGAAACGCCATCAACCCCAAGGAGTCCCTCCATGCGCAAGATGACCGAGGAGTTCCTCTGGGCCGCCTTCTGCGGCGAGAGCAAGGCGCACATGAAGTACGCCGCCTACGCCGACAAGGCCGCCAAGGAGGGCAAGCCCAACATCGCCAAACTGTTCCGCGCCATCAGCTACGCCGAGCGCGTCCACGCCACCAATCACTTCAAGGCCCTCAAAGCCCTCAAGAGCACCGCCGAGAACTTGCAAGACGCCATCGCCGGCGAGAACTTCGAGGTCGAGGAGATGTACCCGGCCTACGACGCCGTCGCCAAGCTGCAGGACGAGCACGAGGCCGAGCACAGCATCCACTACGCCATCGAGGCCGAGAAGATCCACGAGAAGATGTACCGCGACGCCAAGGCCCACGCCGAGAAAGACGACGACTGGGAGATCGGTGACGTCTACATCTGCCCCAACTGCGGCTTCACCCACATCGTCTCCGAGAAGGACCCCCTGCCCGAGGTCTGCCCGGTGTGCAAGTGGAAGAAGAGCACCTTCAAGAAGTTCGACGGTTACGAGGAGCTAATCTAGCCCCGAGTATAGCCTTGTGTGGCAAAACCGGAGGGGTTTCCCTCCGGTTTTGTTATTTTCTTGCTGGTTTTCTGCATCAAGCTCCAGTACGTCCTTTGTTCATTTCGGTCAACGCACCGAGAGAACCCAAGGCCTTGATCGTATCGAAAGGCAGGAAAACGGTGTTGGTGCCCTCTCGCGCAGCCTGCTGAACGGCTTGGATGTAACCACGGGTTAAGAGATAGGTAGGGGTCTGCTCTCCAAGTTTGGCCTTCAGCTTTTCCACAGCATCGGCTTCGGCGGCGGCCTCCAGCTCGCGGGCCCTGGCCTTGCCCTCGGCGGTGAGGATCTCTGATTCCCGTCTACCTTCAGCGTGTGTAATGGCCGCCTGTTTTGCCCCCTCAGCCTTGGTGATGGCGGCCTGTTTGGTGCCCTCGGCCTCCTTGATCATCGCCCGGCGCTTGCGCTCGGCGGTTACCTCGGCCCGCATGGCTTCGAGGAAGTCGGCCGGCGGGGAGACATCCTGCAGCTCGACCCGGTTGACCTTGACACCCCACTTGTCGGTGGCCTCGTCGAGAATGTCGCGCAGGCGGGCGTTGAGGGAGTCGCGGCTGTCGAAGGTCTCGTCGAGCTCCAGGGCGCCGATGGCCGTGCGCAGGCTGGTCTGGGTCAGCCGCTCTATGGCCAGGGGCACGTTCTCGATTTCGTACACAGCCCGGCGCGGCTCGGTAATCTGATAGTATAGGACCGCATCAACAGTCAGAACCAGGTTGTCCTTTGTAATAACCTGCTGAGCAGGGAAGTCCAGTAGCTGCTCACGCAGATCGATGAATTCGGACCAGTAATACTGACCAGCCACTGAACTGCGCCCGCTGCCGTCGACAACCTTGGCCCCGTGGGGCTTGTCGGCGCCCGCCACCTGGGGGCGGCTGCCGGGTTTTGTTTTGTCGAAGGTGACCGAGGTGGTGTCGATGACCCGCAGCGGCTTGTCGAAGAAGGGCAGCACCATGTGCAGACCGCTGTCCAGGACCCGATGGAACTTGCCCAAACGCTCGATGACCATCACGTGGGCCTGGGGGACCTGGCGGAAGCCCTTGAGGGCGATGATCAAGATCAGGATGAAGGCTACTCCGAGTACGATGTATAAACCGAGCATTTAGCTCCCTCCCTGGATAGATTCATGGGTGGCTAGAACTCGAATACCTCGTTGCCGATAATGATACGGCGCGTCTGGAAACTACCGTCATCGTTGACATAAAGTACAATTTCACCACTTCTTCCCCTGTTCGCAAGCTCAATAAACTCTAGGAAGCGCTCGAAATCGGTGGCGAACTCAACGCCATACCATTCGCCGTCAAGCCAGGTCGCCGCCTTATCAGTGTCGTTGAAACCAAACTGAATGCCTCCATAGACCGTTTGATAGAAACGGTTGTAATAGGGACCACCTTCAAAAGATGAGAGTTTTCCCTTAATACGGATAACCTGACCAGCATGTTTGGTTGCATCAGCAACAAAGGATGGGCCACTGACCGGACGACCCCGGCGGTCCCATTCTTTATCGATCGCTGACAGCAGCTTATCGACCTCACGAACGGTCTTGGTGTCTTCGAAGTTGGAGCCGATCTCGGCCAGCTCGGTCTCTGCCTGCTTCAGCTCCTTGTCCTTGGCGTCCTTGATCCCGTCACGAAAGCCCTCGTACGGAGCCAGAGCCCGCAGGCAGCGCTCCTCACGAATTGCGGAGTAGGTCGAGGCGGCTTCTTCGTTGAAGGCTTCATCGGGGTAATCGGCAACCAGTTGGGCGTAGAGACCGTCAGCCTGCTCCAGGGCCGCATCGTCGGCCTCGGCGACGCCGTCGGCGGGAACGACCAGCCGAGCGACACAGAGCCGACCGACCGGGGTGGCTTTCAGTTCATCCAATTCACCGCTGACAGCATCCAGCTCGGCGCGGGCCTCGTCGCGCTGCGTGGTCAGGGCGGCGATCTCGTCGTTGAGTTCAACCTCGCGTTCGCTGGGGCCACACCCCGCAAAGAGAAGCGACATAACCGCCGCAAGCGCGATTGTCACCTGTTTCCGCCTCATTCCTGCACCTCCCCCTGCTCTTGAAACTCCGGGAAGTCGCTCAGTTCCGCCAGCTCTTTCTCGGACTCCGCCAGTTCATCCTCCAGGGCGGCGATCTCGTGTTTAAGCTCTTCGCGTTCCGACTCTAGGTCATCAATCAGCTCTTCGTTCTCGCAGGCCGCGAGCGTCACAATCAAGGCAACCACTGCCAGAGCTATGGGCATTTTCATCAGTTCCTCCTGGGTGTTGGTGAGAGAGTGTAATTGTTCCAGACAACCCTGACAGATAGGGTCGTATCAGGTTAAGCAGTAAGCTGAAGAGACGCTGACTCGAATTTAACCCATATGGGGGGGGGGGGGGGGGCAAGCAGCATCTTGATAATCATCATGGTGTACCTGCACTTTCATTGAAGATATCATATGTAATTGGAGCGGCTCATCCAGCTAATAGAATCTAATTCAATACTTTACAGCTCATCATCGCTTCCATTGTCATCCTGTCACTTGTGGCCGTAGGCCTCGACTCGCATTGAGTGCCGCTGGAAACAAGAGTTTGTTGGTTTCGTTCAGAAGTTGAGCGAGCCGTGAGTTCAAAAATTGCTGGCAGTTTTCTATCGCTTGCTTCAGCCCTTGTGACCGCTATTCACTTTCACGACTGGTCGCCGCGCTACTAAGTAAAATGAGTCTTCTTCTCGAAATAGCATCCTTATTTACAAAATCTGGTCCTGTATCTTGTAATGATCCCAAAAGATCCAATAGAAAGGACGCCTTTCGGCGTCCCCTAACTTCAAAAACGTGCTTTGGTCGGGGTTAATCCCCCATCCGCCTCAACAGTATATAGGCCAGGTTTTCCTCGATGTCCACGGCGACGGGGACGCCGCCGTCGGCGGGCTTCCACTCGTTCCAGCCGCCGAAGTAGGTGTCCCACTGCTTGAGCATGAAGTCGCCCGAGGCGCCGGGTCGGGCGGCGAAGAGCAGGTAGAGCTCGCCCTCGCAGGCAACGACGTCGACGGGGACGGCCTCGCGCTCGACGTTGAGCCACTCCTGGTAGAGGGCCTCGCGCTTGGTCCAGCGGCCGACGAGGTAGGCGGTCCGGCCGCCTGCGACGTCGTCGTCGGCTGTGTCATCGGCGGCGAAGGTAACGACGACGCGGTCCTCGTGGACGCCGAGCCCGGTGGGCTCGCCCGAGCCTTCGATGGTCAGCCACTGGTCGAAGCGGTCTTCGTCGGCGGTGGTGAAGTGGACGACCTGGAAAGCGCCGGGGGCAACCGTTCGGGGTTCGGCGGCGACGGCGGTGGGAGTGGTCGCGGCGGTCTCGACGGGCGGGGCATCCTGGGCGAAAGCGGCCAGAGCGATGAGCAGCGGCGGGATCAAGGCGAGTCTGGTCATGGGGCCTCCTTTTGCAAGAAGATAACCGGCGCTCGGGACGCTGTCAATGGGGCGGCCCCGGATGGTCGCCGCCGCCGGGAGCGGATGTTATAATGACGGACCGCTACCACAACCGGGATACGTCGTGACCGAGGAAAGGGTTCAACCGTCAGAGGCGGGGGGTAACCCCTTGGTTCGGGCCTACCGCTGGCTCGAGGCCCTGGTGACGCGCCTGCTGGCCTACTTCGAGGATTCGCCGATCGGCCTGGGCGGGCTGCTGGCGATCCTCGGCGGCACCTTCGCGTTGCGCAACATCATGGAGGCCCTGGCGGCCGGGGAGACCCTCTATTACGCCGGGGCTTTCTTCGTCCACTTCCCCCTGGCCTACCTGCCGGGGATCGTGCTGATCCCCCTGGTGCTGGCGGCTCTCTCGGGGGAGCGGGTGGAGAAGGTGACCAAGGTGCTGGTCTTCGCCTGGACGCTGACGATCCTGCCGCCGGTGCTCGAGTTGCTGCTGGGCAACACCGGGGCGCGGATCAGCTACCTGCCGATCCAGCCCGGCCGCTTCTGGTGGAGCGTGCTGAACTACTTCAACCCCGCCGTCGAGTTCCAGGGGGCCACGGCGGGGGTGCGCATCGAAGGCGCGGTGGGCGTGATCCTGGGCTCTTACTACGTATACCTCAAGCGGCGCAAGGTCTGGGCGGCGTTGGCCAGCATCCCGGTGATCTTCCTGGTGATGGTCAACGTCTTCAGCCTGCCGTATATCTTCCACCACCTGCTGCGGGCGTTGGGGTCGGAGATACCCCATGTGTCGGCCCTCTTCGCCACCCGGGGGTTGGCGTTGCGCCCCTGGTTCGACCTCTCCGACTACTCGACGGCGCTGCTGGACCTGCTGTATCTGACGCCGCTGCTGGCGCTCTGGATGCTGGTCTACAACCGGCGCAAGCTGGGACGGCTGCTGCGCTGGGGCCTGCGCTGGGAGACAGGCGGCTACGCCCTGGTTGCCGGGCTGGGGCTCTGGCTGGGCTACCGGGCGGTGGGCGCCGGAGCGCCATTGGACAACCCGCTGGACTGGATGGCCCTGTTGGGGGCTGTGCTGGCCGTCTTCCACGCCGCGCTGGGACTGCGCCTGCTGCTGCCCAAGGGCTCGGCGGGACGGCTGCCCGCCGATGACGATCCCGCCGAAGCCGGCACGCTGAGCCCCGGGGAGCGCCGGGGTGTCGGCGCGGTCTGCCTGCTGCTGGCCGCGGGCTACGCCGGAACGGTCAACTACTACCTGCTGGGCGCCCTGGCCGTCTTCCTGGCGACCCAGGCCTTCCTGCACCTCAAGCCTCTGCGACTGCTGCGGGTCTGGCCCCTCTCCGGGCTGTTCCTCGGCGGCGGGCTGATCGCCGCTCTGGCCGTCGGCGGCGCGGTCTTCATCGGTGGTCGGGTGACCCAAGCCCTGCCCGGCGAGCTGAGCTGGGGTCTGCTGCTGGTCGGCCTGGGGGCGTCCTGGATCATCGAGCGCCGCGGCGCGGGGCTGCTCGGCGCTGCGCTGACCGAGCGCTGGCGGCGCCTGCTGGGCTCGCTGTTGCCCGCCGTCGGTCTGGGCCTGCTCGCTCTGGCGGCGGGGGCCGCCTGGAGCGCTATCGCGCTGGGAGCGCTGGCCCTGGGCTACGGCGCGGCCCTGTTCCTGATCCGTCGTGACGAGGCCCGACGATGGGTCCACGCCGCCTGGCCCGTCGCCCTGGCGTTGCTGCTCGTCGGGCGCTTCGTCGTCGGCGTGCCGCCGAGCTTTGACGACGAGCGCCGCGGTCTGCCGCCCAACACCGTCGCTCTGGAGGCCAGTGAGCGCGCCGCCGACTTCGAGCGCAACGACCTCTACGCCCACGCCGCCCTGGAGTGGCGGCGAGCCGTCGAGGCCGGCGACGAGCGTGCCCAGGCCCTGGGACCCCTGGCCCACACCCTGCGCCGGACCGGCCGTCTGGAGGAGGCCGAGGCCGTCCTCGAGCGCTCCGTGGCCCTGCACCCGGACCACGCCCCGGCCCTGGTCGATCTGGCGGCCACCAAGCTGGCCCTGGGGCGGCGTGAGGAGGGCGAGGCTCTGTACCGGCGGGCCCTGGAGCTGTGGCCCCACCTGAGCCAGCCCCGCCTGGGGCTGGGCAGACTGGCCCTCGAGGACGCCTTGGCCCTGCTGGAGCTCGGCCGCCGTGACGAGGCCGGGCAACTGCTCGACACAGCCGAGGGTTACGCCCGCGAGGTCCTGGAGCTCGAACAGCACAGTGACGCCGCGGCGTCACTGCTGGCCACCGTCCTGGAGCTCGACGGCCGCTACGGCGAGGCCTACGAGTTGTGGAAGGAACGGGTCCACCGCGCTCCGCTGGACGTCGGCGCCCGGCTCTCGCTGGCCTGGGTCTGCCTACAGCTCGACCGTATCGCCGAGGCCCGGGAGTATCTGGACGAGGCCCGGGAACTCGATCCGGTGCTGATCGTCCCTCCAGGCTTGCAGCGCCTGGTCGACTGAGCGTCTTGCGACGATCCGTCAATGCGACTATACTTGTTCCATTGCGACAGCGCCCGGTCGCGCTCGAGCAGCGCGACACCCGCCGCCAACAACCCGACCGATCCGACGCGGAACAGCCGCCCCGACAACGTCCCGCCACCCCGGACCTGACCCCAATCGACGACCAATCCGACGAATCAGCGCCGCGCACCCCCGCCGTACACACCTGGAGGAGTCATGCCCGATCTCCGCACCCGTTACCTGGGTCTCGAACTACGCAACCCGATCATCGCCGCCAGCTCCGGCCTGACCTCGACCATCAAGGGGGTGACCCGCTGCGTGGACGCCGGCGTGGGCGCCGTGGTTCTCAAGAGCCTCTACGAGGAGCAGCTCTCCAGCGAGGGAGCCGAGCTGCGTCAGGAGCTTTTCGACGCCGATCACCCCGAGGCCCAGGCCTACGCCGACGCCGACATCTCCCTGGCCTACGGGGCCAAGAACCTCATCGAGCTGATCGAGAAGAGCCGGGAGATCGCCGCGCCCAAGGGCGTGCCGATCATCGCCAGCATCAGTTGCCTCTCGGAGAAATGGTGGCCCGAGTACGCGGCGCAGATCGAGGCCGCCGGGGCCGACGCCCTGGAGCTCAACCCGTCGATGGCCGGCCTCTTCGCCGGAGTGGCCCCGGAGAAGCTGGCCGATCACTACCTCTCCGTGCTGAAGACGGTCAACGAGGCCGTCGAGCTGCCCGTGGCGCTCAAGCTGGGTCCCCACGGCATCGGCCTGGGGCTGATCATCGATCTGCTGGAGCGCGGCGCCGCCGGCGTGGTCCTCTTCCACCGCCCCCTGCGTCCGCACATCGATGTCGAACGCCTCAAGCTCAGCTACGATCTGATGCCCAGCCACCCCTCCGAGGCCGGCGAGGTCATCCGCTGGATCGGCAACCTGGCCGGGCGGGTCAACGGCTCGCTCTGTGGCAACACCGGCGTGCACTCCGTCGAGGGCCTGATCGCCATGCTGCTGGCCGGCGCCGACGCCGTCCAGTTGGCCAGCCTGTTCTACCTGCGCGGCGCCGGTTTCGCCCACAAGCTGGTCGTCGGTCTCGAGGAGTGGATGAAGCGTCAGGGGCACGAGAAACTGGAGGACTTCGTCGGGCTGCTCTGCGCCGAAAAGGCCCCGCGCCCCGAGGCCTACGAACGCACCCAGTACATGCGCTCCTTCCTGGGGCACGATTGATAAAGGCGGGTGAACCGGGCAAGCGCCGGGGGCGCACTCTGTCTCAGTCTGATCTGGTCTGAATGGGATCGGTTTTCTCGGTGTTCACGGTATTGCTCATCGACCCAGGGAATTCGACCGCCCTCACGACCAACGGATTCAGCGAGCCACCAACGTCCGCCCTTTTAGATGCTAGGTGGCGGTCGTCAGGCCGCTGGAGCATATTCAAGCGGGCGGATACAGGTTGATTGCATCTCACGCTCGCTCACAGCCACTCCTTTCGACTAGCCGCTCTGTGGCGAACGAATGCTGAGCATCGTGTTTACCATCGACTGGTTGCACTCACGATCCGGCCCGGAAACGCTATAGCATCCATAGTTTTTAATCGGCGGCTCCCGTTGGGCGACAGCCTATCGCCGAACTCGACAAGCCGGACTTGATGAGAAAACGAACCGGCCGGGATGACCCGGCCGGTTTTTTTATTGTTCCCGCTCCGTGACGTTCTGGCTAAACTCAGCGGCTGATGACCACCCGGCGGGTGGCGCTCGATCCTTCAACGCCGGCGCGCAGCAGATAGACGCCGCAGGCCAGGCCGTCGGCGTCCAGGCTGAGGGTGTTGCTCCCGGCGGCGCCGGAAACCGTCCGGGCGGCGACGCGGCGGCCGCCGAGGTCATAGAGCTCGATCTCGACAATGGCGGCGGCGGGCAGCTCGACGTTGAAGCTGAGGCTCCCCCGGGCCGGGTTGGGCCAGGGCTCGCCCAGGGAAAAGCGCCCGGGAAGCTCGGGCTCCCGGAGTGCCATCAAGGTGCCCAGCTCCTCGCGGCGCCCGGCGGCGTCCACTGCGCTGAGGCGGTACTCGTATTCCACCCCGGCGACGGCGGCGGTGTCCAGCCAGGAGCGCCCGGTGATCAGGGAGTCGTGGAGCTCCAGCCAGGCGTCAGCGTCGGACTCCCGGCGTTGCAGGACGAAGGCCGAGGCTTCGCCGGCGGTGGACCACTCTAGCAGCAGGCCCTCCTCGCGTCCGGTGGCGGAGAAACCCAGCAGCTCGACGCCGGAGCTCGAGTTGTCCACAGTGACCGCCATCGACTCGGTGACCTCGTTGCCGAACTCGTCGACGGCCTTGACGTAGAAGGTGTAATCGCCGTCGGGCAGCAGTGTAGTGTCCCAGGCGAAGGTGTGGTCGGAGTACTCGGCGACGCCGTCGCCGTCGGTGTTGGTGACGATGTAGTAGAAGTCGCGGAAGTCGTAGTCACCCCGGGTGTAGCAGGTGCCGTCGGTGGAGTGGATCACGGGCACCGTGTTCTCCGGCGGGATGTCGCCGGTGAAGGTGACGAAGAGGGTCTCGGGGACGCTGCCGCCGGCGCCGTCGACCCACCAACTGATCGTGTAGAGGGCCAGCTCCCAGGTGGGGTGCTGGATCAGGTCGCCGATCAGGGCGACGACGTCGACCTCGCCGTAAAGGGCGGCGGGGTCCAGGTAGGTCGGGCTGGTCTGAGTGTTGGTGCGGAAGGCGAAGAGGTCCGAACCCCGGGCGTTGCGGAAGACAGGCGCGTCGGGATCGGTGTCAGGGACCATGAACTCCATCGGGTTGTCGATGGCCTGGTACCAACCGCCGGTGAAGTACATCCGGGTGAAGTGGTCGTGGTGGAAGTCGGCCACGGGCCAGGTGGCGATGTCGCCGATGTAGTCGTCGACGGCCACGGGATCGCCCACGTTGAAGGGGATGGTCGAATGGGTGATGTGCCAGTGCACCCAGCCGTTATCCGTTCCGGTGTTATCTGTGATCATGATCCCCGAATAGTAGGGCTCGCTGTTCTGCTTGAGCACCAGTGTGCCGTCGATCACCGAGTAGTTGGGTTCGCCCCCGTAGCCCAGGACGTCGATGCCGTCATGGTAGTAGGGGCTGCCGCCGTAGTTCTGATACTCGCCGTAGTTGTTGCCCAGGGGGTAAGGGGTGGAGCCGTCGCCCATCGGCCAACGCTCGGCCGTCACGGACCCGAGCAGCAGCAGGACCAGCGACAGGGCGGTCGGAATCGTCTTGAGTGTCTTCATCGTTGCTCCTCCCTGTCATGATTGGTCAGACCATCCGCCGTCTTGACCCACAGAAGCTCCGGAGTCAACAGGACCTCGGGCCAGGGGCCGCCCAGGCCCTCCTGGTAGAGCGTCCAGCTTTCGACGACCACCAGTTCCTCATCGAGAAGCCAGACCGTGCCCTCGTCTTCACCGAGCAGGTAACTGCCCAGGGCCAGGGTGCGGTGATCGGCGGAGGCGTCCAGCGAGGCGATCGAGTGGCCCTCGGGCAGTTCGGCGTAGTATTCGACGCCGTCGCAAAGACAAAAGACGTCGTCCATGCCGGCCAGGGCGAAGTCGCCGTCGGCCTCCGGGGTGCTGAACCAGCGCGGGACCTCCACGCCGGTCTCGATGAATAATGTGCTGCGCTCGCCCAGTTGATGACGGATCACCCGGTCGGCCTCAGCCCAGAGCACGAAAGAGGCGTCGGGACCCAGGGTGAAGACCAGGCCCGAGGGCAGCGAGGCGATCTGCTCGCCGCTGGCCGTCTCGAAGACGGCCAGCTCCACACCGGCGATGTTGACCGCCAGCAGCTTGCCGTCGGAGCTGAAGCGACACTCGCCCAGATGCCGGACCTCGATCTCCATGACCAGCTCGCCGGCGGGGTCCAGCAGACTGACCACCGCCGGGGCC
The DNA here is from genome assembly GCA_964581465.1 of uncultured bacterium. GTDB lineage: Bacteria > RBG-13-66-14 > RBG-13-66-14 > RBG-13-66-14 > RBG-13-66-14 > WJMB01. The sequence goes on from CAZOOP010000024.1 coordinate 50,827, forward strand.
TGGGGTCCCTCGCCGAAGTACTCGATGAGCGCCGTTCGGCCGTCGTCGGCTAGAACGGCGCTGGCGAAGCCCCGGTTGCCTTTGTTCCAAACCTCGTCACCCGCGGCGTCGAGCAGGCGCAAATCGGCCACCGTGGGAAAGGCCTCGTTCTGGAACTCGGCCAGCAAGAGATAATTGCCCGAAGGTGACGCGTAGGCCCAGCCGAAGTCCGCCAGACTGTGGACCTCCCGCAGCGTTCCATCGCCGTCGCGCCGCGTGTAGCCCTCGGTCGTCAAATCGGTCAACTGATCGTTCGCGGCATCGTAGCCCAGGTGCAGGGCCGCCGCCGAGGCGATCAGCAGACCGACGAGGATGAGACACAGCTTCTTCATTGCCCGTCACTCCTTGCTTAAAGGTGGATAACAGGTCGTGATAAATTTGGGCTTATTACCCGCCGATAAGACAGGAGCAATCAGGAAAGCCTAATCAACTTAACCAACAAGGTCCGCTTAGTCAAGACGGAAGGACCCCGGCCGAACCTTCGAAAACCCCGCCGTCATAACCCCCCGGCCCCGCCCCGGCGTTGGCACACTTTTTGCAAACCCGCCAACGGGCATCGCGACCCGCCGGGATGCCTTGCCCGGGCAAGGGGTGTGGGGCGCTGGTTGGGAATAGCAAAAAGTGTGCCAACGCCTGCGCGTTCGTGACGACGAAGGCGCAGGCGGGGAGGAGGGGTTTTCGAAGTCTCGGCCGGTCCCGCTCGATCATCTTTCGAGGACGACGCGACGGGTCAGGGCGGCGCCGGGAGTGTTCAGGCGAACCAGATAGACCCCGGCGGGGGCGCCGTCGGTTTCCCAGGTCAACTGGTGACGACCGGCGGAGACAGGTCCGTCGGCCAGCAGTGCCACCCGGCGACCGGCGAGGTCGTAGACGGCCAGCTCGATTTCGGCGGCGTCGGGGAGGCTGAACTCTAGGTTGACGGCTCCCCGGGCCGGGCAGGGCCAGGGGGCGGCCAGGGCCAGGGGCTCGCCGTGGGCTCGCCAGGGAACGGAGTCGGTGACGAACTCGACGGTCGAGCCGTCGGTGGAGTGGGCCTTCAGGTGGTAGCGGTAGGAACCGGCCGAGGGCAGGCTGCGATCGAGGAAGGCGCCGGTGGGATCGAGCAGCCCTTCGTGCAGCCTGGTCAGCGCCGGGTCGTCCTCGCGGTAGAGTTCGACGCCACGGCAGTCGCCCTCGCTGGACCAGTGGACGAGCAGGCCGTCCTCGGACGACGCGACGGTAGCTTCGAGGTGCTCGACGGCGGTGGTGTCCTCGGCGTCGCAGAGCAGCCAGAATCCCGGGTCGAGCTCGACGGTGTCGACGTCGTCGTCCAGCTCGATGGTGAAGCTTTGGCTGCGCTGATCCATCCAGACGGTGACGACCTCGTCCTGGCGGGTGGTGTAGTCCACGCCGAAGTCGATGGGCACCTCGAAGACGTGGGGGGTCTGATCGGCGGTGGACTGGACCTGGTCGATCTCGAGGTGCAGTTCGGTGTTGGAGCCCGAGCCCGTGGTCCACCAGTGCCACTCGAATTCGGGGTGCCCGGCCTGGAAGACCCACTGGTCGAAGAACCAGTCAAGGTCGCCGTCGGGATGGGCGCTGTTGCCGTCCCAGTAGTCCTCGAAGTTGTCGCGCAGGATGTAGGTGGTTGCGGTGCCGTAGATGTTGTCGGCGAAGTAATCGGCCAGGCAGGCGTAGAAGTCGGCGTCGCCCACCAGATGCCGCAGCATGTTGAGCACCCAGGAGCCCTTGTAGTAGGGCAGGTAGTTGAAGATCGGGTTGGGGTCGTAGATCGGCGCTCGGTTCTGGTAGTCGCCGATGTCGTAGCGGTTGCGGTGGATCTGCAGCCGCGAGCGGCGGCCGGAGTCGCCGTCCTGGTCCTCGTCGTAGACGACCTCGGAGTAGGTGGCGAAGCCCTCGTTGAGCCAGCACTCTTTCCAGGTGTGGGCGGTGACGGCGTCGCCGAACCACTGGTGGGCCATCTCGTGGACCCAGATCGAGTAGTTGCTGCCGGTGCCGTTGACCAGGGAGGCCAGCACTGTGATGCAGGTCTGATGCTCCATCGCGCCGTAGTTGAGCGGGCTCATGTTGTAGCCGGCGCGTTCGAAGGGGTAGGTGCCGTATGTATCCTCGTAGACCCGCATGCACTCGGGCACCACGTAGTCGAACTCGGCGTGGGCGTCGGCCAGGCTTCCCTGGTAGATGTAGTAGTCGATGGGCACGATGTTGTCGCCGTTGAAGTGGTCCCGGTAGTACTCGTAATCGCTGGCCGAGAACATGATCAGGTAGGGCGCGATGGGATCCCGGGTCTGGAAGACCACCCGATGCCCGCCGCCGTAAGGGTCGTCGGAGATCAGTTGGCCGTTGGAGGTCACCATGTAATCACTGTCGATGATGATGCTTACCGAGGCCTGGGCCTTCTCGAAGTTCCAGTCGCGGCAGGGGAACCAGTTGCGGGTGACGTCGGGGCAGCCGCAGGTGTAGACGATGCCGCCGTTGGCCCCGGCGTTGTACCACAGACCGTCGGTTGGTGTGCCGTGGTAATAGATGCTGATCGCCGTTACCTCGCCGTCCTCGAGCAGCGTTTCCAGATCGATGGTCAGCAAACCCGCGGAGTGGGTGTAGGCGCAAGGGTCGCCGTCCTGGGTGACCGAATCCACCGTCAGATCAACAAGATCCAGAACGATTTCATCGAGGTTATCCTGGTCGCTCTGCATGATCAGGGTGGCCTCGCCGTTGGTGATCAACGGCGAGCCCCCGGGATCCAGTTCGAGCTCGATGGAATAGTTCAGGGTATGGTAGGGTACGTCCTCGTCGCTGGTCGGCGCCGGGTCGTCCAGGCTCTTGATCGCCCGGCTGGCCATGGACTGCTCGTAGAGCTCGGCCTCGTCGGCGGGCAGGATGGGCGGGTGGGCGGCGGAGCTCAGGGCGAGGATCGCAAGCAGAACGAGGATCGGGCGGCGCATGGAGGCTCCCTTCGTACCGGGGTGCGGAATGGGTCAGGCTGACCACCGCATGATAGCACAGTAAAACGAGAGCGGCCAGCCGGCCGCCGACCGCAGTCCGTAGCCCCTACCTGGATAACGATGCTGGTTGAACCGATTCGTTTAACCCGGGGGGATGATCATTCACTCCTGGACCGGCGATGATCGCCAGTGGATTGCCAGATAAAGTGGGATCATCCCTAGAAACTGGACCAGTATTTGCAACCTTGGAAAGCGGCTTCAAGGAGGTGATCCAGATAATTACCCGAAGCTGGGCGTCGAGTCGTGGAGGCGGATAGCGGATATATGTGTCTAAGCAGTCAATAGGATGCCATCAGCAGGTCCTTCGGCTATAGCTTGGTCGCCCCCTGAGCTGGATCAACAGCCTCCCGCTTGCAACGGCACTCAAGCCAGGTTCTGGTGTGTCGTCACAAGCAACGGGATGATATCTGCGGTGATTATGAGCTATCGATCATTCAGTGACAGGCCACTAGCTGGATGAGCGTCTCAGAAAAGGCATGAAAGCCTCCAATATATAAAAAGGATCATCACCTGAAACTGAACCGACTTCGAAAATTCAACAGAGCGGCATTTAGAACAGTTGTGCCGACTACTACCCCATGAGAGGCTTTGGTTCGACGAGCCAAAGAGCTGTCATACCTGCAATGGCAGCTTTTTGAAAATAGGTGGCTTTTTATTGCTGGCAAGTCCAGGGTATAATAATTGAGTCACGACTTCCCAAGTCTCAGCGGCCTCTTAGACGTGCCCTCCTAGAGCAAGTCTGGTTTCCTGCCGCCAGGGCACCCAAGGATCGTGACAGCTTACGCAGGTATAAAGCGCAGGGATACCTTAACGCTTATGGATCATCATATATCGTGATATTCTTGCAGTCACGAGAGTTACCGGGATGCTATCCTGCCACAAGTAAAGGAGGCGA
>CAZOOP010000025.1:0-53564 GCA_964581465.1 uncultured bacterium
GCTTTAAACGCAACTTCAGGCTCTTTATCAGAGAAGTATCAGAGAAAGGTCGTTCCGATTCAACCAAAGAAACGATCCCGGCATGATAGACTACCTAAAAAGCATCCTGATTGGCCCATGATCGTGTGTGATCCCCTAGGCTTTTTAGGATGAAACTCTTCTTAGCCGCCACTTTTTAACTGCCCGTTTTGTGGCAGGCATCATAAGAGTATCGCCTCTATTATCAACAGGATACAATCACGATCAGGTCCGGTCAGGGTATGCGATGACTTTCACGATAATCAACCACCGACGCTTCCTCCACTGTTAGCCATTTCGATCCATTATCACCAGCTAGGTTTGTTCCGTGACTGAGTTATTAATCGCCGAGGTGCCGGTGTGAGCCTTTGGTCCGCCGCCGTCGTCATCGGGTTCCTGGGGTGGATCGCCTGCGGTTTCGGCTTCATCCGCCGGGCGCTGACCCCGGAGCTGAGCTTCATCGGTCCCAAGGCCGCCTTCTGGGGCGGCTGGCTGCTGTTCTTCTGGCTGCTCTGGATCGTCGGCCTGACCCAGGCTTAGGGGTCGCTGGCCGGTGTGTGAAAGCTATCTACTAACCGAGCCGACACCGTCGGCTTTTTTTCATGCAATCGGTCATGGTCCGCCGTGACAAGTTCGCTTCGACGACGTATCCTAAGTGGTGACTTGAGGTTCATTATCTGAAGTGCTGCTTTTGTGCAAGCGGATTCATTCCCGGGGAGCGGTTCGAGTCGTCTTGAAAACCGTCCTGCCCAGTCTGGAGAGCCTGCGCCGCCGCCTGATCCTTGTCAGGGCGGCGCGCCGGCTGCTGCTGGTATTGTTCTGCCTGGGCGCGCCGCTGTCGCCGGCCCTGGCCCTGGCGGCGCTGGGTGGTCCCTGGTGGGCGGCCTGGGCTCTCTGGCTGGGCGGGGCGGCGCTACTCGGGCTGATCCTGCTGCGCGGTCTGGGACGTGCGCCGGACCTCCACGCGGCCGCCCTGCGGGCCGCACGCCATCATCCCGAGCTGGGCGACGAGCTGGAGTCGGCCCTGGAGCTCGCCGGGAGCGGCGACCCCTACGGCCGGCTGCAGGTCGAGCGGGCGCGGCGTCTGGCGGCGGGCTGCGGCCTGCCCGACTCGGTTCCCCTGGCCGGGGAGCTGCGGCGACCGGCGGGCGCCGCGACTGGCCTGGTCGTCCTCTACCTGCTGTCGGCTCTGGTGGCGCCCCAGCTCTATCACGACGGCTGGCGTGGTCTGCGCGGGCTGAGCGTCGAACCGCGCGCCCCGGCGCTCCTCGCGGTGACCCCGGGCGACGCCCGGCTGCGCCCCGGCGAGACGGTGATGATCGAGGCCGGCTTCGATCGCTCGCCGCTGGAGCCCCGGCTGGAGCTGCGCCGCGCCGCCGGTGAGCCCTGGCGCGCCCTGTCGTTGACCCCGCAGACCCCGACGCGCCACGCTCGCGAGCTCGAACCCCTGGACGTCCTGGAGACCCCACGCTTGGAGTACCGGGTGGTCCACGCCGACGGCGTCGGCGAGGTTTTTCGGCTGGAGCTGATCCCAGCGCCCCGGTTGAGCGCTCTGGCGGTGCGGGTCGTTCCGCCGGCCTACACTTCTCTGGCGCCCCGGGAGCTCCCCGAGGGTTCCGGCACGGTAACGGCGCCCCGGGGCGCTCGCGTCGAGTTCGAGGCCCGGGTGGAACCCGCGCTGGAATCCGCCGCGCTGCGTCTTTCCACCGGCGGGGAGCGATCGCTGAGCCCCCGCTCGATGGCCGACGGCGCCGACGTTTCCGGGGCCTTCACCCTGTCCGGCGACGGCCGCTGGAGCCTGGGCTTTCTCTCGCGGGACGGCCTGGAGGGCGCCTCGCCGGATTACCGGCTGGTCGCCCTGCTCGACGAGCCGCCGACCATCGAGCTGCTCGAGCCCCGGGGCGCTTACGAGCTCGACGCGACAATGAGCGTCCCCCTGGTCTGTAGAGTCGCCGATGACTACGGCGTGGCCGGTCTGGAGCTGCTTTACACTCGCGACGGCGAGACCGAGGTCCGGGAGCTGGCCCGGGGGCTGAGCGTCGCCGCCCGGGTGGACTACCGCTGGGACCTGGCCGGGATCGAGCTGTTGCCCGGCGACGAGCTGGCCTGTCGCCTACGGGTCTTGGACAACAACGCCGTCGACGGTCCCGGCGTCGCCCTCTCACCGGTCTTCACCGTGCGCTTCCCCGGCGTGGAGGAGTTCCTGGACGAGGGTATTCTGGCCGGCGATGACGAGGCGCTGGCTGAGCTGGACGAGCGTGGGGAGCTGCAGAGTCGGGAGCTGGAGGAGCTGGCCCGGCGGCACCGCGGCGACGAGGAGGTCTCCTGGGAGGAGCGCCGGGCCCTCGAAGAGCTAACCGCCGAGCAGGAGCGTATCGTCGCCAGCGCCGAGGAGACCCTGCGCGATCTCGAGGGGCGCATCGAGGCCCTGGATCGGGAGAACCTGTTGACGCCGGAGAGTCTGACCAAGCTAAACGAGGTCCAGCGGCTGCTTCATGAGTCTCTGGACGACGAGCTGCGCCGCGGTCTCGAGGAGCTGCAACGGGCTGTCGACGAGCGGTTGGAGCGGGGGCGGTTGGATGAACTGGCCCGGGAGTTCACCCAGAGCCGGGAGGAATTCGAGGAGGGGTTGGAGCGGATGGAGGAGCTGCTGTGGCGGGCCCGGGCCGAGCAGCGGCTGGCCGAGCTGGCCGCCGAGGCCCTGGAGACCGCCCGCCGCGCCACCGAGAACGCAGCCGAACCGACGCGGGCAGCCGGAGAGGAGCTGGCCGAGAGCAGCCGGGAACTGGCCGCCGAAGCCGCCGAGACCGCTGAGCTGCTGTCGGAGGTGCCCGACGACGAGGTTTTCTATCAAGCCGGGGAGCGGGTCGCCCGGGCCGGTGAGGAGTTGGGAGCGAGCGAGGCCGCGCGGAGTCTGGAGCAATCCGCCGCCGACGCCCGCTCCGCCGAGGCCGGAGCCGCCGAGCTGGCCGACTTCTCCGAGGAGATGGCCTCGGCCCTGGCCGAGTTGCGCTCCGGTCAGCATGAGCAGCTTCAGCGGGTGCTGGCCGCCCAGGTCAACGCCCTGCTGCTGCTGGCCGAGGACTTCGGCGCCACCCGGCGGGCCGCCGAGGTCGGCGCGGTCGACAACACCGAGCTGGGCCGTCGTCTGTCCGCCACCGCCGACGGTCTGCGCCGCGTGCGTCTGGGTGTCGAAGAGGCCTACCGCCGCACCGCCGCTTTCGATACCGGCATCGCCGACGGCCTGAAACGTCTGGCCGACGAGCTGGACGTGGGGGCCGCCGGGAGCGCCGCCGGAGACAAGGCTCCGGTTCTCCGCCTCGGCGAGCAACTGGCCTCGCTGAACAACCTGACTCTGCGGCTGCTGGAGCTCCAGCGCCAGGCCGCCCAGAGTCAGAGCGGCACCGGCCTCTCCGAGATGATGGCCCGCCTGGGCGAGCTGGCCGCTCAGCAGCAGGGCCTCAACCAGGATACGGCGGCGGCTTCGGGCGGCGGGACTCCCATGCCCGACGGCGACGCCTGGGGCGGACCGCCGAGCCTGCGATCCCTGGCCGCCCGACAGGCCGCTATCCGCCAGGCCCTGGAGGAGCTGGGCGCCGGAGCCGGCGAGGTCGAGGGTCTGCTGGGCGACCTGGGCGAGCTGGCCGGGCAGGCCGGTGAGATCGAGGGCCTGCTCAGCACGGGCGTCCTGGGACCAGAAACGCGGCGCGAGCAGGAGACCCTGCTACGCCGCCTGCTCGACGCCCAGCGCTCGCTCAACAACGAGGAGCTCTCCCGGCGTCGTGAGGCCCGGGCCGCCGGCGACCACCACAGCGAGCCGCCGCCGCCGCTCTCCATCGAGCCCGGTGCCGCCGAGGGAACGCTGCGGCCCGCCGAGGAGCGCCTGGAAATCGAGTTGTTCTGGCCCGAGTACCGCCGGGCCATCCTCGAGTACCTCAAGCGCCTGGCCGAGTAACTACTCCTCGCCGGCGAAGGCCGCGAGGATCGCCGAAATCGTCCAGCGCAGGTCCTCTTCGTCGGCCTCCTCGTCAACTATCCGGACGATCAGGATCGTGGTGCCGTTGACGGCCCAGCGCGTGAGCGGGGCCGCACCCAGGGCTTCGCCCATCTCCACGGCGGTGCGGTAGTCGTCGTAGAGCAGACAGGCCAGCTCCAGCCCCGTTGCGGGCGCCGACCAGTAGAGAGTGCTCCGGGCGCCGTAGAGCTCCCGCTCGGCGGCGTCCAGCTCGACCAGCTCCCAGTCCTCGCTCGCCGCCGCCGTCTCCAAGCGGTAACGGGCTAACTCCAGGCCCGTGCGGGGCGGCGGCGTTTCCTCCCCCCTGATCGGGTCGCCGGGTACCGTCAGCAACACTCCCGCCAGGATGACTGCGAGCATTCTGGTCATTTCGCCTCCTCCTTCGGGTTCCTTTGGTTGACGGTTAGATACCGGTTGCGGTGAGCCGCCGTTGTTACGGCGGCTTATCGGTATCCCCGGGCAACCATTGACGCAGGCGCCCCGATCCGCCCAAGCTCAATGGGCGAAGCGCTCGGCCAAGCCAAGTGCGTTGGCCTCCAGGGCGGCCTTGAGCCGGCGGCAGCTCGGGCAGGTTCCGCACATCCGTCCGGCCTCGTCGGGAGCCCGGTAGCAGGAGTAGACCTCTTCGAGGGGGTGGCCCTGGGCGACGAGGCGGGCGATGATCTCCCGCTTGCCGTAGTCGACCGTCGGCGCGGCGGCCTGGACACGACCGGCGGTGGCCAGGAAGATGAAGTGGTTGGCGGCCTCAAGGAAGGCCGAGGTGTTGTCGGCGAACTCGCGGGCCTCCTCGGCGTTGAGCCCCAGGCCCACGGCGGGAAGCTTGAGCGATTCGGCGAAGGCCGCGCCGATGGAGTAGAGCAGGGCGTTGCGCGCCGGCACCCAGAGCTGTTCGATCCCGCCCTCGTCGTCCAGGGGGGCGTTGATCAAACCACTGGTGAACTCGAGCTGGTGGTAGATGTCGATCCGGGTGCGGTAGAGCCGTACACCCAGATAGGCCGACTGCCGTTGGGCGGCGATCAGCTCGCCCGGGGCGGCCTTCTGGCCGTAGTCGACCCAGAGGGCGGCAGCCAGGTCGCCGCGACTGTGCAGGTCCGCGGCGGCGCCGAAGGAGTCCAGGCCGCCGGAGAGCATCAGGAGGGTCTTGGGTTGCTTCATGTCCGCTATCTCCCGGGCAACTGGCTGCGTGGTCGGAGCGAATCGGTCTGGATTCAAGTATCGGCGACGGGCTGCGCAAATGTGTCAACGTGTTCTTATCGAGGTGGTTTGATGTGGATGAATCAAGAGCGCACGGTTATGATGTTGTCTGTCTCGAAGCGGCCGTCACCGACAAGGCATCTCTTCCGGCGGCTTGGGAATGCTCAATCCGCCGCTTGACGGCGATAACGAACTTCGTTCCGGGCGGCTTTAAGCCTCGGGGCGCCAGGCGGCGCGGGAGCGCGGCGATTCGTGGACCCGCACCTCGAAGACGCGCACCGGTGGGTCCTCGTCGGCCAAGGCGGCGGACAGCTCCCCGGCCAGCACCCGGGCCAGGTTCTCGCTGGTCGGGTTGAGCTCGTCGAAGGGCGAGACCTCGTTGAGCAGGTTGTGGTCGTAGCGCTCGAGCAGGCCGCGCAGCCTGGTCTTGAGCACGGTGAAGTCCAGGGCCAGGCCGCGCTCATCGAGTTCGTCGGCGGCGACGGTGACCTCGACGAGCCAGTTGTGGCCGTGGAGCTTCTCGCAGGCTCCGCCGTAGTTGCGCAGGGCGTGGGCGGCGGCGAAGTCGGCTTCGACGGTCAGCAGATACACTTATCCACGCTCCCGGGTCGGGGGTTCGATGATCAACCGGCCGGCCCCGGCGGCGCGGGCCGCCTCGACGATCCGGCGGCGGTCGGTTGAATCGGCGACGCGGCGCAGCTCGACGTCGATCTCCTCGGGGTAGGCCGGGGCCCAGGGTCCGCTGAACTCGCCGGAGGCCCCCGCTAGCTGGAAGGGCGGGGCGTTGTCGACGGGCTCCAAATGCAGCACGGCGCGGTCAAGCAGGGCGAAGAAGGCGTCGCGCCGTGGTTCGGCGACGGCGCGCAGGCGGAGCTCGACGTTGCGCTCCCGGGCCAGACGCTCGGCCCCGCCGACGATCTTGGCGGCGATGGTCCGCTGGAGCTCGGCGGCCGCGGGGTCCCGTTGGGGCCAGCTTTCCGTGAGACGATAGACGGCCGTCTCCAGTCCGTGTAGCTCGACCTCGAGGTTGCCGGCGTAGTCGTTGACGAGCCGGCGGCCCAGACGCTCGACCAGGTCTCGCAGCAGGCCGCCGGAGTGGCGGTTGGCCAGGCGGCGCAGGAACTTGCGCTTGACCCGGGCGGCCTTGACGGCGTGCTTGACGGCCTCGACGGCCAACTGGGGAGCCTTGAACTCGCCGGAGACGGCGACGCGCTGGAGGTTGACCGAGACCCGGGAGCCGACGAGGTCGGGGAGCTCGACGCGCCGCCGGAGCTCGATCCAGAGGGGCAGGGCGGCCAGGTCGGCAGAGAGGCGCAGCGGGTCTTCACCGGCGGGGATGAAGAGCGCCCGGGGCAGGCCGTCGCGGAAGACCAGACCGCGGCTCTCATCGACCAGGCTGTCGACGGCGTCGCGCAAGGCCTCGGCTTCGACGGCGTCGCCGGTCCGCAGCAGGCTGAAGCGGTTCAGACTCCAGGGACGGAGGACCTGTAGCTCGCCGCTGTAGTGGGCGTGGGTGATCACCCGGGGATAGCGGTTGGTCATCACGTAGTAGCCCATCAGCGCCTGACCTGTCCGCTCCTCGGCGCCGCGAGGTCCGGACCTTCCGCCAGTGCCGCGCACCAGCAGGGCGCTGAGCAGTTGAATAGGCAGGGCCGCCAGCTCCATCAGCTCGCGATCCCCGGCGTCGAGCTCGATGAGCTTGACCGCCTGCAGGTAGAGCAATAGCTCCACGGGGGCCGGAACCAGCTCGGCCTCGATGAGGGCTTCGGCGATCTCGTTGACGACGTGCTCGGCGATGGAGGGGGCTAGCCCCGTCGAGTTGGTCAGGGTCTTGAGGTGGCCGGCCCGGTTCCACTCGATGAGCTCGCCGGAGGGATCGCGCAGCAGCAGGTCGGCGCCGTTGCGGTTGTCGCCGGGACCGACCTCGGGGATCTCCAACTGCAGGAGCGCGCCCTTGCCGTCGGCCGGTCCCGTGGTCACGGTGATCTGGCGCTCGCCGCCCTTGGCCTGGACGTTGACCCGGCGCTGGTCCTTCTCCAAACGGCGCTGGCTGCGGTAGAGGACGTAGGCCTTGGCCATCTCGATATGGCCGGTGCGCAGCAGGGTCTTGACGATGGCGTCCTCGAGCTCCTTCTCGGTGAGGATGCCCGACTTGGTTCGGTGGCGCAGGTAGACGCTGACCGCCTCGGCCACCTCGGTGGGCCAGAGCGGGTCGGCGTGGCCCACCGCCTGGGAGGCGGCCAGGATGCCCGCGGCCACCCGCTCCTTGTCGTAGGGGACCAGGCGGCCGTCGGTCAGCTTGAGCAGCGTCAGCGGGGGGCGTGTTTCACTCATCGGGTCTCGCGCGGTGTTCGGCGATCCACAGGCGATTGCGGCTCAGTGGTCGAGAAACTGAGGGGACCGTTTACCCTGCCGGGAGCGGATCGTGGTTGTAAGCTGTTGATAGTGAGCGATGATCAGCATTCACCTGTCACAGGGTTGGTAGTCGATAACTAACGGTAGTATTCACGATAGATGTCATTATTCTTGGGATGCTCATATAGAAGTCTCAGCACTCTTTAATCAACTGCTTGACGATATTGGCCTCGGTGGTTACGCCTCAATCCTAAGCAGCATATTAACGATCACTTACAACATGTGGGCGTCGAATTCTTTAGGCGGCGGGCAAAGCCCTCTTCGACATAGTCTTGTATCAGCAGCATTTTCGTGGTGGGTCGGTGTTTCGAGTTGGAGTTAGCTGATCCGGGATCGCGTGTGATGCCTTATTCTTTACAATTATTGGTAATACCTGCTTAGGAAACAGCTATAAAGCTGCTTCAAAATGTATGGGATTTCCACACGTACCTGAACAGGCATATATCGCTAATGGTTGTTATTTTTCACCTTATAGCTGTGCAAGCCGTTACTGTTCGAGCGTTGCCTGGGGGCTCAAAACCAGACGTGCCCTAACCTGACGCGCCCTAGGAGAACGCTGGGAACCGGAAGTCGCGACTTCTGACCTGCATCTGCATCCCGAGCTTCCCGGTTTATAAGGAGGTTAAACGCTAGGGATCATCACATAAGATGAACATCAGATATTGCAGTTGGGTACCTATATCGGCGTGAGCAAGTCTGTTTTCTTGCCACCAACAAAGGGGGCAATGTGGCAGGGAAGAGCGGGACGAGGGACCGGCACGTCAAGTGTCCCATGCAACTATCACTACCGCTACGCCGACGGGCGTCATAAGCGCAAGCGTTGCGGCAAGTTGTTCAACCCTCGTCCACGGAGGCGTCGCAACGAGCAGCCAGCGGAAAACCGCAGTGAGATAGCCCGTCTGTTCCGGCTCGGCCTCCCGGCGACGCGGGTCATCCTGCCCAAGCGCTGTGACGGCAAGCATCTGGTCGGTGTGATACTGGACAATGTCGAGCTGGGCTCGATCGTCTACTCCGACGGCTGGAAGGTCGATAACAGACTCTCACTCAACGGTTTTCACCACAAGCGCATCATCCATGAGAAGACCCTGGTCGATGGCAAGGTGCATATCAACGGCCCAGAGAGCTCCCGAGGCTATGCTAAAAGCCTACCACGGCGGTTTCAAACGCAACCTCAGGCTCTTTATCCGTGAAAGGTCGTCAGCATCAGTCATCGCGACGACGAAAACGCGCTGAACTACCTCAGGAGCATACTTCACGCTTGTTCATAATTAGGTGATAATCCCAAACGCTATCTACACTACCGTTCGAAATACCGCGCTATGTTTTTAGTAATTGGTCCGGTTGATGATCCCAAATGTCTTAACAAGCAATAACTGCTTGCTGGATGCAATCTTGAGCAACAAGTAAAAAACCGGGGGCGCTGAGCTACCCGCTTCCAATCAGCCTGATTCGGCCGGAACACGCTCCATGGTGTCAAACCAGGTTCGACGGTTGGCCGGGAGAGAAAAAGCGAGATGTCGAACAATGGTGGAAAACCAGCAGCTATTAAACCTCTTGTGCATTTTATGGGCATTCGCGCACGCTGTCAACAGCACACCCCATGTCCCGATGCAAGGTCTTCAATCAAAACGGCACCTGATCGAATCAGCTTCGGTTTTGATTGAGAATACTGCTGGATAATCCCGTTATCCAACTGATATGGGTGGAGTTGGAGAATCCACCGCCGGGTTATCAACAAATCGTCGCTTTGGATGATGTCTTTTTTGACCGCCTAAGTCGCCTGCTGAACCCCGAGCGCCGATGAATCTGCGGTGCGCCCAAGGCGCCTTTCCCATCCAATACGGTTTTCGCCGAAACGCGCAGCGCTTTCGCAGCCAAACACCAATCCGGGCCGTTATCGATAACGAGACGGCGTTATTGATACCCTGTTCTCCACAAGTTATCCACAAAATCATTTGACGAACAATGATCGGGAATGCTAAAGTAATAATAGTCATTGGCGACTTGGGTGCCGGGTTCTCGCAGCGCGCTTGTATTCCAAGTCCGCTGTCGGTTCGTAGTGAGAGGGTCTACTGCGAAGCGGTCAATCCCGCCCCGCTCACGACGAGACCGGGACACCCCGTTCACCGAGCCGCGCCCAGGCGGAGACAGCCGTACCTCGAGCGGGCACGACCCAGTATTCTCATACGCCTTCCTATAAGCCGGGTCCCCCCCCCCAAGAGAAACGCTGCTCACGCCGGATCCCTTCCCCAGTGTTTTTGCCGCTGTGGGTAGGGCGGTTTCGTATACCCGATTTCGCTATCCCGTGAGGAGGTATCTTAAATGAGTCCGTTATGGGAGACCCTGAAGAGCACCAGCGCCCACATGCTGGCCCGCTCCCTCTCCAGGAGGCTGACCAAAGACCCCAAGGGCGTCTTCCTGCGTCTGACCGAGCTCTTCGAGAAGGCCGCCGTCACCGACGTCGACCGTGAGAAGGCCCGGGATATGCGCTGGCTGTTCAAGAACGAACACGTCTATCTCGACTTCATGACGCGCTCGGTGAATCAACTCGCCGAGATGCCCCGTTCCCGGGGCCTGATCGAAAACTTCATCCTCTCCCCCATCGTCTTCGAGGCTCGCAAGCGCCAGTGGGAGAAGGAGCACGGTTTCTACCCCCTGAAGCTGATGGTCCTCTCCATCACCGCCCGCTGCAACCTCAACTGCTACGGCTGCTGGGCCGCCAAATACTCCCGGAAGGCCGACGACCTCGACTTCGCGGTCATCGACCGCCTCATCGACGAGGCCCATAATCAGATGGGCGTGACCCTCTTCGTCCTCTCCGGCGGCGAACCCTTCCTGCGCAAGGATGTAATCTACGAGCTGCTGGAGAAGTACGACAAATGCTTCTTCATCATCTACACCAACGGAACGCTGATCAGCGAGAAGGACGCCGACAGGCTGGCCGAGCTGGGCAACGGCGCCCCGATGATCTCCATCGAGGGCGACCGCGAGACCACCGACGCCCGCCGCTCCGGCGCCTACGACATGATCCTCTCCAAAATGGAACTGCTGCGCGACAAGGGCGTGCTCTTCGGCTTCTCACTGACCGCCACCGAGAAGAACTGGGACTACGCCAGCACCGACGAGTTCGTCGAGCTGATGGTCGACAAGGGCTGCATGTTCGGCTGGTACTTTCACTACATTCCCATCGGCGCTGACCCCGACCTCTCGCTGATGCTCCACCCCGAGCACCGCGACGAGCTGCGCAAGCGGGTCTACCGCCTGCGCAACACCCACCCCATCCTGTTGGCCGACTTCTGGAACGACGGTTTCGTGGCCCACGGATGCTTGGCCGGCGGCAGCCAGTACGTCCACGTCAACAACAACGGCGACATCGAGCCCTGCGTCTTCGCCCACTTCGCCGTCGACAACGCCTACGAGAGCAGCCTCACCGAGGCCCTCGAGTCCGACTTCATGCGGGCCGTCCGCGGCGAGATACCCTACGACGGCAACCTGCTGCGCCCCTGCATGATCATCGACCGCCCCGAGATGTTGCGGCGCCACGTAGCCGACTGCGGCGCCCGGCCCACCCATCCCGGCGCCGAGACCATCGTCGAGCGCGAGGACATCCGCAAGCAGCTCGACGTATACTCGGCCCGCTGGCGCGAGATCAGCGAAAAGGCCATGCGCGAGGGCGACTACATGACGCTGTGGCCCACCCGGCTCAAGCCCTTCGTTCCCGGCACCGAAATCCGCCTGCCCGTCGAGCCCGACGAGGTTCCCGACAGCGAAGCCGCCCGCTTCGCCGCCGGCCTCGAGTGGGAGAATTTCCAGCGGGAGGATGAACCCGCCGGGAGCGATGGTGGTGGTGGAAACGGCGACGGCGGCGACGGCTCCCGCCGGTCCGGCGAGGACGACCACGACGGCTCCCGCCGGGAGCAGGAAACGACCAGGCGGAGCTAGGGACCAAATATGACAGGCTTTTTCAACGGTGCCACCCTATTGTTAGCACCCTCGACCCCTCAGAAAGCTCACCTGAATAGTGAGTGATTATGCAGAAGGGGCGAGGCTGATCATGATATTCCGTTCGGTTTTACTCCTTTCCGAGTCTCGATCTATCAAGCCCGATCAGCAGAGCAGGCATCAGGAGCGTAGACCAATGGTCCCACAGGGCAGCCTGGATAAAGCAACTGCGACAGGATAAACAAAGCGCTGCCTGGCGTATGGTGGCATTTGCGGCTCCTTCCGCTTCCAGGCGTTTACACCGATATTTTTTGCATTTGCCTGGTTTGCACCGCACGTCTCAGCACGGTAGAGCCGAGCTCGGCAAAACGTAATTCGGAGATAACCCTCGCCCGGCCCGGCGTTGGCACGTTTCTTGCGGAGGCCGACACGGGGCCGTCCAGGGGGCGACCCCGCCCTGCTGCAAGAAACGTGCCAACGCCTACCCCACCGGATGACGAGGGTCGGCCCGGGCCGGCGGGCTTTTGCCGAGCTCGTGCGGTGCTTACCTGCAGATGAGTGGTATAGAGCAAGACGGCCGGCGGGCCGTCTTGCTCTGTTGGTTACCCCCCGTGAGGGGGAGCGCCGGCGGGGTCGGGGTTGAGGGAGGGAGGATCGACCACCACCGGCGCGGGGGCGGATTTAGCGGCCTTCGGGTCCGGGACCCTGGGGTCCGGGACCGGCGCCGTCGGGACGGGGACCGACCATGCCGGGACCACCGCCGGGGTGACCACCGCGGCCGCCGGGCATGCCGTGGTGCATCTCATCGAAGAATACCCGCTGCTCGGCGGTCAGCCTGGAGCGGACCTCGCTGCGATGTTCGAGCATATTGATCAGCATCTCGGTCTCGAGGTTGTCGAGACGTTCCTTGGCGCTGCGCACGGCGGCTATGTCGGGCTCGGGGTCGTTCATCAGCTCGCGCAGACTCTCGCGGGCCTCGCGGATCTCGTCGCGCAGGTCCTCGGTGGAGTCTTTCATCTCTTCGCGCAGGGCCTGGATCTCTTCGAGTTGCTCGGCGGTGATGTCGGGCAGGCAGGCCAGGCCGCCGGGGCAGCCGCCCTCGGGGCAGTGAGCGGCCTCGGGACCCTGGGCGACGGCGACGATGGAGAGGGTCAGTACGCCGATAACGGCGGCGATGATGGGCAGGCGTTTCATGATGCTCCTTGATGGGTGGTTGTCTGTCGAACTACCGCTTCGGGTTTTCGGAGTCGTTGTTTGTAATCCATGATGTGGGCTTGTCGGCGTCAGCGGGAGGCGGAGCGGCCGCCGGAGCCGTGATGACGCTCCGGATCGATCCGGCGTGGCTCACCGGTCACCAGGGGGTTGTCCGGGTCCAGCTCGGCCAGTCGGGAGAGCTGCTCGTTGGTGAGTATTTCGCGGGCCCGGGCGAGATAATCGGCGTGAAGGTTCTCGATGGTTCGGCGCAGCTCACGGGCGCGGGAGGAGTTGCGTTCACCGGCGGCGCAGAGGGCGCGCAGTTCGTTTTGGCTGTCGTCGATCGCCGCGTGGTGCTCGTCGCGCAGCTCGTCGAGGGCCGCACGCTGCTCGGCGTCGAGGTCGCTCAGCAGTCGCAGCTCGCGGTTGATGCCGTCCTCGGCGGCTCCTCCGCCCCAGCCGGCGGCGGCCAGGGGCAGTGCCAGCGCAGTGACGATCAGCAGGGCGGTTGTCAGGCGGCTTTTCATTGCTGTTCCTTTCAGGAGTTTATGCGTGTTGAAACGGTGGTGGTTATCAACTGCTCAGGTAGTGCAGGGCGATCAGCAGGCTGAGCAGCAGGCCCAGGGTGGTCAGGGGCATCTTCTTGATCAGCTTGAGCATCAGGGTGCCGTCCTTGGGGTGGGTCGGGAAGCATCGGTTGTCAACTCGCGGCCGGTTCACGATGGTCCGTCGGCGGTCGGGCCGGAGTTTGAGTGAAGCTGCGCAGCAGCTTGATCAGGAAGCGTTCGGGGAAGATCCGCGCGCCGTGGCAAAGCCGGCGGTTGTCGGCCTCAACGGCGACCTTATTCGACGGGGTCATGGCCGCTCCCTTCGTATATGGTTCCGCCGGGGCGCAGTGGTTCGGTGCAGTAGGGGCAGAAGCGCCAGTCGGCCTCAACGGGACGCCCGCAGTGGGGGCAGTTCGTTCCCTTGGGTCCGCCCCTGCCGTTGAGTCGGGAGAGCAGGGTGTAGAGGGCCAGGGCGCCGCCGGTTGAGCCGATCAGGATCAGCGCCAGGGGCCAGACGGGGATCCCGCCGGGGCGGGGGCCGTCATCGAGCAGCCCGCGCAGGTGTTCGCCCCGCGCGCCCCGTTCCATTTCGACGAGCTCGTCGAAGAGCTCGCGGCGCTCCTGCGGGCTCAACGTATGCAGCAGCTCCATCACGCGGAAGCGCTCCCGGGTGGGCAGCTCGCTCATCACCTCGCGGCGCAGCAGCAGGAGCTCGTCGGCGTTCTCGGCGATCCAGGGCGGGGGCTGGAGCTCGCGACCGTCCTCGGAGGGGTGTGCGCCATGCCGTGGTGGCGGCAGCGCGTCGCCGGGACTGCGGTGCAGCCCGTCGAAGAGGAAGAGGAAGCCGAGGATGATGGCCGCCAGGCCCGTCGCGGCGGCGATGATCAGCAGGGTCTTGCGCTTCATCGGTGGTCCTCCTCGAGGTGTGTTCCGCAGTGGGGGCAGGCCCGCCAGAGGGCGCGGACGGACTCGCCGCAGGCCGGGCAGCTCAACCGCAACCGGGTGCCGCAGGCCGGGCAGGCGTTGAAGTCTCGCTCGACGGCTCCGCCGCAGGCCGGGCAGAGCAGGCGAGGTCCCTCGCGCCGTCGGCGGACGGTCAGGGCCGTGATGACGGCCAGCAGGGGGACGATGGCGGCGATGAACAGCAGCAGCATGACGGTTCTCCTTTCGCCCCAATTACAATGCAAGATATGTGCCAAACGCTGTCGGACAACGCTTTACGAGTAACCAGAACGTCCATGCGCCATGAAAAGGGCTCCCGGGTGCATGAAAACATGCAGAGCGGGAGCCTATCTGTCTTATCGGAGATGTAGTTACTTGATAAGTAAAGCTCTGCGGCGCGCAGCCTATCCTGCGTCAGCCTCCAAGCTGTATTTCTTCAGCTTGTACTGGATCGCCCCGCGGCCGATGCCCAGGCGGCGGGCGGCCTCCTGGGCCACGCCCCCGGCCTCCTCGAGGGCTCGGCGGAGCAGCAGGCGCTCCAGGCGCTCGACGGCCGGGGTGAGTTCGACGCCCGGAGGCGGCGACGGGGGCCAGTCGTCGGGGGAGGCGGCGTCGCGGTAGCGCGCGGGCAAGTCCGCCTCCCCGATCGTCGCTCCCGGGGCCAGGATGACCAGGCGGCGGCAGAGGTTGTCCAGCTCACGAACGTTGCCGGGCCAGTTCCAGGCGGCCAGTCGGCGGGCGGCGGCCGGGGAGAGGCGTTTGGGCGGCAGACCCTCGGCGGCGGCGGCCCGGGCCAGGAAGTGGGTCGCCAGCAGTTCGACGTCGCCGGGGCGCTCACGCAGCGGCGGCAGCTCGAGGGTGATCACCGCCAGGCGGTAGTAGAGGTCCTCGCGGAACTCCCCGGCGGCGACGGCGGCCTCGAGGTTACGGTTGGTCGCCGCGGCCAGGCGCAGGTCCAGCTCCCGCTCCCGCGTCTCGCCCAGCCGGGTGACCCGGCCCTCCTGGAGCACCCGCAGCAGTTTGACCTGGACCGCCGGCGGCAGCTCGCCGATCTCGTCGAGGAACAGGGTCCCGCCGTCGGCCGTCTCGATCAGACCGACCTTGTCGCGCACCGCCCCGGAGAAGGACCCCTTGGCGTGGCCGAAGAGCTCGCTCTCCAGCAGCTCCGCCGGCAGGGCGGCGGCGTGGACGGGGACGAAGTCTCCCCGTCGCCCGGACAGGCCGTGGAGGTAGCGGGCCAGCACCTCTTTGCCCGTGCCGGACTCGCCGGTGAACAGCAGTGGGGCAGAGGTCGGCGCCACCCGGCGGACCGTCTCGACGGCGGCGCGCCAGGCCGGGGCGTCGCCCAAGGGCTCGCCGACGCCCAGACGCTCACGTAGCTCGATCACCTCGCGACGCAGCCGCACGGCCTCGAGCTGGCGTTCGACGGCGAAGATGACCACCTCGAGCTCGAAGGGTTTTTCGAGGAAGTCGGCCGCCCCCAGACGCATCGCCTTGACCGCCGTGGCCACATCGCCGTAGGCGGTGAGGATGATCACGGGCAGGCCCGGACGTTGCCGGCGTAGCTCCTCGAGAAGCTCGAAGCCGTGGCCGTCGGGCAGGCGCAGGTCCAACAGCAGCAGGTCGGGTTCCCGGGTGCGCAGGGCCTCACGGGCCTCGCCCATAGAGCCCACGCCGGTCACCCGGCGGCTGCCGCCGCTCAGGCCCCGGGTGAGGGCCAGGCGCAGGTTGTTCTCGTCCTCGACGACCAGGATGCGGCCGTCGGCGGCGCTCGGGGGCTGTTTCGACTCGCGAAGCATGCTCAGTTCCGTGGTTGCCTGCGATTTGACGGACTGCTTCTAGTGTTGGTAAACAGGCTGATTGGGCCGCCGAGTATCAGTGTCGGCCCGGCGAAGGCAAGCGGCCTGATAAGGGCTGCCGGCAGCCTCGGACCAAGGACGAACGTCGAGACGGTGTTCCCGCAACCGATACTTGCGCTGATTCAGCGCTCCCCGCCGCTCTGGGTCCAAGCCACCAGGCGGCGCAGGCCCTCGGAGAGTCCGACCCGGGGCACCCAGCCAAGAGCGGCGCGGATGCGAGCGTAGTTCAGAGCGATGCGCCGGACCTCCCGGGGTTCCGGGGCGTGGTCGGATTCACCTCGGAAACCGGTCAGGGCGGCCAGTTCGCGGTAAATGGTGTTGACGCTGGTCTCGATGCCGGTGCCGACGTTGAAGACGCGGGCCGTTTCGTCGTCGGGGGCCGCCGAGGAGAGGTCGACCGCCGCGGCCGCCGCCACCGCCTCGACCACGTCGCCCACGTAGACGTAGTCCCGGGTGTTCTCGCCGGAGCCGTTGATCGTCGGGGCGCGGCCCTCGAGCATCATCCCGGTGAAGATGGCGCAGACACCGGCCTCGCCGCGCTGGTCCTGACGCGGACCGTAGACGTTGCCCGGACGAAGCACCACGTAATCCAGGCCGTGCTCGAGGGCGTAAAGCCGCAGGTAGTGCTCCGGGGTGTACTTGGTGAGACCGTAGGCCGACAGCGGTTTCACCGGGTGGGCCTCGTCGCAGGGCAAGTACTCGGGCTCGCCGTAGACCGCCCCGCCCGAAGAGATGTAGACGATGCGCTTAACCCCGGTCTCGGCGGCGTTGTGGATGACGTTGAGCGAGCCCAGCACATTACAGCGCGCGTCGAGGAGGTGGTCTTCGCAGCGCACGCGCACCTGGGCGGCGGCGTGGACGACTAGCTCGGGTTGATACTCGGCGAAGACCCCGGCCAGGCCGTCATCGACGATGTCCAGCTCGCGGAACTCCCAGGCCGGATCCAGGTTGCGCCGGTAGCCCGAGTAGAGATTGTCGACCACCAGCACCCGATCTCCCCGGGCCTGGAAGTGGTCGGCGATGTGGCTGCCGATGAAGCCGGCGCCACCGGTGACGAGAACCTTCACGCTCCCCACCCCTACTCGGCGTAGTCGCCGTAGGTGGTCAGCGCGGCATTCTCGATCACGTCGCCGATCTTGATGGCGTCGACGACGTCCTGTCCGGCGATGACCCGGCCGAAGACGCAGTACTGGCGGTTGAGTGAGGGCAGCTCGACCTTGCAGATGTAGAATTGGCTGCCCGCCGTGTCCGGGTGGGTGCGCCGAGCCATGCCCACCGCGCCGACGTAGTGGTTGACCCCGGAGTCCTCGAAGGGGATGGTGTAGCCGGGACCGCCGGTGCCGTCGCCGTTGGGATCGCCGCCCTGGATCAGGGCGCCCTCGACGCGGTGGAAGGTCAATCCGTCGTAGAAGCCCTCCTTGACCAGGTTCATGATGTTCTCACAGGTGACGGGGGCGCGGTCCGGGTAGAGGCGCAGAGCGATTTCGCCCTTCTCGGTCTCCAGTACGACCACGGGGGTGTCGACTTCGGGTGTGGGCACGGTCTCTCCTTCCGGGGGCGTCCAGCGGTGGACCTCGACACCGTCGACCGTCTCCGGTTTGTCGGGGTCGACGGGCTTGTCGGGGCCGCAACCGGCCAGAAGTGTCAGCAGGCACAGCGGAACGATCAGAGCGGTGATCATGTTTCGCATGGGTACCTCGCGAAGGTCGGGGGTAACGGGTGATCGATCGTGAAATCGCCGGTGTCGACGCATCGCGGTCCGACGACACCGGCGACGGGTCTTCGGCGAGTCGAATCTTCCGCCGGACGACGCCCTCGGCTTTGGCACGTTTCTTGCAAAGCCGTCCAGCGCCCCCCGGCGCCCGACTACGTCCTACGCGCCCGGGCCGGGCCGGGCCGTCCGCGAAGGGATAGCAAGAAACGTGCCAAAGCCGTCGCGGGGATGACGGTGCGCGTGGTTCGGCGTCGCCGGGGTCGCCGGAGTCTGTGTCGATTATAGCACGGGGGCGCTCGGGCTTTCGGCCTAGTACTTGATCTTCCACTTGAGGTTGAGCTGGTAGCTCATCTCGCCCTCTTCCTCGATGGTCGATCCGACGGCGGAGAGGTTGTCGCTGATGAAGTATTCGACCCAGAGGCTCTGGTTGCCTCTGGAGAGGACGTCGCGGCTGTAGCTGACGTAGAGGTCCCTGGAGATGTACTTGCCGACGGTGAGGTCGACGCGTTCGATATCGCCGCCGGTGTCCAGGGCGCCCTCGAGTTTGAGGGTGTCCAGACCGGTGGCCTCGCGGGCCAGGCGGCGCAGCTTGTTCTGGATGAATCCGGCCAGCATCAGCGCGGCCTGACCGCCGACGTGACCGGCGGCGCCTCCGGCGCCCTGCTCGCCCAGCATCTGCTGGTACTCCTCCCAGGTCATGTCCAGGGCGATGAGCATGATGATATCGCCCTCGGGCAGTTCGGGCTCGCTGGTCAGGGTTACGGTGGGGGCGGAGAGGGTGCCTCCGATCAGGACGTTGACGGTGGTTTCGTTGGAGGAGCCGTCGCGGCGTCTGCTGCGCAGGACGCTGGAGGCTTCGAGGTTGAGGTTGGGGTCCGGTGGCGCCTTGCGACCGAAGGAGATGCCGCCGCGTTCGAGGTCGAAGGCCTTGTCGAGGAACCAGACGCTGCCGCGCAGGGTTTCCAGCTCGCCGCCCAGCACCAGCTCGTTTCCGGCCAGGGTCAGTTGGAGGTCGGCGGCCACCTCGAGCTCGGCCAGCTCCGAACGCACCCAGAGGTTGCGCTCGGCCACCAAACGCAGGTCGAGCTCGAAGGGCGATTCGCCGCCCTCGTCGGGCAGCCGCTTGCCGGCCTTCAGGGAGCCTCCCGAGCCCAGGGGCAGCTCGAGGTCGCCTTCGTTGACACGGACCACGCCTTCGATCCGTGTTCCGGCGCCGTCGATGACGCCGACGACGTCGAGGTCGCAGTTGCCGGTGAAGAGGTCGGCGGCGTTGCGCAGCTCGAGCTCCCGTCCGGTGAGCTCCAGGCGTCCGTCGAGGACGCCGCCACCGAACTCCAGGCGTCCCACGCCGGTGATTTCGCCGGCGCCCAGTTTCGTGGAGAACTCCTCGACGACCACCCGGCGGGTGTCGGCGTCGAGGATCAGGGCGAGGCTTTCCAGGGTGACGTTGTACTCCTCGAGGTGCAGGGCGTCGGCGGAGAGCTCGAGGTCGCCGTGGATGAGCGGATCGGCCAGGGGGCCTTCGATTACGGCCTGGGCCGTCAGGGTTCCGTTTTCGAAGCGCAGGTCCTCGGGGAGGAGGGGCAGGCTGTCCAGGGGGAACTCGTAGGCGCCCAGGGCCAGCTCGACGCGGCGGTCCGGATCGGTCAGGGAGAGGCGTCCGGCGGCGTCGATGTTGGCGCCGTCGAGAACCAGGCTCAGGTGCTCCAGGCGGAGCTCTTCGTGGGTCAGCACGCCGAAGAGCTCGAAGCGCTCGGCGTCGTAGCCCGAGCTGGAGAGGCCGCCGGCGTTGAGGACGATTCGGCCGGTCTGATCGTCGCCCCCCGGCGGCAGGGGCCGGACGCCGCCCAAGGCGTCGGCGAGTTCATAGAGGTTCTGCTTGCCGTTCAGCTCGGCGGTTATTTCGATATCGGCCACGATGTAGTCGTCCAGGGAGAGATCGCTAAAGGTGCTCTCGAGAGCCAGGCTGGGCGAGGCCAGCTCGCCGGAGAGGTCGAGGCTCAGTCGCCCGCGCCCGGCGATGTCGCGTCCGATCAGGGCGGTGCGACGCTCCAGCTCCGCCAGATCGAGACCATCGGCCGTCAACCGGAGCTTTATCCTGAGGCGCCCGGTATCGTGCTCGCCGTCCAGCTTCACGTCGCCGGCCTCGCTGGTCAAGCGCAGCGGATCCAGGCGCAATAGGCTGTCATGGTAGTCGGCGGTGAAAGGCGCGGCGTTTTCGACGTGCAGTTCGCGGTGGATGAATTCGAGCTGCTCGCCCCGCACGGTCAGGCCGTCGGGACGCAGCTCCAGCTCGCCGCGATATCTCAGGGAGGTCGCGGGGTCGAATTCGAGTTCCAGTGATTCGACTCTCGCCGTGCCGTCGTCGTAGCCGCCGCGCAGACTCAGCGAGGCCAGCTCGGTCCCGGAGAGCAGCAGACCTTGGGCGTGAAGCTCGCCCCGGGCGGTGGTTCGCGGGTCGAGGCTCAGCTCGCCGTCGAAGCTCAACCGTTCGAGGGCGTACTCGTCGTAGGTGACCCCGCGGCCTTCCAGGCTGAGTTTCAGGCCGGTTCCGGCGTCCCAGGGCAGCTCGAGGCGGACGTCGGCCAGCAGTTTGTCCAGCCGCGCCCCGGCGTACTCGGCTTCGGAAAGGGTCAACTCACAACGCAGGCGGGGCCGCTCCAAGGTGCCCTGGAGCCAAGCGTCCAGCCCCAGCACGCCGCTGGGCGTCTGAGGTCCCAACAGACCGGCCAGGCCCTTCAGCCGCAGACCCTCGCCGTTCAACCGCAGGTCGAGGCGGCCCTCGTCGATTCCGCCGCTGAGCTCGAAGCGGCCTCCGGCCACGCGCAACAGGCCTTCGCTTAACTGGAAATCGCGCGGAGTGCCGTAACCGGCCAGTTTGACTCCGCGGATCGGCGCCCCGGCGAGATCGCCCGGGAAGAGCTCGGCTTCGGCGTAGTAGCCGCCGCCCTCCCGGGACTCCAGCCGTACCCGGCCGTTGAGATCGCCGGGCAGGGCGCTCAGCTCCAGGGGGGCCAACTCGGCCGGGTCGATGCCGTAGAAGGTCAGCCGTCCGTCGAAGACGGGCCGTTCACCGCTGAAATCGACCTCCACCCGGCCGCCGGCGCGCCCCTCGCCGCGACGCAAGCGGAAGTTATCCAAGCGCAACCGCTCGTCGGCGTAGCCGCCGTCCATCACCAGCTCGTCGAGAAGGTACCCGGCCAGGTTGGGGTTGTTGAGCGCCAGGGTCATCTCTGAGCGCAGGTTCTCGTAGGGTCCCCAGAGCTTGGCGCTGAGTTCGACGCCGCCAGCCAGGGGCAGCTCGGGGTTCAGGGCTCGGCGGACTTCGTCCAGTGAGAGATTGGCCGCCATCAGCTCCAGGTCAAGCTCGCCCTGCTTGCCGTAAACGGTGCCGTCGATATTGATCAGGGAGCCCAGGGTCGCTGTGCTGAGCTCCTCGAGGTGCACCGGCCCGCCGCGCTCTACGTAGACACCGCCGTCGATCCAGAACACAGGCAGCTCTAAAGTGGGCAGGGCGCCGTGGAGCACCAGTTCATCGATATCCACGTCGCCTTCATCCAACCGGAGGCGCAGTCCGGCGTGGATTTCTTCGATGGAGAAGCTCTCCCCCGCTGGGTTGTAGATGCGCACCTCGCCGCCGATCAGTCTCACGTCGTCGATGTCGAACAGCTTGCCGGCGCTGCGCTCGGGATCGCGCTTGGTGAAGAGCCGCGAGGCGTTGGAAGTCCCGTCGCCGTAGCTCTCGATGACCACCTCGACGCCGGTAAGCTCGGCCACCTCCAGTTCGGGATGGCCGAAGACCAGCTCGAAGAGGTTGAAGCTTACCGTGACCTCGTCGATGGAGATGAAGTTTTCCTCGATAGCCCCCGGCGGATTGGCGATTGAGAAGCCCGTCAGCGTGGCACCTCCCAGCATCGTGCCGCTGAGCTCCCCGATGGTGAAGTCGACGCCGTAGGCCTCGTCCAGGCGCTCCTCGACGATGCTCGCGACCCAGTTCTTGAAGAAGGGCAGTTGCAGGGCGATCATCAAGAGCACGATCAGGATCGCCAACCCGACGACCAGGCGCAGCGACCAGCGACCCACGGCGCGCAGCCAGGGCGGCGATTTGCGCTTGGCGTTGTCGCCCAGCTTCTTCAGCTTGGAGAGGATGGCCATGGACCCTTTTTGTTCCTGTCGCTATGGATTCCCGGCGCGTTGTGATTTTGGGAAGGGAATCTCGCCGGTTATTGAACCGGCTCATCCGGCTCATTGATTGAGATTCGGCGCGGAATAGCTCATCTTCGCGGCCATTATCACGCTTCTGCTTTGAGGTGCTAGGCCGCGGCCCGCATCGGGCGCCGCTGGAAGCCGGGGATTGCTTGGTCCCGCCCAGGGAACGGGCTGGTGTGGACGAAGGGCCTGCTTACGACGATCCTTTGCTTGGCGCCGTTCAGTTCTCCGCCTTTACGATTCGACGTCCCGCCGCTGGTAACTAGCGATAACCCCTTCTCGAGGCGGCTTGGCCGTGTTTCAAATGCCGGTCGCCTTTCTTGTGCTGATCCCTTCGGGAATCCTGGAGTCCCGCCGGGCTTGTTGACGGGGTTGGTGGAACTGATGGTCCGTCGCGAACCCCGGGTCGTGATTTGCATCGGCGGTTTCACGGTCCCTTCGAGACGCTCCGGGCGCAGTTCGTCCGTCGACGCCGGCGGCTACTCTGCGGCCGTCGAGTGTGGAGCCTGTCGGGGCAGCTCGCGACCGCGTGCCGGTATGGTACCATTCGTCGGTCGTCAAGTCACATCCCCCCGCCGGGGCCTTGACCCGACGCGGACGCCTCCGTATAATTCCCCCTGTTCCGGCAACCACACCACGCGCCCCGGCGCGCCAGCGAAAGACCCCCGCCGATGGACTACGATATCCTGCTCTACGCCATGCTCTCCCTGGGCGGACTGGGCCTGCTCTTCGGCCTGGCCCTGGCCGTAGTGGCCAAGAAGTTCGCCGTCGAGGTCGACCCCAAGGTCGAGGAGATTCTGGACCTGCTGCCCGGCGCCAACTGCGGCGGTTGCGGCTACCCCGGCTGCGCCGGCTACGCCGAGGCCGTGGCCTCCGGCGAGGCCCCGGTCACCGGCTGCGCCCCCGGTGGTCCCGAACTGGCCGAGCAGATCGGCAAGGTCCTCGGCGTCTCCGTCGAGAACGCCGCGCGCAAGGTGGCCGTGGTGCGCTGCCGCGGCGACAGGGAACACGCCCGCGACGCCTTCACCTACTACGGCGTGCCGCGCTGCTCCGCCGCCCAGCGCCTCGACGACGGACCCAAGGCCTGCGTCCACGGCTGCCTGGGCTTCGGCGATTGCGTCGAGGCCTGCCCCTTCGACGCCTTGGTCATGGGCTCCGACGGCCTGCCCATGGTCCTAGAAGACAACTGCACCGCCTGTGGCGCCTGCGTCACCGCCTGCCCCCGCGATATCATCACCCTGATACCCTACGCTGAACCGGTGTACCTGGGTTGCGTCAACCCCGAGCGCGGCAAGGCCGTCAAGGAGGTCTGCAGCGTCGGCTGCATCGGCTGCAGCCTGTGCAGCCGCGAGAAGGGCAACCCCAAGGGCGGCATCACGATGGACGGCGCCCTGCCAGTGCTCGACTTCGACCAGGAGGGCCACGACTTCAGCGATCCGCTGCGCGCCTGCCCGATGAACTGCTTCGTCCGCCGCTTACCGGCCACGGCCGAGAACGAGGATAACGAAGACGCCGCCTGAGGCGGCCGTCAATCCAGCCACATCAGCAACGAGGGGCCGCGCGGCCCCTCGTTGCCATAGCGCACCGGCAAAACCGGAACCGTCGCTCCCTCCGACCGGCGAGCCCCCCGTCACCCTCCGGAGCGTCCCCCGACTTCCCGCGACGCGGTGTCGGCACGTTTCTTGCGGAGTAGCGCGGCCGGATCGCAAGACAGGCGACCCCGCCCTGCTGCAAGAAACGTGCCGACACCGCCCCGGGCGTGGGCGCGGGCGGTCGCGTTGGTATGGAGG
This sequence comes from uncultured bacterium, assembly GCA_964581465.1. GTDB lineage: Bacteria > RBG-13-66-14 > RBG-13-66-14 > RBG-13-66-14 > RBG-13-66-14 > WJMB01. The sequence continues at coordinate 23,841 of CAZOOP010000025.1, forward strand.
GGGGCTCGCCGGGGGCGCCGGTTAACGGCGACGTTTCCGGCGGCGGCTCTTGCGGCGGGATTCCCGTTTCTTGCGGCGTTCGGCGCGCAGGGTTTCGAGTCCTTCGGCGGCGGCCAGGGTTTCGGCGCCTTTCTTCGAGGTGTCGACCCCCTCGCCGACGGCGCGGCCCTGGACAATTACCCGGGCGCGGTAGAGGCGTCGGTGGTCCGGTCCTTCGACGGCGGCATCGTAGACTGGTTCCTTCCAGCCCCGGTTGTGGCAGTACTCCTGCAGGTCGCCCTTGGGGTTGGCGCTCTGGTCGGGCAGCTCCTCGAAGAGCAGTTCGCGGGCGATCTTGGCGGCGTGGTGGTATCCGGCGTCGATAAACAGGGCGCCGAAGAGGGCCTCGAAGACGTTCTCGAGGTTGGAATCGCGGTAGGCGCCGCCGCTTTCGGCCTCGCCCCGGCCCAGGCGCATCAGCTCGCCCAGCTCGAGCTCCCGGGCCTGGCGGGCCAGGTTGGTCCCGCAGACCAGAGCCACCCGGCGCTCGGTGAGCTCACCCTCGCGGATGATCAGGTCGGTCTGGAAAAGGTACTCGGCGACGGCCAGGTCGAGCACGGCGTCGCCCAGGTACTCCAGACGCTGATAATCGCCTCCGCTGCCTGGGTTCTCGTTGGCGTAGGAGGGGTGGGTGAAGGCTCGCACCAGCAGTTCGAGGTTGCCGAAGCGATGCCCGGTCAGCTCCTCGACGGCGTCGAGGAGTTCGTTCTCGTTCCAGTTATCCATCTTCATCCAGTTCTCGTAGTAGGCCGGCCTCACGCCAAAGAGTGAAGACCAACTCGCGGAGTTCGTTCCAGGAAAGCTCGGCCGCGCCGGGCTGGGCCACGATCGCCAGATGGAGCGGGGCGGTCAGCCTGCGGCGGTTCAGGCGGTATTGCTCGCGCAGGCGGCGGCGCAGGCGGTTGCGGGCCACAGCGTTGCCGACCTTGCGGCCGGTAACGGCGGTGAAGCGCCGTCCCTCGACGCCGCGGCGCAGGTAGACCAGGCGCAGCGGCCCGCGGCTCAGTCGACGGCCGCGGCCGAACAGACGGCGGAAGTCGGCGGAGCGCAACAGGCGGACGGCGCGGGGATAGCTGTGATCGGCCATGATCGCGAGCGTTTCGACGGCGGGTGTCGTTTAATAGCAATGAAGCGTCGCCCTGATGCTTATACTCTTCTTGACATTCTAGTCATCATGCAACGTGTTCGTATTAAATCAGACTGATTGGTAGCGGTTTGCTTGAGCTTTACCACGCCCTCCCGAGGAAATGCTCCATTTTATACTCAAGCATGCATTTCGCATGTCTTTTTTGCCTACCATTAATAAACTTATAGACAGAAATCAAGCAGATAGCGAACCGTTGCAACGGCCTATACTAGCACGCTGTATCTCGATTTGCCGCAGATAAAACCTTTACCAGACGCCACTCTTTGACGACCCGCTTTGTGACAAGTGCCTGAGGATCATCGCTCGTTTATCAGCAGGTTACAATCACGATTCGGTCCGGTCAGGGTAAATGATCCCAGGAATTGATCAAAAAGATCACTAGCCGGCAACGGACCATAGTGTTACTGGATAACATTTAGATAAAAACAGTTAGCTTATAAACAGGAGCACACATAGAGCTAGATGCTTGTGGCAGGTATGTGGATTACCACACGCAAGGGATGCCCGTAGCGACGTAACTACACACGAATAAACTGCTTGAATCCGTTGGCCTTGATGAACGTGCATCGTTCATAAACACTCTATAATCATGAATATATAATGATTGAGCACTGTGGGGATTAGGTTGCAGGTTGAGCTTGATTCAGTATGGTCTTGTCTCAGCCGCTTTTTCGCAGGGGGTCGGAGTTTCGAATTGGAGTAAACTGGTTCGGGATCGTGGGTGATGCCAATCAACAATCAATCTGCATGATATGAAAATCCAGTCACGGGTGATAATCCCTGGCGATATCGACCTTGGCGGAATGATCGCGAATCGGGTTTGTCTCCCGGCTTTGGCTCAACCGCAACCTTATCCGGCGCCGAGGGGCCGGATCCGTCTATCAGCGTTCGGCCGGAATCGATTATAAATCCTGGGCGAAAGAAAAACAGCCTCACGGGGAGACCGTTCTTCTGCAAGGGTGTCTGGTGGTCTTGCACCGGCGCTGCGGGAATCCGGCTCAGTGGCTCAGGCGCTTGCGACCGCGACGGCGGCGGCGCGAGAGCAGCTTGCGGCCGTTCTTGGTCCGCATGCGCTGGCGAAAACCGTGATCGCGCTTGCGCTTGATCCGGCTGGGTTGGTAGGTCCGTTTCATGGTTGCTCCTTGTGTCTACTGTACTTTCGCGGCGGAGGGGTAGGTTAGCAGACCCGGCGGCGCGCTGTCAAGCCTTAGCGCAGGTTGCGCTTGCGGCGCAGCAGCCAGTCCGTGGTCAGCAGGACGACGACCAAGCCAATGAACCAGGGCGAGGCCCGCCAGGGATCGACGACGGTTCGGCTGTGGCGGATGGGAGCCAGAACCGGTTCATCCCCGGGCGATTCCAGATAGTTCCCGCCGCCCTCTTCGGCCAGCCGGCGCAGGCCGGCCAGGTCCGGGTTCAACAGGCGCAGTTCATTTAAGGGCGGCTCGACGACGAAGGGCTCCTCGACGAAGGCGCCCCTATCCGTCGCGATCCGGACGAAGTAGAGACCGGGTTCCTTCGGCGTGGTCAGACGGGAGCGCCTTACGCCGTCGGGATCCGGGGTGAAGGTCAACTCGCCCCGACGTGCGCCGTCTTCATCGAGGAGCAGCGCCGCCGGACTTCCGCCGCTCGGGTCGTCGAGTTCGATGGTCAACTCGCCGCCGGCTTCGACGTAGCGTCGCTCCAGGTGCAGGCGCGGATCCTCTCCCGGCGGCGGGGTGGAGAGCAGGGAGAACAGCTCGGCGGTCAGGTTCCGGTAGAGGGGATCGTCGCCGTGGATCCGGCGGGCCAGATGCCAGCGCCACCAGCCCGAGCCGAGCAGCAACAGTCGCGGAGCGCCGAAGCTGGAGATCAGGGCGCCGGGAACGGGTCGTCCGGCGGGATTCTTCAGGGTCAGGATCGTCTCGACACCCACGGGCAAACCCTCGGCGTAGCTCAACAGCGCCGGAGGCCCGGCCTCGACGGCAGTGTTGAAAAGGGGATCGTGGGCCTCGACGGCCCGGGCCTGCCCCTCGATCAACCTCAGCGTGCCCGTCGAAAGACCGGGCCAGAGGCTCCAGACGGCGGCGTCGGCTTCGACCACCAGGCCGGGGCGGCCCCAGATCATAGCGGTGCCTCGTCCGGCGTCGTTGCGGCGGGATAGCTCGGCGATCAGGGAACCCTCGGGGACGATGTCGACGAGGAACACGGCGGCGGGCTCGCGCACCTCCGGGGTGACGGACGTGCCGTCGGGAGCGTGAAAGCGGCCGTCGGGCCGTCGGTGGAGCTGTACGACCTCGACGCCGGGCAGTTCCTCCAGGGCCCGCGCCAGAAAGGACGCCTCGGGGTGCGGACCCGCGGAGAGAACCAGGGCGCTCTGCTCGTCATCGACGACCTGGACGAGCAACCGCCGCGTGTTGTTCAGCTCCGTCGCCTCGCCGCTGACCGGCTCCAATCGGGCCTCGATGAGCCACCAGCCCGGAAGGTCCGGAGTGAAAACGAACTCCCGGCTCCCGCCGGTTGAATCGATCCCCTCGCTACCCAGCACCCGGGGCTCGCCGTCGGATTCCAACCGCCGGGCCGTAGCCGTCAAAACGGCGGGCTCGGGTTCACCGCCCCGGGCGACGACCTCGACGACAACCGCGGCGGCCCGACCGGCGGCGATCAGCCGGGGCGCTCGGGGGCGGAGGGTCTCGTAATCCGCTGCCGCCGGGGTCTCCACTGCCAACACGTTGACGGGAAAACCGGGTGGTCCGGCGTAGCCGCCCGCTCCGTCGTCATCGCCGATCAGCACCGCTCCGGCCAGGTCGGGACGCCGACGGGCCAGCAGTTCCAGGGCCGTCGCGGGGTCCGACGCCAGGGCGCCCGTGGTGAAGGGGACGAACTCCAGGCCGGGCCGCGCCGCGCTAAACGCGGCGGCGAGGTCCTCGGCAAGCCGCGTGCGCTCCAAGCCCTCGACGCCTCGCAGGGTCATGCTGGCGCTGTCGTCGACGACCAGGGCCAGCTCCCGGCGCTCCCCGCCCCGCTTCTCGGCGCAGCTCAAGCCCGCGAAAGCCAGGGCCAGCAGCACAAGCGCGCCCAGGCGCAGGCCGACCAGCACCACGCGCCAGCCCGGCTTCTCCTCGACGCTGCGGTAGAGCAGCACGGCGGGCACCGTCAGCGCCAACGCCGTCAACAGGGCCCAGGGCCACCAGCTATCGATGCTCAAGCCGTCTCCTCCCACGGGACGTTCCAGTTAAAACCAAGGATAACACCGGTCTCGACCGGCTGGCAATCGACGCCTTGCCCCCGCACCCCGGCTCTGCTATCCTAGCGCCCTCGGATCTCGTACCGTTGCGCCCCGAGTTTCATGCTGTGCATAATGATACCGTAAGCCGCCGCAATCCCGGCCCCGCCACCGCCGAGAACGCATCTTGAACTCCGGCGCGGAGGCGTTGGCACGTTTCTTGCGGAGAGACGCACAGTTGACGGAGCCCGGCAGCCCCGCTCTGCTGCAAGAAACGTGCCAACGCCGGTGCCGGCCGAGGGTTGGGGTCGCAGGGGCCGGGATTGCGGCGGCGGGCGGCGGTGGTCGATCGACGGGCATTGCTGACAAACGCTTCGGGTTGTAGATGCTCTCGATGAAGCCGATGGGCTGTCCTCTCGGCTTGTCGGCTGCATCGTCCCCGAATAGGTGTTGAATGTTGTTTCCCTTTGTTGTTGGGGAATAGCACGGCAAACCCGACCAGCACCTGCAGCGACTGCGAGCCGCAACGAGGGTGTCGTTCTTGATTTCTGTTTACACCGGCGGAACTGAAAGCTGTTCGGCTGTCCACGGTACTATACTCGGCAAAGACCCATCAATATCAAGCGCCCTCGGAGCGGTGCATATTGCCAACAGACTGTCAATCAACGCTTTAACGTCCAACTCCCCTGTGGCGGCTCGCAGTTGTTACAGACACCAGTTCCGTTATATGTAATCATCCCAGGTTTTTAAATGTCGAAGGCGGGGTGCCCGCACGAAGCGACCCGTTATGATATCGATACAAGGCCGCTGGTTGTCCGGCGAGCGAGCCCCCGTCAGTGAAGCATACCCCGGTCTTGGTAAGTGACGACCTGGGCTGAGCGGTCTTCCACTTACGAGCGAAACCCTTATGGCCAAGCGAAAACCTTCGATGGATTACGACGCGGCGCCCCTCGGCGGGCTGTTGAAGGAGCTGCGCGGTAGTGAGGAGCTGGCCGCGACGGTACGCGCGCTGGAGAGCGGGGCCGTGCTGGACCTGAGCGCCAAGCCCGCCGGAGCGCGTGCGCTGTTGGCCGCCGCCGTCGCCGGGGAGGCGCCGGGAAGGCCGCTGATCATCCTGGCCCCCGACGGCGAGCGCGCCGAGGAGTTGGCCGCCGGAGCGGCTTCCTTCACCGAGCGCGTGCTGCTGCTGCCGGCCTGGGAGCTGCTGCCCTACGAGCTGCACTCCCCCGACCGCGCCACCACGGCGGAGCGCCTGGCCGTTCTCCACGCCCTGGCCGGCGGCTTCGACGGTCTGCTGGTCGCCACGCCGCGTTCCTTGGCCCGTCGTCTGCCCTCGCCGACTGAGCTCATCAATCGCTTCGTCGAGTTGACGAAGGGCGGCGGTCCGGCCCCCGAGGATCTGGCCCAGCGCTTGACCGTCCTCGGCTACCAGCGGGTCAACCTGGTGGAGTCCCCGGGCGAGTTCGCCCGGCGCGGCGGGCTTTTCGACGTCTACCCGCCCGGTCTCGACGGGCCGGTGCGCCTGGACTACTTCGGCGACGTCGTCGAGGAGCTGCGTTGTTTCGATCCCGGTGATCAACGCAGCCGGGAGGCCGTCGAGTCGGTAACCCTGGCGCCGCTGCGCGAGGTGCTGGTAGACGAGACCACTGCGGACCGCCTCCTCGACGGCCTGCCCCGGGGCGAGCTTCGCGCCCGACTCAAGGGCCTGCTGCACCGCGAGCCCTACTTCGACGGCGTCGAGTACTTCATCGATCGTTTGCATCCCGAGCTGGTGGACGTCGCGGATTATTGTCCCCGGCGGCCGCTGTGGGCTTTCGCCAACCGCGAGGCCTGCCGCCTGGCGGCTCAGCGGTTTTCCGCCCAGATCGTGGAGCAGTACGAGCTGCGCGACGCGGAGCCGCCCCTGCTCGGTCCCCGCGGCGCCGAACCCGTAGGGGGCGCCCATCGCCTGGAGCGGCTGGGCGCGGCGGGCGACCGGTTGCGCCCGGCGCGGGACGAGCCCGAGGCGGCGGTTCCGGCGCCCCCGGCGACGCCGGAACGGCTCTTCTCCGACCTGGATCGCTTCTTCGCGGCCGGGATCGTCAAGGCGTCGATCAACGCCGTTCCCGTACCCGCCTATCACGGCCGCCTGGGCGGCCTGTTCACCGACCTGCGCCGCTGGGAGACCGCCGGCAAGCGGGTGATCATCTGCTGTGAGAACCGGGGCAAGCTGGAGCGTCTGGGCGAGATCCTGGCCGAGGAGGAGTTGGCTCCACCCGTGGTCCTGGCCGAGCTGGCCGGCGGCGCCGAACTGCCCGAGCGGAACCTGATCCTGCTCACCGACGGCGAGCTCTTCGGCCGCACCGCTCCGCTGACCCGGCGGCGGCGTCGCAAGGCCCCCTCGGCGGGCCGCCTGGCCGCCCTGGAGCTCAAGCCCGGCGACTACGTGGTCCACGCCGACCACGGCATCGGCCGCTACGTCAAGCTGACCACACTGCGCCACGAGGGCGAGGAGGCCGACTTCGTCGAGCTGGCCTTCCGCGACCGCGCCAAGCTCTTCGTGCCGATCTGGAACCTGGGTGATCTGGAGCGTTACGACGGGGCGGGTGAAGGTCGGGTGACCCTGGACCGTCTGGGGGGCACCCGCTGGAAGAAGGCGCGCGGCCGGGTAAAGCACGAGGTGGCCTCCCTGGCCGCCGAACTGATCGCCGTCCACGCCCGCCGCGACGCCCGGTCCGGCCGGGCCTGCCCCCCCGACGGAGCCTGGCAGCGCGAGCTCGAGGAGAGCTTCCCCTTCACCGACACCCCGGATCAGGAGCGGGCCACCGCCGAGGTCAAGGCAGATCTCGAGTCGGAGCGGCCGATGGACCGTCTGCTCTGCGGTGACGTCGGCTTCGGCAAGACCGAGGTCGCGGTGCGCGCCGCCTTCAAGGTCGCCGTCGACGGCCGTCAGGCCGCCGTGCTGGTGCCGACGACCATCCTGGCCGACCAGCACGGCGAGACCTTCCGCGAGCGCACCGAGCCCTTTCCCATCGAGGTCGCCGTCCTCTCCCGCTTTGTCCCCGCCGAAGAGCAGCGACGGATCCTCGAGCGCACCGCCGCCGGCGAGATCGACATCCTCGTCGGCACCCACCGCCTGCTCTCCCGGGACGTGCGCTTCAAGGAGCTGGGCCTGCTGATCGTCGACGAGGAGCAGCGTTTCGGCGTCAAACACAAGGAGCGGCTCAAGCAGCTCCAGACCGACGTCGACGTGCTGACGATGACCGCCACCCCCATCCCGCGCACCCTGTATCTGGCGCTGATGGGCGCCCGGGACATCTCCAACATCGAGACCCCGCCCGTGGGCCGTCATCCGATCAGGACCTACATCGGCGAGACCGACGACGCCCTGATCCGCGAGGCAGTCGAGCGTGAGCTGGACCGCGGCGGCCAGGTCTTCTTCGTCCACAACCGGGTCCAGTCGATCCAGGAGGTCGCCGGTTATCTGGGCGAGCTGCTGCCCGAGGCGCGGTTGGCCATCGCCCACGGGCGGATGACCCCGCGCCGCCTCGAGGGCGTTGTGCACGAGTTCATCAACCACGTCTACGACGTGCTGGTCACCACGACGATCATCGAGAACGGGATGGATATCCCCAACGTCAACACGATCATCATCAACCGCGCCGACCGCTTCGGCCTGGCCCAGCTCTACCAGTTGCGCGGCCGGGTGGGCCGCGGGCGTCATCAGGCTTACGCCTACCTCTTCACCCCGCCGCGGCGGATCATCGGTGAGCAGGCCTTCAAGCGTCTCCAGGCTCTGGCCGAGTTCAACGAACTCGGCTCGGGTTTCCGCTTGGCCCAACGCGACCTCGAACTGCGCGGCGCCGGCGATGTCCTGGGTCCCTCCCAGTCCGGCTTCATCGAGCAGGTGGGCTTCGACCTCTACGTGCGCCTGCTGCGCGAGGCCGTGGCCGAGCTCCAGGGGGAGCCCCTCGAGGCCCGTGAACCCCAAACCCAGGTCAAGGGGGACTTCGCCGCCTTCCTGCCCGACACCTATGTCGGTGGTCCCGAGTTGAAGATCCGCCTCTACCGCCGTCTGGCCGAGGTCCGCGGCCTGGAGGCCGCCCGGGAGCTGGCCGCCGAGTTCCGCGACCGCTTCGGTGAGCCCCCCGCCGCCGCCGTCAACCTGTTCACCGCCCTCGAGGTCAAGCTCCTCGGCGACACCCTGGGCGTCGAGGAGGTGCAGATCGGGCGCCGCCGCTTCTCCCTGGCCCTAACCAATCTGGGCCGGGTGGGCAGGGTGGACCTGGGGGGGTGCGCCGCCGTCCACAACCCCCGCCCCCGCGTCGGCGCGGGCGGTCGGGGCGTGATCGAGTTCTCCTCGCGGGGACCGGCCCTGGCCGCCGCCCGGGACCTGCTGGCCTACCTGGTCGATGGGCTGGGCCTGGTCCGTTGAGGTATTCTCCTCGGGATCAGCGGATGCCAATGGAACTCTTCATATCAGAAGGGATCGTATACCGTGTTCGGACCGATTCATGTATGTAACGCGCTGTTAACATACGGGTTGGGCTGTGATGCTCTGTCACAAAAAAGGGTCGCAAAAGTGGCGGAAAACAAGCAACCGACCGGCACATCAGTCGCCCAAAATGTAACCATATGGCGCACTATAGTTGGCCGATGGCAGATGTAAATGCAAGAGATACGGCAGAAAATATACCCACCGGCCAAGATACACGAAGCTAACTAGAGCTAAGCGAAGAGAGATAGTTCGTTTATTCTGGCTGAGCGTTCCGGCGGCAGCCGCGGAAAGGGCAGTCGGCTTATCCGCTAAAACAGTATCAAAATTGTACAATCGACTAAGGGAGCGCATCGCCGCCAATCGCGAGGCCGCGAGGCGCGGGTCATCCTGCCCAAGCGCTGTGACAGCAAGCATCTGGTCGGTGCGATACTGGACTATGTCGAGCTGGAATAGATCGTCAACACCGACGGCTGGAAGGTCGATAACAGGCTGTCGCTCAACGGCTTTCGCCACAGGCGGATCAATCACGACAACCCCTGGTCAATGGCAAAGTGCATATCAACGGCCCAGAGAGCTCCCGAGGCTATGCTAAAAGCCTACAACGGGGCTTCATACGCAACGACAGGCTCTGTATCAGAGAAAGGCCGCTCAGATTCAACCATCGCGACGACGAAAACACTCAAGACTACCTGCAGGATGCACCGCTCAATTGGTCCGATCAGGTTACATGCTGCCTATCAGAAATACCTTCCGGCATAGGCATCGAGCGGCGATAGAATCCATGCGCACCGGTTGGTGTCGTCTCAAAGCCCGAGCATCCTCAAAACGTTACAGGACAATCGTCAATGGGGTGGTCGGGTCTGTGCTGTTCCAGGCCAGCCACGGAGAGCGGTTATGATCATCGACCAGTCCCGCATCGCCGGACACCCGCCCTCTTGAGAATCCTGGGTGACGGCGCGGATCAGAATCACGAAACAGCCTCCAACCAGCGGGTTGTGAACCGATCACCAGCGACGACGCCTCGGAGGATGTCTGGATAATGAACGGACTCGTTAGCGCCGCCCACGTAACCGGTTAGTGCAACTTGCCAGGACTTCGACGACGCTAAGCTGCTATAATTGGAACGGGCGACAACCGAGGCAACCATGCGCTGGCTGATCATCATCTTCAACTGGAAGAGCGGAGCCTGGCTCTGCGGTCTGGGGCTCCTGGAGCTGCTGCTGCCCGGTCTGGAGGGTTTCCGCTTGACCCCCTTCTGGCCGCCGGCTTGGCTGGGCTGGCTGTTCATCTTCCTGGGGGCCGTGCTCATCGCCGGCAATCTTTGGTTAATCAACCGCAAACAACGCTAAAACGTACCCGGAGGTAGACCAGGGCTCGTCGCGGCAAGAACATCATCGTCTCCATCGCCATCCTGATCTTCGTCATCGGCCTGGCCGGCTTCATCGCCGACCTGCTCGATTACCGCCTCGAGTGGGCCGGGTTGGAGATCGGACCCGAGGTGGCCATCCCGCTGATGATCATCGGCGGCGGCGTCGGATTGACCTATCTGATCATCGCCCTGGTGGCCGCCCGGCGGCGGCAGGGGGAGTAGGCCGCAGCGCGTCTGGGGCGGTCGCTCGGTGTTCCGCCCCCGTCATCTCCCCAAGTCGAGCGATGATACTCCGACATTGCTAAGACGATCATCCCGCCTTGAACGACCCAGACACCGCCTCCGACGGCGCGAACCCATCTCCGTCGACCCATACCGGATCGAGGCGCGGTTGATGGCGCCGCCTGCCCTGATAAACAACCTCCATCAGTGGAACTCTCTATTCACCCTCGCAACCACGACCTCGATAGCGAAGACGATAGAAGATCGTAAAGGATCAACATCATGAAATGGATCACCCTGTCTTTACTGCTCCCCGCCGCCCTTCTCGCCGCCGACTTCCCCCTCGAGGACTTCTCCGGCTACGGCGTCGGCGACGACATCGGCGAATCGACAGACTGGGACCGCGATGACGACGGCGAGTACTTCCTGGTGGCCGACGACGGCGGCAACCATCTCCTCGAGCTGGACGACTACGCCGCCGGCGGGCTCTACGCCGGCTACACCTGCGACGGCGGCGGCCTAATCGACGACGGACTCGTCAGCATGGATTTCCGCTTCAGTGGCGATGACTGCTACATGGCCCTCACCGCCCGCGCCTACGAAGACGAGGCTTACATCGGCGGCCTACAGATCCTTACGCCGCCCTACGGCTTCGCCTTCACCGCGATCATCAACGGCGGCGGCGACTACACCATCCTCTCCCAGGATGTCGTTATCAACGCCTACGCCGACACCTGGCACACCCTCGCCCTCGAGGCTATCGGCTCGGACCCCGTCGAACTGACCCTTTCGCTCAACGGCAACCCCGTCTCCAGCGCCAGCGACGACACCTACCTCTATCAATCGGGCTGGTCCGGCTTCGGTGCCGCCTACGAAGTGGACATCGACTACATCCAGGCCGACAACTTCACGATCGACGACTACACCACCGCCGTCGAGGGAGCCTCCTTCGGACGGATCAAGGTCCTGTTCTAAACCTCTGAACCGAAGCGCGACGACTGGGAGCAGCCCCCGCTCAGACCGATCATGCTCTACATCGGCGTACTCGAAATCGAGCTCTATCTGCCCGAGGCCCGCTCCCTCAAGGACCGCCGCCGCGTGGCGCGCTCCCTCAAGGATCGGGCCGTCAACCGCTACCACGTAGCCGCCGCCGAGGTCGGCGACGCCGATCGCCCGCGCCGCCTGACCCTGGCTTTCACCACCGTCGCCGGCTCCCACTCCACCGTTCAACAGACCCTGGACACCCTCGAGCGCCTAACCTACGCCGCCGAGGCCGAAGTCGTAGAGATCCGCCGAGCCCTGCGCAGCGCCGAGGACCTCTGGGGCTGAGCCCCCGACCGACACCTCACCTCGCAATTGTCGAGTCCATCGGTCGGCTTGACCGGTCCGCGGTCATCGGGTATCATGGAGAACACTCGATACATGAGCGTCGCCGAAGCCAATCGCCAAACCCCAACCCCGGCAAACCCAAACCCCGATTGATTGACTTGCAGCCCCTCGATCAGTGGTGGTTTTCCAACCTCGACACCGTCGCCCTCCGGTGAGCTGAACCCGCACCCGCCGCCGGTGCCTTTTTTGTACCCGGGATAATCCACCACGGCCGTTTACTTGGACCACGGGTAAAAGACGCCCGGCCGCACAGCGGCCCCCGGCGAACAATAGAGCGGGACCCCCGGCAAAACCCCGTCCGCCCGATGAGTCCCGGCCCCGCCCGGCTTTGGCACATTTCTTGCGGAAAGGGCCGTGGCCTCTGGGACTAAGGTTGCCCCGCCCCGCTGCAAGAAATGTGCCAAAGCCTCCGCCCTCGAGTTTTCGAGTGCTTCTATCGCTCCAGGGCTGGTTTTGCCGGGGTTCCGCAGCGCAGGACGATTCCGGATGCTGGTCCGGTCCTAGCGCCGCGATCTTGTTTCTCCTTCGCAGGGGCTTGAAACATGCCCGGATTGAGTATCCCGCCCGCCCGCGGCCCCTGGTTCGGCGGCGTTCCACCGGGAGCGTAAGCGACCGGCAGCCAGGCCTTTACCCGGTTATCAAACCCGAGAACACCCCGGATGCGACGGACCGCCGTCGGCGTCCGCGGGGTCAAGCTAGGAGGCGCAGTGAAGCAGTTCCTATCCGGCAACGAAGCCGTCGCCCGCGGGGCCTACGAGTACGGCGTGCATATCGCCGCCGCCTATCCGGGCACCCCGTCGACGGAGATACTGGAGAACGTGGCCCGGTACAAGGAGATTTACTCCCAGTGGAGCGTCAACGAGAAGACCTCCCTGGAGATCGCCCTGGGGGCCAGCTTCGGCGGCGCCCGGACCCTGGTGGCGATGAAGCACGTCGGCCTCAACGTTGCCGCCGACCCCTTCTTCTCCGGCGCCTACATCGGCTGCGACGGCGGCCTGGTGGTCGTCACCGCCGACGACCCGGGCATGCACTCCAGCCAGAACGAGCAGGACAACCGCAACTTCGCCCGTCACGCCAAGACCCCGCTCTTCGAGCCCTCCGACAGCCAGGAGGCCAAGGACATGGTCGGCACGGCCCTGGAGATCGCCGAGAAGTACCAGGTGCTCTCCCTGCTGCGGATGACCACGCGGATCTGCCACTCCAAGACCCTGGTGGACTGCGGCGAGCGCTCCGCCGAGGATATCCCGCCATACAAGAAGGAAGATACCCGTCGGGTGATCCTGCCCGCCCGGGCTCGCAAGCGCCGTGAGCGCCTCGAAGAAGTCTTCGCGAAGCTGGAGGAGGAGAGCAACAACTCCCCCTGGAACCGCGTCGTCGAGGGCAAGGGCGAGATCGGCCTGATCGCCTGCGGCATCGCCTTCCAGTACGCCCGCGAGGTCCTGCCCGAGGCCGACATCCTCAAACTCGGCTTTACCAACCCCCTGCCCTGGAAGCTGATCGACGGGTTCTGCTCGGGCTTCGAGAAGGTCTACGTGGTCGAGGAGAACGATCCCGTCCTGGAGACCCAGCTCAAGGCCCGGGGCTACAACGTCGACGGCAAGGAGTTTATCCCCGGCGTGGGCGAGCTCAACCAGGAGCGGGTCGCCGCCGGGCTGCGCGCCGCCGGACTGCCCGTGGCCGACCTGTACGAATCCCCCGTCGAGATCGGCCAGTTGCCGCCGCGCCCGCCGGTGCTCTGCCCGGGCTGCCCCCATCGCGGCGTCTACGACACCCTGCGCAAGCTCAAGTACACCGCCACCGGGGACATCGGCTGCTACACCCTGGGAGCCCTACCGCCGCTCTCGGCGATGGACACCTGCGTCGACATGGGTGCTTCGGTGACCGTGGCCTTCGGCCTCGAGCTGGCCCAGGGCAAGGAGTTCGCCAAAAAGACCGTGGCCACCATCGGTGAAAGCACCTTCCTGCACTCCGGGATGACCGGTCTGATGGACCTGGTCTATAACCGGGGCAACACCACGGTCTGCATTCTGGACAATCGCATCACCGCCATGACCGGTCACCAGTTCAACCCGGCCTCGGGCTACACTCTGGACGGCCGGGAGGCCGACCGGGTCGATTTCGAGAAGCTGGTCGCCGGTTTCGGCGTCAAGTGTACGCGCACCGTGGACCCCCTGGACCTCGAGGCGACCAAGGCCGCCCTCGAGGAGGCCACCGATTACGACGGCCCGGCCGTGATCGTCTTCAAGAGCCCCTGCGCCCTGACCCCCTGGGCCAAGGAGCTGGAGCGGGTCGAATACTTCGTCGACGAGGAGAAGTGCGTCAAGTGCCACGCCTGCATCCGCCTGGGCTGCACCGGGATAAGCCCCTCGGGCACCGACGGCAAGTCCCGCTTCGACCCCAGCCAGTGCGTGGGCTGTGGTCTCTGCGAGCAGGTCTGCAAGTTCGGCGCCGTCACCCGCCTGACCGAGGAGCACAAGAAGGCCTCCTGGTGCGTCAACCCCGAATAGACCGCCCGAATCCGGCCTCAACCCTTTGACGATTTCCACCGGTTCTCCGGTTAACGATTCAGGAAGGTGTCATGTCCAGCACAACCAACGTTCTGATCTGCGGCGTGGGCGGCCAGGGGGTGCTCCTGGCCAGTGAGGTCCTCTCCGAGGCCGCCATGCGCGCCGGCTTCGACGTCAAGAAGTCCGAGGTCCACGGGATGAGCCAGCGCGGCGGCTCCGTGGTCTCCAACGTCCGCTTCGGCGAGGAAGTCGCCAGCCCCCTGCTCTGCCGGGGCGAGGCCGACGTGCTGATGGCCTTCGAACGCCTCGAGGGCGTCCGCTGGCTCGACCACCTCAAGCCCAACGCCGGCATCGCTGTCGTCAACGACCTCGAAATCTGGCCGATGACGGTCAGCGCCGGGAACTTCGATTACCCCGCCGACATCGACGAGCGCCTAAAGGGCGCCACCAAGCGTTACTGGCTCTTCAAGGCCACCAACATAGCCACCGAGCTCGGCGAGCCCCGGGCCGCCAACATCGTCCTGCTGGGCGCCCTCTCCCCGGCCCTGCCACTCGAAGAGCAGCACTGGATGGCCGCCATCGAGGAGCGGGTCAAGGACAAGTACGTCGAGGTGAACAAGCGGGCCTTCGCCGCCGGGATCGAGGTCTGCAAGGCCTAGCACCGGGGCGACCCGGACCTTCGATCAGGACCTCGGCGAAACCGCCGGATGACAACCTCGCTCCCGCCGCACCCCGGGCCGGCTTGGCACGTTTCTTGCGGAGGCCGACGCCGCCTCGCTCGAACGGCCGCCCCGCTCTGCTGCAAGAAGCGTGCCAAGCCGGCCCGTCGACGTCACCGTCATCGTATTCCCGCCGCCGCTTTCGCCGAGGTCCCGTCGCGGCAGCCCGGGGATGCGGCCGATCGTTCTGCGGCGGTTAGGCAATCCAGTTTGGTGGTGCGTGTGCGGCGCCCAACACCGTGTCTGAAGGTTCATCGGCCGGGATAGCCGGTCATTGGCGTCTGTAGAGCATCATGGATTGTTCGACCGACAGCATATCCAGTCAGTAACTTCATCGACAGCGTTCTAAAAACTCGAGGAGCCCCGTTGAGCACAACCGCCGTCATGCTGATCGCCGGTCTGGTCGTTTGCTTCCTGTTCTACCTCAAGCTGGGCGCCCCCTTCCGTTTCCTCGCCGACGCCATCAACTGGGGTGTGGCCTTTATGGTCACCTTCGGCCTGGGCTGGCTGATCCTGAGCCTGATGGACATGGAGCTGCCCGAACAGCCCTTATTGGAGTTCATCCTGGCCACGGCGCTGGCGACGGCGGCGATCCAGGTGGGGATGCTCTTCTCGATGGAGCGCGAGGAGCGCAAGAAGCCCTCGGAGAAGGCGACCTATTTCACGGTGTTTCTGCCGCTGGCCGCCGGCGGCGGGTTGGTCTTCGGCCCGCTGGGGTTCTACATCGGCGCCGGGGCGGGCTTTATCTTCAACCTGATCGTGCTGGTCTCCTTCATCCGCAACCGTGAGCGCGGTTGAGGCGGACGCCCCGGTCACCGTCTCAATAACGTGCCTTAGTTGCCGAGGGTATCCGGACTCCTCACGGCGCGAGAAAGCACATCGTGCGTTAAAGGCTGGTGATATCACCGGCTTCTAATTGTCACCAAGCTTGTTCACACTTCTTCAACGGTCGCAAGACCCCCGAGGTTGTGACGGCTTTAACACCCCGCGACCTTGACTGAGACGGCTTTTCCGGCTATTCTATTAGATGGTCAGCTACGGTCCTCATCGAAACCACCATCAAGCAAAGGAGGGTCATTGCGCCTCGAACAGTTGATCCCCTCCGGGGCGGTTAAACTGGATCTGGAAGCCAACGACCGGCACGCGGCGCTGCATGAAATGGCGCAGTTGGTCGTCGGACAGCCCGGATTGCCCACCAACGCCGAGGTCATCAGCGCCATCTTCAACCGGGAACTGGAGTACGAGGCCGCCGTGGGTTCCGGCGCGGCCATCCCCCACCTGATGATGCCCGGCCTCGACAAGCCCATCCTGGCCATCGGACGCAGCCGCAACGGCATCCGCTTCGGCGACAACGGGCATTCCAAGGTCAATCTCCTCTTCCTGCTCATCAGCCCGGCCGACGACCCGCATACGCACCTGCACACCATCTCCCGCATCGCCAAGCTTCTCACCCAGCCTGCGATCCGCGATTCACTGATCAAGGCCGAGGACGAGAAGTTTTTGCGTACAACCCTCTCGCACCACGACGAGCACTCCTAAGGTGGGAGATCACAGCCCTGGCAACACCCGACCAACAAGCCCCCCAGGGGGCTTGTTTCTTTTTGGAGATTGGCTCCGGCGTCCTTGGACATCTTTATACATGGGATTATCACAAGTTCCTGAACAGATATATATCGCCAGGGATCATCACAGAAGATGAACAACACATTGGCAACTCAGGAAAGCCACAGCGATAATGGTGCTTGGAGATTAGCCTCAACGGGGCGTCAACCTACGAAGGCGGATAACGGTCGAAGCTGATAAAGCGAGCAATGGGGCGCCGTCAACAGATTCTTCACCCACAGCCTGAACGTAGGCTGAGCGGAACCAACAGCCTCCGGCTTCCGGCGGAACTCAATTGACGCCTAGGTATATCGTCACCAAGCAACGGTATGACAATGGCGTCGAGTGTGAACTATAAAGCAATGAATGAAGTCTATTAGCTGGATGAGTCGGTTCCGGAGCGAGTGATAATCCCAAACGCTACTAGTTTGTTATCTTGCGCTTTATTGCTGCGTTAGCTGTCACGATCCGTGGACGGCCTGGTGGCATAACACCAGGCTTGCTCTAGGAGGGCGTTTCTAAGAGGACGCTTCTAAATGCACGCTGAGGGTCGGGAAGTCGCGACTCCCTTTTATACCTGGGCTTATCAGCCAATAGGTAGGCTGACTGCTTTCAAATAACTGCCTTAGCAGGTATGATGACTCTTCGGCTCGTCGAACCAAAGCCGCTCGTGAGGTAGTAGTCAGAACATCTGCTCCAAATGCCGCTCTGTTGAGTTTTCTAAGCTGATTCAGTTTCAGGTGATTATCCCTAATATGCAAGAACGCCAGCTCGGCCTAGCGGTGTTCTTGTCAGGTAGGCAAATCGAGCGAGATGCTTGGGCGGGTAGGTGGCTTTCCACATTCATCGGATGTCCGTTAAGACGTCTCGGCGCACTCGAATCAACTGATTGACGCTCTGGGCCTCGATGACGATTCTTATAGCATAAGCGCTTTATTAACATGGCATCATGGAACGTGATCGGGCCGAATCAGCCTTATCGGGAGCGGCTCGCCGGGCTGTTGTTAGTACGCTTTGATTAGGCGGCACGCTGTCCTCAGGGCTTCTTCACGTAGGCCGCCTACTTGATTCGCCTCAGGTTACCATTCTGTTAGCCGCCGTTTTTCGACAGCCCGTTTTCTAACAGGTATCCGATGATCATCACCTCTAGTATCAACAGGATACAATCATGATCAGGTCCGGTCAGGCTATGCGATCCCTAGGATTAATGGCGAACTGATTCGCTAGTACCCCCCTCACGTTAGAGGAGGATTTTCAGGTCCTTCCGCTTGTTCGCCGGGGCGTCAACAATCGGCAACCGCCACGGCAAAACAGGCCGACCTGAGGTCGGCCCCTACAGTCCGCCCACATCCCACTTGAGCGAATCCCCCTTAGCCCCGTCATATTCTAACGCCGCCGGACCTTGCGGATCAGCTCGTAGTAGCGCAGCGACTGCTTGCCTAACTATAAGCTACATAATAATAAGTTGTTAGCGACATATGCCTCTACAAGCACGTGTGATAATCACACCAGGTAAACCAACAGAAAGCGAGCATCGCCCCTCGGTGGTTTACACCTCAGCGTCGGCCTTGTAGAATCGGTGGCGGTCCATCCAGACTCACCGCCGCGCCGTTCCGGTCCGGCCGATTCGGTCCGGTGGACGATTGGCCCCGCAGGGGGGAGGTCCGTTGTGTCTTTCTTCGGCAACTCCAGCGCCGGACCCCGGCTGGCCCGGGGGATCGTCCTCTTCGTAGTCGGTTGCACGGCGCTGCCCCTGGGCATCGTCTTCGGAACGCTGACCGGGCTGGATTCTCTGATCTGGATCGCCGGCGTCCTCTTCGTGATCGGCCTGGTGGCCTTCATCATCGGCCTGACGAGCGCTATCCGCAACCGGATGGAGAGCGGCGGCGTCAGTTTTGGAAACATCTTCACCACCCGCCGTGGCGCAGGGAGCGTCCGGCGGAGTACCGCGACGCTACGCCGAGCGCGACGCATCACCACCCGCTGCCCGAGCTGTGGCGCCCGGGTGGACCCCCGCCACATCGAGGACGCCCCCGAGGGTCCCGTGGTCATCTGCCCCTACTGCGACTCCGCCTACACCCCCGAGGACAACGCCCTCTAGCCATGCGCGTCGTACTCCAGCACGTCAGCCGGGCCTCGGTGAGCGTCGACGGCGAGACCGTCGGCCGGATCGGCTTCGGTCACCTGCTGCTTGTCGCCGTCGCCGCGACGGACAACGCCGCCGTGCTCGAATGGATGGCCGACAAGGTGATCAACCTGCGGGTCTGTCGTGACGATGAAGGCCGGCTCAACCGATCCCTGGCCGACATCGGCGGCGAGTTCCTCGTCGTCAGCCAGTTCACCCTCTACGGCGACTGCCGCAAGGGGCGACGTCCCAGCTACGTCAAGAGCGCGCCCCCCGAGGTCGCCGAGCCCCGCGTGGCCCGTTTCGCCGAGCTGCTGCGCGAGCGCGGTTTTTCAGTCGCCGAGGGGGTTTTCGGCGCCCATATGCACGTTGAGCTGGTCAACGACGGCCCCGTGACACTGATCCTGGAGCGGGAGGCGGAGTAGCGATTCGGGGTGTCACCGGCTGGTTTCCTGTAGGGCGGGGTCTTTAGACCCCGCCGTTTGTTTCAATAGCGGGATTCCCACTCTCGCCACTTGATGGCGGTTGGTCGGTTGATCGCAATGCCTCTCGCTTACGAATAACGGGCGGTATACGAAGCCGCCGTCCGATGGGTATGTACGCTGGAGATCGGCACAATGACGACAGCGCTTGTACGGGAGGACCTCCGGGTCCTCCCGTTCGTATTGCGACCGCTCGGTTTTGTCTGCGCTTAGACTGATGCGTTAAGGTATGTAGATGCCACTCCATGCCACAATCGCTTGCTCAGCGACATAATGCAGGGCCGGGACTAAAGTCCCGGGCGCTTTTATGAAGATCAAACGAAGTTGTGATCACCATCAGTTAATACGGTGTAGAGCAAAACACTATTGAAGAGCATTGAAGCTGCTTTGCCAGGCAAACAAAACAATAAAACATCATGGAACGTGATCGGACCAAATCAGGCTGATTGGGAGCGGCCTGCCGGGCCGTCTTCAGTTAACTGAAATGCACGTTGTCGACCCCGCAATCATTTAGCTTAGCCTTATTATTTGTTATTACGATACTTAAGCTTCAGTGGCAATCTGCTGTCAGGGCATGGACAAGTGTGCGGATATCCAGGCTTACCAAGGATGACGCTCTTCTTAGTTGCCACTTTTTAACGGCCCGTTTTGTTACAGGAGTCCGATACCAATCACGTCTGTTATCAGCAGGGAACAATCATGATCAGGTCCGGACAGGGTATTCGATGGCAACATTAAAAAACTCGCGGCGAGCAGCGGAAGACCAGTCTCCGGGGTCGCCCTGCAGATTGTCTATCAAGGTTTCGTTCCATCCAAGCGGCCGCTTTCTATTGCGCTTGCACGGGAGGACCTCCGGTTCCGCCCGTTCGCGTTACCATCCAACCACCCTTAAATCTCCTCGCCGGGGAAGGTGTTGAAGTAGATGCGGTTGCCGTCGGGGTCATGGATCTCGGCGGCGGCGCTGCCGTCATCCTCGATTTGCGGCTCCCGGCTCAGCTCCAGCCCTCGGGCCTCGAGCTCCTTGGCGATGGCGAAAACATCGCCTCCCCGGAAGTTGAGCAGGTTCGTTGCGATATGCCCCTGGAACAGCCCCAGGGTGCAATCGCCGTGGCGCACGATGGCCCAGCCCTCGTCAAGGACGCCGCCGATCATCTCGAAGCCCAGCTTGCGGTAGAACCCCAGCGACCTACTCAAATCGGCCACGTTGAGGCAGTACTCGAAGCGTCCCAGCTTCAGCTCGGCCATCCGCGCCTCCCAGTGTTATAAGCGTTTCTAAAAAACCTTGACGAGGGTAATGTACATATGGGTGTGGTGGCGGTCGGCCGGAGCGCCCTCCAGGTCGCCGTGGGCCGTCTCGAGGCTCAGGCCGACGGCGGCGCCCAGGGCGACGAGCTCGTGCAGGGCGTAGAGGCGCAGGCTCAAGTGTCGTTCGTGGCGCTCGCCCTCGGGCGAGATCCAGGTCCAGCGGTTCTCGACGCGGCCGCCGCGGTAGTCCAGCTCGGCGTCCTCGATCAGCGCCCAGCCGCTCTCGTCGATGCGGCCGGAGCGGGGGCGGAAGTTCGCCATCAGGCCGTCGCGGTTGATTAGCAGCATCAGCAGCCGCCCGCCGGGGCGCAGCAATCGCGACCACTCGGCCAGGGCCCGGGCGTTCTCGGCCTCGTCGGCGAAGTAGCCGAAGCTGGTCCACCAGTTGAGCACGCCGTCGAAGGCGTCGTCGGGCAGGCCGGTATCGCGCATGTCGGCGCGGCGCAGGCGCAGCGGCAGGCCCTCGGAGCGGTCGGCGGCCCGCTCCAGATAGCGGGCGGTGAGGTCGACGCCGTAGACCTGGACGTTCCGCCGGGCCAGGGGGACGCTGTGGCGACCGATGCCGCAGCAGATGTCCACCAGCGACGACCCCGGCTCCAGACGGAGCCGACGCTGAATGTAGTCCAGCTCCTCGGGTGGAGCCTCGTCGCCCCGCGAGGCGAAACCGGCCTTCTCCCAGACTTCGTCGAAGAAGCTCTCCCACCACTCGCTCACGGCTCGCTTACCTCCAGAGGCGTGGTGCCGGTGACGGCGCGGGGTTGGAAGGTGCGCACCGGGCGCTCCATCAGGATGTAGAACAGGGCGCCGGCGATCGCCACCCCGGCGGCCACCAGGGCCGCGACGCCGTAACCACCGCTCAAGTCATACAGCAAACCGCCGACGAAGGGTCCCGTGGTGCCCGACAAGCCATACGCCAGCGAAACGTAGGCGTAAACCCGGCCAAAATTCTCCGAACCGTAGGAGTCCTGGGTCTGGGTGGCGTAGAGGACCATCGCCGCGCCGAAGTTGAAGCCGGTCAGCGCCGCGGCGACCAAGAAAACCCAGCCCCAGCTCGCCGAGGCCAACAGGAAGAGGATGCTGGCGGCCAGCAGCACCAGACTGAGCACACTGGCCAGGCGGCGGCCGAAGCGATCGGCGATCAGACCCCAGGCGATGCGTCCGGCGGCGTTGCCGATGGCCAGGGCGCTGACCGCCGCCGCCGCGATCAACTCCGGCGCGCCACCGGACAGGCCCAAACGCTTGAGGTTGCCGATGGCCAACAGCCCGGCGAAGGTCGCCGCGAACATCGCCCCGAAGAAGCGCCAGAAACGCGGGTCGCGACCGACCCGGGGCAACTCGGCCCTGGACGTCGCCAGCTTGGACCCCGGCGGGTTGCGGAACACCAAAGCGCAGAGCAGAATCAGCAGGCCGTAGCCCGGACCGATCCAGCCGAAGATCTCCAGGGGTGTCAAACCCCGGGCCAGCAAGCCCTCGACCAGCGTCGAAAGCAGCACCGCCCCGCCGCCGAAACCGGCCACCGCCACCCCGGTCACCAGCCCCTTGCGCTTGGGAAACCAGCGGCCCGCCGTGGCGATGGGACAGAGATAGACGAAGCCGATCCCCGCCCCGGCCACCACGCCGTAGCCCAGCAGCAGCCAGAGAAAGCGCCCGCCCGAGAAGCCGGCCAGCAACAACCCGACGGCGAAAAGCAGCCCGCCGATGATCACCGGCAAACGGGGGCCGCGACGGTCCAGCAGTGGACCGGCGAAGAGCATCGTCAGCGCGAAGACGGCGATGTTGATGCCGAAGATCAATTGGGCCTGCCACTCCATCAGGCCGTAGTCGTCGGCCAGGGGCTTGGCGATGGCGCTCCAGGCGTAGATACCGCCGACACAGAGCTGGACGAGCACCACGGCGGCCAGGATCAGCCAGCGGCGGGAGGGGTTGCTTGCGGTCATCGTTGTCTGCGCTCCTGGGCTGGGCACGACGGCCGGTGGACGGCGGCCCCGCCGAAACGGACTCTCGCCCGACGAGTGCGCCGGGTCCTTCGATGGGGAGGCGTTGGCACGTTTCTTGCAGCAGGGCGGGGCGGGGGTCTGGTCGGGTCCGGCCCCGGATTCCGCAAGAAACGTGCCAACGCCGGGCGGGGGCGGGGGCGTAGTTCGGGTATCCGTTTCGGCGGGGCCGCTCGGGGGTCTCGATGGTGAACCCGCCCATGATAACACAGGGCGGAAGCTATGGCGGCCGTCGGTTCGGGATAGAGAAAGGGCGCTCCGTGGGGCGCCCCGTCAATCGATCAGGACCAGACTTAGAAGGAAGCCTTGATGCGGCCGAAGCTCGTCTCTTCGATGCTCGAGGATGAATCGTCGAAGACGGTAATCATTTCCAGATAGGCGTCGACGGCGTTATCGGCCTGGACGCGCCAGGCGAACTGGACGTCGCGGCCCTCGTAGTAGCCGCCGATCTGGATCGTAGTCTGGTACCAGACCCAGTTTTCGAAGACACCTTCGCTTTCCTCGTTCCAGAGCTCGATCCAATCTCCGGGGCCGCCGGCTTCGCGGATCTCCAGGGAGTAGTCGCCGTTGTTGTGGGGCGAGACGAACCAGGTATAGCTGGTGGCTCAGTTGAAGGTGATCGCCACGTCACTGGTCAGATGAATGGCCGGTGAGATCAGCCGTTCGTCCTGTTGGTCGCCCTCCTCGCAGAGCACGCCGTAGGGTGCGTCGAAGTAGTGTTGGCTGGAAACGATCCAGCGCTGTCCGGTTTGGCCGGGATCCCGCGTCCAACCGGTCAGCTCGCAGTCGGTGAAGCTCTCCTGGAAGAGCACGTCGGCGTAGACACCACCTGCCAGCAGCAGGGCCAGCAGGAGCAACTTTATTCTCATCGGAATACCTCCGTAGGATGTGCCCAAAGGTTTTTAACCGGTGCAAGGTGGGGATGTTCGGTGTCAGGTTGGTCGTATCCCCGAGTTTGGAGGCAATTGCAGCTCGGTCTGTCTGCGACGACGCGCTAATCAATAGCACTTAGGGATTATCACACGTTCCTGAACAGAAATGTATCGCTAATAGCATGTTATTATGTGTCTTATAGCTGCGTTAGCTGTCACAGTCAGTGCGTTGCCTGGTGGCATGAAAGATGCTCTCTAAGCGGACGCTTCCAGAATATCGCTCTGCTTCGGGAAGTCGTGACTCCTGGCTTGCATCACGGGCATCCCAGGTAATATGTGCATAAACGCTTTTTAAATTGCGACTTTAGCAGATATCAAAACGTTTGCATATCGAGTTGGAGCCATTCGTGAGGTGATTGTCGGCACGTCAGTTCTAAATGCCGCTCTTTTGCGTTTTCGACGTAGGTTCAGTTTCAGGTGATAATCCCTAGCACTTATTTATACGATCGACAAGGTTTCTTCGATAATATCAGCAAGATGATCCAGAATTCCCTCCTTTTCTCAAGCAGCGTAGCAAACTGGAAGATGTGTTCGCCTCTGTGCTTGTAAACCAACGAATTCAGGTCCCACAGGCCACATTTTCCGGGCGTCTTGTTCCATCGGTGACCGCCGGGCCGTCGAGACGAGCTCGCGATTCCGGATCGGGAAGGGAGGAAGACGCCTCGTGCTTGCTTGGTCGATAACGGGGTGCTAAACTAGCCCTCGAATGTGATAAAAAGCGAACGCCCAAGGAGGACTATGCCGCGCAAGCTGAAGAGCCCCACGGGAAGCGAGCTGCACTGCAAGGGTTGGCAGCAGGAGGCCGCTTACCGTATGCTGCAGAACAACCTGGATCCCGAGGTCGCCGAGGACCCGGACAACCTGATCGTCTATGGCGGCAGCGGCAAGGCCGCCCGCGACTGGGACAGCCTGGAGGCCATCCTGCGCACCCTGACCGAGCTCGAGGACGACGAGACCCTGCTGGTCCAGTCCGGCAAGCCCGTGGGGGTCTTCCGCAGTCACCCCGAGGCGCCGACGGTGCTCTTGGCCAACTCCAATCTCGTGCCGCGCTGGGCGGACTGGGAGCACTTCTACGAGCTCGAGGCCAAGGGCCTGATGATGTACGGTCAGATGACTGCCGGGAGCTGGATCTACATTGGCACCCAGGGCATCCTCCAGGGTACCTACGAGACTCTGGCCGAGCTGGCTCGTCAACACTTCGGCGGCAGTTTGAGTGGACGCTGGGTTCTCACCGGCGGCATGGGCGGGATGTCCGGCGCCCAGCCCCTGGCGGTGACGATGAACGACGGGGTCTGCCTGGACGTCGAGTGCCGCCCCGAGCGCATCCAGCGCCGAATCGATCAGGGCTACTGCGACCGGGTGACCACGGACCTCGATGAGGCCCTGTCCCTGGTCGACGAGTTCACCGCCAAGGGCGAGCCCCTCTCCATCGGCCTGGTGGGCAACTGCGCCGACGTGCTGCCCGAACTGGTCCGCCGCGGCGTCATCCCGGACGTGCTGACCGACCAGACCAGCGCCCACGATGAACTCAACGGTTACGTGCCCAACGGGATGAGCGTGGCCGAGGCCGACGCCCTGCGCGGGAGCGATCCCGAGGAGTACAAGAAGCGCTCCCTGGCGGCGATGGTCGAGCACATGAACGCCATGCTCGAGCTCCAGCGCCGCGGCGCCGTCGCCTTCGACTACGGCAACAACATCCGCGGCCAGACCGTCGAGCGCGGCGCTCCGGAGGCCTTCAACATCGAGGGCTTCGTGCCGCTCTACATCCGGCCCCTGTTCTGCGATGGCAAGGGGCCCTTCCGCTGGGCCGCCCTCTCCGGCGATCCCGAGGATATCTACCGCACCGACGAGGCCGTGCTGCGCCTGTTCCCCGAAGATACGGCCCTCAAGCGCTGGATCGAGAAGGCGCGGAAACAGGTCCACTTCCAGGGCCTGCCCTGCCGCATCTGTTGGCTGGGCTACGGCGACCGCGAGCGCTTCGGCCTGGAGATCAACCGCATGGTGCGCGAGGGTGAGCTCAAGGCCCCCGTTGTCATCGGACGTGACCACCTGGACTGCGGCTCGGTGGCCAGCCCCAACCGGGAGACCGAGGGCATGAAGGACGGCTCCGACGCCGTCAGCGACTGGGCCTTCCTCAACGCCATGCTCAACGTGGCCGGCGGGGCCAGTTGGGTCAGCGTTCACCACGGCGGCGGCGTGGGGATGGGCTACTCACAGCACGCCGGGATGGTCATCGTGGCCGACGGCAGCGAGATGATGGACCGCCGCCTCTCCCGGGTGCTCACCACGGACCCGGGTCTGGGCATCTGCCGCCACGCCGATGCGGGCTACGAGCGGGCGATCGACAACGCCCGGCGCCACGGCGTGCGCATACCCATGCTGGAGGGCTGAGCGCGACGACGCCACCGGCGCCTTGACGGAGGTATCCTTCCATCTGTAAAATCAAAAGGACCGGCTCGATCCAAGCCACCCCATACCGCCCGCGGCGGTGCTGCAATCGTGAGAGATGTCACACAGCTCACCGAGCGGCCGAACCGTCCAAGCGACGGCCGGCCGCCCGTTTCCTTTTCCAGCTTGTGTTGATTAAGGCGCGACCCCCGGGTCGCGCTTTTTCCATGCAGCTCATCGCCGTAGCAGGTTGTAGACGGTCATCCAGCATCGGCGGCCTTCGACCTGACCGCGGGTGCCGACAGTCTCCCGACTGTCCTTGGCGCTAAATGCTACCAGCCGCCGCTTGCCAACCAGGTGAGCCATCACCACGCTACGCTCTCGTTTTTAAGGCGACGACTTCGATGATCGCGAATCACTCAAGTTGGCCATTGCACAGCCTGATCGCCAAAGCCTTCAGCCGAATCGCTCTACCTTTGACCACGAATAATCGACCCCAGGCCTCGACGACCGACCAAGGGAGAGGACAACCATGCCCATCATGTGCGCCCACGAGGCCGGCAACTCCGGCGACCTGATCAAACACGAATGGCTGACCCGCGTCCTCGACTGGCTGCCGCCCGACGGCGCCTACCTGGACGCCTTCGCCGGACCCACCACCCATCCCTTGAGCGTGCGCTCGAAAACCCGCCTCTCCGCGGCGCCGATGGAGCTCAAGCTGCTCACCGAGCAGCGGCCGGCCATCCGCGGTTGCAGTTATTACGGCAGCTCGCTTCTGGCCCGTAACAAACTCGCCGAGTGCCACACCATCCACGTCTACGACGAGAATAACGAGTACGGCGCCGATTACGAAAACGAGAGCATCGAGGTGGAATCACGCCTCGAACACGGCCTGGACGCCCTGGGCCTGGGCGATTACAGTCTGGTTCTCATCGATCCTGACTTCTTCTTCCAGCCCTACCCGGACAAGGGAGTCCTCGACGAATCCAACGAGGACCGCCTGCGCCGCTTCTGGCGCGAGGTCGCCGACTACCCCCACGCCCTGCTGATCTCCCTGGACAACGAGGCCCCCAAGAGCCCCCACGCCAGACGCTACAACCTCGACCTGGACCTGGTCCAGCGCCACCGCCTGATTGTGCGCTGCATCGTACCGCCCATCGCCGAGACCGGCATCAACGGCGAGGATTGCTGTTACCGCGAGCTGATCTACCTGCCCGAGGCCGAACTCGACGACGACCTGCTGGCCCGCTGGCGCCTCTCCTCGCTGCGTCGCGGCGCCGCCGCCGTGGCCGAGACCCTGGGTCTGACATTCCGCGTCGTCCCCCGGCCCACCTACGGCAAGGAATCCGTCGAGTTCATCGTCGACTGAGCCGACGGACCTTCGCCCCTCGATACTATGACCGCCGCGCCGGCGCCCGGGCTTTGGCACGTTTCTTGCAATCCTCGTGACCGGGCGCCGTGACTCCGCACCTCGAGTTGGCCGGGCCTCGGGCGTCGCCCGTTCCACGTAATAGCAAGAAACGTGCCAAAGCCGACGCGCGGGATTAATGCAGGCCGCCGGTCCGGGAGAGCGTCGGCGAAGGTCCGCCGGTGGGCGATGACCGAAGATCTCCTTCCAGCAACCCGACCAACATCCCTGGAGAAGCACCGATGACCTTTCCCAATCTCGATTACGAAATCGGCAACGCCGGCGATCTGATCCGTCACGAGTGGCTCTGCCGGATACTGGACTGGCTGCCCGACGGGGCGCGCTTCCTCGACCCCTTCGCCGGTCCGTTGACCCATCAGCCCTCGCGTCGAGTCCGCGTGCGATTGACGAGTGCTCCGGCGGAGTTGCGTCTGCGGCATCTGCAACTCAAGGCGCTCAACAACGGCCGCTATCTCGGCAGCACGATGCTGGCTCGCCAGGTGCTGGCCACCAGGGCCTGTGTGCGTTCGTACGATGACGATGAGGCCCGGCGCGATAGCTACCGGGAGCATGACATCGAGGTGGAGGATGAGCTCGACAGCGGCTTCGACGCGCCGTTGCTCAAGGGGTACCATCTGATCAACTTCGATCCGGCATATCTCTTCCGTCCCGATCCCGGCAAGGTGGCGCTGGACCCGGATAACCAGGATCGGCTGCGGTCCTTCTGGGAACGGGCGGCGGCCTACAGGGGGGCGCTGTTGGTCTTCGTCGTCAATCCCGACCCCCAGAGCACGATCGTCCAGCGCTACCACCAGGACCTGGAATTGGTCCACCGTCGACGGATGGCCTACCGGGTCGTAGTTCCGCCGTTGCCGGGCAGCGGCGTCGCCGGTGAGGAAAGCTACATCTACGAGCTGCTCTACCTTCCCGAGAGGCATGACGCCGTCGAGGCCGCCTGGCGGCGGGTCTCGTTGCTCGAGGGCGCTCGGGCCGCGGCCCGCACCCTACACCTCGGTTTAGCCGAGGTCGAGACCCCGGGGTATCCTTCCGACACCCTGGAGTTCATCACGGCGGGGGGATTTGCCTAACCCGCCGCTTGGGTACTATAATCCATGCCAGCTTCATCAACCAGCGTGTGAACAGGCGTTATCATACCCGAAAGGAGCCCCATGGGTACCCGAGGAAGAGGGATCATCGGCGGCGACGTCGATAAACTGATCGAGGAACTCAACAAGGCCCTGGCCGACGAGTGGCTGGCCTACTACCAGTACTGGTTGGGCGCCAAGGTCGTGGCCGGCCCGATGCGCGAGGGCGTCACCGCCGAGCTCATCGAGCACGCCAACGACGAGCTGCGCCACGCCGGGATGCTGGCCGATCGCATCGTCCAGCTCGGCGGCACCCCGGTGCTGACCCCAAAACGGTGGTACGAGGTCACCAACTGCGGCTACGAACCCCCCGAGGATCCCTACGTGCGCACCATCGTCGAGCAGAACATCAAGGGCGAGCAGTGCGCCATCGACACCTACCAGCGCCTGGCGGCGATGGTCAAGGAGACCGATCCGCTGACCTACAACATCATCGTCGAGATTCTCACCGACGAGGTCGAGCACGAGGATGATCTCGAGGCCGTCCTCGAGGACTTCGAGCTGATGCTCAAGCATAAGGGCTAACCGCCGTGCCGTTGACTATCGACACCCCCGTCGAGGTGATCCTCGACGAGCACCCGGCCGCGGCCGACTGGCTGCTCCAGCGTGGTGTGGTCTGCCTGCGCTGCGGAGAGCCCTTCTGGGGCTCCCTGGGCGAGCTGCTGCGCAACAGGCGCTACACCGACGAGGAGACCGCCCGGTTGGTGACCGAGCTCAACGCCCACCTGGCCGAGGTCGAGGGGTAGAAGATCGTCTGTTCGTCGCACTCCGGAAAGCCGGGGCGGATCGATGCGTCCGCCCCGTTGCGCAGGCGGGGGTCGCCCACGGCGGTCGGAACGTCGGCCCAGGGTCTCCGGTCGTGACATCTGCCGGCGGGATGATTACGAAGCGTCCCGAAGGGAGCCAATCCGGCAAATCGGGCTGTTTCTTAGGCGGCCGGTAGACATTCAACCCCACACTAGTTATGATTCGTAGGAATCGATGAACGCGGAGGGCCTTCCCCGGGGGTCACTCTGGGGGTTTGGTTGAGATATCAATGGGCATCACACACGATCCCGGACCAGCCCACTCCAACTAGAAACTCCGATCCCCTTCGAAAATGCGGCTGAGACGAGGCCGTGCTGAATCAAGTTAAGCCCGCATTCTTTTCACCATGGTGGTTGCTGATTAGATATGCTTGTTATAAGCTACGGGATTATCACTCGTATCTGAACCGGCTCGTTCAGCTAATAGATTGTCATTCAATGTTTTATAGCTCATAGTCGCTGTCAT
>CAZOOP010000026.1:0-52892 GCA_964581465.1 uncultured bacterium
CGCCCCGCCCTGCTGCAAGAAACGTGCCAACGCCGGGCGGGACGGGGGTAGGCGTTGTGGAACGAGGCGGTGGCGCGGGCGGCGTGTGGTTAACTGATTTCGGCGCGTTGCAAGCGGGTTGTCGCCTGGTTCGGACCTTGCCTCGGTTGGATGCGTGAATTGGTTGACGCCCTTGGCCGCACGGTTGTCATGGACGATTCACTGACTGTTGTTTTCGGCAGACTGTTGTTTTCGGCAATTACCGCTGTATCTCCAGTTTGGTGTGATGTTTACTTGGCTGGATTCGTTACCGGACACCAACCCTTTCGCGACATGAGCTTGAACGATCCAAAGCACAGTCCCGGGTACCTTGGAGAGCTCGGACGCTTGACGGCTTTCGGCGCGGCGGCGACGCTCCTCCACGCCCTGCTGCACCGATTGGGCGTCCTTTTCGCCCCGCACCCCGAGTTCTACCACGGCGTGCTGGGTTCGTCTTCGGCGGCGGGTTGGCTGTACCTGCTCGGGGCGCTGGCCTGGCAACTACTTGTCGGCGTGTTGTTCTCCCTGGCCGTCGCGGCGCTCTACCTCGGTCTGAAGCGCTTGATCCGCCGGCGCGGGAATGTAGAAACGAATGGGGAATACGATCTGCTCGGTCTGATCGTCGTCGCGGCGACGACGGCGTTGGTCCTCGGTCTGCCTCGGGACTGGAGCGCCTTGGGTCGCTGGCGGGCCCTGGTGTTCTATTTGGCGGCTATCCTCGCCGCCGCCGGCCTGGTCTGGTCGGCCCGGCGCCGCCCCGGCTTGGTTCGCTGGATCGGCCGGGGTGCTTTGGTCCTGGCCGGGGTGAGCTTAATGCTCTTCGGCGTGGTCTATCTCGGCGGCGTGGACGTCGCCGAGTATCCAGCGCCGGAACCGGACGCGCCGCCGCTCAACGTCGTCGTCGTTCTCTCCGACGCCCACCGCGCAGACCTCGCCTCTCTCTACGGCGGGTCGGTTCCCACGCCCAACCTGGAGCGTCTGGCCCGGCTCGGGGTGAGCTTCGAGCGTTGCCATTCGACCTCCAACTGGACCCTGCCCGCCGTGGCCTCGCTGTTCACCGGGGTCGAGCAGGCCGTTCACCGGGTGGACTGGACCACGCCGCTGGGTCCCGGACCCACCCTGGCCGGAGAGCTGCGCCGCGCAGGATTCCGGAGCTGGGGCGTGTTCTGCAACCCGGCGATCAAGCCGCTGACCGGGCTCTATCGGGGCTTCGACACCTACGCCAACTACGCCTATCGCCACCAGCTCGTTCTTGGCTCCGGTTTCGACGACTGGAACCTCTACGGTTTCTTCACCCGCTGGCTCTCGCGGCTGCTGGGCGAGGCGACGCTGCAGCACCTCAAGGCCATTCCCGTCGAGCGCTCCCTGGATGTCGTCGAACGTCTGCCCGCCGAGGGAGGCGTTTTCGCCTACCTTCACCTTTACGATCCCCACGAGCCCTACGCCCCGCCGCGGCGTTACCTGCCCGGTTCCGCCTACGTCGGGTCCTTCGCCGGGGGAACCGGCCTGCTGAATCCCCCCGACGAGCCCGATCGCGGCGCCGGACTGCCCGCGGCCGATCGCGAATACATCCGCGGCCTCTACGCCGGCGAGCTGCGCTACGAGGACGAGGTCCTCGGACTGCTGCTGGATCGGCTGGAGGAGCGGGGGCTGTTAACAAACACCGCCCTCTTCTTCGTCGGAGATCACGGCGAGCAGCTCTGGGAGCGCGGCGAGCTGGGTCACGGTTTGGGTTTGCACAACGAGGAGACCCACGTTCCCCTGGTCGTCTACTGGCCCGGTGTCTTCGAGGGCGGCGGACGCCGGACGGACCCGGTGCGCCTCAGCGACCTCTACGCCACCATCCTCGAGCTGGCCGGTCCCGAGGACTACACCGCACCGCCGCTGACACGCCCGCTCACCGCCCCGCCGGACCCGGAGCGGGTGGTCTTCGCCGAGAAACTCCTCGGACCCCACCCGGATAGCGACGAGAACCAGGTCGCGGTGATCGATCCCCGGGCCACGCTGATCCACCATCGCGCCGCCGCTCGCGACGAGCTGTACCTGGCCGCTGACTACGCCCACGCCCGCGAGGTCGGCGCCGAGCATCCGGAGCTGCGCCGGGAGTTGCGCGAGCTGCTGCGCGCCTACGACGCCGCCAACGCCGCCGCCCGCCGCGGAGGCTTCGCTCCGCCGGGAGCGCCGCCCTCCGACGCCGCCGAGGCCCAGCTCGAGAACCTGCGCTCGCTGGGCTACATCCAGTAGGGTAACCGACTTAACGTCGGGTTGGAGTTTTATCACAAGCTGTGTCGGCAACTGTGACGCTGCTGGTACTGGTTCACCGGCGTTTTTTCGCTGGACGCCGGTGGGTGCCCTTCCGCCTTGAGGCGGCGATAACACGGAGTTGGAACAACAGGCGCGATCCGGGGAACTCACGAGATGCCATTAGCTCCAAGAGGGGACCTGAAGTGCGTGGACTGATCCAGTTTGTCGGCCCTGCCGTGCCTCGGGTTTGCTCCGCGCTACCGACCGAAGGCTGATGAGCTTGCACGGCGGGGACTTGGGCCGCTGAGCGGCGACCACCTAGCGCCTCCGGTACAACACAGCTTTCGACGCCCGGCAGACTGGAAGGGGTGTAGCGGATCCATCGCCGAGACCAGCTCTTCGCCTTAGACCTGAGACGAAGCAGTCCCTGACCTGGACCAAACCGCGCTTTAATTATCGACCATCTGGGTGTATAATCCCTCCCCGGCGATCCCTTCGATCCACCGGCGGCGTCGCGCCGGTAAACCAGCCAGGCACCATCAGCCAGGAGACCCATGAGCGACAACGGCAAGGACAAGCGGGACGAGCGGCGTCCCGGCGAGGACGAGAAACAGTGGAAGCTCCGCGTGGCCGTCAACCATAAACTCGACGCCATCGAGCGTAAGCTGCTGGTGTTCTCGGGCAAGGGCGGTGTGGGCAAATCCACCGTGGCGGCCAACCTGGCCGTGCTGCTGGCCAAGGCCGGACGCCGGGTGGGCCTGCTGGACATAGACTTTCACGGTCCCTCGATCCCCAAGCTGATGGGCGTCGCGGGCAAGCAACTGGCCCCCCTGGGCGAGGAGCTGGCCCCGGTGATCGGCCCCGCCGGCGTGGCCGTCGTCTCCCTGGGTTTCCTGCTCCCCGACGCCGACCAGGCCACCATCTGGCGCGGACCGCTCAAGATGGGCGTCATCCAGCAGCTCATCGGCACCGTGGCTTGGGGCGAGCTGGATTGGCTGATCATCGACTCCCCGCCGGGCACAGGCGACGAACCGCTCTCCGTGGCCCAGACCGTCCCCGGCTCCCTGGGGCTGCTGGTGACCACCCCCCAGGCCCTGGCCGTCGACGACGTCCGCCGCAGCATCGGCTTCGCCCGCAAGGTCGGCATGGACGTCGTCGGTTTGGTCGAAAACATGGCCGGCCTGGTCTGTCCCCACTGCGGCGAGCGCATCGAGCTGTTCAGCTCCGGCGGCGGCGCCGGGCTTGCCAAGCTCGCCGAGGTCCCCTTCCTGGGCAGCGTGCCCCTGGACCCTGAGGCCGTACGCCTGGGCGACGAGGGCAAGCCCATGGTCCTCGAACTGCCCGACTCCCCGGCTTCACAGGCCCTGGCCGAGGCCGCCCGTCCCCTGCTCGAAATGGACTGATTCGGAGAACCCATGCGCTGTCACGACTGCCGCCTCGATCACGCCTGCTCGACGGGGACCAACTGCACCGGCGAGGACCTCGAGACCCATCTGGCCCGCTACGACGAACGGGCCGCCCGCATCCTCAAGGCCGCCGCCGAGGTCGAGGCCGAAGGCTACCTCGAGCTGACTCGTATCGAGGAGTTCGCCCTCTTCTGCCACAAACTCGGCGCCGAGCGCGTTGGCCTGGCCTTCTGCATCGGCTCGGCCGAGGAGGCCGCCGTCGTCGGCGCCTTCCTCGATCGACGCGGCTTCGTCGTCTCCTCGACCTGCTGCAAGCTGGGCGCGATGCCCAAAGAGCGCCTCCAGCATCCCCCCGTCCCCGGTTCCTCGGGCGACTCGAGCTGCAACCCCCGGGGCCAGGCCGCCCGCCTCGAGGCCGAGGGCTGCGCCGTCATCGGTTCCATCGGTCTCTGCGTGGGCCACGACGCCCTGCTCGCTTCCGGCGCGGAGGTCCCCGTGATCACCCTGATCGCCAAGGACCGGGTCACCGGGCACAACCCGGCGGCGGTGATCTACAATCAGTACCTGCGCCGGAGGCTGGAGTAGTCCTCAGGATCGTATATCGTCGCTCTCGTTACAATCGCCTGTCATTGGGGGGCATGGGCTTGAACCAGCGTCGTCAGAGCTGATAGCGCAAGCCGGGGTATTAACGGCACCGAGCCGATCAACCAGTCAGCCAGAATATGTGCAGCCACCAATCTGCTACTAAGGTCTTGGACGACATGCACACCGGCCCGCCTGTTGCTTACTGGAATCATCACAAAGAACTGAACGAATATTGGCAACTTTGTGTAGCTGCTTCGAGGGTAGGGTCCCTGAGATAGGCTCGGCGTAGGACGTAGACCCGCGAAGACGGCAAGTTGGCACATGTGTTAAAAGCAAGCAATAGACTACTGTCGGCCTATCGTTCACTACCGACTTCCACGATCTTGGACGGGACCAAGAGCCTCCGGTTCCACGCAACACTAAGTACAAGGCGAGGTTGATCGCCACAAATCGACAGATATGATAAGGGTGGCAAAGTATGCTATAAAGCAATGCTCAACAATCTATTAGCCATGTATACATGTCCAGGTAGATGTATAATCCCGAATTTTCACTTGATATTGAACGGCAGTAATGCGCTCCGTGCAGCTATGTGATCCCAACCATTATCAACGCTTCGCTGGATTGATGGGCTCTCGATCGGGGGAGCTCCGGGAGGACGTGAGTCACGAGTTGAACGACCCAAATCAGCCTGATTTGGTCGCAACAGCGCCCTCGCCGCCCGCACCGACCAACCGTTTCCCCGAAAACTTACAGTGTAACCATTTGATAATATAGAGCTTCACCGCAACCCGTCAAAAAGGGTGTTGACAGCCTTTTCGACCCTGTGTTAAATTGCGCCCGAACTGCCTGGGGGGCAGAGGAGGAAACCGCAGCGGTAGTGATGCCGGCTGTCCCCCCAAAGGATAACCCTTTGGGTTTTTTTACCCTGCGGGGGCTGGAATTGGGGCCTGGCACGAAACGGGGCCACGATTCGGAACCGGGCCGGTATCGGGACCTGGGTAACAATCACCCTGCGGGGGCTGGAATTGGCGCCTGGCACGAAACGGGGTCACGATTCGGAACCGGGACGGTATCGGAACCCGGGATGCAACCACCCTGCGGGGGCTGGAATTGGGGCCTGGCGCGAAACGGGGCCACGATTCGGAACCGGGACGGTATCGGGACCTGGGTAACAATCACCCTGCGGGGGCTGGAATTGGCGCCTGGCGCGAATCGGGGCCGCGATTCGGAACCGGGTCGGTATCGGGACTTGTGTTGCAACGGGTTTTTCCGAGGCCGGAGGAAGCGCCGGGTGAATCAGACGCGACGGCCGGTGGATCTGACCGCCGCGAATCGAAGCTGACGACCCTGCCCGGATAATACGGCGCGCTAAAACTGATAATCGCCAACAGGGCATCTCGCGGATCGCGCGACATCGGAGCAGAAGCTCGAGATAGCGCGAAAACAAGGTGACAAACACTACGCCATGCTGAGCAACTGCAGCTACAACCGGGTGGAAAGAACCACGGGACCGCGGATGGTCTCCCGGCGGTTGAGCATACGCTCGGCCCAGGTCGCCCTGCACGAGCACAAGCTGATGCTCATCATGCTGGGCTACTACCGCGACGAGATCGGCTCCGACGCGCCGAACGCGGACCTGGTCCGTTGACGAGGGGAATGCCACCCGGTGGCTGTTCCCCTTTCTTTTATCCCTTTCTGCCCTGAGAAGACCTGCCACCGGCAATCATCGCCTTTGTTATCCGTTGTCTAATCGGGAATCCAATCAGCTTTTGCGAATCGTTTTTGGGTGCTGAGCCCAATCCGGACGCCGACGACGGCGTCCGCCCCACCGGCGAAACCATACACTTCGTCGGAACCAAGGTAGGGGGAGGACCCCGCGTTCGACCCCGCGAACACCTTAGTTTGTCTGCATTGCTTACGTGCGTTACACACGAACGTGGCACAGAAACCTCAAAGGAGGCTTACGTGAAGAAGTACACCATCCTGTTCGCCATTCTGGCGCTGGTGCTGACCCTCGGTCTGGTCGGCTGCGACGAAGAGGGCGAGGAAACCACGGACGAGAACGGTACCGCCGAGGGCGAAACCGGTGAGGTTCTCCCCATCGCCGTCAACGGCTCCACCACCGTCACCCCCATCATGCAGGTTGTCGCCGAGGAGTACCTGAACGCCGAGATCAGCATTTCCGGCACCGGCTCCGGCGACGGCATCACCGCTCTGATCGACGGTAACGCCGACGTCGCCATGGCTTCCCGCAAGATGAAGGACAAGGAAAAGGAAGAGGCCGAGGCCAACGGTATCGAGTCCGTCGAGCACGTCATCGCCGCCGACGGCATCGCCGTTTGCGTCCACCCCTCCAACGAAGTCGAGGATCTGACCCTCGAACAGATCAAGCAGATCTACCTGGGTGAGATCACCAACTGGAACGAGGTCGGCGGCCCCGACACCGAGATCGTCGTCGTCACCCGCGAGAGCTCTTCGGGTACTTTCGGCGTCTTCTCCGGGCTCGTCATGGACAAGGAGCCCATCGTCTCCGGAGCCGTGCAGCAGAAGTCCAACGGCGACGTCCGCCGCATCGTCGCCGAGTCCGAAGGCGCCATCGGCTACGTCGGTCTGGGCTACCTAGACGACAGCATCAAGGGTCTCAAGGTCGGCGGCGTCATGCCTTCGCCCGAGACCGTCGTCGACGGCTCCTACCCGATCAGTCGCGACCTGAACCTTTACGTGCCCGCGGACGCTCCCGAGCACGTCGTGGCCATGATCGAATGGATCAAGGGCCCCGAGGGTCAGAAGATCGTCGAGGAAGAGGGTTTCATCCCTCTGCAGTAACCCCTCAGTAGTACCGCTCTCTACTCGATAGAGCAGCCGGGGCGGTGGTCACCGAAAAACCGCTACTTGTGATGACCTGACCACCGCCCCTCTCTACAATCCGGCCCCCGAGCCGAACCCAGCGAGAAGATGAAACGCAATCGCGAAACCTTCGTCAAGACCATTCTGGCCGTCTTCGCCGTGCTCTCTCTGGTGTTCTTGGCGGGGATCCTGATCACCCTGCTGTCCCAGTCCCTGCCCTTCCTCGGCGAGTACGACTTCGGCGAGTTCGCCACCGGGACCGAGTGGTATCCGACCCAGGAAGAGTTCAACGAGGAGACCGGCGAATGGGAGGAGGCACCGCGCTTAGGCATGCTGCCCCTGCTTTGGGCATCGTTATACGTAACCCTAATGGCTCTGATTATCGCCATCCCGATGTCCCTGGGCTCGGCCATCTTCCTGGCCGAGATCGCCCCACCCTGGCTGCGTGATGTGGTCAAACCGATCATCGAGCTGCTGGCCGGCATCCCCAGCGTCGTGTTCGGCTTCGTGGGCATGGTCCTCGTCGCCCCGTTCCTCAAGGACTTATTCGATATCCCTGTCGGCCTGTGCGGCCTCAACGCCGCCATCATCCTGGCCTTCATGGCCTACCCCACGATCACCAGCCTGGCCGAGGACGCCATCACCGCCGTGCCCAACGACATCCGCGAGGCCTCCCTGGCTATCGGCGCCAACCGCTGGGAGACGATGAGCCGAGTGGTGCTTCCCGCGGCGCGCTCCGGGATCTACTCCTCGATCATCCTGGGCTTCGGCCGCGTCGTTGGCGAGACCATGACCGTGCTGATGGTCGCCGGCGGAAGCTCCGCCTTCACCCTCAATCCACTCAAGCCCATCCGCCCGTTGACGGCCACCATCGCTCTGGAGATGGGCGAGGCGGTCCAGGGCGGCGTCCACTACCACGCCCTGTTCATGCTGGCCCTGGTCCTGCTCGTGATCACCCTGGGGTTCAACCTCCTCGCCGAGCGCATCAAGCGCCGTTCCAGCCTGCGGGCGCGCTGAGGCGTACAACAAAGCCATTATGAAATCACGCAGCTTCAAGCAAAGTATGATGTTCAGCCTCTGCGGCTTCTCCGTGGTCGTCGTCTTCGGCATGCTCTTGCTGATCATCGTCTTCATCGTCATCGAGGGCGCCGGTGTGATCAGTTGGGAGTTCCTCACCGAGATGCCCCGCGACGGGATGACCGCCGGCGGCATCATGCCGGCCCTGGTCGGCACCCTGCTGCTGGCCGTGGGGGCGATCATCTTCGCCCTGCCCCTGGGGGTGTTGGCCGCGATCTACTTGAACGAGTACTCCCGCGAGGGCAAGCTGCGCCGCTGGATCCGCATGGGAATCAACTCCCTGGCCGGCGTGCCCTCGGTGGTCTTCGGCCTGTTCGGCCTGGCGCTCTTCGTCAACCTGCTCGATTTCGGCATGAGCCTGCTGGCCGGCAGTCTGACCCTGGGGTTGTTGGTCCTGCCGATCATCATCCGCGCCACCGAAGAGGCGCTCAAGACCATCCCGATGAGCTTCCGCGAGGCCTCCCTGGCCATGGGCGCCACCCGCTGGCAGACGACGATCAAGGTGGTGCTGCCGGCCGCCCTGGGACAGATACTCACCGGTGTAATCCTGGCCATCGGCCGCGCCGCCGGTGAGACCGCGCCGATCCTCTTCACCGCCGCCGTCTTCTACATGCGCGTGCTGCGCGTGGGCCTGATGGAACAGGTCATGGCCCTGCCCTACCACATCTACGCCCTGATGACCGAAGGTATTCACCCCGAGGAGCAGGAGGCCATGGCCTACGGCACCGCCCTGGTGCTGATGGTCCTGGTGCTCTTGATCAACGGTGTGGCCATCTGGATGCGAATCCGTTCGAGGAAGATGAAAAAATGGTAGAAACACCAACGGTACGACGCACCGGCAAGGCCCTGCCGCCGGATCAACTCAAGCCCAAGTTCGTGATCGACAAGCTGAACCTCTGGTTCACCGACGCGCATATTCTCAAGGATGTCACCTTCAACATCCCGGAGAATCACGTCACCGCGATCATGGGACCTTCCGGATGCGGCAAGAGCACCCTGCTGCGCACGCTCAACCGGATGCACGACCTCAACCCCGACTGCAAGATCACCGGCTCGGTCAAGCTCAAGGGCACCGAGATCTTCAATCCCGAGGTCGACATCAACGATCTGCGCAAGGATGTCGG
The DNA here is from genome assembly GCA_964581465.1 of uncultured bacterium. Taxonomy (GTDB): domain Bacteria; phylum RBG-13-66-14; class RBG-13-66-14; order RBG-13-66-14; family RBG-13-66-14; genus WJMB01. The sequence continues at coordinate 9,305 of CAZOOP010000026.1, forward strand.
GATGGTCTTCCAGCGGCCCAACCCCTTCCCGAAGAGCATCTTCGAGAACGTGGCCTACGGTCTGCGTATCCACGGCGAGCGCGCCCACAAGGTGGTCGAGCAGCGCGTCGAGGAGGGCCTGCGCGACGCCAACCTCTGGAACGAGGTCAAGGACAAGCTGCACCAGTCGGCCTTCGAGCTCTCCGGCGGCCAGCAGCAGCGCCTCTGCATCGCCCGCGCCCTGGCCATCAAGCCCGATGTGATCCTGCTCGACGAGCCGGCCAGCGCCCTGGATCCCATCTCCACCTCGCGGCTCGAGGAGCTAATCGAGGAGCTGGAGGAGCGCTACACCGTGGTCATCGTCACTCACAACCTGCAACAGGCGGCCCGCGTCTCCCAGTACACGGCCTTCCTGATGCTGGGCGAGTTGGTCGAATTCGGTATCACCGACGAGATCTTCACCGCCCCATCCGACGAGCGCACCGAGAATTATCTCCGCGGTATCTTCGGTTAAAGGCGCCGGGGCGGTTAAACCTGGAAAAAAGCATCTCTACCAGCTATAATGACACTTGATAGCAATAAAGCCCAGGTCGTTAAACAACATCGGCTGAGGCGCCTCGCCCACCCGGGTCGAACTTGGAGACGGGATGATCGAAAAACGTATCGCAGCGCTGGATAAGCAACTCAAAGAGATGGCGGCCCTGGCGCGCACCATGCTGGACAAGGCCGTGCGCTCCATCGGCGACATGAACCTGGAGCGCATCAACGAGGTCACCGAAGAGGACGAGGTCGTCGCCAACCAGATGGAGACCTGGAATCTGGAGGAGGCCGTTCGGGTGATCGCCCTCTTCCAGCCCATGGGCGAACACCTGCGCCGGCTGGTGGCCATCATCCTGCACAACCGTGACCTGGAGCGCATCGCCGACCACGCCGAGAACATCTGCAAGCACTGCCGGTACCTGGCCGAGCACCAGTTAAACGGCGTGCCGGAGAACATCACCAGGCTGACGGACCTGGCCATGAAGCAGTTCGACGACGCCGTCGAGACCTACACCTCCGGTGATGAGGAACTCGCCAAGCGCGTCATCTACAACGACGCTGAGCTCAACGAGTTGACCAAGCAGACCATCAGCCTGGTTCTCAAGCAAATGGCCACCAGATGCACCGATCCCGACTGCGACGACGCCGCAACCGCGGAGACCTACTGGCGGCTGTCGATGATCGCCCGTAACCTGGAGCGCATCGGCGACCACGCCACCAACATCGCCGAGAGCGTCCTGTTCGTGGTCGAGAGCCACCTGCACCTGCACCACAAGAAAGAGATCGCCGAGGAGATCCGTGCCCTCGATCAGCGGGCCTCCGAGTAGCGATAGAGCGCTTTCGCGCGATGAGTCGTCTTCACGTCGGTTTTCGCAGTACAATTCTACGCTGGTGGCATGAGGTTTTTGGACGATTGCAGGCCCAGGGAAGCCGCATCTGATACACCGACACCGCGGCAATCCGGACACTGGCGGCATCTGCGACTGCAAACCAAGCCAGGCCAAGTATATCGACGATTGTTTCTTCTTGGCGGATGTTCTGTTACAATGACCGTGTGTTAAGGTGTACAGCCGTTCTTGGTTAATCGCCAAACATACTCCCACAGAGCTAACGCGGCGAATCGAACGGCGGCCCATTAGCCCCTTGTACCTTGAGCTCCTTGATGTTACACTTACACGGGATTTCTCAAAAAGAAGGTTCCTAATCGGCGCTGTTTTATGGTAAACTTTCGTAATTCATCGGTCACAAGTGTGGCCGAGATTCGGTCGGTCGGAAGTTCCCAGATAATTCGGTATCAGTGTCATCTCCGACCGGCCTAGATTGGGCCTCCGGCCCGGATCAACGGGGACAACGTCCCCAGCCTACAGGCTCCAACGAGTGCATCAAGCACCAAACTCGATCGGGCTCCCTGGTGGGTCCGCGTCGACAAAACCAAACCTGAAACCTGGAGGTAAAGAGTGAAGAAGCTACTCACCATTCTGGCCGTGATGATGCTCGCCACCATGGCTGTGGCTAGTGTTACGGTTTTTGAAGGCGAGCAGAAGGACGTCGATTTCAAGGTCAAGGTCGGCGGCTACTTCCAGTTCCGCTGGGAGATGGACCTCAACAATGGTGAAGTCTGGAGCGACGGCGACGGCGAGTACGTCGACAACGAGGCCGAAGCCGAGGGCAACCTCAAGGTCAAGCGCGCCAAGGTCGATTTCTCCGGTGACATCGGCGACTACTGGAAGTTCAAGGTTGTCGACTACGTCTCCAAGCCCGAGCTCGAAGAGATGAAGTTGACCTTCATGCCGGTCGATATGTTCTGGATCGACTTCGGTCTGCTCAAGCCGGCCGGCTCCTTCCTGCACGTGCATAGCTCCTCCAAGCAGCCCTTCGTCGATCGCCCCATGCACGACGACTGGATGCCCAGCTTCGCCGAGGGTATGGTTCTCAACTTCAAGTATGAGAACTACATCCACTTAGGCGTCGGCGTCTGGGACAACGACAACCTCGACGCCCTCGAGACCACCGGCGGCGGCGTTGGCGCTCTGTCCGATCTGGACCTGACCGTCTGGGCCAACAGCAAGTTCATGGAAGGCCTGAACTTCGGCGGTTTCTTCTACATGGGCAACGACCGCACCCTCGACGGCTATGACTTATACATCCCCGTCATGGGTTACGGCGCCCACGCTAACTACACTTGGGACTACATCTACGTCGGCGCCCAGTTTGTCATGGGTAGCCTCGGCTTCTCCGATCCCGTCGACGCCGCTGGTGAAAGCGTTGAGTCCGACGTCAACGACGTCACCCCCATGGCCATCTCCGGTGACCTGCTGGGTCGCTTCGAGATCGGCAGCGACTTCCTCGACCTGATCGAGGTCGGCGGTCGCTTCGAGATGATCGACATGAACAGCGACGACGATGCCGAGTACGACAGCTTCAACATCATCACCGGCGGTCTGAACCTGTACTTCACCCCGGATCACTTCGCCAAGCTGCAGATCAACTACGTCCACACCCTGCCCGAGGACGAGGAAAACATGGGTGCCCAGGACGGCATGATGAAGATGCAGCTGCAGCTGAAGTTCTAAGCTGTTAAAGCAAAGCATCCTTAATTGGGGTGTAACGGATTGGAGCCGCCCCACGGCGGCTCCAATCCTGCAAAATCCCGCGATCGGCCGAAGCCCGTCTGGTTAACCTTCATCACCCCCTATGCAAAAGGTGAATGTTAGCTGCTCTCGCGAGTTGACCCGGTCCGGGATTGGGAGGCGGCCTCGCCGTCTCCTTAAGCCTTTGGCAGCTCCCAGGGTTATCTGGTGTATCTTGCCGTGAAGCTGAGCCGTCTATTATCCGTACTGACCAGGAAAACCCCGCAGCGGGGTTTTTTGCGCAGTTGAGACATCGGTTTGCTCGAAGGTTGCAATCGGTCGAGGGCGCGGGATGGCGGAACACCTTCTGCCGATGCCGTCGTCGACACCGGAGAAGACTGGGGATTCGTTTGGAACAACGGAATCGCATTGTCGAATAGTCAAGGATTACTGCTCCCTGTTCACGCTCCGCTCTGATCGATCCTGTGGAAGACGGCGGAGGTGTCGCGATGGATTTGAGCGGCTGGACATGAAACTGTTGATCTGAGCAGCGGCCCGGGGCCTTCGGTCTGGTACCGTTCAAGGGTAAAGCAAAGGGATCGAATACTCTGATCATACCTGGTCGTGTTTGTATACTGTTGATAATAGAGGTGATGGTCATCGAAAACCTGTCACAAAGGGCAGTCGAAAAGTGGCACCAAACAGAGGAGGTAATCTGTGGTGAATCATGTAGGCGGCATACTTTTGAATAAGCCTTGGGATTATCACTCGCGCCTGAACCGACTCACCCAGCGAACAGATTATCATTCATTGCTTTATCATTCACACTCGCCGCCATTGTCATCCCGCTGCATTGTCGTACCAATGCATGATGGCGCTAAACACGGCCTTGCCTTGAGTACCACCGGAAGCCCGAGGCTGTTGGTTCCATTCAGGTTTCGACCAGGCTGTGAGAAAGTGAGCTGCTGACGACGCTCTATTGCTCGCTTTAGCAGCTTCGAGCGCTATCCGACTTCGCTGGTTGACCACACGCTGCGGGTGGCTACCAGGACCTCGTCTCAATGCGTCTTTCACCAATTGCGAATACTTGGTTCAGTTTCTGGTGATGATCCCAATATGAATGTTTGGTCAACAAAGTGTATTACAGGTAAGTGAAGAACGGCCCGGCAAGCCGCTCCCGATCAGCCTGATTTTGTCCGAACACGTTCCATGATGCCTAAGCGAAAAGCCTCGGGTGTTCTTGCAAAGTTACTACGAGTTATCCACTCCTTGAACCCCCGGCCGGCCTGTGCTAAGCTTCCGCCGAAATCCCGGCGCGTTGAACCGTGCTTTGAAGCGTGCCGGGCGCGGAAGAATCCACCACCCTGCCACAGCACCCGGGGTGTCCGGGTCGGCCGGAGGTTTGATCATCGCTGATAACGGGAACGTCGAGCTCCTGCCCGCCAAGGGCGGCAAGAAGGGCACGCTGCGACGCCTGATACCCTTCGTGGTGGCCCTGATCCTCGGTACCGCGGCATACCTGGCCCCCCTGCCCGGCCTCTCCGAAGCCGGCAGCGTGGCCCTGGCCGTTTTCGCCATCGCCGCGGTCCTCTGGATCACCGAGGCCGTGCCCCTCTACGTCACATCCCTGATTATCGTCGTCCTCGAGTGCGTCTGGCTGGTCGGCAAGGCCGGCCCCGGCGGCGAGATCATCACCGATTACAAGCAGTTCCTCCACCCCTTCTTCACCAGCACCATCGCGCTGTTCTTGGGGGGCTTCATCTTGGCCCGGGCCATTCACAAGTACCGCATCGACGAGCGCATCGCCAAGGCCATTCTCGACCGTGTGGGCACCAACCCGCGCATCGTGCTACTGGCGATGATGATCACCACGGCGCTGTTCAGCATGTTCATGAGCAACACCGCCACCACGGCGCTGATGATCACCGTGGCCCTGCCCGTGCTCAAGGAGATCGACAAGGACGACCCGGTCCGCAAGGCGCTGCTGCTTGGTATCCCCTTCGCCGCCAACATCGGCGGTATGGGCACACCCATCGGCACACCGCCCAACGCCATCGCCATCGGCGGTCTGACCAAGGCCGGCTTCGACATCACCTTCGGCGAGTGGATGGGCTTTTCCGTTCCGATCATGCTCATCGCCCTGTTGCTGACCTGGGTGCTGTTGTTGGTCTTCTTCAAGCCCAAGACCCAGTCCCTGCGCATCCGCATCGAGATCAAACGCAAGATGGACTCCCGGGGTCGCTTTATCATCGTCGTGATGGTGGGCACCATCCTGGCCTGGCTGTTGCAGCCCCTTTGGAAGGACGCCGTGCCCGGACTGACCACGGCGATCATCGCCCTGATCCCCGGCGTGCTCTTCCTGGCCGGCAAGATACTCGATAAGGACGACTTCAACTCCCTGGGCTGGAACATCCTGTTCATCATGGGCGGCGGGCTCTCCCTGGGTGTGGCGATGAGCGTCAGCGGCCTCAACTCCTACCTGGTTGGACTGATCAGCCTCGAGGGCCTGCCCTTCCTGGTGACCCTGGCGATCTTCGGCGTCATCGCCGCGGTGATGACCACCTTCATCTCCAACACCGCCACCGCCAGCCTGCTGATACCCATCGTCATCGGCTTCACCAGCCGGGGGTACGAGATGCTGCCCTTCGTGGCGCCCCTGGCGGTGATGGTCTCGCTGTCCAGCTCGGCCTCGATGGCCCTGCCGGTCTCCACACCGCCCAACGCCATCGCCTACGGCTCCGGTGAGTTGCGGGTCAAGGACATGGCGCGCTCGGGCATCGTGATCACCCTGTTCTGCATCGTGATCATCCTGGCGCTCAACTTCCTGGTGGGGCTGGTCCTCGGGTAATCGCGCCGCTGCGGTCCAAATCAGCCACGGAGAAACGGCGGGTGATCAAGCCCCGCCGTTTTCATCCCCAAGCGCCGAAACCACGGCGAAACAGCTTCCGCGCCGTAGACCTTACCCGCGCCCGGCATTGGCACGTTTCTTGCAGCAGAGCGGGGCGACCTATCGCCGACAACCGGCGCGCGATTCCGCAAGAAACGTGCCAATGCCGCCCGGGAAGGTGCGCAGGTTTTTTTACGTGCGCAGGTTGTTTCGCCGGGGTTTCGGCGCCGGGCAGGGTTACCCCGCACTCCGACCCGCTTGTCATCCCACCCCGGGCGGGGGTATGATAGACTCGATCAGATAAATCCTGGAGGTTCCATGGAACGCGCCACCCCGATGATCTGTCCCGAGTGCTCGTCGAAGAAGACGGTCAGCTTCCTCTACACCGAGCCGGCGGCCCCGCCCCGGGTCTTTATCCACTGCGCCGAGTGCGGCGAGTTCATGGCCCGCATCACCGTGGCCAAGTACTCGAGTTTCGAGACCTTCGAATCGGTGCTGCACAACCTCTCCTTCGCCCAGAGCCGTTCCTTCGGCAGCGCCCGCGAGATAGACAGCATGATCGAGCGCTTCGACGGCGAGGTTCGCGATAACTACGAAAAGGCCCTGGGTGTGTTGCGCGAGCATCCCACCCCGCCGGTACCCGAATAGCACCCGCCCAGCCGCGGGCGTTACAAACAAGGAGGCGCCGTGCCCTACGACATCGCCGCCCAGCTTACCGTGGCCTACTTCGAGAAGCACTCCTCCGCCGGCGACACCCCGGATGACTACCTCGAGGTCTACCGCAAGTTCCTCACCGAGATCAGCGCAATGCTCGAGGAGTTCGGTTACCTGGACTGAGGCGTAACGATGGAAACGTTGCCCCGCAACGGTTTGCTCGGTTCTTCTCCGCCACAGCCTAATAACAATCTAAACCCCTTGACTTTATCCCTTATTTAACCTACCATTTCCCTAGGAATTATCCTGGGCATTAACGCCTCAGGTTGTCACATTGTCATGTTGTTCTGTCGCGACACTTTCGGAAGGCTGACCGGGAGGGATTTCAGCCCTGCATTCTTCTATTTCCGCATAGAGACCGTTATCACGCAGCGCTTCAATGGGCGGCTCGCTGATCGGCTGTCGCACTTCGGACACCAGCCGGTTGGCTCTACGGCGCCGGTTCTTCTCCCGGGACGTTGACGATACCGGTTTGGTTGCTGGTGCGGGCTTTTGGAATCCATTCGGTGATTATCCTACAGCTTTCCCGCGTTTCGCATAATTAACAGCCATCAGCCCTTGTCGATGTTGTCCAGGCGGGGCGCATCGCTCAAAGATGAGTTATCCGTTCGTTCGATACGGTTCGGGGGTACGATGCACGTCTCCACCCGCAGTGAGTACGGCTGTCGCGCCATGCTGGAGCTGGCGCGCAACTTCGGCAACGGTCGGCTCTCGGCCGACGAGATCAGCAACCGTCAGGCCATTCCGGAGCGCTACCTGGAGCAGATCCTGCTCTCCCTGCGCCGCGCCGGTTTCATCCACAGCCGCCGCGGTCCCGGCGGTGGATACACGCTGGTCAAGCATCCCCGCGACGTATTCGTCGCCGATGTCATCCGCACCCTCGACGGCCACCTGGCCCCGGTGGCCTGCGCCAGCAAGACCGCCTACAAGGCCTGCAAGCGTGAGGGCAAGTGCGGCCTGCGCTGGCTCTGGCTGGCCGTCCGTGACGATCTGGCCCAGCGCCTCGAGAACACCTCCTTCGATGATCTGCTCAATCACAAGGCCTGAGACCTGAAACACGGTGGTGTCTTGGCCTACAATCATAGAGAGCTAGGCTCTCTTTTTTATATCGCCGATTTATCCCCCTATTACCCGTTGACAGCGCGGGGATTTACGGCTAGCTTTAGTTAGTGGCCGTTGTCACATTATCCTTGACCCCGATCCTTGACCCCGGCGGTGGCTACGAAGTAATATTAATTTGATGTGCCTTTTTAGTGATCTAATATCTCATCTTTATTCGTATAGTATATTGAAGCTGCTATAGGCGATTCTCTCCGTGTCGGGAAAGTATCTCGGAAGAACAGGATGCTTATAAACAATTATGTTATTGATAAGTTGGAAGAATGAAATTTTTTGGGACCATGTACCTGATTATAATCTGATCGAATTGCTAATCTGTTGACAATACACGAGTAGATACAGATAGAATTAATAGCGTAGTTATCATAAAATGGCTGTTACATATGACGTGCTCAATGAAAAACAAACATCTCAGCAGCTTGTATTCGATATTGCCTTTAATTGCAGAGGATATGCAAGTGCTATAGCGACAAGCAACAAGGTAGCGCCATAGCAGAACGGCGGTAAAACGCGGCAATAACGAAGGGCGATAAGCTTGGTATCGATTTGTAGTTGCTTACAACTCGAGATTGTTTCCGGTTGATACCGGTGCCAATTGAGGCAACATGGAATCCTGAACTCGTCACCAAGCGGTAACGGCTTCCAGCCTGATCGATATAACCGGCGCAACCGACGATCTCCCACCCGTCCCCGGCGCCAAACGCGGGTAACAGCCAGGGTGCCGTGAATCGACAGTCGGTGCAGGGTGACTGGATGAGCTCCAGCGCTTTTGAACTGATAGCTTGTTGGTTTGTTTATTACTGGACCAAAGGCGCGGGCTGAACCCTCGATGATTCATCCGTCGAAACCATCGGCCGCTGCTGACTGACCCCGCTTATCCGATCCCGAGTCAATCCCTTCGTTGGAGTTTCCACAAATATCAAACCCCAACGGCCGGATCCTCACCGGCTTGGCCAACAACCACCCGCCGCAGGATTGCCTCTTCGTGTTGATGATTCCGCCATATCCCAAAGCCCGGTGAAGATGAGCTCGACTAAAGACTTGACAAGGCTGACGACGGAGCTGCTCTGGGGCGGCTCACCCACCCGGGTGCGCCTGCGGGAGCTCTGCCGGACCGAGGACGCCGCCGATTACGAACTCGAGCTCGATGAGCCCTTTCAACCCCACTGGCGCAGCTTCAAGTCCAACCTGCAACGTCTGGGCTTCCAACGTGACGAACGTCATACACGTTACGATCGTTTCGGGTTAGGGTCGACCCTGGTTAGTCTCACCCGGGACGGTCGCCTGCTGGTGCGCCAGTTGAGCCCCGTTTCGACGGATAACGCCCTGGCCGCCGCGGCGCTGTTCCTGGCCGCCGACACCACCGTACGAGAGACAGAGGTAGACGATGGCCCTGCAGGGTAATCTGGATGAACTCCCCCTGGTCGAGCTCCTGGAGGTCCTCGCCCGGCAACACCGTTCGGGCCGCCTGAGCTTGGAGACCGACCACGGCCGCACCGAGTTCATCCTCAAGCATGGTCGCCTGATCCATGCTGAGAGCGAGACCGATCGCGAGCCCTTGGGCGCTCTGCTGACGGCCCGTGGGTTGATGACGCCCAAGCAGCTCCGGCAGGCCCTGGAGTCCTATAGCGCCGAACATGACTACGAGCGCTTCGGTGCGTTTCTGGTCGGCGAGGGCTATCTGAGCGCCGAAGAGGTCACCGACACCCTGGCCGATCAACTCGCCGAGATCGTCTACCTGGCCACGATCCAGCCTCGGGGCAGCTACACCTACGAGCTGGCCGCCGAGCTGGACGACCCCACGGCTCTGCTGGTCAATCTGGGCCTCGATGAGGTTATCATCCGCGGCATCTCACGCAGCCGGAATCTGCCCGATCTGCGCGACAGCTTCTGGAGCTTTCGCCAGGTGCCCAGCCTGACCGGCGATGCCGAGTGCCTCTCCCGAGAGAACCTGGACGAGGACTACTGGATCTACCTTTCCTTGGTCAACGGTCGTCGCAACCTGGCCGAGATCGTCCTGGCCGGCAATCTGGGCTACCTGAAGATGGTCGAGATCACCATCTCCCTGCTACACCGCCAATGCCTAGACCTGGTCTCCCTACCCTACAGCCTGCGCGACAAGAGCGCCCCGATGGTTCCCGGGGCGGATGTGGAAGCTAGAACCGTCGATTCCATCAAGCAGTGGCTCGCCGGGGAGGATGATGCGCAATAAGGCGGTGACCATCCTCATCCTGGCCGACCAACCCGAGATGGCCCTGCGGCTGCTGGAGTCCTTCCGACCCAATACCGGTCGCATCTCCGAGCTGACGACGATCTACGGGTTTCTGGGCCGCTTCTACGAGGTCGGCGGCGGCGAGCTCGAGCTGGTCGCCGCGCCCACCAACTCCGACCTGCCCTCGCTTTTCGACTTGCTCACCGGCGGCGTGGCCGGCTACATCGTCGCCGTGGACTGCTGCGTCGAGGACAGTCTGAGCAACGTCCGCGCCGGTCTGGACTTCTGGGAGCTGATCAGCGCCGCGCCGCGCATCGTGGCCCTGCTCAACTACAAGGAGGCGGGCGCCATCGACCGTCTGCAACTGCGCTCGCGGCTGACACTCTCCGCCGACGATCAGATGGTCCCCCTGCCCGAGGGCCAGTTGCGCCCGGCCATTCTCCAATTGCTCAAGATCATCCTAACCACGCAGAACGTGGACTAGCCGGTCCTGTGCCACTTTCTTCCGTAGACTGCGACAGTCGGTGAAACCGGCTGTTTCTCGTATCCCTGGGGTTGTTTGATCCCGGTGAAGCTTGGCGGTGAGCGGGTTTGAAACGGTGGAAACGCGGCGGTCTGTCTAGGGTTGGTTATCGGCGGTTACATCAAGATCGCCGGGGACAGCCTTCAGGCGTCGCAGTGGTTCGCATCGAACTCACACCATCCTGGATTGACGAGCCGTGATCAACCGCCGCCGCAGTGGATAGCCGCCCCGGAGCTTCAAGGCTATCTGCTAGGGCATCGCCCCCGGTCTGGTTTATATCTCGACGTGGCCGCCGGGCTTGCCTTACGGCGGATTGGAGCGGCATCTGCAGCCGTTGAGAGCCGCTACGCGGCAGCTTTGCCTGATCTCGGCTTGAGCTCACGGCGGCGCCCGTTCAAACGCTCGATTGATACTAGTTGACCGCGGCGGGAGTCTGCCGGCAACCCGTTGTTCACCAATCACGGTCACCGCCCTGGGCTGCCTGACCAACGGTGCAGTGAGAGCTCGCGCCAGCGTCGACGGCTGGATAATGACTGCGGGATCAATACAATAAACTGAACCAAGCCTTCGCAACTCGGTAAAGCCGCCACGGAAAGAACCTGATAACTCCCTGCGGCGAGCGGCGAGCGGCGAGCGGCGAGCGGCGAAGACGGATATAAATCGCCAGGCATCATGGAACGTTATCGGACCAAATCAGGCTGATTATAAGCGGCTTGCCGGGCCGTTCTTCACTTACCAGAAATGCACCTTGTTGACCCTGCGATCAATAATCATGCCCTTATTACTTGTTATTACAACAATTGAGCGTCAGCGGCAATCTGCTGTCAGGGCAGGGACAAGTACGCTGATATCTGTGTTTGCCAAGGAAGATATTCTTCTTAATTGCAATTTAAAAAAGTCCGTTTTGTGACAGGAATCCGGTACCAATCACGTCAATTATCAACAGTGTACAATCATGACCAGGTCCGGACATGGTATACGATCCCTAAGCGTAATATAGAAAGCAAGCCATAGAATGCCTTCAGCAGAGCCTTCACTCACAGTTTGGCCGGCTCCCGAGCGAAACCAACAGCATCCCGCGGTGCTCAAGGCAGGCCCAGGTCCATCGCCGCCATGCAGCGGGAATACGATGCAATGGTATGACAATGGCGGCGATTATGAGCTAGCCATTATTGAATGACAGTCTATCAGTTAGATAAGTCGGTTCAGATCAGATTGATAGTCCAATGACCGTCAATCGGCTGTCCGATAAAATCTGTTAAACGTTTGCCATTTATTCCGCTCGGGAGACGAGTGATGAACCTTCTGGGTGCTGCGTCGATGTCGGAGATCCTCCCTCTTTATTCTTGACAATACTCATGAATCGGGGCGATTATTCCCTCATATTTCCACTCCGGGGAGGTTTGTTGAGCGGGATCGCTTTCTACATCGCTGTGGGCTTTCTGGCCCAGTTCATCAACTCCAGCCTGGGCATGGCCTTCGGGGTGACCTCGAATGCTTTCCTTCTATCATTGGGCCTACCGCCGGACGTGGCCAGTGCCGCGGTTCACCTGGCCAAGGCGGGCACCGGGGCTGCTTCGGCGGTCAGTCACGCGCTTCATGGCAACGTCGATCGGCGCCTGGTGCTGCGCCTGGTCTTCACCGGCATCGCCGGTGGCGTGCTGGGGGTCATCCTGCTGACCTCCTTTCCCAGCGCCTACCTGCGCCCCGTGGTGGCCGTTTACCTGTTGGTGATGGGCGTGCGGATCCTCGTCAAGGCCCACGCTTATCGGGGACATCAGGAGGATGAAACCCAGCGGGTCAAACGCCCCGGGCTGCCGTTGTTGGCGGCGGCCGGCGGCTTCCTCGACGCCGTGGGCGGCGGCGGCTGGGGGCCGATCCTGACCACCACGCTGATCGCCGACGGCCACGAGCCGCGCAGGGTCATCGGCTCGGTCAACACCGCCGAATGCTTCGTGGCCCTGGGACAGACGGCGGCCTTCGCCGCTCTGATCGGCATCGATCACTGGGAGGTCATCCTGGGGCTGCTCATCGGCGGCGTGGCGGCCGCCCCCCTGGCAGCCTGGCTGGTCAAGAAAATCAAGCCCCGACCGATGATGTTTCTGGTCGGAGCGGTGATCATCCTGCTCAGTCTCTACACCCTCTGGACCTCGCTCGAGGTTTTGCTTGCCGGATAGGTGGGGGGGACTCCCGCTCCATCCAGGGTTCCCGATAGGCGCGAGAGGTCGGATGTGCCATAGTAGCGCCTCGAAATGTGGAGAAGTAACCTAGTTATTGCGTGTATATGGGCGATAATGTCTCAATGCCCCGCGTGATGCGGGGTATTTCTCATTATCTTGAGCTATCATCCTAGAAAACCGATATTAAGCCATCAGCGCCCCATAATGTATTAGCATATGAAAATAAGTATTGCTATTCCTGATGGAATCCCATTGACAGCTTAATACCCTAGTAATACAATGTGTTATGTAGAGAATAACCGAAAGGTGCCATGCTCGCCGAGATCTGGCCCTATCTGCTGGTCGGTTTCGCCGCCCAGCTCGTAGACGGCTGCCTGGGGATGGCCTACGGTGTCAGTTCCAACACTTTCCTGCTTTCCCTGGGGCTCCCGCCGGCAACCGCCTCGGCGGCGGTTCACGTGGCCGAGGTGGGCACGACCGCCGTCAGCGGGCTGTCCCATCTCTGGTTCAAGAACATCGATTCGAGCATCCTTTGGCCCCTCGTCATAGCCGGAACTGCTGGCGGAGTGCTGGGCGCCTACCTGCTCACCAGCTTCCCCTCCGATTATCTCAAGCCCATTATCGCCCTCTACCTGTTGGCGATGGGGGTGCGGATCATCGTTCGGGCCGCGCGCCTGAAGAAGCTCGAAGAGAGCGGGGACGGCGCCCATCAGAAGCGGCGCTCCGACAAGCGTTTTCTATCAATCCTGGGTGCCGTGGGCGGCTTCTGCGACGCCGTGGGCGGGGGTGGCTGGGGGCCGGTGGTCACCACCACCCTGATGGCCAACGGCCACTCCGGTCGCTACGCCGTGGGAACGGTCAATAGCGCCGAGTTCTTCGTCACGCTGGCCCAGGCCGTCGCCTTCCTTTTCACCACCACGGTCATCGCCGACCACGGCCTGGTGATCCTGGGCCTGCTGACCGGCGGGTTGCTGGCCGCCCCGGCGGCGGCCTGGCTGGTCAGTCGAGTTCCTCAACGCGGGATGCTCTACTTGGTGGGTGTGGTGATCATCCTGCTCAGCCTACGCAACATCTGGCTGTCCGTGAAGGCGCTGACGGGTTGAGTGGCCCCGGGATGGAGCCTGACCGAGCCCCGGGCCTTCCAGCTCGAGCATGGGTCCGTCGACGCTGACGTTCATGGCGAAGGAGCATTCACCCCAGGCGCTGGCGGCATCAACAGTTTGAGTAGTATTCAATTGGCTATCCAGTCGCCATTGAATCTGTCGATGCTTCCCGAAGGAAAAAGGCCGACCTTCGCCCCCAATCAGCCGACTCCCCGTTGCCGAACCCAGCCGATGGGAAGCCGCCACTCTTCTGGGCTGGGTCGCTTATTGCGCGCCTCCGGGTGTTGGTCGGCTTGTCGGAGTCCCCCAAATATCGCTCGTCCTCCCACTAGTTCATGCTTCCGTCTTCTCCGCGACCGGCATCATCAACTGCAGGAGGTATTATCACCCGTTCGTGGACTGGCACTTCTCGCGAATAGACTGTCATTGATTGCTTTAATAGCATACTTGATTGCCATTATCATACTGTAGTTATGTGACAATCAACCTAACCTTGTTCTTCTTGTTATTCTTTTTTGGGATCATCACAGAAGACGAACAACACATTCGGAACACAGGAAAGCCTCATCGAGAATGGTGCTTGGAGATTAGCCTAAGCGGGGCGTCAACCAGCGAAGGCGGATAACGTTCGAAGCTTCTAAAGCAGGCAATAGTGCGCCGTCAACAGATCCTTCACCCACAGCCTGGTTGAATCCCGAGCGGAACCAACAGCCTCCGGCTTCCAGCGGAACTCAGGGCAAGACCGGGTTTATCGCCACCAAGCAACGCTATGACAATGGCGGCGTCTATGAGCTATAAAGCATTGAATGACAATCTATCCGCTGGATGAGTCGGTTCTTTTGCGAGTGATAATCCCTTGGTTTATTGCGTTGAACCCAAACAGAAAGCCCCGCAGGGGGCTTTTTCCGGTGCAATTGAGCGTGCTGGTTGCTAGTCAAGCAATCGCCCGTACAGCTCCGGACGGCGCTCGGCGAAGAGATCATTCCCGCTGGAGAGGGTCTTGTCGTCGGCTTCGGTGGGGTCGATCTCGACGAGGTGGAAGGTTTCCTCGTCGACGTCGGCCCGTCCGCGGACCTCGCCGGCGGGGGTGACCAACTGGCTGGAGCCGATGAAGTAGAGCTCGGTGCCGTCGCGGCTCTCGCCGCCGATACGGTTGGCGGTGACGGCGAAGACCCGGTTCTCCAGGCAGCGGGTGATCATCGCCTCGGGGCAGTGGGGCAGCACCAGGTTGGCCGGATGACAGACGAGCTGGGCGCCGGCCAGGGCCAGGCAGCGCATGGTCTCGGGGAAGATCCAGTCGAAGCAGATCATCAGTCCCAGGCGCATCCCGGCGGCCTCGACCACCCGGGGCGCCTGCGCTCCGGGGGCGAATAGCTCGAACTCGAAGCCGAAGAGGTGCAGTTTGCGGTAGACGCTCACCAGACCATCGGGGCCGACCAGCACGGCGCTGTTGTAACGGGTTTCGCCGTCGAGCTCGGCGATGCCGCAGACGTAATGGGCGCCGGTGGAGCGGGCCAGCGCGGTCAGCATCGCCGTGGTCGGACCCTCGGCCGGTTCGCTGGTCCGGGCGAGCAGCTCCGGAGTCAGGGCGTAGCCGCTGACGGCCAACTCGGGCAGGACGATGACGTCGGCGTGACGACCGGTGAGAAGCTCGGCCAAGCGCTTGCGGTTGGCTTCGGCTTCGCCCAGGCGGGGACTGAACTGGAGGTAGGCGACGCGTTTCATCTCGTTCCTATTGGATGTAGCCGATGGCGCGGAGGTGCTCGAGCTGCTGCTGGAGCTCGGTGGGGCTCATCTCGCCCGAGTAGGGGTTGAAGCGCTCCCGACGTTCGGCGTTGTCGCTGCGGTAGTCCTCCAGCAGCGCCTTGAGCTCGGCGAAGAGCTCCGGGTACTCGGCAGAGACCTCGTTGCGCTGGGTGTAATCCTCGGCCAGATAGAGTTCGTAGGCATCCAGGTTCTCGTAGTAGATCAGCGTTGCCCGGGGAGTGATTACCGTCGCCTGGGCCTTGGTGGTTTCATTATCCGTGGTGTCGATGCGCTCGCTGAAGACGATCCGCTCCGGGTCGGCCGGCAAGTGAAGGGGCCGGGAGATGACGGCCTCCGGTGGGTGCTCGAGCCCCAGGCCGTTTAGGATCGTTGGATTGATGTCGGCGATGCTGACCAGATCACTGCGCGTCCGGCCGCCTTCGAGCAGACCGGGCCAGTAGGCCACCAGGGGGACGTGGATGGATTCATTGTAGGACCAGTTGCCGTGGCCCAGGTGGCCGTGCTCCCAGAGCTCCTCGCCGTGGTCGCCGACGAAGAAGATGACCGTCTCTTCGAGCTGACCATTCTCTTCGAGGGCGTCGAGGATGCGCCCCAATACGGCGTCCTCGTAGGCGATCTCGCCCTGATAGAGGCCGCGGATCTGCTCCTTCTCATCCTCCGGGATATCCTCGGCCTCCCGGCTCTGGGCTTCGATCATGTAGTCGAAACCGGTTCCGCCTTCCAGGGGGCCGCTGTAACTGGACTCGGAAAGGTGCTCGACGGGAGGATGATAAGGATCGTGGGGATCGAAGAGGTGGATATATGCGTAGACTCCCCCTTCTTCTGGAAGGTGCTGCGCCAATTCGACGGCGAGCCGGTTGGGGACGGCTTTGAGATGATTGAGATCGGCGGCGGCCAGAGCGTCGGTAAGGCTTTTCCCCAGATGCAGATAAAGCGGGCTGACGCTGCCGTAGATGCTGCCCAGGGTCGCGCTGGTTTGATAATCATATGTGGCGTGAACATCAAAACCGCGGTAATGACCGGTGGCGGCATTTACGACGACGTTGCAGTAAAGGGCCCAGGTGGAGTAACCGTAGTCGCGCAGGCGACTCTGGATCGTTGGCAGCGGCGGCAGAGCGCTGGCGTGACCGACGCCGTGGACGGCGGGCTCCAGGCCGGTGAAAATCGAGCTGACCGAGGGCAGGGTCCAATTGCAGCTCGAGTAGCAGTTCTCGTACCGCACGCCCATTCGCGCCAGACGCTCCAGGTTGGGCGTCTCCACCGGGCCGCCGAAGGTCGAGCTCATATCCGCCCGGTAGGCGTCGGAGAGGATGACCAGAATGTTGGGTCCCTGGGATTCATCGGGATAGTCGTACTCGAAGCCGCCGAGGAAGAAGCTGTAACAAACGATGTAACCCAGCAGGGCGGCGGCGAAGACGCAGCCGGCGATCTTGCGGGCCGTCTCGACCAACCTCGGCGCGCGACGCAGCAGGATCCAGATTCCGACGGTGATGATAACCGCGCCCAGATACCCCAGGATGACCCCGAAGCTGGTGAAGTGGGAGAAACTGCTGGGCAGGGTCAGCACCAGTCCGCTCAGGATGAGGATCGCCAGCCGCCCGATGCGCCGCCGGAGTTCATCTTCGACCTTGAAGACCCAGCGCAGCAGTGCCTCGACGCTCAGCGCCGCCGTAACGGAGGCGAGGAAGCCGACAAAGGGTCCAACTGACGCCGCCCCGATGACGAAGAGCAGGTGGGCGTGAAAGGTGTTCCCCATTGTCGCCGGGTTGATGGTCAGGCCTTCGGTGAAGAGGTGACTAACATAGTAGAAGCCGATGTAGAGATAGGCGACCAGCAGACCCAGCAGGGTCAGCCTGAGAACGGCGCGCGGATAGGTCTCCGGTGTTGATTGTGTTCGCGTATCCATAGGCTTTTCCGTGATCCTCGCGTGTTGCGAAGCTGGACGCCGAAGCGGTGGAGCAGCTCCGGCGTCGGATCAGTGCCCCGCATCGTTTTTTCGAGTGATGATTGCCGAGCCGCTC
Source organism: uncultured bacterium (assembly GCA_964581465.1). Classification (GTDB taxonomy): domain Bacteria; phylum RBG-13-66-14; class RBG-13-66-14; order RBG-13-66-14; family RBG-13-66-14; genus WJMB01. Next base: position 26,920 of record CAZOOP010000026.1, read on the forward strand.
ACCAAATAACCATAGCTGAATCTTTCCCGTTTCGCAAAGCGGTTTTCTCCAGCGACCGATTCAGGGTCGGGGTCCGTAGCTCTGGTCTGTGTTATCATCGCTAGGGATCACGTAACGGCAATGGACTGTGTCATAATAGAATAACGTTGATAAATGGGCATTAAGTAGGTGGTAGAATGTGCTCACCGTAAATGTTGTTGGTGGTGGATCGGTTGGTTTCACTTATCCCGATTCCCCGCCTCGGCGATTCGGGGTGGTTTGGTCGACTGCCTGACGTTTGCAGCTCCGACGACTCCGTCCGAAGTCAAAACACCATACTATCTTCTAAACATTGCTGTACACGTACACATATTATTCCGCATAATGTGCTGTGAGCCTGATGCGATGCTTGCCGTAGTCTTGCATCATCCCTTTTCTTTGCTGGTCCGACTACGTGGGTGATGCCCATTGTTGATATCCGTTGATTCCGATCGATACGCTTCGAGGCTTTCAAAATGTACGACGGCTTGACCCTGGGCAGCTATCTGGCGTCCTGGCGACCCTTTCTCGAGGGAGCGCGGGTCATCGACGTCGTCCATCTGGATGCCCTGGACTCGAGGTTGAATCGACGGCTGGAGAAAGAGCTGCGCGATGACCGGGTGCTCGCCCTGACCCTGGCCGGCGAGGGCGGTCTGCGCGAGCTGGTCTTCGCCCTGCCCGGCCGCCGCGCCGGTCTCTTCCTCTGGCCCGGACAGCGGTTGCGCCGCAGTAAGCCGCAGAGCCGGGTCCGCCAGGGCGACCAGCGCTTCCTGCGCGGCGTGCTGGCCGGGTCGCGGATCACCGCGGCCAACCAGGCCGGGCGTGATCGCATCCTGATCCTCGATCTCGAAACCACCGACGATCTGGGCGACCCCTACGCCTACCAGGCCTTCTTTCTGTTGATCGGTCGTCGGGCCAACCTGGTGCTGGTTCGAGACGGGTTGGTATTCTGCGCTTGGCGCCCCGGGGCGCGTTACGACGAGCAGCCACGTATTCCCGCAAACGGTTGCGACGATGTGGCGACCTACCTCGAAGCCCGCAGGACCGGGAGGGTCAAGCTGCGCCGATCGCGTAGTCTGGCAGGCGAGCTGGTCTTCGGTGTCGACGGTTTCTCCGCCCCCGCCGCCGAGGAGCTGTTTTCCCGCGCAGAGGTGCCCGCTGAAACCACTTTTGACGAGTTGGACGAATCCCAGGCGCAGCGGCTGAGCGAACACGGACGGAAACTGATCGACGAGGCCGGAGAGGTGCGTTACTACCCTGAACCCGCTCTGCTCTCGGCCCTGAGCTACGCCGGGCTGGAATCCGTTCCGACCGATCCGGAAATCGAGGCCGACCTGGTGGGTCGCCTCGAGCGCGCTCACTACCGTCGCCGACTCGTCGAGCGCCTGAAGGGCGAACTCGAACGCGTCGCCGGACGTCTGGAGAAGGCCCGGCGGGATCGGGAGGCCGCCCTTGAGAAACACCAGGACGCCGATCGGATCCAGCTAGCCGGTCAACTCCTGCTGGCCCGGCCCAACGTCAAGGGCCGCGCCGCGGACGAGTTAGAGCTCCCCGACGGCTCGACCATCGAGCTCGATCCCACCAGTAGCTGGCTCGAGAACGCTCAGGGGCTCTTCGAGCAAGCCCGGCGTTTCCGCCGCGCCCGGGAACACGCCGACGGCCTCGGGGAGCTGGCCCGGAGCCTGGAAGACGAACTAGCCGAGCTCCGGCGCATCGAGGACCCCGACACCCCCTTTGCCGAACTCGCCGCCCTTTGCGACCGCTATCGCCGGAGCGAGCGACCCCGAGGGGCCGGAGGACGCAAGCTCCCCGCCAAGGTCGGGCACCAGCGCCTCGACGACGGTTTCGAGCTCTACTGGGGCCGCGACGGCCACAGCAACGACTACGTAACCTTCCAGATCGCCCGCCCCTACGATCTCTGGTTCCACGTCCAGCAAGGCCCCGGCGCCCACGTGATCGTCAAGCGCCCCGAACGCGACACCGTCGTGCCCGGAAAGATCATCGAACAAGCCGCCCGCACCGCCCTGCGCTTCTCCAAGATGCGCACCTCGACCCACGTACCGATCGCCTACACTGAGCGGCGCTACGTGCGGCACAAGAAAGGCGCCGCCGGAGCCGTCTTCTACGAGCGCGAGAAGGTGATCTTCCTCGACGGCGAGATGTAGCCACTGAGCAGCTTCGCCGAACCCTAACCCGCGCAGACCGCCCAGCCCGCGCCCGGCGTTGGCACGTTTCTTGCAGCAGTGCGTGGCGGCCGCTTGATCGAAGCGGCGGCGCCATCCGCAAGAAACGTGCCAACGCCTCCCCGTCGGTGCGGCGAAGCCGTCGTTTTCACCGGGATGGTTCGGCGAAGCCGCGAGGAGCGCAACCGGAGCGATCGCGGGAGTATCCTATTTGTGTGTTGGATGAAAGCGGACGGTTCGCGGTTGGTTCGATGATGCTTTGATGGTTTGATATGCTGAACGTTCGTCGCCCAAGATCCATGTAAGTGACTGGTGTTTGCGTAGCACCGGCTGAGAACCACTCTAACAACGGAGCGGTTCGGTCACGAGGGACTTTTTTTCCGATGGCATCACACACGGCCATACACACGACCATACACACGAGCATGGACCAGCCAACTCAAACTCGAAACACCACCCCACCTCGAAAAACGCTGCTGATACGAGGCGTTGCCGAATGATGCTTGGCCCGCCAACTCAACCCCACGGCGCCTGCTAGTTCTTTAGGTATATATACTTGATAATATCACGCTTGGGATCGATGCGCCATCATCGATGCTCGTTGCGCCAGGCAGTTGACAATGGAGCTGCCTGACGTCTCTACGGGCATCCTGGGAATATTAAAACCCACGTGCCTGCCACAAGCAGCTCACTCGATATGCACACCTGATTGCCTGCTGACCGCATGTCTCAGAACGTTATCCAGTAACACCATGGTCCGTGACAGTTAAGTGATCCCTTACCGATCAAAGGAGTAATGATGAGCTGGCTGGAGGACAAGCGGGAACGTTGGCGGCTGGGCATCACCGAGGTGGTGGGAGAACGGGCCGCCGTGGAGGTCCTGGACGGCTGGGACGACCTTGTTGCTTTGGAGCCGCCCCGGCGGGCGGAGTGGATGATCGCCGCCCTGGGGCGCCTGGAGCGGGTCATGCCCAACGAGGCCGCTCGGAGGGTCTTTCTCAAGTCGGTCAGTTGCACCTATGTGGAGGAGTTCGGCTCCGAGCCTCTGATGCGTATGCGCGAGCTCTACCGTCGCACCGGCGATATAGCCGACGTGGTGGCGGAGATGTCTCGTTTGAGCGAAAGCGACGGCGAGCCGAACTACCCGCCCTACGTGTACATGGATGGCTGTCTCGAGGTGACCAAGGACTGCTGCGATCCCGAGGCTCTGGAGCACGCCCGGACGCCGCGGGAGCGTCGGGCCGCTGTTTGCTACTGCCCCCTGGTGCGCCAAGCGGAGGGTAAAGTGCCCGGGATCTACTGCAACTGCGGCGCCGGCTGGACCAAGGGTATCTGGGAGTTCATCCTGGAGCGTCCGGTGCGCGTCGAGGTGACCGCCTCGGTGCTGCGCGGCGACGAGGCCTGCGGACAGCGGGTGTACTTATAGCGACGCACGCTCCGTTGGAGGTATCGTTACGTCTTGTCGGACGGCCGATACTGTGGTCAGTCCAGATCGATCCGATTCCGGATCAGCTTGTCTCTTACTCACGGTCTCTCACGGTTTCTCATTGTTTGGACAAATGCCACCGAGACCATGACGATAAGGGTTTGATTTATTCCCGCGTTGCAGTCTATAATGGCTAGGCCGCTTTACTAACCGGCCCACCACTTTTTCACTGAGGCGGTCCTCCAGGATGCAGCATCTCTGGAAATAGGCGTCGGAGTGTTTATCCAGCTATACTAATCATGCCTTCCGGCGCAAGATTTCCCTTACCATGTCATTTTAGGATTCTTCGGTTGAACCGGCATTGACACTGCGGTGATTGACCGACAGTTGCCTATTTGGTTTTCATAAGCGGATTACGGCGCATCGAGGCGATGCCCGCCAACCGACGCGGACCGTTTTTGCTTCCGCCCGTTATGTCAAGGAGGGCCCCTTGGGAATCAAGCGTTACCTTAACGTCTTCATTACTTTGGTATTATTCATCGCCTGTCTTTTCGCTGTATACTTGTTAGGGCTGGATAAAACCGAAGGCCACCGCGCCCTGGGCGATCGACACCTCGAAAACGAGGAATACGAGCAGGCTTTGGAGGAGTACAGGTTGGCCCTACTGACCGAGTTCGATGATGAACTCATAGAGGCCCTGGGCGAGGAGCAGGAAGAAGAAGGCGAGGGCGAGGAGACCGTCGAAGACGAAGAGAAAAGAACGATCGAGGATTTGACGCTCGATGAAATCCTCGAGCTGCTGCGTTCCCAGGATGTAACCAATGAGCGCGTAGTCGCGGGAATCTACGACACTTGGTACCTCCAGTCCAAAGAGGTGCTGGATACCTACCGCCGGGTGAAAGACCAGTTCGATTACGCCAACCGGGTCCAGGAGACCGTTACGATGGCCGCGCCTGAGGAGGAAACCGAAGAGGGAACCGCCGAGGGTGAGGGCGAGGGCGAAGAGGCCGAAGGTGCTGTGGAAGAAGAGGTTGTACCGATCCGTCTCATTCCCGACAACGTTATCGATGAGTTCCTCGAAGCCGGTTGGGAACTGCTCGAAGCCGAGAGCTATTTGAAGACCATCCGCAACAACGAACTGGGCAGTTACTACGACGACGCCGTCGAATTGCTGGACGAGGTCCAGGCCGAGCTGGACGAAGAGATCATCATCACCGTTGGTGAGCGCGAGATCGACGCTTACACGGTTGACTTCCCGGATCCACCGTCGACGTGGGACCCCGAAGAAGGCCCCTGGGACCAGTACAAGTACGTGGTGCGCGAGGATGTCAAGGAAAAGACCCTCACCGTGCGCACCTATCTGCTCTATCCGGATCAGAACAAGATGCGCATCATCGACGACTACGCCTCGGCTGAGAACGCCCGAGCCTTCATGACCGAGATGGGCAGCCTCGTCGATGATTCACCGATCCAGATGGCCGTTCTAGCGGCCGAGCGCCTCGACAAGATTGACCTCGGCGAGTTCGACAGTATCGAGGCCGGCGAGCTACGCTACTTCCTGATGCTCAACGTCGCCCTGAAGAACGTTTCGGACAAGCCCTATACGTTCACCCTCAAAGATCCCGCCATGCTGCGCCTCTACCGCCGTCGCGAGGCCAATATGGACGAGCCGATGACCAGCGAGTACGAGGATCGCAAATCCATCAACCGCGACTTCTTCGATGACGAGTTCACCATTCAGCCTGGTGAGACCGTCACCGGTTGGGTACTGTTCTGGACCTACGAGTCCGACCAGTACTACTTCAAGGTCATCCAGATGCTGGAGGACGAACGCAACGGCACCCAGTACTCCGAGGCTGTGGCCGGCAAGCGTCTACCCGACTTCGGCGACTAGTCACCTGCGCGAAGTACCTTGGAAAACGGGCCGGTTCCGGCCCGTTTTCCTTATGGGGTTATCACCTGAAACTGAACCGACGACGAAAACAAAGAATGCGGCATTTAGAACGGAGGTTCTGACAACTAACTTCCGAAGGGCCTCAGTTAAACGAGCCAAAGAGATGTCATATCTGCGAAGATCGCTATTTGATAGCGTTCAGCCTCACTCTAACTGGTAAGCCCGGAATGCAAGTCAGCAGTCGTTGCTTCACGACTCTCGGCGTTCATTTCTAAGCGGCCTCTTGTAAGAGGCCTCTTAGAACAAGTCTGGTTTTGCGCCACCAGTCAACATATGTACAGCGATAGAGCACACAGCAATAATTATCATTTAATCAATCATACTTTATTATACACCTGTTAAATCAAGTATAGTAATCCCGATAAGAATAACCCCCAATCAGGGGGCGATCGCGAGTGGGAACGGGCTGGAGAAGGCCACGGCCTAGAATTTGATCTCCAGGGTCAGCCGGACGTCGAAGCTGTTGTAGTTGTAGCCCACCGAGGTCTCGTTGGTGAAGTCTTCGTAGGTCAGCGCCAAATCGGCGTGGATGTTGGTGGTCAGGTAGTAGGCCGCCGAGAGGGAGGCGGTGTGGCGCTTGGTTTCGTCGGCGCCCGAGTCCTCGTTGCCCTGGACCAGCTTGTAGCTGTAGCGGCCGGTCAGGCGCAGATCGTTGCGCAGCGGCACATCGCCACCGAGGAAGGGGATGGTGAAGGTGCCGGGCAGTTCGATGTTGTAGGTCAGTGACATCGCGGGGTTGTAGGTGTTGGTCACCCGGTGGGCGCCGCCGAAGCCGAAAAGCGAATCCTCCTCGTCGGTGATGGTGGTGGTCTCGGTGTAGTCGGCGGTGGTCGAGAGGGCGTCGGACCAGGTGGCCCGCCAGGAGAAGATGGGCGAGTAGGTCCGGGAGGTGCTGACGCCGATCTGCTTGACCGTCGTTTTCTGGAAGCCCAGCTTGAGGATGGATTGCTGCAATAGCTCGGCGAAGATCGGGAAGTAGCGGGTGGTGGTGATGGTCAGGTCCCCCGCCGGCCAGGTTTCGGTCCAGGTCTGACTGGTGGTGCCGTAGCTTTCGGTCAGGTCGTTGGAGAAGGAGTATTTGAGCTGGGCAAGCAGGAAGTCCAGCTCGTGCAGACTGGTGTTGGAGGAGGCGCGGAAGAACTCCAGGGGTCGCAGACGGGTGGAGATCATGTAGGAGTAGCCGCGGCTGGCCGAGACCGCTTCACCGGCCTCCTTCCAGACGGTGTCCCAGCCCCAGACGTACTCGGGTGGCGGTGTGCCGCCGGTGTCGTTGTAGGTGGAGCCGCGCCGCAGTGAGAAATTGGCGTTGGCGGTCCAGGAGCCGAAGTAGTCCTCGATGAGCAACCCCGGACTGGTGGGCAGGCTGGCGGTGAAGTTGTTGGAGACGCTGACGTCGTAGGTGTCCGCGGTGGTGCTCCCACCGGGGTTGAAGCGCTCGGTGTAGGTGGTCAGGTAGTCCAGCGAGGGCTGGACCAGCCGGTAGCGGTTGTAGGAGAGGCTGACGCCGCTGGTCTGGCCGAAGCCGATGTCCTCGCCGCGACGCAGGTCCCGACTGTCGGTGAAGCTGTAGCGCGGAGTCAGCGAGAGACCGCGGATGAACTGCCAGGTCAGACTTGAGTTGAACTCGTGCTCGCCGGTGTGGGTGTCGACGCGGCCGGTGTCGTCGTCGTAGTCGGTGCGCTGGGATTGATAGAGGTAGCGGGCGTTGATCTTGGTCGGCAGCAGGAAGAAGCCCTGGAGCAGCGAGTAGTCCAGATCGGCGCTGTAGGTTACGTCGTCGTCGCGACGGCCGAAGCTCTCATTGAAGCCGTTATAGTCGGTGTAGGAAAGGTTGATCCGGGGCAGATTGACCCGGTTGAAGCCCAGTGAGACCTTGGTGGTGTCCGAGGTGGTGCGACCCACGTCCTCCAGGGAGCCCTCGTACTCGGCGATGTTGGCAACGTAGTCGTCAGAACGGGTGTAGCTGGCCGAGAGCGGCAGGCCGATCTTCCACTCGTTGGGGAGGAAGGCGCCCAGTTGGAGGGTGCCCGAGGCCTGGTAGTCTTCGCTGGTGATCCCGGTGCGCCGCAGTCCGATGGACTGGAAGTCGCCGTCGAGCTTGGTGTAGTCGCCCTGGAGGACAAGGGCGTCGCCGAAGTCCAGCATCACCCGGCCGCGCACGGCCCGGCCCTCGCGCTGGACGGCGTCGTAGAGGTCGATGTTGTTGACCCAGACCCGGCCCGGTTCGCTGTCCGGTCCTGCGTAGCCGTCCATGGGCGCCGTGGTGGTCACCCCGGCGGCCATCCAGTAGACCCGCACCAGGCTGGGCGAGCCCTTGACGGCCAGGTTGCCCTCGCGATAGACCAGGGGGCGGGTGTCGGGGTCCAGCTCCTCGTAATGCTGACGCAGGGCCACCAGCTCGTCGAAGGGTACATCGACGCGTTGCCAGCCCCCGTCGATCTCTCCCAGGGGCGCGCGGAACTCGTAGTAGTTGTCCTCGTCGGTGCCGATGCGGAAGGTGGCCAGGTCGACCTGGGCGCGTTCGTGGTTGCGGTTGTAGAAGCTGACCGACAGGGTGCCGTGGGTGGTCAGGTCGCGGCTGTCCAGGAACTCCTGTTCGGCCAGCAGTACGATCTCGTCCTCGGAGTCCAGCACGCCGTTGCCGGCTCCGGTGAGGGCGGGATCGTAACCGGCCCAGCCGATGTCCTCTCCCGGGTCGAGGATGCCGTTGTGGTTGGTGTCCTCGGTGTTGAGAATGCCGTCGTTCTCGCCGGGGTCGGGCCGGCTGCCCGGGGATAGTGAGTACTCGCCGGAGCCGGGGCCGAAGGAGCCGGAGCCGGGCAGGCCGTCGAAACCGTAGTCGTTCCAGGCCGGGGCGGTGTAGTTGAGCTCCAGGGCCTGCTCGCGCTCGACGAAGCCATCGTCGTCGGTGGTCGGTTCCAGGGGGATGTAGTCGGCGTCGGTCTCGGAGTCGATCGTGCCCACATCGAGCTGGTTGAAGGCCGAGTCGGGGTCGAGGAAGGTCTCCTTCCAGCGCACACCCTTGAGCTGGACCCGGTAGAGGTAGAGGAAGCTGGAGGGTGCGAAGGAGCCCTCGACGGTGCTCTCGATCCAGATACGCATCGTCTTGATGACGGCGTTGGTCGGCGGGTTGTTGTCGCCGGGCCGGACGGTGTCAAGCTCCAGGGGGATGCGCACCGTCACCCAGCCGTTGCCCAGTTCGCGTCCCAGGTACTCGGGCGGTATCTCGTCCAGGGGCACGGCGTAGCCGTAGTAGCTCTCCGTGGTGTCCAGGGTCAGGTTGAAGTCCAGGTCCTCGGTGGTCAGGAAGCCGTCGTCGGCGCCGATGGTTTTCTCGAGGTAGCCGTTGTTGAACTCGATGCCGGTGTCCTCACCGGTTTGCAGGCGGCCGTCAAGTTCGCCGGGATCGCTGCCGAAGGGCTCGAAGCCCGGCTCGGAGCCCTGATCCTCGGAGTCGTAGCCGGTGTAGGAGCCGTCGTCGACGAAGTCGCCGTCGGCGTCTTCGTTGATCATGCCGATGTCGAAGTGCAGCACCCCGCCGTTGAAGGTCCCGCCGCGGTAGAGGTAGAACTCCAGATACTCCAGGTTGCGCTCGCCCAGGTCCAGGCCGTTGGCGGCGATGATCCGGGCGAAGGAGTCCCACTGGTCCGCCTGCTGGGGCAGGTCCGAGACCTCCAGCAGGGTGGCGGTCTCGTCGGTGCGCCAGTCGGGGTCGATCTGGCTCTGCGGGTAGTTGTTCACGTCGTCGAGGTCCACCAGCCGACGATCGGCCTGGTCGTAGAGCTCGCCGGCGTAGGTCGGTGGGGAGCTGGGCAGCCAGTCGGTGTCCAGCAGGGGCATCGAGATGCTCTGGTGGGCTCCCTCCAGGTCGTCGAGGTGCGTTCGCCCGACCCGGTTGGGATTGTAGAAGCTATAGGCCATCTCACCCTCGACGAGCAGCGTCGATTGGGCTTCGGAGTCGACGCCGGGCAGCCAGCTCACCAGACTGGTCATGAAGTCGTTCTTCAGTTCCAGTTTGGCGTCGGTGTCGATGACCTGGTGCATCGAGGGGATGGCTCGGAGCTCCGGAACCTCGGAGGCGTCCATCGGTTTGTCCGTCCACTCGCCGATGTAGGTGCCGCCGATGGTGAAGAACTCGAAGGGCTTGAACTCCAACCGTCCTCCGGCCAGGGTCTTGCCCGAGTCGCCGAAGAGGGGCTGGTACTCGTAGGTGATGTCCAGGTCGGCGTCGGAGTCGTTGGCTCCGGGGATGAGAAACTCCAGGTAGCCGGAGTCGTAGTCGATGATGTAGTCGACGTCGCGGACCAGCTTGCGGCCGTTCAGGCGGATCTCCTCGGAGCCCGGGATGATGTTGGGGCGCAGGAAGCGGGCCGCCGAGGCGCTGTGGAACTCGACGCGGATGTTGTAGCGGTGGTTGCGGTTGCCGTAGCTGGGGTCGTAGGCGTCCTCGTCGGTGTCCTCCTCGCCGTCCTTGCGGAAGGGGTGGCGCTCGGGGAAGACCAGCAAGCCCTTGTCCTGGTCGATCACCTGGGGGCTGATCGAGTCGTCGGCGCCGCCGGGGTCGCGGGTCAGGCCCAGGGCGCGCACCAGGGGCTCCTCGGTGTCGCCGTTGTCGTTGATGTCCTCGGCGTCGTTGGTGCGTCCCTGGAGGTCTTCGATCTGCAGCAGGAAGTCCGAGTCCAGTTCCACTCCGGTGGCGCCCAGGTAGTAGATGTTCTCGTGCATATAGTCCAGCAGGCTGTCGTCGCCGGTCTGTCCGCTCTTGAGCAGCTTGGGCAGCGGCAGCGCACCCCCGCCCACCTGGTAGACGATCTGGGTCGGGCTGCTCTGCAGGGCCACGGCGTAGCTGATCGCCACGTACTCGTAGGACTGGACCGTACTCTTGAAATCCAGCCGACCGGTGTGCTTGTTGATCGTGTAGTCGTTGACCGGCTCGAGCAGGCGCCAGTAGCTGCTGGAATAGGTTTCGCCGGTGGGGACCGGCGGGGCCGTCGGGCTGTCGTCGGCCTCGTCGTCGTAGCGGTCGGCCTCGAAGTCGTAGTAGTCGATAGTCGGATCGTGGGTCTGTCCCGAGGCGTAGATCCAGATGTCGAAGACGGCACCGCCGTCGACGGGGTCCTCGGCGATCTGGATCGGCGTATTCGGATCGCCGAAGTGGTTTTCGTTGGAGTCGGCCCGGTAGTAGAGGCGCTCGGTGTAGTCGGTGTCGCGGATGCTCTCGCGCTGGAGCTGCCCCGCGCCCGTGTACTGCTCCTCCTCGGTGACGCCCTTCTCCCGGGAGCCGATCAGGGTGAAGTTCATCCACTCTCCCAGGCCGCCCTCGACCTTAACGCCGAAGAGGCTCTTGGCCGAGTAGCTGACGAAGCGGGTACTGGGCACACTGAGCATCACGTCGCCCAGCTCGGCGCGTTTGATGAACTCGTCCTCCTTACCCTGGTAGATCAGGGAGATCTCGTTACGGGCGTCGTTCTCCCGGGTATCATCGTAGTCGACGTTGACGATGACGCGCTCGGCGATGGTGCCCTCGACGCGGATCTGCGTCTCCTGATCCATGCTGAAATCCCGCTGGCCGCCCTCCAGGGTCGGGTCCGGCGGGTTTTCGTAGTCCTTGGTGGTGTAGGCCAGCTCGAAGAGCTTGCGCCCGGAGATCTTCAGCGTGGTGGCCAGCCACTCGATCTTGATATCGCTGATGACGCCCTCGTTGCTTTCCTGGGCGATCCGGGCCTCACGGGCGCGGATCGATTCCACCCGGTCGCCGTAGAGCGTGTGGGAGAAGGGCGCATCGTAGGAGCGGCCCATCGCGTCGTGGGTCCGGCGCCAGCTCCGGTAGCCTTCAATGACGTCGGCGCCCGTCGGCGGGGTGTAGTCGAGAGTCAGCCCGCCCGGGGCGAACTCGTGAACTGGCCGCCGGGGCAGCTCCAACCGGAGACGGGTGATCATCTCGTGCTGGAAGGCGCGGTGGCGCTTTAGGCGGTAGTAGAAGCGGGGGATGCGCGGAGGGGCGGACTGGGCCGTGGCGGGGAGGGCCGTCAGCCCGGTCAGCAGGAGCAGGGCGAGGATGGCGAGGCGTCGTTTCAAGCGCTGGGTCTCTGGAGGGGGCGTGCTCGCCGGTTCAGACAATAAGCTAGGGATCATCACAGAAGATGAACATCAGTTATTGCAGTTGGGTGCCTATATCGACGTGAGCAAGTCTGTTTTCCCGCCACCAACAAAGGGGACAATGTGGCAGGGAGGAGCAGGACAAAGTGTCCCAGATGCAACTAGCGCTATTATTACCGCTGCGCCGACGGGCGTCGTAAGCGCAAGCGCTGCGGCAAGTTGTTCAACCATCGTCCCCGGGGGCGTCGCAACGAGCCGACAGCGGAAAAACGCAGTGAGATAGCGCGTCTGTTGCGGCTCGGCCTCCCGGCGGCGCGGGTCATCCTTCCCAAGCGCTGTGACAGCAAGCATCTGCTGGGCGCGATCCTGGACAATGTCGAGCTGGATTCGATCGTCTACTCCGATGGATACAAGGCCTATAACAGGCTGTCGCTCAACGGTATCCATCACAAACGCATCAACCACGACAAGACCCTGGTCGATGGCAAGGTGCATATCAACGGCCCAGAGAGCTCCCGAGGCTATGCTAAAAGCCTACCACGGTGGCTTCAAGCGTAACCTCAGACTCTTTATCCGTGAAAGGCCGCTCAGCTTCAGCCATCGCGACGACGAAAACGCGCTGAACTACCTCAGGAGCATACTTCGCGCTTGTTCACAATTGGGTGATAATCCAATAAGCTATGTCGGGCGAATAGCTCATCGAGCTGGACCGACGTGGATGTTAAAGCTAAAAAAGGCCATCCCATACGTCGGATGACGTCGGCGTCTTGATTACGCCGGCAATATCAACCGGGTTCCCGGGCCGGAGCCGAGTCGGGCGGTCCCGACGGCTCAGCCCGCCGGCGTAATCCGGGACAGGTCGCCCAAGCGGCCGAAGAGCTCCACCAGCTCGCTGAGCAGCGCCAGGCGGTTGTTCCGCCTGTTATCGTCGTCGGTGAGGACCATCACCGTATCGAAGAAGGTGTCGATAACTGGGCGCAGCTCGGCGGCCCGGGCGATGGCCTCGCTGAAGGCGCCGCGCTCGACGGCGGCCTCGAAGACCTCCTCGGAGCGCAGCTCGCGCAGGGCGGCGGCCAGCTCGATCTCGGCTCTTTCGTCGAAGAGTGCGCTCTCGGGCTCGGCGAAGTCGGTGAGCTCCAACTCCTTGGCGGCCTGCTTGAGGATGTTGGCGGCTCGCTTGTATCCGGCGGCCAGGTTAGCGAAGTCGGGACCGTCCTTGGCCTCGCTCAAGGCCCGGGCGCAGCGCCAGGCGGCCCAAGGCCGGGTATTGTAGGTCTCCAGGGCGGCGCGAGCGGCGTCGCCGGCCACACCCAGCTCGATGAAAAGCCGTTCGGCTCGCTCGGAAAGGAAGACAGCCAGGCGCTCCTCGACGTCTGCGGGCTCGAAATCCTTTTTGGTTTCGCCGCTGTAGTTGTCCACGGCGGCGGCGATCAGCGGCGTCAGGCTGAGACGAGAGCGATCCAGCCCAGCGACGTCATGGCCTTCGACGCCCATTGCGACGCCCAGCACGCCCCGGGCGGCGCGGCGGAGTCCGAAGGGGTCGGCGGAGCCCGTGGGCTCGAGACCCGTGGCGAAGCAGCCCGCCAGGGTGTCCAGCTTGTCCAGCAAGGACAGCAGACAGCCGACGGCGCTCTGCGGCAGCTCCCCGGCCCGGCCGGAGAAGCCCACGGGCAGGTACTGCTCGGCCACGGCCCGGGCGACGCCCTCGCTCTCACCGTGGCGTCGGGCCAGCTCGCCGCCGATGACGCCCTGGAGGCTGGTGAACTCGACCACCAAAGGCGTAAGCAGGTCCTGTTTGGCCAGCTCGGCTGCCCGGGTGACCTCCTCGCAGATCGGCGCGATGCTGTCGCAGACGCCGTCGATGTCGACGAAAGCCGTCAGGGCGATCAAGCGCCGCCGCTTGTCGGCGTAGCTGCCCAGGCCGCGGATGAAGCGCAGGCCGTCGAGCTCCGCGGTCAAGTCGTCCAGGGGTCGCTTGACCGATTCCTCCCAGAAGTAGCCCGCGTCGGTGAGCCGGGCGCGCAGCACCCGCTCGTGACCGGCGATCACCCCGGCGGCGTTGCGTTCGCCGCCGTCGCGCACCGCGATGAACCTGGGCAGCAGTCCGCCCTCGCCGTCGCGCACCTCGAAGTACTTTTGATACTCGCGCAGCGTCGAGACGACAACGGCGTCGGGCAGCTCGAGAAACCGTTCCTCGAAGCCGCCCACCAGGCAGGTGGGATGCTCGACCATGTTGGTGACGGTCAGCAGCAGCTCGACGTCGTAGCCCGTCGCCCCCAGCTCCTTCAATTCCAGCTCGACCTGGCCACGCAGCAGCTCGTAGCGCTCGCCCGGCGCGGTGACCCGGCCCTCCTCGTCGAGTTGGGTATCGTCGACGACGACGTAGTGATCCCGACAGGCCGCCCGGTAGGTGTCCAGGTCGGCGTCGGGGAGTTCGAAAGGCTTCGCAGAGAGGAAGCGGTGACCCCGGCTGGTCTTGCCGGAGCGCACCCCGGCCAGCTCGATCTCGATCGATTCCTCGCCGTAGAGGGCCGCCAGCCAGCGGATCGGACGCAGGAAGCGCAGCTCGCTGGCGCCCCAGCGCATCGACTTGGGCAGGGGCAGCCCGGTGATCAGCTCCTCGATAAAGCCGGGCAGCAGCTCCGTCGTCGCGGCTCCACCCAGGGTGACCTCGAGCTGTACCCGCTGGCCCTTGGTTGTCTCGGCGATCTGCAACTCGGCCTCGGTGCAGTTGAACTTGGCCGCGAAGGCCAGCGCCGCCTTGGTCGGTTTGCCGTCACCGTCGTAAGCCACGTGAAGCGGCGGGCCGGTCTTGACCTCGCTGCGCGTCGGCTGCTCTTCGGTCAGTTCGGCGACGTGGAGGGTCAACCGCCGCGGCGTCCCCAAGGTGCTGATCGTGCCGTGGGTCAACTCGAACTCACCCAGGCGTCGCTTGGCGTCGGAAGCGAGATCTGCCAAGGCGCCGGCGAGGAAGCGGCTGGGCAAATCCTCGACGCCGATCTCGAGGAGCAGGTCGCGGGTGATCAGGTGGTCGCGCTCAGTCATCGGGATCCGTTCTGCTGTTGAAGTTGGGCTGTCCTGGATGACTTGCAGAGTTTCTTGTTGTTACCGAAGAAGCCATATCCAGGCCAGAAAGTACGCTCTTCAAACTTGTCTCGATAGCTATCGCTTTCTATTCCTTCACCACATGCCCAGACATCAATAGGTAGATTATGATATTTAATTGCTTCAGTTAAATTACTGAATAAACGGATTTCATCTTCACTACCAGTCTCAAGGATAAACACAACACCAGCTCGTCTACTAGTTTGTTCATCTGAGTATACATTAGCGTAAACTAATGATTGACCAATAGCCTCATATAATCCATTGTTGTTAGCAAAATCAAATTCTATGGTGTATACATTTGTCAATAAGTCAATCTTCATTCCATTATTTAGCTTAAATTCTTTATCTCCGCAGTGCGTATCAAGCCATTTATCTATATAATATGCCTCATCATGTTCGTGTCCTTTATCTGCGTACACTATGCTTATGGATAATAATAGTATAATAACAAGTCGCATCATGACTGTTTTTTGCTTTTTGCACATAATAGCGCTATCTAAAGGTTAGAACGATATGTTATTCCCTTTGCGTCATGTGCTTTTGATACTTCCCGCCGCCAGGCCCAGCTCTGCGCCCAGGGTCCGGAGACCTCGGCTGACTCCAACAATGCCGAGCGGTCTGCCCGGGGCGGCTTTGGCACGTTTCTTGCAGCAGGGCGGGGCGGGTTATTGGTCGAGACGGGTTCGCGCTCCGCAAGAAACGTGCCAAAGCCTTGCCCGGCGTTCACGGCGGCTCTCCCGGGCCCATGGTCCAGTCAGCCGAGGTCTCCGGAAAGGTGGAGTTGAGCCGTCGTCTTCAGCTCGCCGGCGACCAGGCCCAGCTCGGGGTCTTGGGCGGTCTTCTCGAGGTAGACGGCGGCGCAGCGGGTGGCCAGCCTGCGCAGCCGGCCCAGGTAACGGGTGCGTTCGGCGACACCCACGGCGCCCCGGGCGTCGAGGATGTTGAAGAGGTGGGTGGCGGCGCTGAGGTTGTCGTAGGCCGGGTGGACCAGGGGCTGGTCCAGGTCGAGCAGCCGGGCGGTCTCGGCCTCGAGCTCGTCGAACTGCCGGGCGAAGAGTTTGACGTCGGCCTGCTCATAGCAGTAGACGCTCTGCTCGTACTCGGCCAGGCGGCGCATCCGACCCAGGCTGACCTCGGCGCTCCAGGGCAGGCTGAAGCCGTCGTCGATACCGTCGACGTACATCAGCAGGCGCTCGAGGCCGTAGGTGAGCTCGACGCTTACCGGGGCGAGTTCGACGCCGGCCATCTGCTGGAAATAGGTGAACTGGGTGATCTCCATCCCGTCGAGGAGCACCTGCCAGCCGGTGCCCCAGGCGCCCAGGCTGGGCGACTCCCAGTTGTCCTCCTCGAACTTGACGTCGTGGTCCAGGGGCTCGATGCCCACGGCGCGCAGGGAGTCCAGATAGACGTTCTGGACGTCGGCGGGCGAGGGTTTGAGGATCACCTGGAGCTGGTGGTGCTGGTAGAAGCGGTGGGGGTTGGCGGCGTAGCGGCCGTCGTCGGGCCTCCGGCTGGGCTCGACATAGGCGGTGCGCCAGCGATGCGGTCCGAGGACGCCGAAGAAGGTCAGTGGGTTGGCCGTGCCGGCCCCCGTGGGAAAGTCGAAGCCCTGGCCGATCAGGCAGCCCTGATCGTTCCAGAAGCGGCTGAAGCGGAGGATCATCTCCTGCAGAGTCATGGGCTCACCGTGGCGGGTTGGGGTGGTCGATATATGCGCGGGGATTGTATCGGTCGGTGGACGGGGTGTCAACCGACGGCGGGCCAATGTGTTCCTTATTGTCCAGCGCCGCCCTTGACCCGGCGGCGTCGATGGCCTAAACTAAGCCCTCGCTAGGAGATAAATAAGCCCACCCGGTGAACGTCGCCGGCGGCGCCGACCCCAACAACGGAGAGGCCGTGAACGAGCTGCTCAAGAAACTGACCTCCGTCACCGGATTGACGGGCACCGAGGGACCGGCGGCCGATGTCGTCCGCGAACTCTGGGAGCCGCTCTGCGATTCGGTGACCACGGACCGCGTGGGCAACGTCGTCGGCGTCAAGCGTGGCGACGGTCCTGAGGACGAACGGCGCCGCCTGGCCGCCATCGCCCATCTCGACCAGATCGGCATGGAGGTCTTCAAGATCGAGCCCGGCGGCTTTCTGCGTCTCTGGATGGTCGGCGGCGTCGATAAACGCATCCTGCCCGGCCAGGTCCTCACGGTCTACGGCAAGCGGGAGCTGCGCGGCGTCGTCGGCGCAACCCCGCCGCACCTCCAGAGCGCCGACGATCGCAAGAAGGTCGTCGGTTGGGAGGACCTCTTTCTCGATCTCGGCCTTCCCGAAAACCAGGTCCGCGAGCTGGTCTCCGTCGGCGATCCCGTCGGCTTCCCCCGCGACTACAGCGAGCTGCGGGGCGACTACCGTGCCGTGGCCGCCTGCGACGACCGTAGCGCCGTGGCCGCCGTCACCTGGGCCTTGCGGTTGGCCCGGCGCACCCGCCATCGCCACGACATCATCGCCGTGGCCAGCGTCCAGGAGGAGTGGACGGGTCTGGGGGCCTCGGTGGCCGCCGGCTCGCTGAACCCCGACGTCGCCCTGATCATCGACGTCGACCAGGGTCGCCACGAGGGCGTGCCCGAGAAGGACTCCATCGAGCTGGGCAAGGGCGGGGCGCTGACCTTCGGCCTGAACAACCATCCGGAGCTGGTTTCGGCCCTGGAGGAAGCGGCCAAGGAGCTGGGCATCCCCCACCAGCGCTTCTTCTGGCCCAGTCCCTACGGCACAGACGGCGCCGCCGTCGAGAGCCGGGACGCCGGACGCCCCACCATCAACCTGGGCGTGCCGCTGCGCTACATGCACTCCACCGTCGAAACCCTGCACCTCGAGGATGTCAAGGCCGTGGGCCGGATGATCGCCGCCGCCGCGGACATCGAGAAGCTGCCGGTCATCGAGTCCGTCGCCGACTGGTAGGCCGCTGCGATGGCCGGTTTTCACCGCTTTCAGACCGTAGTGCATTCACGGATGGCGTCGAATAGAACACGGGCGGTCTACGATCGGACCCGGCAACAACTATCGGATACTCTTGCCGACTCCCGCCGTTCAGAGCCATTCAGCCCGGTTGTACTTAGTCTCATCAGCTTTAAACCAACCAGCCGGGTATCACTCTTGAACACCCGGTATCGGCCCGTCGGACCAGCAACCCGCCGAGCCGATCCCACCTCCGGTGATACCAGTCCGGTAGGAGGACGATGCTGCTCGAGAAACTAACCAACGCCCACGGCACCTCGGGTTACGAGGAAGAGGTCCGTGAGCTGCTGCTGGAGGAGATCGGCGGCAAGCTGACCGACCACCGCGTCGACGCCCTGGGCAACCTGCTCTGCAAGGTCGGCGAGCGTGACGGCTTCCGCGGACCCCGCCTGCTGGTCTCGGCCCACATGGACGAGGTCGGGATGTGCGTCACCGAGATCACCGCCTCCGGGGCGCTCAAGTTCGAGAAGCTCGGCGGCATCGACGACCGCGTGCTGGCCTCCAAGCGCGTTTTGGTCGGTCGCGGCGATAGCCGCGTCCCCGGCGTGGTGGGCCTCAAGAGCCCGCACCTGCACAAGAGTCGCGAGGAGATGAACAAGGTCATCAAGCACGACCAGCTGTTCATCGACATCGGGGCCGGCAAGAAAGAGGAAACCGAAGGCGTCGTCAAGATCGGCGATCCGATCCACTTCGACACCCGCTATTTCGAGCAGGACGGTCGGCTGTTCGGCAAAGCCTTCGACGACCGTGCCGGTTGCGCCGTCATCGCCGAGGTCATCGCCGGCTTCCCGCAGTCCACCGACGGCACCCCCTTCTTCGCCGCCTTCACCACCCAGGAGGAGGTCGGGGTGCGCGGCGGGCGCACGGCGGGCTACAGCCTGCGTCCCGACGTGTTCATCGCCTGCGAGGGCACCACGGCCGGCGACGTCCCCGGCGACGCCTATGGCCGCGACGAGCCGCCCTCGACCCGCCTGGGCGACGGCCCGGCCCTCTCAATCCTCGACCGCTCCCACATCGCCGACCGCGCCTGGCTGGAGTTCGTCATCCGGGTGGCCGAGGAGGCCTCGATCCCCTACCAGTTCAAGCGCTCGGTCACCGGCGGCACCGAATCCTCGGTGGTCCAGCGCAGCCGCGAAGGCGTGCGCGTGCTGACCGTCTCGCTGCCCGTGCGCTACATCCATTCGCCCGTCGGCGTCGCCGACGCCGGTGACTACCAGAACATGATCAAACTCGTCACCGCGGTCATTCGCCGCCTGGACGAGTTCCAGCCTTAACCCGGCCGCCCGCAACCGGACCGAGGAGGAGTACCCCCCATGCAAGAGACCATCCGCACCCTCTGCCAGACTTACGGTCCCTCGGGCTCCGAGCGCCGGGTCCTCGAGGAAGTCGAGAAGCTGATCGCCCCCCACGTCGACGAGACCCGCTACGACCTGCTCGGCAACCTGATCGCCCGGGTGGGTTCGGGGGGACGCAAGCTGATGTTCGCCGCCCACGCCGACGAGATCGGCCTGGTCGTCCACTACATCGACGAGAAAGGCTACCTGCGCGTCACCCCGCTGGGCGGAGTCTATCACCAGCACCTGATGGGCCGCCGCGTCGAGTTCGCCAACGGCACCGTCGGCGTAATCGGCCTCGAACAGCGCAACGTGACCGCCGGCAAGCACGACTGGCAGAACATCTACGTCGACATCGGCGCCAAGGATCGCGCCGCCGCCGAGAAGCGGGTCAAGGTCGGCGAAGCGGCCTGCTTCACCCGGCCCGTGGTCTTCCAGGACGACGTCGTCGTCTCCAAGGCCCTCGACGATCGCCTGGGCTGCGCCGTGCTGGTCGAAGCCTTGAAGAAGCTGGGCGGCTCGGCGGAGAACGAATGCCACTTCGTCTTCACCGTCCAGGAGGAACTCGGCTGCCGCGGAGCGCGCACCAGCGCCTACGGCATCACTCCGGACGCCGCCTACGCCGTCGACGTCACCACCACCGGCGACACGCCCCTCTCCAATCCGATGCCCTGCAACCTGGGCGAGGGCGTGGCGATCAAAATGATGGACGGCGGCACCGTTATCCCCACCCGGGTCCGCGAGCTGATGATCGGCCTCTGCGAAGCCAACGGGCTGCCCTACCAGCGCGAGGTGCTGCGCGGCGGCACCACCGACGTCTTCGCCATTCAGTTCACCAAGGAGGGCGTGCCCATCGGCGCGGTGAGCATCCCCACCCGCTACGTCCACCAACCCAGCGAGATGGCCAGCCTCTCCGACACCGAGGCCGCCGTCGGCCTGATCGCCGCTCTGGCAAACGCCGACCATTCCGGGATCTAGCTCCCAGACCGCTCGCTCAGTCACGGGGGCCTTCGGGTCCCCGTTTCATCCAGAGGGGGCTGGTATCGGGGGGGCGATAGTGTTTCCCCGCGCTAGTCGAGGGGCGTAGATCGCACACTCACGTTTCATCCAGGGGACTGGTAATGGGGAGCCCGCCGGAAAGGCTTCGCCTGCAAACCGGCTGTTAG
Organism: uncultured bacterium; assembly: GCA_964581465.1. GTDB lineage: Bacteria > RBG-13-66-14 > RBG-13-66-14 > RBG-13-66-14 > RBG-13-66-14 > WJMB01. Next base: position 47,214 of record CAZOOP010000026.1, read on the forward strand.
GGGTAGGCGACGCTTTCCCAATCCAACATACTCGAGCGTGAACTCGAGACCCGCGCCTGTGAAGCGGTCGCTGATCGCGACCACCGTGGCATTGCCGACTGGGCGTCCGACCAGCAGTTGACCTTGAAGGCATGCGGCAGCGATCTTCAAGGTGAAAGGGATCATCAACTTCGAGCCGTTCTGATCCACACGACAGCCGGATCAGATCGCTCACCGGCTATGCCGCCGAGCCGATCCCACCGATGAAGGTTCACTCCCACCCGTTCGCTTAACCGTCGAAGGTCACCCGTTGAGCGATAAAACCGCCAGCAAAGCCAAGCGCGCCGTCGGACTGCGCGATATCTGCGTGGGGCGCAACTACATCCTGCTCATCGTGGCCATCTTCGCCGCCGAGCTGGGCTACGGCATAGTCATCCCGGCCATCCAGCTCTACGCCACCAACGTCCTCGGAGCCTCCATCGGCCTGGTCGGAGTGGCCATCGCCGCCTTCCCCTTCACCAACACCTTCCTGAAGATCTTCGGCGGCTCTATGGCCGACCGCTTCGGCCGACGCTTGATGATCATCATCGGCCTGACCGTCTCGATGCTCTCGCCGCTCTTGATCTCCCTGATCACCGTCGGCGCTCTGGTCTGGGTCTACATCCCCATCCGCGCCCTGGACGGCGCCGGCAACTCCGTGGTCTGGCCCGCCGCCAACGCCATGGTCGCCGACATGATGAGCCAGGGTCGCCGCGACGCCGCCCTGGGAGTGCTCAACCTCAGCTTCGCCATGGGCACCGGCATCGGCCCGGCCATCGGCCTCTACCTGCTGGACTGGTTCGGCGGCGTCGAGCACGGCGGCGCCCAGGGCACCTTTTACGCCGCCGCCGGGCTGATCGGCCTGACGGCCCTCTTCTGCCTGCTGTTCCTCCAGGAGACCCTGCGGCGCAAGCGCAAGGCCAAGCGCCGGGCCGAGGCCCGGACCGTCGAACACCCCTTCCGCGATTGGCTGCGCGAGCTCGGCGGCGCCCTCAAGGAGCTCTACACCAACGGCAAGCTGCTGGCCCTCTCGATACAGGGCTTCATCAACATGTTCATCGTCGGGCTCAACACCTCGATCCTGCCGCTCTACACAACCAACCATATCGGTCTGAGCGAGTCCGAGTCCGCCTTCGGTTTCGTCTTCATCTCCATCTCGACCATCCTCTTCGTCTACCCCGCCGGGCGCTTCGGCGAGCGCCTGGGGCGCAAGTACGTCATGACCACGGGTATGATCATCACAGGCGCTGCGCTCTTCCTGATGCCCTTCGCCACCCACGTGGGAACCTACTACGTCTCGATGATCATCAACGGCGTCGGCGTGGCCCTCATCCTGCCCACCTGGATGAGCATGATTCTCGACCAGATCCCCAGCGGCAACCGGGCAACCATCCTGGGCGGCGTGGGCACCATCACCAGTTTCGGCCTGGTCGTCGGGCCTATTGCGGCCACCGCCCTCTACGAATCCGTCGGCCCGGGCTCGCCCTTCGGTATCGCAGGCGTGCTGATCTGCCTAAACGCTGTCTTCATCGCCTTCGTCTTCCGCTACCACTTCGAGAAGCACCGCAGTCGCCGGGCCGAATACCGCAGCGCCTACTACATCGACCAAACGCGCTAGGCGACCGGTGGCGTCCGGCGCGGCGGCTTTGGCACGTTTCTTGCGGAGTGCGACGCCGGACCGGACGATATGCCGCCCCGTCCTGCTGCAAGAAACGTGCCAAAGCCGCCGCCGGGGACATCCACCGACCGGCCGACCGCTTGACAAACCTCCTTCGGCGTGCTAGTCTACCCCGGCGTTTGCGGGAAATATCCAGCGGTTCCGAACCGCTTCTTGGATTGGACGTTGAGGGTATTCGACGAAGAAATGCGGGAGCAACCATGAGCAACCGATGCGAGATCTGCGGCAAGGGCACCACGGCGGGCCATAACGTCAGTCACTCGATCCGCCGCACCAAGCGGGTTTTCAAGCCCAACCTCTTCAAGGTCCGCGCCGTCGTCGACGGTCGTCCCAAGCGGATCAAGGTCTGCGCGTCCTGCCTGCGCGCCGGCAAGGTCACCAAGCCGGTGAGCTAGAGCGGACGGCAACCTGGTCAAATCAAAGCGCCCCTCGGGGGCGCTTTTCGTATGGTGTTTGGACGCTCAGGATAGCCTCGGATCAGCGCTCGACGACGATCCGGCGGTTCAGAGCGCCCTTAGCGGTACCTGGCTGATCAGATAGGCGCCGGCGCACCGGCCTTAAAGGTTTCTGGCGATCTCGCGGCTCCGTTCCGGTCTTACATGGCCAGGGCGATAGGATCATTTGATTTGATAATGACGCGGTGAGAAACGGTTGATACGGGGTGAGGTGAGAGCGGGTGCAGAAAGTAACGTCTCCCCGGGTGCAAGATGCTGGTATGGATGATTCAGGAAGCAGGTCGAGAAGGTGAAGCGAAGGGATAATGACACGAAACCGAACCAGCATCCGCAGCGACAGCGAACTGCCACCAGGGTTTCGTCCTTGCTGGTTGCTTGGCCGATGCTGGTTGTCGCGAATCGATCATCGAACAATGACGGCGGTCCGGGCAATAAAGCAACATACTGAGAACCTGGTAGCGACAGGGATTATCACACGCACCTGAACCGACTCATCCAGCTGATAGACTGTCATTGGTTGCTTTATAGCTAATAATCGACGCCATTGTCATACCGCGGCATTGTCTTTTCAGCGCAGGTGACGATTCACCTGGACCTGCCTTGAGTTGGTCCGGAAGCCCGAGGCTGTTGGTTCCATTCAGGTTTCGACCACGCCGTTAGTAAACGACCTGCTGACGACTCTCTATTGCTCGCTTTAGCAGCTTTGACCGTTATCCGACTTCGCTGGCTGCCCCCTCGCTGCGGGTGGATACCCGGACCTCGTCGCGGGGCGTTTTTAACAAGTTGCGAATACTTGGTTCAGTTTCAGGTGAAGATCACAATCCGAATGATGATGGCCGGCATGGGTAACTGTTAGAACATGAGGATTTAGCTCGCCATACTAAGCGAAGAGCTCGGGGACCGTTTGGCCCGCCGGGGCGAAGATCGAGGCGTCGCAGCGGTTGGTCAGCGGTGTGGGCTCGAGGTTGACCTCGACCAGGCAGGCCCCGGCCTTACGGGCCACCAGGGGAATCAACGCCGCCGGATGCATCTCACAGGAGGTGCCGATGACCAGCATCACATCGCAGGCCTCGGCGGCGCTGAAGGCGCTGTCGAGGAGCAGTGGATCGAGCTGCTCACCGAACCAGACCACGTCGGGGCGCAACAGGTCGTCGCAGCCGGGGCACTTGGGCGGCGGGGCGTCCTCGGCGGGCACGCGCCGGGCGTTGTAATCGCTGGTGCGGTCGACGCGGTACCGGCAGCGTACGCACTTCTCGCGCCAGATGTTGCCGTGGATCTCGAGGGGGTCGGCCAGACCGGCGATTGTGTGCAGACCGTCGATATTCTGGGTGATGACGATGAGTTCGCGCTCGGGGTTTTCGGCGGCTGCGGCCAGGGCACGGTGGGCCGGGTTGGGCTTGCAGTCCAGCAGGGCGCGGCGGCGGTTGCGGTACCAGCCCCAGACCAGGGCGGGATCGCGATCGAAGGCCTCGAGGGTGGCCAGGTCCTGGGCGCGGAAGTTCTTCCAGAGTCCCCCGGCGCCCCGGTAGGTGGGCACGCCGCTCTCGGCGCTGATCCCGGCGCCGCTGAGCACAACCACGCTTGCGGCGTCGGCGAGTCGGCGGCGGACCTCGTCGATACTCAGGCGGGATTTGGCGGGCATCAGGGCTCCGCGGTAAAGGCGCTGTAACCGTACTGGGCCAGCACGGTGTTTTTGGCGCCGGTGGTTTCGTCGCGGTTGGGGCAATCGCGGTTGTAGTGCAGACCGCGGCTCTCGCGACGCAGCAGGGCGCTCTGCACGATCAACTGGCCGATGAGCAGGATGTTGGACAGCTCAATGAGGTCGCGGCAGAAGAAGCCGCGCTGGCTCAGGGTGTCGGTGTGCTGGTTGAGGATGCGCAGGCGGTCGGCGGCCTGACGCAGGCGGTCGTCGGAGCGCACGATGCCCACATAATCCCACATCAACCGGCGGACCTCGTCCCAGTCGTGGTCCAGGGTGACCATCTCCACGGGCTCGCGGACCTCGGGCGGGGTGAGGGGCCGGTAGTCCCCCGGTGGGGCTTCGAGACCGGTCAGCCGGGCGCGGACGTCGGCGGCGGCGGCGTGGGCGAAGGCCACGGCTTCGAGCAGGGAGTTCGAGGCCAGCCGGTTGGCGCCGTGGACGCCGGTGAAGGCGCACTCTCCCAGAGCGTAGAGCCGGGGCAGGCTGGCGCGACCGTGCAGGTCCGAAGCCACACCGCCGCAGAAGTAATGCGCCGCCGGGACCACCGGGAAGGGTTTTTGAACGATGTCGTAGCCGAGCTCCCTGGTTCTGGAAAGGATATGGGGGAAGCGCTCGGCCAGAACCTTTTCGCCCAGGTCGGTGGCGTCGAGGAGGACGTACTTGGCGCCCGAGGCCTTCATCTCGGCGTCGATGGCCCGGGCGACTATGTCGCGGGGGGCCAGCTCGGCCCGGTCATCGTAGCCGGGCATGAAGCGCTCACCGGCGGTGTTCAACAAACGCGCACCTTCGCCGCGCAGGGCCTCGGTTATCAGGAAGCTGCGCTCGAGGGGATGGTAAAGGCAGGTGGGGTGGAACTGCACGAACTCGAGATTGACCACCCGGCAGCCGGCGCGAAAGGCCATGGCGATGCCGTCGCCGGTGGCCACCTCGGGGTTCGAGGTGTAGAGGTAGACCTTGCCGGCGCCGCCGGTGGCCAGCACCGTCACCTTGGCCAGGTAGCCGACAACCTCGCCCTCCTCGACGCTCCAGGCGCCGTAGCACTGGTTACGTCCCTCGGGTCCCGGACCGAGGATCAACTCGTAGGCCAGGCTGTCGTCGTGGAGCTCGATCTCCCGGTCGGAGAGGCTCTCGATCAGCACGCGCTGGATCTCCCGGCCGGTGGCGTCGCCGGCGTGGATGATCCGCCGGGCGCTGTGACCGCCTTCACGCCCCAGGTCCAGGCTGCCGTCGTCGTCGCGGGAGAAGCAGGCGCCCAGTTCGATGAGCTCTTCGACCCGTTGCGGACCCTGGCGGACGATCATCTCGACGGCGTCGCGGTCGCAGAGCCCGGTACCGGCGTCCAGGGTGTCGGCGATGTGCCGATCGAAGGAATCCGCCGGGTCCATCACCGCCGCGATGCCGCCCTGGGCCAGGCTGGTGCTGCCCCGGCTGGGGCCTTTCTTGGTCAGCACGACCACCCGGCCCAGCCCCTCGACCTTGCGGGCGAAGGAGAGGCCGGCGATGCCCGAGCCGATGATCAGGATGTCGCAGCGTCGCAGCGTCGTCACGGTGTCCTCGGGTCTGGGGGCGGGCTTAGTGTAGTTCTTTCGGTCAGTTGTGTCAAAAGGTGCAGAGGGGAAAACGTGATAGTCAAATCACGGCGACCATTGCGGGTCGCCGTGTGTTGATAAAACGGCGGACCATCGGGGTCCAGAACAGGAGGTTTTAACCGATGGTTCCGACAAACAGGAGCTGAAAAACGACTATCGTGAAATCACGAATCGTCTGGTGGCGCTCGCGGTGTTGGTCGCCAGGGTGGCCAGGTAGACGCCTGAACGGTAGGCGGC
>CAZOOP010000027.1:0-34429 GCA_964581465.1 uncultured bacterium
GAACTACCTCAGGAGCATACTTCGCGCTTGTTCATAATTAGGTGATAATCCCTAACATTTAGATACAAAGCGGATAGACATTAATCAGATGCGCACATCGAGCGCGATGCTTGTGGCAAGTTCGTGGATTAACACATTCTTTAGGTGCCCGTAGCGACGTAACCACACACAAAGACAGCTTGACGCCGTTGGCCGCGATGACGATGCTGCGCTCATAAGTAGCATATTATCATGTATATAATGAGTGAGCACCGTGAAGATTAGTTTACAGTCCAAACTTGATTCAGCATGGCCTCGTCACAGTCGCTTTTACGTAGGGGGGGGTCCAGTTGGAGTGGGCCGGTCCGGGATCGGCATGATGCCTTCCCGCTTTATGCCGCCTGGATCCACTTGCATCAGCAAGTATGCACCAGGTCCGATCCAAACAGTGGTCACTCTCCCGATAAGCATAACCCAAGCAAAACGGAGCTGTTCGTCGGGACCGCGACCCACCAACCACCGGGAGCGTATCGCAGGCGCCATGACCACTCACGACTGGAGCATCGCCGGCAAGACCGTCCTGCTGACCGGGGCCACCGACGGCATCGGCCTGGCCCTGGCCCGGGAGCTCGACGAGCGCGGCGCCCGACTGCTGCTGCACGGCCGCGACGGGACCAGGGGTAAGCGGCTCCTCGCCGACCTCGACGGCGATCACGCCTGGTACCCGGCCGACCTGGCCTCGCTGGCCCGGGTCGACTCCCTGACCGAGACCGTGATGAAGAACGAGCCCCGCCTCGAGGTGCTGATCTGCAACGCCGGGGTCTATCGCACCGAGCTCGAACACTCGGCCGAGGGCTTCGAGCTGACCTGGGCCGTCAACCACCTGGCCCATTTCCTGCTGGTCAACCGCCTGGTCTATCTGCTGGCGCGAAGCGAGCCCAGCCGGGTGGTCATCGTGGCCTCGATGGCCCACCGCTTCACCGACGGGATACCCCTCGAGGACGCCGCCAATCCAACCCGCTACGACGCCGGGGAGGCCTACGCCCGCTCGAAGGGCGCCAACATCGCCTTCACCTTGGAGCTGGCGCGGCGCTTGACCGGCTCGGGAATAGCCGTGGGCTGCCTGCATCCGGGAGTGATCAGCACGAAACTGCTCCACGCCGGCTTCGGCCCCGGCGGTGAGCCTCCGCGCCGCGGCGCGCTGCGTGTGCTTCGACTCGCCGCCGAGCTCGACGCCGCCGAGCTGCACGGTCGCTACTTCGAGAACGACCGCCCCGTCGAGCCCGCCGCCCACACCCGGAACCCGGAGCTGCAACGCGGACTCTGGGAGCGCTCCGAGCACTGGACCGGCCTGGCCTGAGGGCTCGGCTTGGCACACATCCGCAGCGCGCCGGGGAGTGCGCCGGAGACGGGCCTCAAGAGCCGACAGCCGCACGGGGCGGGGCGGCGAGCCGGCGTCACCCCGCCCTACGTCAGACAATCGACAGCCCGACCCGGGCTGCGAACCTGTCAAGCACGAGCCCCATCGCCGCGACACGCCCGATTACTCCGGGCCGACCGCCAAACCAACGGCAGCAAAACCAGCGCGCGATAAATCGATAGGCATCATGGAACGTAATCGGACCGGCTCAGGCTGATTGGGAGCGGCTTGCTTGGCCGTTCTTCACGTAGCTGAAATGCTCGTTGTTGACCAATCTTTCACATCGCATTCCCTTAATACTATTTATTAAGATATTTAGGAGTTAGAGGCGCTCTGCTCTCAGAGCATATGCAAGTGCCTTACGCAAGCGCCTTAGGCAAGTGTACTGACATCTGGGTTCGCCAAGGATCAGGCCCGTGTTAGTCGCCACTTTTTGACATACCATTATGTGACAACAATCATAAGCCTATTACTATTATTGTTAACAGGATAGGAACACGAGCGGGTCCGGATAGGGTAGATGATCCCAACCGATATAATCGATAATCCCCGAGCAATCGACCAAAGGACGACGATGGACAAGCGACTGACCCCGGAGATGCTGGGCGAGTACTCGGGCCTGTTCTGGGCCGACGAGCGCAACGTGGCCGCCCTCAACGCCGTCACCGCCGCCGACATCCACCAGGTGGCCCTCAACCGCAACCTGGCGGCCACCACCGACCACACCTTCAGCATCCACCTGAAGACCCCCAAGGCCACCAGCCAGAAGAAGTCGGGCCGCTGCTGGCTCTTCGCCGGGCTCAACGTCCTGCGCCTGGCGGCCCGCCAGAGCCTCAACCTCGAGGAGTTCGAGCTCTCCCAGAACTACCTGATGTTCTGGGACAAGCTGGAGAAGGCCAACTACTTCCTCGAGAACATCCTGGAGACCCTCGACCGGGGCACCGACGACCGCCTGGTGATGCACCTGCTCAAAGACCCCATCCAGGACGGCGGCCAGTGGGACATGTTCGCCAACCTGGCGGCCAAATACGGCGTGGTACCCAAGACGGTCATGCCCGAGACCGCCTCCAGCGGCAACACCCGGACGATGAACGCCCTGGTGACCGACAAGCTGCGCGAGTTCGCCGCCGTGCTGCGCCGCCGCGCCGCCGAGGGCGCCGACGAGAACGAGCTGCGCCGGATCAAGCTCGAGATGCTCTCGGCGATCTACCGCCTGCTGACCATCCACCTGGGTGAGCCGCCGCGCAGCTTCGACTGGCAGTGGCGCGACAAGGACGACGAGTTCCACCGCGACAGCGAGCTGACCCCGCGAGGCTTCTTCGACCGCCACGTCGGCGTCGACCTGCGCGAGACCGTCTGCCTGATCAACTGCCCCACCGCCGACAAGCCCTTCGACCAGCTCTACACCATCGACTACCTGGGCAACGTCCTCGAGGGGGAGCTCATCCGCTACCTCAACGTCGAGCTGGAGCCCTTCAAGCGGGCGGCGGCGCGGATGCTCCAGGACGGCAAGCCGGTCTGGTTCGGCTGCGACGTCGGCAAGCGACTCGAGCGCAAGTTGGGCATCCTGGCCGGCGAGCTCTACCGCTACGACCTGGTCTACGGCCTGGACTTCGAAAGCGACAAGGCCGAGCGCGTCGACTACGGCCAGAGCCTGATGACCCACGCCATGGTCCTCACCGGCGTCGACCTGGACGACGACGGCTACCCGCGCAAATGGCGCGTCGAGAACTCCTGGGGCGAGAAAGTGGGCGACGAGGGCTACCTGGTGATGCTCGACGACTGGTTCGACAAGTTCGTCTTCGAGGTCGCCGTCGAGCGCAAATACCTGAGCGAAGAGCAACGGGCGCTGCTGGAGGGCGAGCCGGTCCACCTGCCGCCCTGGGACCCGATGGGCGCCCTGGCCGCCGCGAAGTGACTCCAGCCAGGTCGGGCGGCGTTTTGATGTGCGGCGCTTTCGATGCGTGACCGGGTCTTCAGACCCGACCAGAGCTGCTTGCCACCAGGCGCCGGGTTGATCACGCACCTCGGCAACGCCGGCATCACGCTGCAAGTTAGAGAACAGGCTGATAGCTCAGCCGCGGCGGCCCAGCCTCGCCTGTCGCCCGCCATACAACCCTGCTACCTGAACCCGACCTCCAAACGGCCGCTTGAAAGCCCCAATCCCGAGTCGGCCGGTTGTGCTAAGCCGGGGCGGAGCAATCATCGAGGCGAATCAAGCCAAGCCATAGCCTCACTGCAAGACGTTTTTGGCTTAGGGATTATCACCTGAAACTGAACCTACGTCGAAAACGCAAAAGAGCGGCATTTAGAACTGACGTGCCGACAATCACCTCACGAATGGCTCCAACTCGATATGCAAACGTTTTGATATCTGCTAAAGTCGCAATATAAAAAGCGTTTATGCACATATTACCTGAGATGCCCGTGATGCAAGCCAGGAGTCGCGACTTCCCGAAGCAGAGCGATATTCTGGAAGCGTCCGCTTAGTCCGCTTAGTCCGCTTAGAGAGCATCTTTCATGCCACCAGGCAACGCACTGACTGTGACAGCTAACGCAGCTATAAGACACATAATAACATGCTATTAGCGATACATTTCTGTTCAGGAACGTGTGATAATCCCTTGGCTTATTCCGGGGTCGTCGATTGCCGACGCCCGATGAACCGCAACCTCCCCGCCCGTCTAAAGCCCCCGTGAAAAGGAAGCAAGCATGCCCACGATCGCCGAAACCGTCGCCGCCCAGCGCGCCTACTTCAAGCGCGGCGAGACCCGGGACCCCCGCTTCCGCTACGAGACCCTGGAGCGCCTGCGCCGCCTGGTCGCCGACAAAGAAGAGGCCATCCTGGCCGCCCTGCGCCAAGACCTGCGCAAGCCCGAGTACGAGGGCTACAGCTCCGAGGTCGGCATCGTCCTCGACGAGCTCAAGTACGTCAAGTCCCACCTGGCCTCGTGGTGCCGCCCGCGCCGGGTGCGCACGCCGCTGTTCGACTTCCCCGCCAAGACGGTCATCCACCCCGAACCCTACGGCGTCGCGGCAATTCTGGCGCCCTGGAACTACCCCTTCCAACTGCTGGTCTCCCCGCTGATCGGCGCCCTGGCCGCCGGCAACACCGCCGTGGTCAAGCCCTCGGAGCTGGCTCCGGCCACCGCCGAGCTGATCGCCAAGCTGATCGGCGACAGCTTCCCGCCCGAGTACCTGGCCGTGGTCACCGGCGAGGCCGACGCCGCCAAGGAACTCCTCGAACAGCCCCTGGACTACATCTTCTTCACCGGCTCAACCCGGGTGGGCCGCCTGGTGATGCGCGCCGCAGCCGAGCGTCTGGTCCCGGTGACCCTCGAACTGGGCGGTAAGAGCCCGGCCGTCGTCGACCGCGACGCCCGTCTCGAGGTAACCGCCCGACGGCTGGCCTGGGGCAAGTTCATCAACGCCGGGCAGACCTGCATCGCCCCGGACTACGTCCTGGCCCACCGCGAGGTCGTCGAGCCGCTGCTCGATCTCCTCAAAAGCCAAATCGAGGAGTTCTACGGCGCCGATCCCCGACAGAGCCCGGACTACGCCCGGATCATCAATGAATCCCACTTCGACCGGCTGGTCGGCCTGATCGACCCCGACAAGCTCTGCGTCGGCGGCGATCACGACCGCGACGAGCGCTATATCGCCCCGACGATCCTGCGCGACGTCGACTGGGAAGACCCGGCGATGGAGGAGGAGATCTTCGGGCCGCTGCTGCCCGTGCTGACCTTCGACTCCCTCGACGAGGCCGTCGAACGAATCAACGAACGACCCCGCCCCCTGGCCCTCTACTACTTCGGCGAGACCGACTCCCGCATCCGACGGGTTATCGACGGCTGCCCCTTCGGCGGCGGCTGCGTAAACGAGACCGTGATGCACATCGTCACCCCTTACGCGCCCTTCGGCGGCGTCGGGGCCAGCGGGATGGGCGCCTACCACGGCCGCTGGAGCTTCGACACCTTCACACACTACAAGACCGTGCTCACCAAGAGCAGCCGGATAGACATCAAGCTGCGCTACCCGCCCTACGACGCGAAAAAGCTGCGCTGGACCAAACGCTTCATGGGCTGACCGACCGCCGGGACGGCCCCGGCCCCCTCACAACACAACCCCCTCCGGCCCGACCCGGCTTTGGCACGTTTCTTGCAGCGGGGCGGGGCCGCCGTTCGGGAAACAAACGCACGGCACTCCGCAAGAAACGTGCCAAAGCCGACGCGTCGATGAACCGAACCCGTGGACAGGCCGAGGTCCAGGGCCGGGGCCGTCCCGGCGTTAGATAACGTGGGTGGACGGCTGGAATCAACACCGAGCGGAGACGACACCGATGGCACCACCGCGCGGACGCCGACGAAGCTTTGATAAACGCCGCTACCGCTCTTGGGGCGAGTTTCTGTTTGATTTCGGCCGGCTGTTCAGGCGCGGCGCCCGGGTGGGCGAAGTGCTGGCCGGGCGCGGCATCTCCACGGAGTTCCGCCTGCGTTTGATGCTCACCGCCAGCCGGGTCAACGGCTGCCGCCACTGCACCTATCACCACTCCCGCCACGCTCTGCGGATCGGGGTGGACAACGACGAGGTGGAGGAGCTCTGTCGGGGGATGATCGGTGATTGTCCGGACGAGGAGCTTACCGCCCTGGTCTACGCCCAGCATTGGACCGCTGCCGACGGCCGTCCCGATCCCGAGCTGCGTAGCCGCTTCCGGGCCGCCTACCCTCGGGCGACGTCCGACGCCATCGAGCTCACCCTGCGGATGATCCGCTTGGGCAACCTCTTCGGCAACAGCTTCGACTACCTGCTGTTCCGTTTGAGCGGCGGCCATTGGGGTCTGGGCGACCGGTCGCTCCGCTGAGCACCTGACAGTCGACCACCTACATCAGATTGCGTAACCTCCCGCTTGCCCGTCACTCACCACTGTGGTAAGCTCTAATCGATTAATCCACCTTCCAGCCAACCAACCTTTCCGGCGGTCGCCAGATGGGCGAGGAGTACAGCCGTCTCTCCCTGGGCCTGGACATCGGCTCCAGCTTCGTCAAGCTGGTGGCGCTGAGCCGCCGCGACGGCCTCTGGGCTCTCCAGGACGTGGCCTTGGCCTCCCTGCCCGAGGGGGCCATCGTCGACGGCGACGTGATGGACTCCGGGGCCGTAGCCGAATCCATCGAGGCCCTCTTCCGCCGCCTCGAGCTTCAGGAGAACCGGGTCATCTCCGGCATCTCCGGGCGGGCGGTCATCGTCAAGCCCATCCGCATCCCCACCGACGACCCCGACGAGCTGGCCCAGAACGTCTCCTGGGAGGCCGAGCAGTACCTGCCCAGCCTGGACGACGTCAACCTCGACTACCACGTCATCGAGCGCGGCGCGGGGCAGACCCGGGTCCTGCTGGTGGCCGCCAAGCGGGAGCGTCTGGAGAATCACCGGATGATTTTGCGCCTGGCCGGTCTCGAACCGCTGATTATCGACGTGGACTCTTTCGCCCTGGGCAACTGCTACGAGCTCAACCGACCCGCCGAAGCGCCGCGCACCGCCGTGCTGCTCAACATCGGCGCCGCGCTGACCAACATCAACGTGCTCTGCGAGGGCTCGCCCCACTTCACCCGCGATGTCTCTATCGCCGGCAACAACTTCACCGAGGCCGCCGCCCGGGAGCTCTCCCTCTCCGTGGCCGACGCCGAGCGCGCCAAGCGCGGCGAGCTGCCCGAGGTCGACCCCCTGGCCCTCAACGACGTCCTCGACACCGTCGCCGAGGACCTCGTCGGCGAAATCAGCCGCACCCTGGGACACTTCTTCGATACCAACCCGGAGCTCGATCTATCCCGGGTTTTCCTCTCCGGCGGCTCCAGCGGCCTGCCCCAGATCACCATGGCCCTGGAGAAGACCCTGGCCGTCCCCGTCGAGCATCTGGACCCCCTGGCCGAACTGGACCTCGATGAGTCGGGGATGAACCGCGACGACCTGGCGACCCTGGCGCCCCAACTGGCCGTAGGCGTCGGCTTGGCCATCCGCGGCGCCGACGACGAACTGCCCTGACCCCTCCCGGCGAGGTGGACCTTGATCCGCATCAACCTGCTGCGCGACCGTCGGGTCAAGCCCGCCGGCGGCCCCGAAGAGGCCCCGACCGAGCCCTTCCCCGCGCCGGAGCCCAACGCCGGACCCAGCATGGGCGTGGGCTTCGACGACTACGCGCGCGCCGACGAAGTCTACTTCCCCACCACAAAACGCTTCAACAACTTCCACCTGGCCCTGATCATCAGCGGGGTGGTCCTGGCCGGCCTGATCGTCTGGAGCTTCATCGCCGCCGACGCCGTCGACGAGGCCCGGACAGAGCGCGACGGCCTCGAGGCCGCCCTGACCGAGGCCCGCGCCGGTTCCGCCGAACTAGACGTCCTCATCGCCCAGCACGACGCCCTCGGGCGCCGCATCGAGGCCCTGAAGCTGATGTCCTCCCCCGGCGGCTCCGCCGAACGCTACCTGGACCTGCTCCAGGCCGTCAACGAGGCCGTCCCACAACGCGACATCTGGCTCTCCGAGCTGCGCGAGCGCGAGGGCTCCGTCCAGCTAAAGGGCAACACCTACAACCACTTCGCCCTGGCCGACATCCTCGAGGGGCTCATCGACGATCCCGCCCTCTCCGCCGTGCGCCAGGGCGGCGCCCAGAGCATCGACGTCGAGGGCTCCCGGGTGCTGCAGTTCGACTTCAGCGCCAAACTGGACTAGCGGCTGCGCTTGACGGGTCCGGAGGCGGTATCATTCACCGGCGGCTGTAATCGCGCATGAGCCGAGGGTCCTACAACCGACCACCGACCTGAGAGCAGTCGGCCGAAGATAATTCCTGAAGAGCAATTGAGACATGAAGGGTGACCTCGCCAGTCTTCACTATCAGTCTTCAATATCAGTTTCACTAGTTGAGCACGGGTCGATAGGCGTAACCGAAGGTGGAGCTTCAAGTCCGGAGCGCCGCCTCCCGCGCCGACGGGCTGATTGGCCGATAACAGCCGAACCGTCGCCCGCTTGCCATCGGAACATCACGCCCCGCGATCCGTTCCGAAGCGCAAAGAGCAAGGCAGTCGCTGTCGGCTCATATCATAAGCAGAACAATGGCCTATCGCGGTACCTTCTGCCGCTGTTGCGGCAAACCTCTTGCTGACGGTCGCTGTCCCCGAGGCTGCGGGCGGCGTTATGTCAATCGTTCTCCCTATCGCCTCCACTGTGAGATCTGCGGGCTTGAGTGTGACCCTCCTCCTGTCTGCCCGGAACATAAACGCCAAGAGGCCTGATAATCGAGCCTAGATGGCCAAGCGCAAGTTCAAAGACCCGGTGACCCAGAAGGCCGTGCTGGTCTACCTGCTGACCATCCTGGTCGGCTATCTGGTGCTGCACTACGGCGTGCTCAACCAGTACGGCCGGGCCGATGAGATCGAGCTGGCCACGGTCACCAAGCGCACCGAGCTCCAGGACCTGCTGGCCAAGGGGCAGCGAGCCGAGCAGCTCCGCGGCGAGATCGCCGAGTACGAGCGGGTCATCGAGAGCCTGCGCGGCCGTCTGCCGCCGCCGCTGGCCGAGGACGAGCTGGTCCGCGCCCTGGGCCGAGCGGCTTCGGCCGCCGGCATCGAAGGCAACATGGAGTCCTTCCAGCGCAAGGGCACCACCACGGAGAACGAGGTCACCATCTCCGAGCGCGAGGTCTCTTTCATCAGCGGCTACCACGAGTTCGCCCGCTTCGTGGTCAACCTGTCGCGCTTTTTGCCCCAGGTCGAGATCCGCGAGCTGACGATGACCGGCCTGGCCGGGGCGACGCCGGGGCGCACCCTCGAGGGCACGCTGCTGTTGGCCGTCTACTCGAGCAGCCTGGCCCGCCCCGAGCCCGGCGACTTCCCCGCCGCGGACGAGGCCGAAGCGCTCGAAGAAGAAGCCCTGAGTTACAGCGATCTGGGCCGCCGCGATCCCTTCCTGCCCCCGGGCCCCCAGCCCGGCGAGATGCCCACCGCCTCCCAGGCCAACCTGGCCAACCTCCACTACCGCGGAATGCTCAGCGTCGACGGCAAGCCCACCGCCCTGGTCGAAGACGCGATGGGCGTCGGCTACTCGCTCAAGGTCGGCGACTCCATCGCCGGGGGGAAGGTGGTCTCGATCAGCGCCGAAGAGCTGGTCATCAGCGCCCCGGGCTGGGGCCTCCGGGTGCTGCGCATGGAGACCGGCCCACCACCGGGCACCGTCGAGTAGGCCCCGGGGACCGTCGTCGAGCGTTGGAAATCCTTACAGAACGACTTTGGGTTCGCACGAAAATCCAAAGAAAGTATAGTCCCCAGTCGCCCGTTGAGGAAGAAATATAACCGCCTATTTAAAGGGCACATTAGGCTGGGAAAGGCGGAGCTAGCCTAGGTAGAGATTTATACCAATCATACTTGTTTGAGCTTACAAATCTAGCGGTTCTAAGCGAACGGGTGCTGTTCTCCAGAAGAGACAGGACGACCCCAAAGACATTTAAGTAGGGATCAGCACAGAAGATGAACATCAGCTATTGCAGTTGGGTGCCTATGTCGGCGTGAGCAAGTCTGTTGTCCTGCCACCAACGAAGGGGACAATGTAGCGGGGAAGAGCAGAACGAGGGACCGGCACGTCAAGTGTCCCAGATGCAACTAGCGCTATCTCTACCGCTGCGCCGACGGACGTCGTAAGCGCAAGCGCTGCGGTCAGTAATTCAACCCTCGTCCCCGGGGGCCTCGCAACGAGCCGCCGCCGGAAAACCGTAGTGAGATAACGCGTCTGTTCCGGCTCGGCCTCCCGACGGTGCGGATCATCCTCCCCGAGCGCTGTGACAGCAAGCATCTGGTCGGTGCGGTCCTGGACAATTTGGAGAACGTCGAGCTGGACTCGATCGTCTACTCCGACAACTGGAAGGCCTATAACAGGCTGTCGCTCAACGGTTTACAACACAAACGCATCAACCATGACAAGACCCTGGTCAATGGCAAGGTGCCTATCAACGGCTCAGAGAGCTCCCGAGGCTATGCTAAAAGCCTACCACGGCGGCTTTAAACACAACTTCGAACTCGTTGAAAGATCGTTCCGATTCAGCCATCGCGACGACGAAAACGCGCTGAACTACCTCAGGAGCATACTTCGCGCTTGTTGATAATTAGGTGATAATCACAAATCTAAAAAACTATGAGCGACCAACAGCCTCTGGATTCCATGAACGCTGAATACAAGTCGCAAGGTTTTTACCAAAAAACTGCTGTATGATAAAAACAGCAGTAAAAGCTATAAGCTGGTAGTTCCGGTCCGTTCCGATCCGTTCCGATCCGTTCCGATCCAAAGAAGAGTGATAACGTATAATGATTACCGTCCAACCCGGCTCTGTAGGGTTGGGTCTTTGATACCAATCCCACTACCCGACTGCGCAGCAGATAATAAGAGGTCGGATTGGAAAACCTGATCCTACATTTAGCTAGTAATCCGGCGAACCGTCACCTAACAGTAAATGATAAGCATCTCGTATCGCCCCGTGTGTGACAGCTTACCAAGTACAACAGGGACGGGCGCTCGGCCCGTCCCTTTTTACCACCACCTCGATTCGCATACGTATCCGCGCTATAGGACCTCGCTGATGCTTTTACCTTGCAGGAACAGCAGCAGGTAGTCGCGGCCGCCGGCCTTGGAGTCGGTGCCGCTCATGTTGAAGCCGCCGAAGGGCTCGACGTCGACCAGGGCGCCGGTGCACTTGCGGTTGAGATAGAGGTTGCCGACGTGGAGTTCGCGGCGGGCGCGCTCCAGGCGGCGGCGGTCCATCGAGAACAGGGCGCCGGTGAGGCCGTAGATGGTCGAGTTGGCGATCTCGATGATCTGCTCGAAGTCCCGGGCCTTGATCACGGCGGTGACGGGGCCGAAGATCTCCTCCTGGGCGACGCGGGCGTCGGGGTCCACGTCGGCGAAAACGGTGGGCTGGATGTAATAACCCTCGCGACCGGCGACCTCGGCGGGTCCGCCGCCGCAGAGCAGCCGACCCTCGCCCTTGCCGATCTCGATGTAGGAGAGGATCTTGTCGTAAGACTCCTTGTTGATGACCGGACCGTGGTTGTTGACGGCGGGGCCGTCGATCCACTCGATGGGATCGTGGGTGACGATCCCGGGCACACGTTCGGCCAGTTTGGCCACGACCTCATCGTAGATGTCGGCGTGGATGATGGCCCGGGAGCCGGCGGAGCACTTCTGCCCCTGGAAGCCGAAAGCGCTGACGGTGACGGCCTCGACGACCTTGTCGACCTCGGCGGTCTCGTCGGCGGCGACGAAGTCCTTGCCGCCCATTTCGAGGACGGTGCGCTTGAGCCACTTCTGACCGGGATGGACCTTGGCGGCGCGCTCGAAGATGCGCATGCCGACCTCCATCGAGCCGGTGAAGTTGATGAAGCGGGTCTGGGGATGATCGACCAGCAGGTCGCCGATCTCACCGCCGGAGCCGGGGATGAAGTTCAGCACACCCTTGGGCAGATGTAGTTGCTCGAAGATATCGAAGAGCTGCCAGGCGATGGCCGGGGCCGGGGTGGCCGGCTTGAGGCAGATGGTGTTGCCGCAGACGATGGGCGCGACGGTGATCCCGGCCATGATGGCGAAGGGGAAGTTCCAGGGCGGAATCGCGACCCCGGCGCCCAGGGGGATGTAGTGGTAGTCGTTCTCGAAACCGGGAAAGGGGGTCTGGGGCTTGGTGCCGGCGTAGCGACGCGCCTCCCGGGCGTAGAACTCGAGGAAGTCGATGCCCTCGGCGACGTCGGCGTAGGCCTCGATCCAGTTCTTGCCCTCTTCGATGACCATCCAGGCCGACAGCTCGTAGATCCGGTCGCGGCAGATGCGCGCGGCGTTGAGCAGGTAGCGGGAGCGCTCCTCGGCGCCGACGAAGCGCCAGCTCTCGAAGGCCTCGTTGGCGGCCTCGATAGCCTTGACGGCCAGCTCGGCGGTGCACTTGTGGAAGGTGCCGACGATCTGGTCGGTGTTTCCCGGATTGATCGAGTCGAAGGTCTTGCCGGTCTCGATGTGCTCGCCGTTGATGACGACGGGATAGGTGCGGCCGAGTTTGCTCTTGACCAGCTCGAGGGCCTCTTCCATCCGGCGGCGCGGCTCGGGCTCGTTGAAGTTGACGTAAGGCTCGTTCTTGTAGGGAGGCAGCATGGGCGTTTCACTCCTGCTGGAAGGTTGAACTCCGAGGTCCGTTCATCAAGCGCCCCGATTATAACGCCGGTTGATTGTGAAATAAAGGTCGAAAGGGTTCACAATCAGCCGGAGCCCTTCCGCCGCCTCCGGCGCCGTTCTTCGATTCGTCCCCCGAGGTGAGACAGCCCGGCGCCGGCCAGCACCGCGTAGCCCAGCTCGATCGGCACACGGAATCGACCGGCGATGAAGGTCACCGACAGCGCCGCGGCGTTGACGGCGATGAAGCCGAGGACGGGCAGCAGCTCCCTCCAGCGTTTGCGTTCAACAATGACGCCGTAGAGGGCCAGGGCGAATAGGGCGATGGAGAAGACGTACATCGCCCAGGCGCCCAGGTTTCCCAGGCCCCGCTCGAAGCCGCCGAAGGCGGGATCGAGCACCAACCCGACGCCGAAACGCCCGGCGGTCAGGCCCAGGGCCCGCCAGGGTCGTTCGGCGATCAACCGCCGGGACAGGGCATGGAGATCGGCATCCATCGCGGGCTCGGGCTTATTGAGCAGCGCCATATCGGCGCTCGGCGGCAGGGCCGGGTGGATGGTGCCCAGGTAAGTCAAACCCGCCGCATCGCCGTAGCCTTTCAAGAGGTTGAAACCGGCCTTGGTCGACAGGGGGGTGAAGTCGTCGAAGCGCCCGGCGTTGAAGATCATCCAGGGGCTGAGGACAAGCAGGCAGGCCCCGAGAACGATCAGCCAGCGGCCGCCGGCGCGCAGCCATCGTCGCCACCACGCGCGATCCCCAGCCCGTTCAGCCAGCAGAAGAACGATCAGGATTACGGCCAGATAGGCCAGGATCACCTGGCGCACCAGGGCGGCGACACCCAGCACACCGCCCAGCAGCAAAAGCAGCCCGCGCCGCCCGTCGCCTTGGTACAGCCGCACGGTCAGATAAACCACCAGCAGGCCCAGGGCGGCCTCCAGGCAGGTCGGTTGCAGATAGGCCGTCGGGGCGATCACCGTGGGCGAGAGCGCCGCCAGCAATCCACCGAGGAAGGCGACCCGCTCACCGAAGATATCCCGTCCGATCAAATACACCAACCAGACCGCCGCCAGGCCAGCCAGGAGGTTCAGCGCGTAGGCAACGGTGAAGGCGGCGCCACCGAAAACGCTCAGCAGGCCCGCCAGTAACAAGGTGAAACCGGGCAGCATGAAGGCCGTGGGCCGCAAGGGCAGCCCGGCCCCCTCCAGGGCCGCCGCGTACTCGGGGGAGCCCGCCGCCAGGCGCTTGTGGTGTTCGCCGATGTAATAATCGTGGACATTGAAGCTGTAGCCCAGCCCGCCGTTGAGGTTGCGGGCGATCACCCCGTATTCGAAGGTGTCCGGGTTCTCGAAGTCGGCGAAGACGGTTAAAACCCCCAGGCGTGCGAAAAGCGCGACGAGCAGGACGATCAGCAAGCCGTATCTCTTCATCCAGCTATGGTTTGACGGAGCCTGCGACACACGTAACCTCGCTTGGATTAGACGCTTGAGAAACGAACTCCGGCAACGATCGGGCTGTTCAACATAACGACTGCTCAATAGTAACAAGACCATGGGGGCTGCGGGAATCAATCCCGGATGGCTCATACAAGATCCAGGACCAGTCGACTCCAAAACGATACTTCGATCCCCTTCTAAAAGCGGCTGAGACGAGGCCATGCTGAATCAAGTTACGCCCGCAACCTAATCCCCACAGTGCTGACTCATCTTTATTGCTTGATAACAGGCCA
This sequence comes from uncultured bacterium, assembly GCA_964581465.1. Taxonomy (GTDB): domain Bacteria; phylum RBG-13-66-14; class RBG-13-66-14; order RBG-13-66-14; family RBG-13-66-14; genus WJMB01. The sequence continues at coordinate 14,316 of CAZOOP010000027.1, forward strand.
CTTAGGATACTAGCATCATCGAGGCCAATGGCGTCAAGCAGTTGTATAGTGTATGTGCCGTCGCCAAGGGCATCTCAAGCACATTGTGATCCATGTCCCCGCCACAAGCATCTCGCTCCATGTGCGCACCGGTTTATAGTCTAACTGCTTTTATCTAAATGCTTTCCAGTAACACTATGGTCCGTTGCCGCCAAGTGATCCCAGACGGATTCCAAGGCCTTGATCCCGCCGTTCCTTTCGACTACGGTTGGCGATTCACCCCGCTCGCTTCCTCTCATCAACCTTCCGTTGGCGCCCTTCGAAAAACCGCTTAAGGCCCCAGACCAGCCCCGGCCCCCCCAGCAGGCAATAGTTCAGCAGAACCGGCAGGCGGTTGCGCGCGCTGACGAAGGTGGGCAGCATGAATGCCAAAAAGAGCAGAATCAAAGCGAAGATAGGCGTCAGCTCCCGCCAGCGCCGTCGCTCCACGATAACCCCGACAACGGCCAGGCCCAGCAGCAGAAACTGGTAGAGGTAGATCAGCAACCGGGCCGCCCTCGGCAAATCCACCCCCGGTCTATCCCCGGGCGGGTCCATCAGCAGGCCGAAAACGGCCCGTTTGAGGACCAGCCCCAGGGAGCGAGCCGGGTTGCGGGTTATGTAGCCCCAGGCCTCATCGCTAAGTCGTTGGGAAACCAAGATCTCGTTATCCCGGGCGGGAGGCTCGGGCAGGTCGAGCGTCCACAGCAGGGAACTGATGCGGTGGGGTGTCTCGAAGCCGTCGGTCTGGTCGTTGAACCCGCGAACCATGTTCAGGCCGCTCTTGTTGGTGATCGGAAAGAAGCCCTCGAAGCGGATGGCGTTGAAAACCATCCAAGGCGAGAACAGCGCCAGGGCTACAGCCAGGGTGACTGCGGAGCGTCCCAGGGCGGTTTTCCAGCGTCGTCCGGCGGCCTGGTCGCGCCGGGCGACGAGGTAGACGACGGGAATCAGAGGCAGGTAAAAGAGGATCAGCTCGCGGAACAGGGCGGTCACCCCGACGACGGCGCCCAGGAGCAGCCAGTTCACCCATCGCCCGGGCTCTTTGATGGCGCGCACGGTCAGGTAGACAGCCGCGGTGAGCCCCAGCAGCTCGAAGACCGCCGGGAAGAAAAGGATCACCGCCCCGGCCAACCCCGGGGTGCCGGCGAAGAGCAACCCGCTCCAGAGCCCCGCCCGGCGCCCGAAGAGGCGTTCGACGGTCAAATAGACGAACAGGGCCGTCGCCGTCGCCGCCAGCAACTGCAGCAAATAGACGACCAGGTAAGCCCCGGGTTCACCGAACCAGTCGAAGAGCCAGCTCAGCAGCAGGGGGTAGGCCGGAGGCATGATCGCCGTCGGTGTCGGCGAAGCGCCGTTCTCGGCCAGCCACTCCAGATAGCCCGGCTCGCCGGGCTTGACCTCGAGGTAGAGCTGGTCGAAGTGGACCCGGTAACCGTATCCGGCGTTGATGTGCCGGGCGATGATGCCGTACTCGTTGGTTTTGGGTTCGCGATACTCGGCGAAGAAGATCATCAATAACAGACGCATAAAGATTGTCGCCGCTATAACGACCAGGATGCTACGCCTCCGACTCCATTTCTTTGTCATCGCCTATCCTCCTTTAAGGGATTATCACCTAATTATGAACAAGCGCGAAGTATGCTCCTGAGGTAGTTTAGCGCATCTCGTCGTCGCGATGGTTGAATCTGAACGACCTTTCTCTGCGAAAGAACCTGTCGTTGCGTTTGAAGCCGCCGTGGTAGGCTTTTAGCATAGCCTCGGGAGCTCTCTGGGCCGTTGATAGGCACTTTGCCATTGGCCAGGGTCTTGTCATGATTGATGCGTTTGTGGTGAAAACCGTTGAGTGACAGCCTGTTATCGACCTTCCAGCCGTCGGAGTAGACGATCGAGTCCAGCTCGACATTGTCCAAGATAGCACCGACCAGATGCTTGCTGTCACAGCGCTTGGGCAGGATGACCCGCACCTCGCCGCCTCGCGATCGGCGGCGATGCGCTCCCTTAGTCGATTGAACCATTTGGATACTGTTTTAGCGGAAAAACCGACTGCCCTTGCCGCGGCTGCCGCCGGAACGCTCAGCCAGAATAAGCGAGCTATCTCTTTTCGCTTCGCTTTAGATAGCTTTATGTATCTTGGCCGTTAGGTATATTTCTTACCTCAATTCTTGCATTTACATCGCCATCGGCCAACCTATAGCGCGCCCTGTGGTTACATTTTGGGCAACAAATGTGCCGGTCGGTTGCTTGTTTACCGCCACTTTTTGCCCCCTTTCTTGTGACAGAGCATCACAGCCCAACCCGTATGTTAACAGGGCGTTACATACAGGTATCGGTCCGAACACGGTCTACGATCCCTTATGGGATTCGTTATTGCTGCTAGAGCTTCACGGAACAACAGTTCACATAAGCTGTGGGCCTGTTATTGTTCATCTCCCGGATTCCGGGTCAACCCCTTCTCAATATTGCGGCTTCAGCTCGGGACCGCGTTAAACACCGGCTCGTCCGAGATGGGGTTTGCGCAACAAAAGGGACCGTCAGCGTCAATCCAAGGAGCGAGTTTGAAAATGTGAGGGGCGGGCAGCGCCGTTTCGTTATCGGTCTCGGCTCGATGAGGGGTGGATTACAGGGACCTTTCTTAACCTGCGGCAGAATGCATTCAGCTTCCATTTCTCACCACTGAACAAGCAAGCCGATCAACCACCAGACATCAAGCCGCTAGGCGTGACATACCTGTTAAAGAGTGATTATTATCTACAATCTAATCTTTTCCTAATAACAATACAATATTATGTCTTTTTTGTGGGTAAATGTCAATATCGTCCGTGGCAAGCATGCCTATAAACACGAGCCCTTCCAGCGAAGCGAAGATACAAGCATTCCTCGGGGGTGGATAAAGAAACGGGGCGGACTCAAGCAAGCCCGCCCCGTTGAATAGCTGAGGATGAAACCTAGAAAAAGTACTCCACCCCCACGCCCAGGGTGAGCTGCGCCCCGGTGAAGACCCGGCCGGTGACCTCGATCCCGTCGCCTTCGCCGTTCTCCAGTTGGTTGATGAAGTCGCCGCGGAAGAAGGTCAACGAGGCGTCCAGGGCCAGATTGTCCGAGAGCAGGTACTCGACGCCGCCGCCGACGCTCAGCGCCATGCCGCCGCCGGAAAGCTCGCGGTCGCCCGCGGTGGCGGCCTCGTCGGTGAACGAGGCGTGGGTGTAGCCGATCAGCAGCTCACCGTAGGGACAGAGGCTGGCTTCGAGTTGGTAGAAGGCGCGCGCACCGGCCAGAACGTAGAGCGAGCTCAGCCGGTTGACGGCGTCGTCGCCGCCGTCGGTGTAGTTAAGGCTCGCCCCGGCCCAGCCCAGATCGCCCACCAGGTAGAGCCCCCAGCGGAAGGGGTGGAAGCGGTGATCCACCCAGACCAGCTCCGGGTTCTCCGGGTCCAGCAGGTAGCGCTGCTCCGTCTTTTCGGTCAGGGGGTAGAGGAAGCGGGCGTCGATCCCGACGATCATCCCGGCGCTGTAGTCTTCGCCGCCGTCGCCATCTTCGGGCCGGGGCCACAACGGCGCGCCCAGCTCCAGGCGCAGCCCCAGGCCGTAGTCGTCGTCGCGGATGATGTAGGGGGCGTAGGTGCTGAAGACGCCCATCTCGCCGGTGTCCGGGTGCTCCATCTTCTCCATGGACTCCACCCGGTAGGCGGTGAAGGCCCCGGCGGCGGCCGCCGTCAGCAGCAGCGCGCCCAAGGTAAACCTGATCAGCCTACTCATGGTGTTCATCGTTCCACTCCGGTCCTCCGACGCCGCGGCGCCGGCTGGTTGTCTAATCCAACAGCGTCAGGTTATCATACCCGATGCCGCCGCCCCGGGCAAGGAGCACGGCCACAGCAGCGCGTGACGGAATCGGGTATACTTGCCTTGAGTCGTCTTGGATACCGAACGATCACTGCGGATGCCGAACCAACGGAGAGGAGCCGGCGTTGCGCCGGTCGTCTCCGGCGCAGCGACGATCCCAGATACTTGAACGGGCAGGTATCGCTAATGGATTGTTATTGGGATCGCCTACCCTGACCGAACCTGATCGCGATTGTATCCTGTTGATAATATAGGTGATTATCATCGGATACCCGTCATAGGACGGACACCCAAGAAGTGGCGGTTATTACAGGCCTGATCATTAGCGATCCCAGATATCAGTACACTTGTATATGCCTTGACAGCAGATTGCCACTGACAACTAAGCGCCATAATAACAAGCAATAAGAACATGCCAAATGAGTGATTGTCATTTCCGGAGCATTTTCGGGTGCAGGATGACGGCCCGGCAAGCCGCTCCCAATCAGCCTGATTTGATCCGAACACGTTCCCTGATGCCTTGATTTGTTACGCCGTATAGCCCAGCAGGCCTGACCTGCCCTTCACCAGGCTTGCATGATTGCAAACCCGACTCGCCCAAAATCGGCCGCCGCAAGGCTGAGGGTCGTGGCTCCCATTTGAATCCAGCACCACCACAGGGTTAATGAAGCTAAACGCATCTACCATCAGCTTGCACGGTTCACGTAAGCCCTTGTTCTCAAAGAATTAATGCCTGTCAACAAGCGGTGTTGGAAAGACCGACATCAATCTCGGTCCAGTTTTGCGTGATGATCCCAACGGTTGGTTACCAACAGGCAGCCGGACGAGCGGTCGCCTTCGGTAACGCCGATGCTCGGCACCAGTCGCTCTCGGATACAACTGTTCCGGGCAAAGGGTCTACCACTCAGCGGAGGAAAGGAACCAGCCATGCGCATACTGATCGTCGGCGGCACGATCTTCGTCGGCCGCAACGTGGTCGAGGTTCTGCTCGAAGCCGGTCACGAGGTAACGCTTCTGCATCGTGGGCGTCACCCCAGCCCCTTCGTTGACCAGCTCGAGGAGTTGACCGCCGACCGGCGCGACGGTGAAGCCCTGGCCCGGGTGCTGCGCGATCGCCGTTTCGACGCCTGCATCGACACCTGCGGCTACGAACCCGACGAGGTGGCCCTGCTGCTGGACACCCTCGAGGGAGTCACCGAGCGCTACCTCTTCTGCAGCACCTGCTCGGTCTACGACTACGACCGCCTGGCGCAGATGCCCCTGGTAGAGGACACCCCACTGGTCGAGACGCCGCCCGAGTCCGACCACCCCCACGCCGCCTACGGCTACAACAAGGTCCGTTGCGAGGCCGAGGCCCTGGGCCGCGCGGGCTTCGCGACCACGGTCATCCGCCCCTCTTACATCCTGGGACCCCACGAGCCCTACTACCGCGAGCCCTACTTCTTCGAGCGCGCCGAGGCCGGACGGCCCCTGCCCCTGCCCGGGGGCGGATACAACGTCCACGCCTACGGCGACGCGCGCGACCTGGCCGCCGCCTTCTGTCTCGCCATCACCGCCGAGGCCGCCCGCGGCAAGGCCTACCACCTCTCCGGCGAGGCCGTGACTCTGCGCCACCTGACCCTTGAGTGTCTGCGCGCCGCCGGCGCCGCGGAACCGGCGGCCCTCGTCCGACCTGTCCCCTTCGGGCGGCTCGAGGCGGCCTACGAACGCGACTGGGGCTCGGACGGTCCGCCGCCCCCCTTCCCCTTCGCCTGGGACCGTACGTTGATCCTGGATCAGAGCGCCATCGAGCGAGACCTGGACTGGCGGCCGCGCTACAGTCTGCGCCAGACTCTGCGCGACACCCACGCCTGGTGGGTCTCCGTCGGACGTCCCAATGTGCCAGGCGACTGGCGCCTCGACGAGCTGTTGCTGACCGACGAGGCCTGAAACAAGCGCCCGGGTTGTCAATGCAGGGTCACGCGGGCGCCGTCGGCTTTTCCACCGGTGTTATGAAACCTACCGAACTGTGCTATCCTCTCTACGCTCGAATTGTAGAAACAGCAAGATGTCACTAATGAGGGCGACTGTGCGCCAGGGTCGATCCCTTCCCGAACCGATGGTAATTATCCGGATGGAATTGTCACACCTTCCTGAACAGACAAGCCTCGCTGGTGACCTGTAATTGAATTCTTTGGTATCATCATGAGAAACTGGATCAGTAACTGTATTTATGGGGAGCCGCCTCGACGAGCCGCCGTGACGAGGAGGCTTTGTGAAGCTCTAAGCAGGGCGTCAACTAGTGAAGGCGGATAAACGGATACAGGCACCAAAGCAGACGATGGACCACAGCCGGCGTATCGCTCACTATCGGGACTATAAACCTTGGACGGGACCTACAGCCTCCATCCTCACACATCATTAAACCAAGAAGAACAAGAAAGCATAAATGAACAAGAAGCAATTGATCGCCACAAATCAATTGCATGACAATGGCGGCGGTAAGAGCTATAAAGCAATGATTGGCAAGCTGTTAGCTGGAGGTGCCGGTCCATAACCGGGTGATAATCCCAATGCTCTATAGCTTAGTAGGCTGTCTCTATCCGGGCGTTGCTTTGTGGCCCTGAACCTGGACACGCTCTACGAAGATGCCGGGAGCCGGGAAGACTCGACTGATGGTTTTAGTTCTGAGCTTTCCGTGAAAAAGGCGGCTAAGTGCTCTCTAATAGAGGCTTTAGCAGTAATAAAACTCGCAGGTTCTTAGAACTGCTGCCTTTAGGAAGACAAATATCAGCACTCCCGCCCGAAAAGCCACTCCCTGAGTTATCGATGCTGGTTCACTTTCTTGTGATGATTCCATACCTTTTGACAAGCACTCGAGAAAACCGACCCTGATGCCGCCGGCTGGATTGTTGATGTCAGTCCGGTTTCTCGTGAGGACGTCATCTAGAAGAACAACCGCTATGAGCACCACACTTAACAGCTCCAAGCCGCGAAACCGCTGGGTCCTCTACGCCGCCCTGGCCGCGGCGCTGATCCTGGCTCTGGTGTACGCCGAGCTGTTCATGTGGAACTCAGTCGACGACACCTACATCTTCCTGCGCTACGCCGACAACTGGCTCAGCGGCCACGGACCGGTCTACAACCCCGGCGAGCGCGTCGAGGGCTACACCAGTCCGCTGTGGCTGCTCCTGCTGACGGGTTTAACAGGATTGGGCCTCCCCGGGCCGCTGGCCGTCAAGCTCCTCAGTGGAGCCTCGGGGATCGCCACGTTGATCCTGATCTGGCTGCTGGCCCGGCGGCTGCTCGGGGATAGCGAGGGCGGCTCCCGAGCGGCGCCCCTTGCCGTGACGGTGGCGGCGCTGAGCGGGACCTTCGCCTTCTGGCTGCTGGCCGGAGCGATGGAGATAACCCTGCTGACGGCCCTGCTGAGTGGAGCCTGGTATCTGCTGACGGGCCGCCCGGACGCCGATGAAGGGACGCGCCGGCGGGAGTTGGCGCTCAGCGGGACCCTCTTCGGCCTGGCCGTGCTGACCCGTCCGGCGGCGGGCCTCTTCGCTCTGGTCGCCCTGATCAAGGTCCTCACGAATAAGGAACGGCGCTGGCGCGACACGGCGCTCTTCCTGCTTCCACCGGTCCTGTTGGTCGGCGGCTGGCAGGTTTTCAGGCTCAGCTACTACGGCGCGTGGCTGCCCAACACCTTCCACACCAAGGTGGAGCTCAACGGCCGGGTGCTCGTCCGCGGGCTCGAGGGCCTGGGCGATTACCTGCTCTTCCGCCTGCCGCTGCTGGCCGCCGCCCTGGCGGCGCCCTGGCGCAAGCTCTGGAAGCGGCTCTGGCCCCTGGTAGCACCGACTCTGGCTTGGTGGCTCTACCTGGTGCTGGTCGGCGGAGACTGGATGATTTTCCGTCTCTACCTGCCCACGTTGCCGGTGCTGGCGATCGCCGCGGCGGCGGGCGTCAATCGCCTGATCGAGTCGGCCCGGAGCAAACCGGCGTTGCGTCGGCTGGCCTTCCTGCCCTTGCTCCTGCTAGTCGCTCACGGCGCCTTGAGCAACCTCACCGGCGAACCGACCCTGCTCTGGAGCCATCGCCGCGAGTACTCGGAGTACCTCCACCGCACCGCTGAATGGCTCAACCGGGTCTCCGCTGAAAACGACCTGCTGGCGGTGACCATCGCCGGTGTCGTGCCCTACTTCACCGGCCTGGAGACCGTGGATATGCTGGGGCTCAGCGACGCCCACATCGCCCGGGAGGGCCGCTCGCTGGCGGGGCTGTCCAAGCCGGGGCACGAGCGCTACGACAACGATTACGTTCTGGAACGCGAGCCGGACTGGATCATCCTCCAGCCCTTCCCGGGCCTGTTCCTCGACGGCTTCTTCCCCGAACTGCTCAGCGAGGTCGATCTGACCACCCGGGGCGATCTCTGGCGCGACTATCATCTCATGCTGCCGCGAATACGAACCGTCACGGTGCTCCACCGCCGGGACGACCTGGACGCCTTCCCGCGCTTCGAGGAGGAGGAGTGGCGGGATCTGTGGTACTTCGCTCCGCCCTACGCCCGGATCACCGAAGCTCCCCCAGCCCCGCCCGCCGATGACTAACTCACGCCGCCTGCTCTGGATCCTCCTCGTCGCCGTGCTCCTGGCCCTGGGCGTTTCACTCTACTACGCCTCCCGCTTCCACTGGAACTCGGCCGACGACGCCTATATGTTCCTGCGCTACGCCCGGCACTGGCTCCAGGGACACGGCCCCACCTACAATCTCGACACCCACATCGAGGGCTACACCAGCTTCGCCTGGATGGCCCTCTGCACCGGACTGATGGGCCTGGGCGTTGCCGGGCCCCTGGCGCTGAAGCTGCTGGCTGGACTCAGTGGAGCGGCGGCTCTGGTCCTGACATGGCTCCTGGCACGACGACTGTCCGACGACGCTGACCCGGCACACCCCAAGAGTTCCTGGGCGCCGCCGCTGGCGGTCGGCCTGCTGGCCGTTCACGGCAGCTTTCACTTCTGGCAGCTCACCGGCGCCATGGCGGTCATCGGCGCCGCGGCGGTCTCGACGGCGGCTTGGCTGCTGCTTTACTCCCGCAAGCGTGAGGAACTCGGTCCAGCCCGCCTGGTCATTACCGGCGCCGTCTTCGGCACGGCCGTGCTCTTCCGACCCGAAACGGCCCTCTTCGCCGCCCTGGCCGCCCTCCACCTCTTACTCGGACCGCGCGGTCGCTGGCGAAGACTGCTGCTCTTCTCCCTGCCGGCGGCCCTTATCGTCGGCGGACACCTGGTCTTTCGCCTCTCCTACTACGGCGAGTGGCTACCCAACACCTTCTACGCCAAAACGGGCTTCGACGGCCGGCTGCTCTCCCGCGGCCTGAGCGATCTGGTCGGCTTCCTACTCGTCAGCATCCCCCTGGTCGTCGGCGCGGCCTGCGTCGATTGGCGGCGACGTTGGAAACGTCTCTGGCCCCTACCCGTATCGCTACTGCTCTACTGGCTCTACCTGATCACCGTCGGCGGCGACTGGATGGTGTACCGGCTCCAGATAACCATCCTGCCGGTGCTGGCCGTAATGGCGTCCCTGGGCTGGACCCGGGTGCTGGCTAGAATCAACAAACGCACACTGCGCGGCATAATCGTCGCGGCCATGATAACGATCATCGCCGTCGGTGGCCTGCTCTTCGCCGAGCCACGGATAGTGTTCTCAGACCGGCGACACTACAACCAGCACCTGCACAACACCGCCGACTACCTCGAGCGCTACAGCGCCGCCGACTCCCTGATCGCCCTGACCTCGTCGGGAGCCATCCCCTTCCTCATCGATCGACCGATCCTGGACCTGGTGGGCATCGCCGATCATCACATCGCCCACGACGGACTCTCCCTGGCCGGACTCGGTTTGCCGGGGCACGAGCGCTACGACAACGACTACGCCCTGGCGCGGGAACCGGACTGGTTCGTGCTCAACCCCTATCCGGCCGAGGTCCGGCTGGGCATCCGCCCAGCGTTGATCCACGAGGCCGACCTGCTGCGCCGTCCCGAGTTCTGGCGCGAGTACCACTTCGTCCAGCCCGAAGGCTCGATCACCATCAGCCTTTTCCACCGTCGCGACGACACCGCCGGCCTGGACCTGCTCGACCCCGATCACTGGCGACCCTGGTGGGATTTCGTCAGCCCCCTGGTTGAAAGACCACCCGAGCTGCCAGCGCCGCCCCGTTGATGAACCAACAAGCCTCGCCTGCAACAGGCATGACAGCTTCTCGGTAAAACCGATAAACCGACAATGATAAACCGACAATGATGACGGGGGAGGACCGCTTGGTCCTCCCCCGCTTCACCTGCCGGTCCGTTGATAACCGCTCAGGCCCGCTTCGGAGCCTTTAACGCGCAAGCGTAGTCCTCCTCGTAGCGCAGCCAGAACAGGGGGTCCAGACGCTTTAGCCGCTCGCGCAACGACGGGGCGCGGTCCAGGGCACCATCGACAAGACAGGCCGCCACCCGGGCGATGAACAACGTCGCCCCGGGCAAGGCCTTGCGTTCTTCGATGACGCACTCCAACTGGGCCGGACACTCGGCTATTCGCGGCGCCGTCACTCTCTTCGAGCGCTCCAGCGTGATCCCCAGGCGGGTCACCCTATCCAGGCCGCCGTGCTCCTCGTTGCCCGCCGCCCACCACAGCGCCGCCTGCTCCGCGCCGACGACGTTGACCACGAAATCCTTGCTCTTGCGCAGGTGGCGCTGCGCCGTGGTCGATTCCCTCAACGCCAGGCCCACCAGCGGCGGATCGTCGGTCAGCGTCGTCAACCGCCGCGTCGGCTCCACATGGGGCGTTCCACCCGGGGAGACCGTGGTGATCAACAGCGCCTGACCGATCAGCGGCGGCGGCTGCCAGCGTTCGGGCTTGAGCGGCCACTCGATCTTTTTGGATGGTTCCATTGTTGGCTATCCGGGTTGAAGGACCTTCGCCAAACCAGCCCTCGGGCCGACGAAGCCAACGTTCATTCTACGGGGAGGCTTTGGCACGTTTCTTGCGCCGAGGCGGCGGCCTGACGAAAACGGTGCGGGCGACTCCGCAAGAAACGTGCCAAAGCCGGGCCCGGGCACGGCGGCCTGCCGAGTGAAGGTTTGGCGAAGGTCTCGGAGGGTACTTCAAAAACCGGTCCGCATTCCGGTCTGCTTTGAAGGCTGAGTATAATACAAAACCGGACGGCGCGTGGGCCGTCCGGTCGGTGAGCGCAACGGGCTCTTGCTTCAGCGCTTGTTCATCCGGCCGGACGTCGTGGGGGACGCCGGCTTCTAGCCGGCCCAGCCTCGTGTTCCTCATCGCTGGGCGTGGTCTTGGTGAGCAGTTGGAAGGCCCCGCCGGAGATCTTCAACGTACAGACCAGCTCGGTGTAGAGGGAATCGTAGATATCAGCGGGGGAAACGAAGATCTTCTGCTCCATCCCGTCGACGAACTCGACGCCGGCGCCGACGAGCCAGGCCGCCGCCGCCAGCTCCGAGCAGTGCCAGCGGTTGGGGTTGCGCAGCCAGTTGCGGTCCTGGAACAGGCGCCAGAGTACGGGCCGGATGCAGGCCGGAATCCACATCGTGCCGTCGGCGCGGAAGAGGAAGCTCAGGTTGGCCCAGAGGTCGTACTTCTTGCCGTTCTGTCTGGCGCAGAAAGCGATCACCCGGGCGGCTTCGAGCCTGGTCAGCGGCCGCGCGTCGCGTCGCCGGGGGCGCAGCCAGCTCAGCGCCACGTCGGTTTCCTTGAAGAAGAAATCGGGCACATTGGTCTGGAAGACATGGGTCTGGAAGGCGTGCCAGAAGTTCCAGGCGTGGTCGTAGACCATGGCGTGGTAGTAGACCGAGCGGGTGAAGTAGGTCACCAGGGCGCCGAAGGCCTCGGAGAGCTCGTCGACACGCTGCCCGGCGACCAGCAGCACGTCACCGCGCTGGATCAGCGCCCGGCGGTCGCCCAGGACGATATGCTCACGCCAGGTCTCGGCGCCGGGGACGGGCTCGAGCTTGGGTCGATGGCTGTGCGCCCGGCGCGGGTCAAGTGTCGAGAAGCTGCGGCGGAAGATCATCGGCGGCCGTCCTCGATCAGCCACAGCTCGACGCTGAGGTCCCGGTCCTCCATCAAGCCCTCGTACTCGCCTTCGATGCGGAAGGGCGCGGTCATCCCGGGCTTGAGCGCCCGCTGGGTCAGGTGGACCACATCCTGGAGCAGGGGCTCGGGGAAGCCCTCGTAGCGTAGATGGAGTTTCAACTGTGGATGGCGCAGGATGCAGGGGCCGACATTGGTGACGGTCCCCTCGACGACGAAGAAGTCGCCGCGACGCCGCAGTCCGGGCGGGTCGATCTCGACCTTCAGGTAGCGGGCCTTCCAGTCTTTGCAGTAGTAGGACATGGATTACTCCTGATTGTTTCCCGATACAATGCAGACGATGGTCTGCGGCTAAGTACAGGTAATCTATAATGTTAGCTTAGTATACCTTAGAAAAAACTCATCGTAAAGACGAGGTTTGTCAATACAGCAGCCCGATTGTCGCGGGATACCCCTTGATCCTCCTCAGCCTCAACAGCCACACCCTATGTACGGATACCTACCCCCCCCCCGCGTCTACCTGGCCCACCTCGCCACCAACACCGCCGGCGCTTCGCGGCGATTCATCATATGCCGATGACAATGCGCCGATGACGATGATAAAAAAACCAAACACACGTAGGGCGGGGGCTCCGTCCCCCGCCGCCATACAAAAACGAGGTTGGGATGCGGGACTGCTCCCGAAATCCCAACCCTACGGGGCAAACATGAATGGTACGGGTGCGGATGAACTGTTTCCGACGATTCACGGCGATTATGCGAGACACTGTTAATCGAGCTAGGCCTTCCCTCTTCGCCTATCCAGTCCCGCTTTCATCAACCCCAGGAACAGCGGGTTGGGGGCCTGGGGGCGGCTGGTGTACTCGGGATGGAACTGGCTGGCCATGAAGTAGGGGTGGCCGGACAGCTCGAGAACCTGCATGATCCCGCCGTCGGGTGTGGTGCCGGAGAAGCGCATCCCGGCCTCTTCGAAGGCCTCACGGTAGTCGTTATTGAACTCGAAGCGGTGACGGAAGCGTTCGACGACCTCGGCGGCGCCGCCGTAGAGCTCGGCGGCCCGGGACTCGGGACGCAGCTTGACGGTGTGACCGCCCAGGCGCATGGTGCCGCCCAGCTTGCGTTTCTTACGCTGTTCGGGCAACAGGTCGATGACGGGATGGGGGGTCTGGGCGTCGACCTCGGTGGTGTGGGCGTCCTCGAGGCCCAGGGCGTGGCGGGCGAACTCGACCACGGCGAAGTGGAAACCGTAACAGATGCCCAGGAAAGGCACGCCGTTCTCGCGGCAGTGGCGGATGACCCTGATCTTGCCCTCGACGCCCCGAGCGCCGAAGCCGCCGGGGACGATCACGGCTCCGAGGTTCTCGGGGAGCATCCGCTCGAGGTCGGCGTCGGTGTTGATCTCCGTGGTCTCGATCCAGGCCACCTCGACGCGGCATCCCAGGGCGACCTCGCAGTGTTCGAGAGAGTTGACGATGCTGACGTAGGAGTCCTTGAGGGTGGCGTACTTGCCGGTGATGGCCACGGTGAGCACGGGCAGCTCCTCGGCCCTGTAGTGTTCGACGTAGCGGGCCAGGGGGCGGCTCTTACCGCTGGGATCGCGGCGCATGGGCATGGAGAGCTTCAGACGCTCGGTGACGGTGTCGGCCAGCTTCTGGCGCTCGAGGAGGTGGGGCAGGATGTAGATGCTGGATACGTCGGGCGAGCTGATGACGTTATCCTGGGGCACGTTGCAGAACAGGGAGATCTTCTGGCGCACCTTGGGGTGGATGCCCACGGGGCAGCGCCCGACGATGATGTCTGGCTGGATGCCGATCTCGAGGAGCTTCTTGACCGAGTGCTGGGTGGGCTTGGATTTCTGCTCGCCGGAGGCCTCGTTATAGGGCACCATGGTGACGTGGCAGAACATCACGTTCTCTCGTCCCTCGGCGACGTAAAGCTCGCGGGCGGCCTCGATGAAGTGCAGGTTCTCGATGTCGCCCACAGTGCCGCCGATCTCGATCAGCACGATGTCGTAGGGCTTGCGGATCGCCAGGGTGCGGATGAAGTTCTTGATCTCGCCGGTGACGTGGGGGATCACCAATACGTCGCGGCCCAGGTACTTGCCGCGGCGCTCTTTCTCCAGCACGTGGGTGTAGAGCTTGCCCGAGGTGAGGTAGTTGTCCCGGGTCAGGTTCTCGTCGAGGAAGCGCTCGTAGGTGCCCAGGTCCATGTCGCACTCGGTGCCGTCCTCGAGGACGAAGACCTCGCCGTGGCGGTAGGGGTTGAGCGTCCCGGCGTCGTAGTTGAGGTAGCCGTCGATCTTCATCTGGCTGGCGCTGAAGCCGTAATGGCCGAGCAGATGGGCCAGCGAGGCGCTGAAGACCCCCTTGCCCACCCCGCTCATCACCCCGCCGGTGATGACGATGTACTTGGTCCGCCCGATGCGATAGGACGGCGGGAAGTAGTCGACGTTCTCACTGTCGTCGGTCTGGGTGGAGATGGTTTGGAAGTCGAAGCTGTCTTCCATGGCGTTACCCTCGCGGGGACCGGGTGAGGATTTGGTGGCGGGATGGATCGGGCGGGGAGAAAAAGAAAACCCCGGAAGAGCCACCGACGGTTCCGCCTTCCAACCGCTGAGCACGCTCACAGGCGTGGTATACGGCGGCTCGGTCAGAGGTCTGCCGGATGGGTTATCTCTTCTGGGATTCTAGGATAGCAAAAACCGGCGGCGGAGTCACGGGGGATTATCGCCGGACGACCGGCAGGAGGATTCGTTGTCGTCGGGGGTGACGGGTGCGGGCTTTCCAACGGTCTGAGGTTGGGTTGCGCGACGTAGCCAAGTTTCCGGCTGCGTCTAGCGGCCTACGATCCCGCGAGCTTTCCCGGCGCCGTCAACCGCTACACCTACGCGGCCAACAACCTGTTGAGGTACGTGGATCCCGACGGAACCGGGATCATAGGTTATCTGAACCACGTCACCGACATCATCGAGGAGAGGAACGATCGGACATTCGCACCCCAGGCCGAACAGGACCAGTATCATCGTCACTCGTAGGATTCAGCTCATCGAGAGCTCCAATCAACAATCCCGAATAGATGGTAAACCAAGCTCGAACTTTCCGCCAAAGTAAACAGTCAGTATACTTCTATCTGGTATAAAGCTAGCAGGCTTCAAGTCGCCTGTTAAGGAGAAACTCTATCTGAGTGGAAGCCGTTTCTCGAAAGTGGCAAGGCTGCTTTGCGGTCCGCGTGCGATAGGGTAAGCTGGTGTGTACCAAGGAAAAGCGGCGGGGACGGCGGGAATGGCGGGGGGTCAGCGCAGGCGGATCAGCGGGGCCAGGTGCTCCAGGGTCGTTGGCCCGATGCCCTCCACGGCGAGCAAGTCTTCGATGGCGGTGAAGGGTCGGGTGTCGATGATCCGCCCGGCAAGCACGGGACCGACACCGGGCAGGCTCTCCAACAGCGCCGCCGGGGCGTCGTTGATATCGATTCGGCCGCCGGAGCGCAGCATCGAACGCTCGAAGACTACGAGCTGAGGCGGGACGATCTCGAGTTCGGGCAGGTGCTCGACCAGGGTGGAATCACCACCGGCACGCAGGTAGACCTCGCGCGGTGACAGGCGGTGATCGAGGCGGAAGGGGTAGGCGCCGGGGCGGGCGACGGCGTCGCCGCAGACGTAAAGGTAGCCGACGACGGGGGGCTCGGTTTCGGGCGGAGCCGGGGATGCGGCGGAGTGGAACAGCAGAAGGAAGAGCAGGGCGGCGGCGGTGAGCAGACCCAGGGCGATGAGCTCGCTCCGGGGGTCGACGGGACGACGCTGCGAAGGGTTAGCTCCGTTCGAGCTCACCGTGGGCCACCATGTTGTAGGGCTCGAGCTCGACGGCGCGTTGCCAGAGCGCCCGGGCCTCGTCGCCGCGGTCGGTGGCCCGCAGCCAGTGGCTGACGATCTTGAGCAACTGGTTGTCGACCCGACCGTACTTGAGCATCAGCACGGCGGCCTCGTGCCCGCCGGCCAGATCGCTCTGCTTGATCCGGGCCAGACTCAGGCAGCGCCAGGCCCAGCCGTTGGTTGAATCCAGGGCCACCCAATCCTCGGCCAACTCCAGGCCCGCACCGACGTCGTTGAGGGCCAAGTGGGCCTCGAACAGCGGCTCGTAGGCCAGTAGGTAGGTCGGCTCGAGGGCGAGGACGGTCGAGAGGTTCTTCTGGGCCTGAACCCAGTTCTCGAGCAGATAGAAAGCCATCCCGTGCAGATACTGATAATCGGGATTATCGGGCTGAATCTCCACCAGGCGGCGGGTGTGGCTCAGGGCGGCGTCGTAATGCCCCTCCTTCAGCTGGCTCTCGGCCAGGCCGGCCAGCACGGGGGGATTGTCCGGCACCAGAGCCAGGACCTGTTCGAGGACGTCGATGGCGTTGGGATAATCCCCCAGCGCCTTGTAAATGGTGCCCAGATTGAACAGGAAGTTGGGGTCGTTCTGAAACTCGCTGAGCAGAGGCAGCATGTGCTCCAGGGCGCGTTCGAAGTCGCCCCGGGCCATGGCCACCAATCCCAGGCCGTTGGTCGCCACGGCGTTGTCCGGCTCGAGGGACAGGACCTGCTCGTAAAGCATCTCGGCTCGATCGAGCTGGCCGTTGCGGTAGGCGATGTTGGCGTCGGCGATCAGCTCCTCGATACCCTGAGCGCCGACCAGGCAGACCAAAGCGCAGATCACGATGATGACGGCTCGCATAGCGATGACCTCCGAGCGATGAGGCTCAGGGCTGGTTGAGATCCAGCTCGTCGGGCAGGGATTCTTCCTGGTCCCCGGGGTTGGGATCGAAACCGCTGAGTTCGAAGTCGTCGAGCAGGCGGGTCTGGGAATCGATCAAGGCCCGCAACTGGGCGACCATCGTCCGTTTCTGCGATTGCAGGTTGATGAGTTCGTTGCGCAGCTCGTCGCGACGGCGCTGGGCCTGGTGGACGATCTCCTCGGCGCGGACCTCGGCCTGGCGGATGACCGTGTCCCGCTTCTCCTCGGCCGCCCGAGACATCGTGTCGGCGGCCTCCTGGGCGGTCATCAGCGTACGCTCCAGGTTCTTCTCCATTCGCCGGTACTCGGCGATCTGCCCCTCCAACGTCTTCACAGTGTCGCGCAGCTTGGCGTTGTCGTTCACGACCCGCTCCAGCTCGTCGGCCACCCGTTGGAGGAAGGCGTCGACCTCCTCCACGGCGTAGCCGCGCATTGCGCGGGTGAACTCCTGGCGGTGGATTTCTTGGGGTGTTATCTTCACCTCGACTCCTCGCTGGACTCGTTGGCTTGGGGATGCCGTGATTAGCTCTAGTATAGCCGTCGGACGCCCCGACGACAAGTCGTCGGTGTCGGTCTGGTAGGCTGGTATACAGAGAGAACATAATGAATGGGCGTTGCGCAGTCCGTTGACCTCTGCTCACAACGGTCGGAGTAGTCCGTCATCCGGTTTCCAGGCGTAGCCCGGTATCCCGCACAGTTTCAACGAGCCTGGACCGGACTACTTCTCCGAGCCCGGAAGGTAGTCGGCCCACTCCTCGATCAAATCCATGAACGGCCGGCAGTAGCGGCAGAGCTCTATCGCCTCATCCAGCCAGGGCTCCGTCTCCAGCCAGTCTCCGGGCTCGCGGTCCTGGTGCGCGTAAATGCCCTTGTAGCGAAGCAGCTCCGGATAGGGCAGCTCGACATCCTTGTACTCCCTCGGGACGCGCTTCATCTGGGGCTCGTTGACCGTGTAACGTTCGCGGACGCGCTCGATCGCCTCGCCGAGGCGGCGGTTGATCTGAGAATCGGCGATCCACTCGCGGTAGCGACGCACCAGGGGCATCTCCGGGGCGTAGAGTCCGCAGGCCCAGAAGACCTCCTCCGGCGCGAAATGGAGGTAGATGAAGGGGCTCTGCTTGCGCACCTTGCGATAGACCAGCACGCCGATATGGGTCTTGAAGGGCGACTTGTCCTTCGAGAAGCGAATGTCGCGGTAGATACGGTAGAAGCTCTTGTTGACCTTGGGGATGGCGACGTAATCCGGATAAGCTTCCTTGACGCCCTCCCAGAGGTAGGCCAGCGTCTCGCTGAGCGCAGGGACGATGACGTTGTCGTAGTAGTGCCGATTCTCGCTGAACCAGACGCGGTCGTTGTTTTGCCGCAGATCGCTCAGGAAGCTCAGGGCAGCGGCGGGGAAGACGGGATGCTCCATGACCTCTCCGGGTGTTGTAGGGGATAGTCGGGCGGATCAGCTACCCCGACGCGACCTTCGCGAAAACCATCGCACGGTTGCCGCGCAAAGGCACCCCGGCTTTGGCACGTTTCTTGCAGCGGGGCGGGGTAAGCATTCGGTCGAACCACCGCGCAATTCCGCAAGAAACGAGCCAAAGCCGCCGCGCCGGTCACGGTCCACTGTCCTGGATACGGTGTGTTTTCGCGAAGGTCGCGCGGCGGCCGGGTGCGCTCCGACTCCCTTCCATCTTACCAGCCGTCGCGGCGCCGGGCAACGTCGACGAATCTGGGGGGATGCATCGAAGCGCTCTTGGAGGTATAATACTGCTTTGTCTACATTAACCAGTTTATCATCCTGTCTTCACCGTCCACGGACGGCCAAGCGACGAGGGGGCGGCCGATGGCCCGGGAATCCGCAGCCGAGGAAACCACCAATACAACCGAGATCAGCCGGGTCGACGTTCGTAACAAACGCGAGCTGCGCGAGTTCATCTACTATCCCGCCGAGCTCTACCGCGGCGTGTCCCAGTGGGTGCCGCCGCTCTACGACACCGAGTGGGAGTACTACCGCCCGGACAAGAACCCGGTCTTCGAGCACTCCGAGGCCGCCCTCTGGGTGGCCCGGCGCGACGGCGGGACCGTCGGGCGGATCATGGGCATCATCCAGCACCGCATGAACGAGCGCTTCGGCACAAAGAACGCCCGCTTCGCCCTGCTGGACTGCATCGAGGACCTCGAGGTCGCCCGCGGGCTGCTCAACTCCGTCGAGGAGTGGGCCGGGGAGCGGGGGATGGAGACCATCACCGGGCCGCACGGCTTCTCAGACTCCGACCCCGAGGGCATGCTGATCAAGGGCTACGAGCAGCGGGCGACCATCGCCAGCTACTACAACCACCCTTACCTGCCCCGTTTCGTAGAGGCCTGCGGCTACACTAAGGACTTCGATTACCGGGTCTTCCGCATCGAGATCCCCGCCGAGCCCCCGCAGATCTACGCCAAGATCAAGCGGCGCCTGGAGCGCCAGGGATTCGTGCTGGTCGAGTTCAACAAGACGCGGCACATCAAGCCCCACCTCGACAACTTCGTCAAGATTTTGAACGAGACCTTCGAGAGTGTCTACGGCTACGTCGAGATGACCCCGGAGGAGGGGCGCAAGCTGATCAAGGACTACCTGCGGATCATGGACCCGCACTTCATCAAGTTCATCTACAAGATCGATCCCGACGAGGTCGGTCGACCGATCGACCCCGACGCTGACGAGGTCGCCGGCTTCCTGGTCGGCATGCCCGACATCACCGAGGGAATCCAGAAGGCCAAGGGCAAGCTGCTGCCCTTCGGCATCTTCAAGATTTTCAAGGCCCGGCGGACCACCAAGCAGCTCGATCTGTTCTTCGCCGGGGTCACCGAGAAGTACCGCAACCGCGGCCTGTCGGCCATGTTCGCCGTCACTTTCATCCGCGACGCCAACGAGCTGGGCCTCGAGTATATCGACGCCCACCAGGAGCTGGAATTCAACCACAAGGTCCACGACGAGTGGAGCCGTTTCGAGAGCCGGGAGTACAAGCGGCTGCGCGTGTTCGCCAAGGAGCTGACTCCCGGCGGTCTCGAGCGCTACAAGCGGGCCACCGCCGAGGTGATCCTGCGCGACCGCATCTCCCCGCCCGAGGAACACCAGGAGTACCGGCTGTAGGACGGCGAACGCCTGGGATGGTTATAGGATTGCGTAGGGGCCGACCTTCAGGTCGGCCCGTTTTTATCTTTTCACGTAGGGCGGGGGCTCCGCCCCCCGCCGCCGTGGATCATCGTCCAACTCGTCGCCATTCCACCACTGATGAAACGGGCCTCCATCCCCGGTTGGGGGAACGTAGGGGCCGACCTTCAGGTCGGCCCGTTTGAGCTTGTCACGTAGGGCGGGGGCTCCGCCCCCCGCCGTGGATCATCGTCCAACTCGTCGCCATTCCACCACTGATGAAACGGGCCT
>CAZOOP010000027.1:34529-50352 GCA_964581465.1 uncultured bacterium
TGAAACGGGCCTCCATCCCCGGTTGGGGGAACGTAGGGGCCGACCTTCAGGTCGGTCCGTTTGAGCTTGTCACGTAGGGCGGGGGCTCCGCCCCCCGCCGCCGTGGATCATCGTCCAACTCGTCGCCATTCCACCACTGATGAAACGGGCCTCCACCCACGGTTGGGGGAACGCAGGAGCCGCCCTACAGGGTGCAATGGGAGTAAACCAAGGCCCCGGCACGTGTTTTTGCCCGAGTCCTCCCCGCCAGTGGGAGGGCTCGACGCGCAAAAACCGTGACGGGGCCGGCGCGACGGTGACAACGTCCTACAGGTAACCCTCGAAGATCTCCCGGAAGGTCGCCTTGTCCCGGGAGCCCACGATCATCTCGCCCGGCGTGCCGTCGCGGTTGACCATGAAGGTGGTCGGGATGGCCGAGAAGGAGTAATAGCCCATCACGGCCTCGGGATCGGTCAGGGCGTCGAGGTGCAGCACCGGGTAATCGATGCCTGTCTCGGCGATGAAGCCGGGCAGCACGTCGGCGGTGTCGTCGAGGCTGATGCCGACCAGGATCAGCTCGTCGCCGTACTCGCGGTTGAGCTCGATGAGCTCCGGTATCTCGGCCCGGCAAGGCCCGCACCAGGTGGCGAAGAAGTTCAGCACGACCACGGAGCCGCGATGATCGGCCAGGGAGAACAGCTCGCCCTGGAGGGTGGCTCCGGTGATGTCGGCGACGAGCCGTGTATCGCTCGAGCTTCCAGACGGGTTGGAATCCGTCGTATCGGCGGGAGCTTCCGTCTGGTCGACGGTGCTTCCGGCTGGTTCATCGACCTGCCCGGTCTCCTCGGTCTCGTCGGAACAGGCGCTCAGACCGACCAGGGCGAAAAGCGCCACGAGGGTTAGAATGAAAGGGGCTGACTGTTTCATCACTGCCTCCGATCATGCGTGTTTACTGATAAGCAGGGTTAGAGAGACGGCCCGGGGGCTAATCCCCGCGGGCCGTGGAGTTTACGGCAGATACTTCTCGATCAGGGCGCGGAAGGTGGCCTCGTCGCGGGCGCCGATGATGGTCTCTTCCTTGATCAGCTCGAAGTCGGCGTTGATGACGAAGGTCGCCGGGACGCTGCCGCCGTGGTTGTAGAAATCCCAGTAGTCGTCGTTGTCGTAGAGCGGCGGCTGGCCGGCCAGCAGCACCGGCTGGGTGATGCCCATCTCGTCGATCATCTGCTGCATGGTCTCGTCGTTGCCCTGGTCTTCTTTGATGAAGATCAACTGGAAGCCCTGGTCGGCGTATTCCTCGGCCAGGGAGATCAGGTGGGGCATCTCTTCCTTGCAGGGGGCGCACCAGGTGGTGAAGCAATTGAGGAAGATCAGGTCGCCCTCGTAGTCTGAGAGCTTGTAGGTCTCGCCGTCGAAGCCCTTGGCGGTGAAGTCCACGGCGGCATCGCCGCCGGCTGCTTCACCCTCGGCGGCCTCGCCGTCGCCGCCGTCCTCGACGGGCTCGGCGTCATCCTCGCAGCCGACCAACGCCAGAGCGACCAGGCCCAGCATCAGGGCCGGGACGAGCAATAGTTTCTTGGTCATCGTCTCTCCTCTAAAAACTCCGCGCAAGCGCGGGGAACGAAGGCGTTTCCGGTGGTCTACTCGTCGGCCTTGCTCTCGGCGTCCCCGCCGCCCTTGTTCTTCAAGCCGTACTTGCGCAGGTAGCGCTCGACGCGGCCGGTGGTGTCCATCAGCTTCTGCTTGCCGGTGTAGAAGGGGTGGCAGGCGCTGCAGACGTCGACCTTGATCTCCTTGACCGTGGAACGGGTCTTGATCTGGTTGCCGCAGGCGCAGGTGATGATGGTCTCTTCGTACTTGGGATGGATCTTGGCTTTCATGGCTGGTAACCTCGATGTTATTGCTTGATCGGCGGCGCGCCGCCGGTGGTTTATCTACTGGTTCCCGTCTATGCTACGCCTCGTCGCCGCCCGGGGTTTCACCCTGGGGGTTGGCCATCCTGGTGTAGCGGTAGTAGTCGATGTAGCTTTTCGGGTCGTTCTCGTAGTCCGCGCGGCTCTTGTAGAGGAAGGTCACGTCCTCTTCGACGTTCCAGATATATTCCTGGCGCTGGAGGAAGATGCGGGTGGCCTCCTCGGCGATGTAGCACCGCGCGGGGTCCTTCGGATTGTCGGGCATCCCGGTGAGCACGAGCATGGACTGACCCCGGCGCAGGATCAACGACTCGCGGCCGATGACGTTGATCTGGAACTCGTAACCGCCGCCGTTGATGATGAAGTAGCCGGCCACGTTGACGGGCAGCTCGCTGACGTTCTGCAGCTCGATCCATTCCGAGTTGTAGCGCGGCAGCCCCTGGGCCAACCGGTACTCGCGGTGGGAATCGGGGTGGACGTTGGCGATGCGCACGCGGGGTCGTCGCACGGGAGCTCCCTTGGGGTCCGCGACAGCTTCTCCTGCATAAATACTTGAAGGTCCGCCGGACGATTCATCCGGGGACCTTGAAGTTTACCAGCGCAGTGCGGGCAAAGTCAATAAGGGTAACGGTTTACCGGAAACGCCCCCTGTGCTATCATTGACGAGTGTTCTTTCATCGCTAACCGCCTGAAAGAACGTCTGATAGCGGGATCGATACCGGGTTGGGGTGCCGACGTATCATTTATCGTCCGTGCGGCCGCGCCCTCACATTCGTTGGACTCGCAAGCCCAATAAACAGTTACCGATAGGCAATGGACGCGGTATATCCTCAGCGCGCGCTGATTCTGTTGTACCGTGGACAATCAAGGCGGGCGCTTTCTCGATCGGACCGGAACATTGTCGCCTCCCGCTGATAATGCATGTGGCGCGCAACAGTTGCCTGTCATCGAACAGAGTTGCCCGAAAGTGGCGGGTAAGGCAAGCTCGAGCTGTTGGCGATCCAGCTACCAGCATTCATGAAACCAGCCCTGCCGAATGATGTCTATTTGCTCGTAAGCATTGTATTAACAACCAGCATCGTCATGGCGGCGTACTAGATGCACCGCAAGACGGCCTTTTCGACGAGACGGTGAGTGACCGGCAAAGCTCTCCCAATCAGCCCGGCTCGTCCCGAACACGTTCCATGACGCCATCCTGGAATATCTTGTGCTGGATTGCCTGGTGTTTGCAGCCGGTTTCCAGCCTGACGCAAAAGGTGACAACCCCTTGATGAAGCAGCACCTTCCAAGGCCGTGCCGGTGAAGACGCCCCGTGGACCGCTGCGCCTGCCCGCCTGGATCGCCGCCCAGCTCTACACGGCGGGGTTGTACGCCGACCGTCTCCTCGACGGCCTCCGTCGGCGCTACCGGGCCGACGTCCCCGTGATCGGCGTCGGCAACCCGGCCTTGGGCGGCTCGGGCAAGACCCCCCTGGCGGCCCGGCTGGCCGAAAGCTTACGCGAACGGGGCTTGAAGGCGGCCCTGGTCAACCGGGGCTACGGCGGAGAGGCGGCCCGTCGCTCCAGCGAGCCCCTCGTGGTCAGCCGGGGCGCCGGACCCCTGGTTCCGGCGAAGGAGGCCGGCGACGAGGCGGTCTGGTTGGCCCAACGCCTCCTCGGCTCCCCCGTGGTCAGCGGGCGCATCAAGGCCCGGGCCGCCCAGCTCGCCGCGACGCTTCCCGGCGTGGAGGCCGTGATCGTCGACGACGCCCTGCAGCACCGCCGGTTACACCGCGACTTCGACCTCGCCGCCCTGCCCGCCGACGACTGGCGCTCCCGCCTCGGGGGCGCCGCCCACCCGCCGCCCCTGGGGCGTTTCCGCGCCCCCTTCGACGAACTGCGCAACGCCGACGCCGTGGTCCTTTTCGGTTCACGCCCCGACGAACTCACCGCGCTGCGCCGTCGCTTCCCCGAACCATTCTGTCTGGCCGGGCGTTTCCAGCCCGTGGCCCTGGCCAATCACCGGGGGGAGCGCCGGTCGCTGGATGAACTCGCCGGCCGCCGGGTGGTCGCCTTCGCCGGAATCGCCCGACCGAACTCCTTCTTCGCCGATCTGGAGCGCCTGGGCGCCGAGCTCGTCGCCCGGATGCCCCTGCCCGACCACAGCGCCTACAACGCCGGAACCCTCGAACATCTCGACAAGCTGCTGGCCGTCCACCCGGGAGCCCTGCCCGTCACCACGGGCAAGGACGCCGTCAAGCTCGACTCCGGACGGATCCCGAACCTCGTCTGGCTGGAGCGCCGCCTGGAGATCGATGACGCTGACGGACTCCTCGATCGTTTGACGGCCGTCATCAATGCGCACCCGGGGAGGCCGGGCCGATGAACACGGAATACAAACCCACCTTCGGACACCGTCTCGAGCATCTGCTGGTCTGGTGGCTCTTCATCACCGCCAACCTGCTACCCCGAGTCTGGGCGCGCTTCCGCGGCTGGTACCTGGGCAACCTGCTCTATCTGGCGCTGGGACGGCGGCGGCGCATCGCCAAGCGCAACATAACCGAGCGGCTGGGCGTCCCCCGGCGCCGCGCCGCCCGTATCGCCCGACGCAACTTCGTCAAGGTGGCCCAGAACCTGCTGGACTTCATCCGTCTGCCCTACTTCCGGGGCGCCCGCCGCGAGCGCTGGATGAGCGTCGACGGTCTCGAACACCTCGCCGCCGCGCGACGCCGGGGCAGCGGCGTCATCCTGGCCACCGCCCACACCGGCCCCTGGGAGTTGGCCGCCGCCTACATCCACGCCCACGGCCACTCTGGAGCCGCCCTGGCCACCCGCCAGCACAACCAACTCGTCGACGGCCTGCTCAACCGCCTGCGGGGCAAGGCCGGCAACAGCGTGCTCCTCGTCGACGAAGGCGCCCGACCGGTCCTGCGCACCCTGCGGGCCAACCGGGTCCTCTACATCCTGGCCGACCAGGACGCCGGACCCGACGGCCGCTTCATCGACTTCCTCGGCACGCCCTCCAGCTTCCATCGAGGACCGGCCTACTTCGCCCGCCGCCTCGGCGTCCCGGTCTGCTTCGGCTTCTCCCGCCGCGAGGGCGCGCAACTCCACGCCTGGATCAGCCCCCCCGTCGCAGCCGATCCCGACGCCGACCCCGAGGCCGAAGAGCTCCGACTGACCAGGCTCTACGCCGCCGCCCTCGAAGCCTGGATCCGCCGCTATCCCAGCGACTGGTACTGGATGCACCGCCGCTGGAAAACCAAGCCCCCGCACCTCACTGATGACGAGTGTTGAAAAAGGGGTTTGTTTAAACTAGTATTCCGCCCGGTGAGTGACGGGCCTTGATAAAAAACGGGCACACCCACCCACGCCCCTGTGTTGCCAGCGGCCGCACCGGCGAGACCTTTGCCGACCCGCCTTTGCCGGGAACCGCGCCGTCGCGACCACCGGCGAGGCGTTGGCACGTTTCTTGCGGAGGCGGACGCTGATCGCAAGTCAGGCTGCCCCGCTCCGCTGCAAGAAACGTGCCAACGCCGGGCCGGACGCGAGCCCGCCGCTCCGAAGTCGGCAAAGGTCTCGCGCCGGCGCCGAGGAACGATACCCACGCTCGAAGCCCGCGCCGCAGTTCTCGGCGCCGCGGTTGGCTTTTGGTTTTAGGAGGACCACAGCGATGAATCTCTCCGAAGCCGTGGAAAAGAAGGCCGTTCTGCTGGACTGCGCGGCCACTGACAAAAGCGAGTTGCTGACCGTGTTGATCGAGGCCGCCGGGCGTTCGCGGCGCATCGGCGAGCTCGAGGAGGCCCGCGAGGCCATCTTCGAGCGCGAGGAGCTCTCCTCGACGGGGATGGGCTACGGCGTGGCGATGCCCCACGCCCGTATCCGCTCGGCCCGCTTCCCCGTGCTGGGCTTCGCCCTCCACGCCGAGGGCGTCGATTACGGATCCGTCGACGGCGAACCCGTGCACCTGGTCTTTTTGCTGCTGACCCCCTCCTCGAATCCGGAGCTCAACGTCCAACTCTTGGGCAAGCTCTCGCGGATGTGCCAGTCCGCTGAGAATCGCAAGCGCTTGATGAGGCTGGAGAGCGCCCGGGACTTCATGGCCTTCATCCACGAGATCGACGCCGCCAACGGCTACCCCGCCTGAACCCGCCCACCGCCCGCCGGGTTGTGAACCGAGGGTCCGATGGAAATAGATTATCGGCTGATCATCGCCCTGGTCGTTTTCGCCTTCGTCTACCTCTCCGTCGTCACCGACTGGGTCAGCCGGGCGAAGGCGGCCCTCTTCGGCGCCCTGGTGCTTTTAGTAACCCGGGTCATCGACCTCCACACGGCCTGGATCGAGTACATCGACTTCGAGACCCTGGGGCTGCTCATCGGGATGATGATCATCGCCGGGATCATCGGCCGCACCGGCATCTTCCAGTACGTGGCGCTCAAGGCCGTCCGCTGGACCAAGGGCCGTTACGGCCTGCTGATGTTCTCGCTTTGCGTGATCACGGCGGTGTTCAGCGCTTTCCTCGACAACGTCACCACCATCCTGCTCCTCGGCCCCATCGCCATCATCTCCTCCGACGCCCTGCACCGCAAACCCATCCTGCTGCTGGTGGCCCTGACCCTGGCCTCGAACATCGGCGGGATGGCCACCCTGATCGGTGATCCGCCCCACATGATGATCGGCTCGGCGGTGGGGCTGAGTTTCAACGACTTCATCGTCACCCTGGGGCCGATGTCCATCGTCGCCCTGGCGCTGACCCTGGGTTACATCAACCTGGCCAACCGCAGGATCATCCGCGCCGGGGGACGGCCCTACAAGCCGACCTTCGACGAAGCCCATTACATCAAGGACCGCAAGCAGACGGCGATCAGCCTGAGCGTGCTGGGCTTGGTGATCGTCGGCTTCACCGTCCTGCCGGGCTTGGGTGTACACGTGGCCGTGGTGGCCCTTTTCGGGGCGAGCCTGCTGATGCTGCTCAACCCGGAGAAGATCAAGGACCTACTGTCCCACGTAGAGTGGCCGCTGATCTTCTTTTTCATCGGGCTGTTCGTCATCACCGGCGCCCTGCAGGAGATCGGTGTCATCGCCTGGATCGGCGAGCGCCTGGCCCGACTGACCACGGATCCCTTCTGGTTCACCATGATCATCCTCTGGGGCAGTACCTTGGGCGTGGCCCTCTTCTCGGCGGTACCCTACGTGGCGGTGATGATCCCCATCATCACGCACTCGGTGGCCTTGATGGGCCTGGCCCCCGAGGCGGCCGAGCCGCTGTGGTGGGCACTGTCGGTCTCGGCGGCCATCGGCGGTAACGGCACCATCGTCGGCTCGGCGGCCACCATGGCCGCGGTGAGCATCTCCGAGCGCACCAGCGAGCCGATCACCTTCCGCAACTACCTGCGCTACGGCCTGCCGACGATGCTGCTGGTCCAGTTGATGACCACACTCTACCTCTGGTTGAGGTTCTTCGCTTTCACCTAGGTCAAGCTTCACCATCCGAGCGGAGAGCGATAGTTCTTGAAACCAAGCAGAACTATCAAGGACGAAACGGTCACCGCCAATACCCCAAGGGCTGCTTGTGTCTCTCCGGACCGGTCGATCTTTCAGAAGCGCCGGACTGGGGGGCCGACATGGCGAGAGAGTCCATTCCGTCAGCCCGCGTTGATGAACGACCCGAACCAACCGACGACGGTTGAGGAGGGTGCTCAAGGACGACCGCCTAGGGGCGGAAGACAACCTTATCAACCGCCACTCGCCCCTCAACCAACGGTCTGAAGGCGGTCAGCCTCCCAATAACCAGAGCACGACGCGCCTTCCACGGTATTGTCGGTGATTCCACCGTTTCTAAAAAACTCGTTATGCTGAGCCTGTTTTCCAGAGCCTGTCTTGTCCCAATACGCGCCCTCCCGACCCAGAGTCGGAACGTGTACCAGGAGGCAACCTCGTGAGCATGCCCTCCCGTCCGGTCAGCGAGTTCATGACCACCGAGGTCATCACCTGCCACCGCAGCCAGCAGTTGCGCACGGTGGCGGCGATCTTCGCCCGGCTGCCCGTCTCCGGCGTCCCCGTGGTCAACACCAAGGGGCTGCTGCGCGGCATCATCACCAAGCTGGACCTGATCGGCCACTTCATGCCCGAGTACCTGGACCTCTTCCGCGACATCGACTTCATCCAGGACTTCTCCACCCTGCAGAGCTGCAACCTCGACGTGCTGGACTCGGACCTGCTGCTGGTCGAGGACGTGATGGACTACGAGCCCGTCACCGTCTCACCGGAGACCTCGGTGCTCAAGTGCGCCGCGCTGATCCACAAGAAGAGGACCGAGCCGCTCTGCGTGGTCGATGACGACGGCAGGCTCCTCGGTGTCGTCTCGACCACCGACGTCTGCCGGGCCTTCTTCGGCAAGTACGACCCTCCCGCCGGTTTCATGGACTGAGCCATGTTCAACTTTCCCGCCATCCTGACCCTGGTCGTCCTCGGTTTCGTCTATTTCGCCGTGGTCACCGAGCGCATCGACCGCATGAAGGCCGCCTTCCTGGGGGCCATGCTGCTGATCGCCGCCCGGGTGACCACCCTGGAGACGGCCTGGACCGAGTACCTGGATTTCGAGACCATCGGCCTGCTGATCGGGATGATGATCATCGCCGGGATCATCGGCGGCACGGGGGTCTTCGGCTACGTGGCCCTCAAGGCGGTCAAGCTGACCCGGGGAAGCTTCGCCCGGTTGACGGTGGCCCTGGCCGTAATCACCGCCGTATTCAGCGCCTTCCTCGACAACGTCACCACAATCCTGTTGATCGCCCCGATCGCCATGTACGCCGCCGACGTACTCCACCGGCGGCCCCACCTGCTGCTGATCACCATGGCTCTGGCCGCCAACATCGGCGGCGCGGCCACCCTGATCGGCGACCCGCCCAACATGCTCATCGGTTCTGCCGCCGGCCTGGGTTTCGCCGACTTCCTGCTCAACACCGGCCCGGCAGCGCTGATCGCCCTGGTCGTCACCGTGGGCTACGTCCTGCTGACCAACCGCAAGCTCTTCGCACCCAGCAAGGGGCAGGTGCGCCCCGAATCCTTCGACGAATCCAAGCAGATCACCGATCGAAAGACCCTCACGCTGAGCCTGATCGTGTTGTGTCTGGTGCTGGTGGGCTTCGTCATCGCCCCGCTTCTCGGCCTGCCCACCGCCGCCGTGGC
The DNA here is from genome assembly GCA_964581465.1 of uncultured bacterium. GTDB lineage: Bacteria > RBG-13-66-14 > RBG-13-66-14 > RBG-13-66-14 > RBG-13-66-14 > WJMB01. Next base: position 43,592 of record CAZOOP010000027.1, read on the forward strand.
ACTGACCGGAGCCGCCGTGCTGATGCTGGTCAACCGTACCGCCCCCAAGGAGCTGCTCTCCCACGTCGAGTGGCCGCTGATCTTCTTCTTCATCGGACTCTTCGTCATCACCGGGGCCCTGGAGTCCGTCGGCGTCATCGGCACCGTTGGACGCTTCTTCGCCACGCTGACCCCGAACCCATTTTGGCTGGCCGTCTTGCTGCTCTGGCTGGGGACCTTCGGCGCCGCCTTCCTCTCCGCCGTGCCCTTCGTCACCGTGATGATCCCCGTGACCGCGGCGGCGATCGCCCACCTGGGCCTGGATCCGTCCGCCGCCCAGCCCCTCTGGTGGGCGCTGTCCCTGGGGGCCTGCATCGGCGGCAACGGCACCCTGGTCGGCTCCGCCGCCAACATGGCCATGGTGGGCATCTCCGAGCGCACACCCCAGCCCGTGGATTTCAAGAGCTTTTTCCGCCTGGGGATGCCCACGGTGATCATCGCCCAACTGACAGCCACGGCCTACCTCTGGCTGCGCTATTTCGCCTTCGGGTAGCGACGGTTTCAACTACCGTCAAGAGTTAACAACGACGGCCAACGGCCGTCGTTGCTCAATTCATCCACTTTTTATAGGCTAGACAGCCTATTGGCTGAACTTCACACAAACGGCAACCTTGACACTTTCCACTCTTTGTTGCACCTTGAAACAGATGAAACAAATAGTTAAATCCGTCCCCGCCGCCCGACCTTCACAGCCGCATCGTCGACCCCCGGTTAACGGCACGTCCGGGGTCCGGCTTTGGCACGTTTCTTGCGGAGATGAACGCCGGCAGCGCGTCAGGCAGCCTCGCTCTGCTGCAAGAAACGTGCCAAAGCCGGACCCCTGGACGCCGCGGTAAAAGCCTGGAAAGTGGGCGGAGGTCGGGCGGAGAAAAGGAGAAGAGAAGAGGATGGCGCGATGAATTCGATCCCCGTACGCCTGTTCCCCCGGCTGCTCGATTCCATCGAGGAGGGGGTCTTCACTGTGGACCTGGACTTTCGGGTGACGTATCTGAACGCGGCGGCGGAGCGCATCCTGGGCCTGGAGCGCGCCGACGCCCTGGGTCGGCGCTGCCACGAGGTTTTCCGCGCCACCTCCTGCGGCGAGGCCTGCGCGCTCAAGCGCACGGTGGCCACGGGGGAATCCACGGGGGGGCTGCGGGTGGATGTTCTCAACGCCGAGCAGGAAGCGGTGCCGATCAGCATCTCGACGGCGGCGCTGCGCGATGAGGACGGCAGGGTGATCGGCGGTGTGGAGGTATTCCGCGACACCAGCGAGATCGAGGAGCTCCGGCGACGCCTCGACGGACGTCGCCGCGTCGGCGAGATGATCGGCGATTCGCCGCCGATGCGAGAGCTGTTCCGTATGCTGCCCGACCTGGCGGTCTCGGCGGCGCCGGTGTTGATCGGCGGCGAGTCGGGGACGGGCAAGGAACTGTACGCCCGGGCGCTGCATGTGCAAAGCCCTCGTGCGGAGAAACCTTTCGTCACGGTCAACGCGGCCGCCCTGCCCGACACGCTGCTGGAAAGCGAGCTTTTCGGCTACCGCAAGGGGGCCTTCACCGGGGCGTTGATGGACCGTCCGGGCCGCTTCCAGGAGGCCGACGGCGGAACGTTGTTCCTCGACGAGATCGGCGAGCTCTCGCCGGCCTTCCAGGTCAAGCTGCTGCGGGCTCTGGAGTCCGGCGAGGTAACCCGTTTGGGCGACAACCGGCCGCGGACCGTCGACGTGCGGTTGGTCAGCGCCACCAACCGGGACCTGCGCCGCCTAGTCCGCGAGGGCGGCTTCCGCCGGGACCTCTTCTACCGGATCAGCGTGCTGCCGGTGCGCATCCCGCCTTTGCGAGAACGGCGCTCCGACATCCCCCTGCTGCTCGAGCACTTCCGCCGCGGCCTGCGCGCCCGGACGGGCAAGCCGATCGACGGGCTGACCGATGACGCCCTGGCAGCCCTCTACGACTACGACTACCCGGGCAACGTCCGCGAGCTGCGCAACATCCTCGAGCGGGCCTTCGTGCTCTGTCGGGGAAGATCGATCGACATCGGCCACCTGCCGCTGGAGGTGGTCGGGGCTGGTGGACGACAGGACCCCGGCACGACCCCTGCCACCCGAACCCCCGCAGGGGGAGAAACCGAGGAGCTGCGGGCGGCGCTGGAGGCCAACCAGTGGAACCGGGGTCGGACGGCCCGGACCCTGGGGATCAGCCGAACGACACTCTGGCGGCGGATGCGCGAGGCGGGGCTGCTGGAGGGAGAGTAGTCGTAAGGAGGGTTGACGGAAAGGGATGCGCCTCATCCCACCGATTGTGCATTCTTGCCTTCTTGCAGTTGTCGAGCTTCAGGTCGGCCCGCGTTTCATCGAAGCCCATTATCGAGGCGGCACGTAACGTGTCGAACCAAATCAAGCTGATCGAGAGCGGGTTGTTGAGCCGTTGCTCACCAAACATACTTCGTCTTTAATCAAGCGTTCAACCTGCACATCCCTACCGCTTGATATGTTGGCGGGGATCACTTAGCGGCAACGGACCATAGTATTGCTGGATAAGATTTAGCAAAAGCGATTAGACCATAAACAGGAGCGCATATCGAGCGAGATGCTTGTGGCAGGTGCGTGGATACCACATGCTTGGGATGCCCGTAGCGACGTTTCTACACGAAAAAAAGCTCGACGCCGTTGGCCTCGATGACCATGTATCAACCTTAAGCAGCCTATTGACATGCATAAAAATGAGTGAGCGCTGAGAGGTTAAGCTGACAGGTTGTGCTTGATTCAGCACGGTCTCGTCTCAGACGCTTTTTTGAAGGGGCTCGGTGTTTCGAGTTGGAGACGGCTGGTCCGGGATCGTCTGTGACGCCTAATGGCATTCGGATCTAGCGGTAACCTGCTGTCAGGGCAAATACAATGGGATCATGTAACCTGATCGGACCAGTTGGGCGGTGTATCCCGCAGGTAGTCGAGACAGGTTTCGTCGCCGCGATGGCTGAATCTGAGCGGCCTTTCTCTGATAATTCTCTGATATTTCTCTGATATTTCTCTGAAAAAGAGCCTGTCGTTGCGGATGAAGCCGCCGTTGCAGGCTGATAGCCGTCGCTCGCCGTAGCCCCGGCAGCTATCGAGGCCGTTGATACGCGCCTCGCCTTTGGCCAGGGCCTTGTCGCGGTTGATGCGTTTGTAATGTATCCCTGTTGAGCTACAGGCTGTTATCGGCCTTCCAGCCGTCGGTGTTGACGATCTATTCCACCTTGAGCTTTTCCAACTCAGCGGCGCCGTGCTCCCTTTTAGGTTCGGTGTGTATATTTATTGCCGTTACACTTACATTTATACTTACCACCGGCCAACTTATAGTGATTCTTAGGGATAATCACCAGAAACTGAACTAAGCATTAGCAATTGGTATTAGCAATTCGTATTAGCAATTGGTGAAAGACGCCCTGCGGCGAGGGGCTGGTAACCGCCCGCGGCGTGTGGTCAACCAGCGAAGTCGGATAACGGACGAAGCTGCTAAAGCGAGCAATATAGCGTCGTCAGCAGGTCTTCACTCACAGCCTGGTCAAAACACGACCTTCGGCTTCGGCGGAACTCAATGCAAGGCCGGATTTCATGCCGTCATGCATTGGTGTGACAATGCAGCGGGATGAAAATGGCGGCCAGCGTGAACTATAAAGCAACCAATGATCCTCTATTAGCTGGATGAGTCGGTTCAGGTGCGAGTGATAATCCCTAATCTCATGGTTACATTTTGGGCAACAAATGTGCCGGTCGGTTGCTCGGTTTTCCGCCACATTTGCGACCCTTTCTTGTGACAGAGCATCACAGCCCATCCCGTATGTTAACAGCGCGTTACATACAGGTAGCGGTCCGAACACGGCATACGATCCCAATACAATTGTGCTATTATTATGATTTGCTACGGATCATGCCATCATCAGCCGCCACTTTTTGACTAACCCCTTGGTGGCGAGCACCTGAGAATCCTCATTCGTGCTATCAGAGGCTACAATCACGATCCGGTCCGGACCGGGTATGCGATCCCATGATCAATTAACGGCCGAGATTGTAATCCCGGCCCAATGCTAATTTCTGCAACGATTCCGTTAGATCCAGGCTGCTGGTGCGCGACAATGCGACGACACATGGTCCGCCCCGCTCAGGCCCGCGGTGGGCCGGAGAGGAGCGTCGCGGGTTTGTCGGGCAGCCGGCGGAAGAAGAGGTAGATGCTCAACGCCGTGGCCAGGTAGAAGAAGATGGTCACGATGAAGGGATAGGAGTAGCCCCAGCTCTCCATGATGCCCCCGGCCAGGGGGGTCACCAGAGCCCAGGCCAGATTCCAGAGCCCCCGGGAGAGGGCGTGGGCCGTGGCCCGCACCTCCCGGGGCAGGTGATCCATCAGGAAGGCCGTCAGTTGGGGGTGGCTCATGTTCATCAGCGTGGCGCGCAGGCTGTAGGCTATAAACGCCAGGGGCAGCCAGCGGAAGAAGCCCAGGTAGATCAGGAAGGGGATGCTGATCAGTTGGCAGAGCACCACGGCGCGGATACGGCCCAGGCGCGCCGAGAGTCCGGGAGCCACCACACCGCCCAGGGCCATCACCGCGCTGGTGACGGTGAACAGCACGCCGATGGCCGCCTCGCCCAGACCGTAGACGTTCTTGAAATAGAGGTTGAAGAAGGGGATGACCATCCCGGCGCCGCAGCCGATCAGCAGCTCGACCAGGCCGAAGCGGAAGACCAGGCGGCGCACCTCGGGCCGCGCCAGCACCCTGAGCGACTTCTTGAAGCGTTCCCAGGCGCCGCCACGGCGCGGCGGCGGAGCCCGCCAGAGCAGCAGGGGGATCAATCCCAGCAGCGACAATCCCGCCCCGGTGAGCAGGGTCAGGCGCAGGGCGGCGGCGGGGTTCCCGGCCAGGCCCAGCCAGGCGTAGACATCGGGCAGGAAGCCGCCCAGCAGACTGCCGGCCATCGAGCCCAGCAGCATCACCACGAAGCCGCCGGAGAAGAGGTGGTTGCGCTCCCGCTCCCCCGAGTTCTCGCGCAGCGCCGGCTGGAGGGAGATCATGTAAGCGCTGGAGCAGGCGCCGCCCAGCAGGGCAAAGAGCCACATCGCCCCCGGGGTGACGAAGACCGCCCGCCCGACCAGGGCCGCCGCCGCCAGGAACACGCCGCCGATCATCATCCGCCGCCGGCCCAGCAGGTCGGAAAGCAGCCCGGCGGGCAGGGCGAAGAGCGCCATTCCCAGCGAGCGCGCCGAGAGGATCTCCCCGGCCACCCCCTCGGCGTAGCCCAGCTCCTGCAGATAGAGGTTGAAGATGATGCGGAACATCCCCATCCCCACCGAGGCCAGCAGCACCCCGGCCAGGATCTTCTTGGCCGGGGGGCGGAACTCGCGCCAGGGGCGCAGCTCGGCTAGCAGGCGGTCAAGTCGGGACAAGGGGTTGTTCCTCGTGGCTGGATTGCTTTGAATATGAAGCGATCGGCGGCGGGTGAGTCCGGCCAGGTCAGCGGCGGCATGGTTCGATGGGTTCCGCTATCAGCCAGCAACAAACCTAACCTCGACACCCCGCCGACGCGGGCGGAACAGCGAGCATACCAGAGGCTTTCATCGGCGGCAAATAACGATGCCCTATCAAGATGCGACGACACGGCTTCATCTTGCAGGTTGACGGTTGACAAGGTGAAAGTGCGGTCCTACAATACAGACTTTGTGGAAGGTGCCTCCGGTTAACTACACTGTGATACGGAACACTACTCGATCCGGGAGCGTGAGCCGATGGGGCATACCGCGAAAAAGCGAGGCGAACGCCGCAACGGCGGCGGGCGACAGCGCGTCCGGCTCCTCGACGGAGCCTTCGGCTTCCTGCTCCACGTCGGTGCTTCGCCGCTGAGCGCCTTTACCCGGACCTGTACGCCCCATCCCCGCTACCGACCCAAGAAGGACTACCATCGCAGCGGAACCGTGGCCTGCGGAGGACTGGAGGGGACCCTGTCCCGGCTCGAGGGCTCGCGGACGTTGGAATCAACCGAGGCCCGGCAAACCCTGGACGGTCTGAGCTTCCAGGAGCTCTGGAGCAGGGCCGGAGATCCTCGGGACTGAGGGGCATCCTTAGCTTTTATCCCGATTGGTCAGGATCAACCCCTTATCCGACAAGCTAGAAACCCCGCCGCGGCAGTGTGCCGTGCGCGGGTTTTTTGGTGTGGACAACCCCTTGCCCGCGATGAGCTGCTTTTCGTGAACACGCTATCGGGTACTGACGGAATCGCCACAGCAGACCGGACCAACATCCGGGGTGACTGGCAACCGTCGCTGTGAAGCGTGGCCGCTGATAACAATACGCCGTCAACTCGATCGGGCCTCCGACTGATACGAGGGCAGAAGCAGTCGACGGCCGGCCTTTGACTCTCAACCCAGCAGTAGTGGCCGCCTGACTGAACGGCGAGAGGACGCCCCGCCGGCAAACCAAGGAGACAAGTGGCGACAGGGGCTGTCGTCATAAATCGTTTCTAATCGACCTCGAAAACGGGAAGAGACCGCTTGTCGGCAATGGATGGCAATATAGTAGAATAACGATAACGATTATGTATAGTTCTATTACTGGTATATTAACAGAAGGCATCACACACGACCATACACACGGCCATGGACCAGCCAACTCCAACTCTAAACACCACCCCACCTCGAAGAATGCTGCTGATACGAGGCTTTGCCGAATGATGCTTGGCCCGCCAACTCAACCCCACGGCGCCCGCTAGT
>CAZOOP010000028.1:0-49675 GCA_964581465.1 uncultured bacterium
GCTTGACGATCTCGCAATTTGAAAAATAGCCCAGAGAAAGCGCTTCGTCAAGGGGCGGATAATGGCCTGCGGACTAGTAGCGAGGTATCGTCACGCCGACCAGACCACACCACCTGTTGACCGCCGGGGGGTGTTGGCCTAGAATAGAGTGACCATTCCCCCCGCCCACCACAGCCCCAGCGAGGCCGCCTTGTCCGACATCGCCACCTTCCAGCAAGTGCAGAAGCGCTACGCCCGGGGCGTGCTGGCCCTGCAGGACGTCTCCCTAGGCGTACCCAAAGGCGAGTTCAACTTCCTCACCGGCCCCTCGGGCGCCGGCAAGACGACCTTTCTGCGGCTGCTCTTCGGCGAGGAGCGGCCCACAGGGGGCGAGCTGGTCGTGCTGGGCCACGACATGCGCCGGTTGCGCCCCCGAAAGCTGCCGGGCCTGCGGCGGCGTATCGGGGTTATCTTCCAGAACTTCCGCCTGCTCTCCGGCCGCACCGTCGAGGAGAACCTGGACGTGGCCCTGCGGGTGCGGGGTCTGGACCGCGAGCAGCGGCGGCAGCGGGTGGCGGCCATCCTGCGCATCGTCGAACTCACCCACCGTTCCGGGGCCTATCCCGAAGAGCTCTCCGGCGGTGAGCAGCAGCGCGTGGCCATCGCTCGGGCGATCTCCGGCGACCCCGAGCTGCTGCTGGCCGATGAGCCCACGGGCAACCTGGACCCCGAGCTCTCACTGAAGATCATGAATCTGCTGCGCCAGATCGCCGCCCGGGGCACCACCGTGCTGGTGGCCACCCACGATTACGCGATGGTGCGGCGTATCCAGGCCCGGGTGATCCACATCGAGAAGGGCCGGGTGGTCGTCAAATGAAGCCCGAGGGCGCTTTCATCCGTTGCACGGTCTGCGGAGCGGTGCTACCAGCCGCAACGCGGGTCTGCCCGCTGTGCGGGGTGAAGCTGATCCTTGGAGAGACCACCGAGTGCCTCGCCGACGACGAGATCTCCTGCGAAAGGGGCGCTCCACCCCGGTTGCGCAAGCTGTATTTCGAACGTCGCGATAACCGCCCCGACAACCGCATCAGGGAGGACTGACATCCCCTTCTGTCCCGATTGCGGAACGGCGCTGATCGGTCGCGAGCGCTACTGTCCGGCCTGCGGCGCCGAGCTGACGGCGCGAGGCGGTGGGGAATCCACCGTGGCCGCGACGGCGGCCGAGCTGATCGGCGGCTCCGGCGTTCAACCGCCCGGCGAGATCGCCTTCGAACAGTACGGCCGCATCGTGCTGGCCCGGGCCGACGGCGCCGAGAAGCGCGAGATCGCCGAAGGCTACAAGCCGGTCTGGTCGTCCGACGGCCGCCTGCTGGCCCACGCCGACGCCTTCCACCCCTTCGATCTGCGCGTACTCGATATCGACGGCGGCAACAACCGCCGCCTGGTGCGTGAGCTACACCACCACGAGTACGTCTTCAGCCCCAACGCCGGGCTGCTCACCTTCCGCCGGATGAGCCTGCGCTACGACCCCTGGATCTGGCTCGTCGAGACCTCGGGCGAAGGCAAACCCCAGCGCCTGGCCAAGGGTATTGCCCCGGACTTCGGCCCCGACGGCACCGTGGCCTACACCTCGAACGACTACTTCATCTTCGACGAGGGCCGCTACCGCCACGGCGTCTACCTGATCCGTCCCGGCGAGGAGGAGGGCCGTTTCCTGCGTCCCGGCTACTGGCCGACCTGGTCCCCCGACGGCGCGAGCATCGCCTTCACCGTCGAGCAAATCGTCGTGCTGATGAATCCCGACGGCGCGAATCCGCGGGAGCTGACCGCCGGGATGTATCCCGAGTGGTCCCCCGACGGCCGCTGGCTGACCTACTTCAAACCCGGCGACGGATACGCCAACTACGTCTACGAACTCGACTCCGGCGAGGAGCGCCGGCTGGGAGTCGGCTACGATCCAAGCTGGTCCCCCGACGGCCGCTGGCTGACCTACTGCCGCGACGACCACGTCTACCTGACCTCCGTCGACGACGGTCGTGAGTACCTCCTCGACGACAAGGCCGCCGCCACGCCGGCCTGGCGACCCCGGAACGACTGCTAGAGCCGTCGATCTTCCCCCGTATTGTCGAGCTATACTCGAAAGCGTTGGGCGGATCTACCTCGATTGAGGCGATTCGGCGGGGAACCTAGGCCCTGACCTTGGCAAAACCGACCCTGGTTCCGACAAACCCCTCGAACTACGAGCGCGGAGGCTTTGGCACGTTTCTTGCGGAATCCCGCGTGGATGTCCGGCGGTCGGCAACCCCGCCCTGCTGCAAGAAACGTGCCAAAGCCGGGCCGGGCCGACGGCTGACATCCGGCAGGGTTTTGCCAAGGTCGGGGCGTGCCGAAGGTGGGTCTGCGGCGACTCCGACCGTCCAATGACATCCGAATAACCGCCAGAGAAAGGCGCACACTTGGGCAACCTTGGCTACTATCTCCGCGAGGGATTCGCCGGTCTGCGACGCAGCGGCTCCGGCGCCGCCGGGGCGGTGCTGACCGTCACCCTCTCCCTGCTGGTCATCGGCGTGGTGCTGCTGGTGGTCCACAACCTGCTGCTGGCCGTCGAGGAGGCCCGCGCCGAGGTGCGCATGGAGGTCTACGTCTCCGACGAGGTCGCCGCCAAGGAGTTGGCCCCCCTCGAGACCCGGGTCGCCGCGGTTCCCGGCGTGGACAACGTCGAGTTCGTCTCCCGGGAGCGGGCCCTCGGGGAGCTGCGCGAGATGCTCGGCGAGGACGAGTACCTGCTCAGCGAGGTCGAGGAGAATCCGTTGCCGGCCTCTTTCCGTCTGACTCTGGACCCCGAGCACTTGAGCGATGACAAGCTGGCCGAGACCGCCGGTCACCTCGAGGCCGTCCCCGGGGTCTCCCGGGTCTCCTACGGCCGCGAGTGGGTCGAGTCGCTGACCGAGATCGTCCGCCTGGCCGGTCTGATCGGCGCGGCCATCGGCGGTGTGCTTGTGCTGGCCTCGATCCTGGTCGTCGGCAACGCCGTGGCCCTGGGCGTCTACCACCGTCGCGAGGAGATCGCCATCCTCAAGGTCGTCGGCGCGCCGTCGGGTTTCATCCGGCGTCCCTTCGTTGTCGAGGGCTTTCTGGTGGGTGTTCTCGGCGGAGGGATCGGCGTCGGCCTGCTGTACCTGTTCTACCGTTTGACCGGACCGCTGCTGGGCGCCGAGGCCTTCCTGCCCCTGGAGTGGTGGTCGGCGCTGGTGGGCGTCGGGGCGTTGGTGGGTCTGGTGGGCAGCTTCTTCGCCGCTGCCAAGCATATCCGCCGGGCGAAGTAGGCGATAGTTCTACCTGTACAAAAGGGAGGGCCTCAAGGCTCTCCCTTTCACGAACAAGCCAGTATTAGGCCCCACTTTGCGAGTTACTTAAAACGATCAGTGACCCAGCTCATTTCGAATAACTCACGCCAACCTTCTTCATCCAAGGGCTCAAAAACAATATAGTATCTTCCATCACCGGCCATAGATTCCTCTTTGTTTAAAAACCAACCAATATCCCCATTGATAGTTTTTAGTTTAAGCCAATCACCTTTTTCTTCAAGCACGGCAACGATGTTCATATCTCCAGATATGTGAGGATAACTACTTCCTCCCACTTTATCTGCGTTTGGAAAACCGTATGCATCAGTTGATGCTGCTACATAAAGAAATGCACCTTCATAAGGAGCACCATAGTATAGATCTGCACCTTCACCAAAAACGCCATAAACCGCAGCCTTAAACTCTTCTAGACTATTGAACGTAGCCGCAAAAGCAACAGTCAACAGGCATAGGAACACAAAGAATAGCTTCTTCACCGTTGTCCTCCTTTTTTAAACATCGTACGATGTAAAGCAACATGATATTACATACTCAAACTGCTTGCTAAATCTAAAACTTGATTTCTCATCTTGCTGCCGTTAGACAAACTGCTTTGCATCCCAACTATCTCTATTTCATAGTTATCTATTACAATAAGGTATTTTATACCATAATATCTATCACCATCATAGTGGTATATCCAATCTACATAAGCATAAGGGCCATAAGTTGCAAACCCATAATCAGCGTATTCGCCATAATTTTCGTATCTGTAATTACTTACAATTGTTCCAACCAGATACGTAAGCATTCCTTCTGTTACACTTGTCCCGGTCGCGCTATAATCCTCATAAGCCCTCGTAGGTCTAATGCCTATCGACACAAGTGAATACCCTGTATCATACACATATGCGCTTTCTCGTCCTTCAGACAGGTGCTGTACCTCACTCCAACTACTAGGTATTTCAAGCACAGCTCTCTGTCCACCAATCGTATAGGTCGCAGCTAGAAGCAAGACTGGTGTGAGCAGCAGCAGAAAAGCAATCTTTTTTTCCATCGTTTCCCCTTCTATTGTTTATGTAACCAAGGCTCAAAAAAAGTGTAGACGAAAAAAAAAATAAGTCAAGTCAGGTTCAATTTCATCATGCCTCTATTGGTGTCATTATGAAACCCTAGAATTTAGTTACAAACTCGGCCGCCTTGACAACGCCCCGCCGGGCTCCGTAAACTTGCCGCTGCCATATTGATGAGAAAGCGTCGACTCCCGAGTATCAACTACGTCACCTTCACTTACGCCGAAGAGATGATGAAGCAATCCAACAGCTTCCGGAGAGAGGGGGGCGGCCGTGTGCCGCGCACGGTCGCTGGCGGGACGCCCCGTCCCGACCTTCGTTAATTGAGCCCGTCAACCTCCACTCCACTCCGGGAGAGACGATCATGACAGACGACAAGCGTATCGCCGCCAAGTACGACCCCGCCGAGCTCGAGGGGCGCTGGTTCGAGCACTGGGAGCGCGCCGGGCACTTCAAGCTCAACGACAACGCCCCCGGTCCGGTCTACACCGTGGTCATCCCGCCGCCCAACATCACCGGCTCGCTGCACATGGGCCACGCCCTCAATAACACCATCCAGGACATCCTGGTGCGCTGGCGGCGGATGCGGGGTTACAAGGTCCTCTGGCAGCCGGGGACCGACCACGCCGGGATCGCCACCCAGAACAAGGTAGAGCAGGCCCTGGCCAAGGAGGGCAAGACGCGCCACGATCTGGGGCGCGAGGCCTTCGTCCGGCGCTGCTGGGAGTGGCGCGAGCACTATGGCCGCGACATCGTCGCGCAGCTCAAGCTGCTGGGCTGCTCCTGCGACTGGAGCCGCGAGCGCTTCACGATGGACGAGGGACTCTCCCGGGCGGTGCGTACGGCCTTCAAGGCCTACTACGACGCCGGGCTGATCTACCGCGGCGCGCGGATGGTCAACTGGTGCCCGCGCTGCCACACCTCGATCTCCGATCTGGAGGTCAAACACGAGTCACGCTCGGGCAGCCTGTGGCACATCCGCTATCCGCTCAGCGACGGCTCCGGCGCGCTGACCGTGGCCACCACCCGTCCGGAGACGATGCTCGGCGATACCGGCGTGGCCGTCCACCCCGCCGACGAACGTTTTAATCATTACATTGGAAGAGCAATTGCGCTCCCACTCACCGGCCGCGAGATCCCCGTCGTCGGTGACGAACACGTCGATCCCGAGTTCGGAACGGGCTGCGTCAAGGTCACCCCGGCCCACGACTTCAACGACTACGAGATTGGCGCTCGCCACGGCCTCGAGATGGTCACGGTGATCGACTTCCACGGCCGGATGACCGACGAAGCCGGGGAGGCCTACGCCGGTCTGGAGCGCAACGAGTGCCGCGAGCGTGTGCTGGCCGATCTTCAGGAGCAAGGTCTGCTCGAGAAGACCGAGGACTACGCCCTGTCCGCCGCCACCTGCGATCGCTGCGGCGCCGTCATCGAGCCCCTGGTCTCCGAGCAGTGGTGGCTGGCCATGGAGACGCTGAAGCAGCCGGCCATCGATATCGTCAAGAGTGGAGAGGTGACCTTCCACCCCGAGCGCTGGACCCGCATCTACCTGGAATGGATGGAGAACCTGCGGGACTGGAACATCAGCCGCCAGCTCTGGTGGGGCCATCAGATCCCGGTCTGGCACTGCGACGACTGCGGCGCGACCGTGGTCGAGGTCGAGACGCCGCAAGGCTGCCCCGAGTGCGGCGGAACGCTGACCCAGGAGACCGACGTGCTGGACACCTGGTTCTCCTCGGCGCTCTGGCCCCTCTCGACGCTGGGCTGGCCCGACAAACCGGAAGAGCTGGACAAACTCTACCCCACCGCCGTGCTCTCCACCGCCCCGGACATCATCTACCTCTGGGTGGCGCGGATGATCATGAGCGGTCTCCACTTCCAGGGCGAGAAGCCCTTCAGCGACGTGTACCTGCACGCCACCATCCTGGCCCGGGACGGCCGCCGGATGAGCAAGTCCCTGGGCACCGGCGTCGACCCCCGGGAGATCATCGACGAGTACGGCACCGACGCCCTGCGCTTCACCACCATCAGCCTGACCGGCCAGGGTCAGTCGGTGCGGATGTGGACCGAGCGCTTCACCCTGGGCCGCAACTTCGCCAACAAGATCTGGAACGCCGCCCGCTTCCTACAGCTCAACCTGGCCGAGAGCGAGCTGGCCGAACGGGCGCCGCTGTCCATCGACGAACTCGACCGGGGATCGCTGAACCTCGAGGACCGCTGGATCATCTCCCGGGTGGGCCGCCTGGCCGGCGAGGTCGGCGACTGCCTGGAGCAGTACCGCTTCAACGATGCCGCCGAGGCCCTCTACGAGGTCTTCTGGCACCAGTTCTGCGACTGGTATCTGGAGCTGATCAAACCCCGGCTCTACGGCGAGTCGTCCAAGGAGAAGACTACGGCGCTGACCACGCCCCTCCACGCCCTGCGCGGGTTGCTCAAGCTGCTGCACCCGCTGATGCCCTTCATCACCGAGGAGCTCTTCCACCGCCTGTTCCCCAACGCGCCGACGGACCTGATGGTCAGCGCCTGGGAGGACGGTGCGGACTGGCCGACGGACGAACAGGCCGAGGCCGACCTCGATCGGCTCCAGGGACTCATCGACGCCCTGCGCACCGTGCGCGGGGAGATGAACGTCCCCCCGGGAGCCGAGGTCGAGCTGCTGGTGCGCACCAACGACACCGCGCTGAAGGAACTGCTGGAAGCCAACGCCGGTTACTTCGCCAACCTGGGCAACGTCGGGCGCCTCGAGGTCGGCCCCGCCGTCGAGAAGCCCAAGGGCGCCGCGGCGGCCGCCGTGGGTGAGGTCGAGCTGTTCATTCCCCTGCTGGGCGTGGTCGACTTCGCCGCCGAGGCGGCGCGGCTGAAGAAGGAGCTGGCCAAGATCCGCCAGGGACTGGGCAAAGTCTCCAAGAAGCTGGGCAACGAGCAGTTCCTAGCCAAAGCCCCGGAACAGGTCGTCGCCGGCGAGCGCGAGAAGCACGCCAAGCTGGCCGCCGAGGCCGAGGCCCTGGAGCGCAACCTGGCCCAGGTCCGGGAGCTGCTGTAACCGCCCGAGGACCCGCTTGATCGAAGTAACGGGCCGACCCGAAGGTCGGCCCCTTTCGTTGTCGGCTGCCCCTCACCCTGGACCTCTTCACAGAGGGGAGAGGGGATCGAGCACCGTCACTGCAACATCTATCCGCAGGTAGAGAGCTCTACACCCCGACCGAGACCCACAATTATGCGTGAGCAAAACTCCCCCCAGAGAGGGGAGGGTCTGGAATCCCGGTGTAGCTTTGAGTATATGGGGGGCGACTTTCAGGTCGGCCCTTTCGATGTATTCAGCGGTATAATTTGCGTATGGCATTATTAGAAATCTAAGCATTATGTAACCTGATCGGACCAATTGGGCGGTGTATCCGCAGGTAGTCGAGACAGTTTTTGTCGTCGCGGTGGCTGAATCTGAGCGGCCTTTCTCTGATATTTCTCTGAAAAAGAGCCTGTCGTTGCGGATGAAGCCGCCGTTGCAGGCTGATAGCCGTCGCTCGCCGTAGCCCCGGCAGCTATCGAGGCCGTTGATACGCGCCTCGCCTTTGGCCGGGGTCTTGTCGCGGTTGATGTGTTTGTGATGGAAGTCGTTGATTGACTGCCTGTTATCGACCTTCCAGCCGTCGGCGTTGATGATCTATTCCACCTTGAGCTTTTCCAACTCAGCGGCGCCGTGCTCCCTTTTGAATTCGGGCTGCATATTACTTGCCATATCTGTTGAATATTTGCTTACCATCGGCCAACTTATAGTTATTCTTAGGGATCATCACCAGAAACTGAACCAAGTATTGGCAATTTGTATTAGCAATTGGTGAAAGACGCCCTGAGACGAGGGGCTGGTAAACACCCGCGGCGTGTAATCAACCAGCGAAGTCGGACAACGGTCTAAGCTGCTAAAGCGAGCAATAGAGCGTCATCAGCAGGTTCTTACTCACATCTTGGTCGGTTACTGATGCCGAACCAACAGCCTCCGGCTTCCAGCGGAACTCAACGCAGGTCCAGGTACATCGCCACCTGCGCTGAAAAGATAATGCAGCGGGATGAAAATGGCGGCCAGCGTGAACTATAAAGCAACCAATGACAGTCTATTAGCTGGATGAGTCGGTTCCGGTGCGAGTGACAATCCCTAATCTCATGGTTGCATTTTGGGCGACTGATGTGCCGGTCGGTTGCTTGTTTTCCGCCACTTTTGAGAACCTTTCTTGTGACAGAGCATCACAGCCCATCACGTATGTTAACAGCGCGTTACATACAGGTAGCGGTCCGAACGAACACGGTATACGATCCCAATACTTGAAAAAAACGAGGCAATCCGCTGTCAGGGCATATACAAGTGCGCTGATAACAGGACTGGCTACTGATAACGCCCTTCGATTAACGTCACTTTTTTCTGCCGGTTTTTTGACAAGTATCTGAGAGTCATCAGTAGTATTATCAGCAGGTTACAATCATGATTCGGTCCGGACGGTGTGTGCGGTCCCAAGATAAAAGTCGCTGCTTGAATTATAAAGTACTGAATGACTTGCTGTTAGCTGTTTATGCCGGGCCAAGAGCACGTGATAATTTCATACAATAAAGAAAGGGACTCGGGCATCGGCCGGGTGGGGTTGCCAGTGGTTCCCCGTTCTGTTCTCTTTCATATTGACACATCATTTCGGAGGGCAGTCCCATGCGTCGGGCGAGTCTCTGGATCGTTCTTGCCCTGCTGGCCATGATCCCCGCCGGTGTCCGCTGTGCCGAGAGCGGCGGCGATCCATCCAGCGTGGCCGTGATGAATAATACCGTCCATTACCTCCACGTCGTCGTCGACGATACGACCTTCCCCTACCTGGCCCCGGGCGAGGCCACCAGGCGGGTGCCCCTGGATATCTACCAGACCGTTAGGATCACCGCCTATTACTCACCGGGCGAGCCGGTCAGCGGCTCCTACAGCTTCGAGTACACCGCCGGCGGCTCGACCAGCGGCGGACTGTCCTGCGACGAGAACTACGCCCTGCAGTGCGAGCCGGTGACCGAGGCCGGGGAGGACGACCTGGTGAGCATCGACGACGCCGACTTCGGGGGAGGTGACCGATGAACCGCCCAAGGATAAGCTGCCTGGTCCTGCTTGCGACGCTCTGCCTGGCGGCGACGGCCGATGATCCGCCGGCGGAGGTGCTGCTGGGCTTCGCCGCCAACACCACCCTGCCCGTAGGCGAGTGGAAGGATCACCCCGTGGAGCCCGAGCGTACCCTCTTCGGACCCCTGGCCGGTCTGGAGGCCGAGCTGAGGCTGCTCCATGACCGCTTCTTCTACGGTTTCGCCGGACGCTTCGTCTTCTACGACACCTCGGATGTCATTGGGCTGGGTTCGGGCGTCGGCGAGATCCAGGACGCCGCGGCCAACTCGCTTCACCTCCAGGTCCAGGCCGGATACTACTTCGACGCCGGGGGCCTGGGAATGTGGGCCGGCGCCGCCGCCGGGGTCGAGCTCTTCCACGCCCATGAAGAGCTGCCCGAGCGGACCTTCGAATATGATCAGGTCATCGCTCCGGCCCTGACTCTGACACCCCTGCTCGGCCTGGACGTCCTGCTCTCCGGAACCACCAACCTGATCTTCCGCCTGGGCTTCGATTATAGCCTGGGGCAGATCGCCAACCTTGGTGAATACAGCGGAGCCGGAACCGACGTGACCTTCAGCGTCGGCCTGGCTTTCCGGCCCTAGGGCCGAAGACCTGTTCTATCTGGTTGATTGCGGCTGGGCCCTGTACTTCTTGGAAGGTTGAATACGGTGAGCCGCGGTCCAAGGCTCTATGACAAAAGGCTACCACACCGACAAGCAGTAGATAAGTCAACGACCGGCCCGTGCCCGGTCGTTTTATCCGGTGAACAGACTAGAGAGTCCGTTCTCCATCGGCGGTGGCGTATTCAACACAGTACCCGTGGAGGCGGGATTAGCCGAACCGTTCGAGGGGTCCGTTGGATCGCTGCTTTTGCGCAGGGGCGGGTTCAATGATCCGACCCTGATGAGGATAGTGATAAGTCCAACCGACCGAACGTGGAAGGACTCAACCTCCGGCGGGGATTTGACTCCTCCCCGCTCAGCCCGCGACGATGTTGTAGTAGATGTAGGCGATATAGATCGCCAGTAGCACCGCCCCCTCCCAGCGCTCCAGCCGGAGCTTGCTCGAGGCGAAGGGCCAGATCAACAGGCTCAAAGCCAATCCCAAACCGGGATCCAGCAAGCGCGATGCTCCGCTGGTCGCCTGGAAGGGGCTGATCACGCCGGTAGAACACAAGACGACACTGATGTTGAAGATGTTGGAGCCGATAAGGTTACCCAAGGCTATGTCGGATTCCCCGCGGAGCTGAGCCACCAGGGAGGTGGCCAGCTCGGGCAGGGAGGTCCCCACGGCGACCAAGGTCAGCCCGATCAGGCGGGCCGACATCCCCCAGGCGGCGGCCAGCTCGATGGCGCCGTGAACCAGCAACTCGCCGCCCCACCATAGCCCGGCGATCCCCAGCAGCGCCAATAGGGGATAAAGCACCCACTGAGCAGGGGTCGTTTTCTCTCTGGCCGTTTTCTCAGTCCCGCTGCGGGCCGAGCGCAGGCTCCACAGCGTGTAACCGATCCCGAGGACCAGCAGGATGACGCCCTTCCAGCGGACGAGACGGCCGTCGAGGAGCAGCAGCGGCAGCAGCAGGCCCAGAATGACTAACAGGGGCAGCTCGCGTCGCAGCAAAGCCTGCTCGACCTCGACGGGTCGGATCAGCGCCACCAGTCCCGCGATGAGAGCGAGATTGGCGATATTGGAGCCGGTGACGTTGGCCAGGGCGATGGAACCCTGGCCGATCGAAGCGGCTTGGACACTGACGGCCAACTCGGGCATGCTGGTGCCGTAGACCACCAGGGTCAACCCGATAACGACGGGAGCCATCCCGAAACCGCGGGCGATCCTCGCCGCGCCGCGGACCAGCAGCTCGGCTCCGAGGATCAACGCCGCCAAACCGATTACGACGCTCAACCAGGGGAGCATCGCACACCTCGCGGTCCGCCGGGGAACCAGGGATGTTTTTTCGTCGTTAACCCGGTCGGGCTGAAGAGCCGAGTCTGTGGAGATGGGTAGGCGTATCGCCTAGGGAGTCATGATCCGGACGGCCTATCGTACAAGTGGAGGTAATTGCGTGGGAATGGATGATCCGTCGGGGTGGGGGCGCCGACCCGCTCAGCCCGCGACGATGTTGTAGTAGATGTAGGCGATATAGATCGCCAGTAGCACCGCCCCCTCCCAGCGCTCCAGCCGGAGCTTGCTCGAGGCGAAGGGCCAGAGGATCAGCGCCAGGCCGAGGCCCACGGCTGCATCGACCCACACCCCTGGCCAGGCGATCAAGTCCGGCGTCAGCTCCACCGGGGCCAGGGCCGTCGCTCCGCCCAGGACGAAAAGCAGGTTGAAGAGGTTAGAGCCGATGATGTTGCCGATGGCGATGTCGCTCTCGTCCCTGATCATCGCGGTGATCGAGGTGGCCAGCTCGGGCAGAGACGTCCCCACG
The DNA here is from genome assembly GCA_964581465.1 of uncultured bacterium. Taxonomy (GTDB): domain Bacteria; phylum RBG-13-66-14; class RBG-13-66-14; order RBG-13-66-14; family RBG-13-66-14; genus WJMB01. Next base: position 11,950 of record CAZOOP010000028.1, read on the forward strand.
GCGACGACGGTCAGGGCGATGACCCGTGGACTCATCCCCAGGCGCAGGGCCAGCTCGCCGGCGCCGTTGACGATCCAGTCGCCGCCGAAGATCAGCCCGACGATCCCTACGCCGACGAAGACGAGATTGAGCAGCCACTGCTTGATCTCCAGCTTGACCTTGTCCGGCACATTCTCGCGCTGCTTGGAGGTCTTCAGGCTCCAGACCGTGAAGGCCACGCCGCCGGCGAAGGCCAGCAAGCCCTCCAGGCGGGTGATCTGGGCGTTGACGAAGAACAGCGGGAACAACAGGGCCACCCCCACCAACAGGGGGGCCTCACGCTTGACGATGGTCCGCTCGACCCTGATCGGACGCAGCAGAGCCGAGAAGCCCAGCACCAGGCCGATGTTGGCCACGTTGGAGCCCAGGGCGTTGCCCAGGGCGATAGCCCCCACCCCGCGCAGGGTGGCGGTGGCGCTGACAGCGAACTCCGGCGCCGAGGTGCCGTAGGCCACCAGCGTCAACCCGATCACGATGGGCGCTACCCCCAGGCCGCGGGCGATCTTGGCCGCGCCGCGGACCAGCAGGTCGGCGCCGACGATCAGGCTGATGATGCCGAGAACCAGTTCCAACCAGAAGGGCATGCTATCCTCAAGTTTTCAGCAACCGCCGGGTGAAGTCGCAACCAACAACGTCAACAGGGTCGAGACAATACCTAGGGGGGTGAGCCCCGAGAACCTCAAGTAGGAGCCGCGGTAAAAAACAAATCGTTGCTCCAGCCCGGCGGTGACTGAGCGTGTATGCTCGAGCAGTCCGGAAACGGAAACAGTCAACCACCGCTCCCGCCGTCCTGCACCGGCGATCGAAACGCCGAGGCCTTGGAAAACAGGAGTGCTCGTGAAGAGCACTCCTGTTTGAAACGCTGCCTTGAATCGGTTACTGGTTGGTCTTGATCTGTCCCCAGGTGGTCTCGACGATGTTATTGCTGGGAGCCTGGATTGGTTCGATGACCTTGAAGGTGTAATGATCCTGGTCAACGAGATCGACGTTGGTGGACTGGGTGCGTCCCCAGCCGTCGTCCGCGAAGATCAGAATCTGATAGTGACTGTTTCCGGCGTTCACCTCGAAGAGGGAGGAATCGATGGTGTATCCGGTCGAGGTAGCCGTATCGGAGAAGACCTCGGCTTCGTCGCCGTCGATTTTACCGTGATTCGTTTGACCCTCGTCCTGGGTATCGTTGTAGATAATTACCTGGTAGCCAATATCCGTTGGACCCCAAGCATTCTCGTTGCTGCTGGCGTCCCAGGTCAGGTCCAGGTTGTCTACGCCCTGCTCGAGGATGTCGGCGCCGGGATCGCCCGGATCGGGCATATCGAAGTCAGCCGGCGCGACCCAAGGGAAAATAATGCAGGCGGCTTCATCATCGATCTTGGTGTCGTCATTGTAGACCCAGGACAAACCAATATTACCGTGGCGATCCTCGACACCGATGCTTGCGCTGCCGGCCTTGTCGTGACCGGTGCCCGGAACGCTGATATCGCGCAACTGGATGAGGAAATCCTGGTTGGTGAAGTTGATGACGAGCTGGACGGAGACGGTGCCGTCGGCCAGGTCCTCGTAGCCGCGGATGCCCATGTCCTCCCAGGAGATGATGAACTCATCGCCCTGGCTGTCAGTGTAGATATGACTGTTATCCAGCAGCACCATGTCGTCCCAGAAGACGGCTACCATGGAGTGGGGGGGGATTCCGCTTGTGGGAAGCGCGCGATTGGCGTAATCCGTGTAGCTGCCGTCGGTGTAGAACTGTTCTTCGAAACCGACCAGACCGTTGGTGGACACATAGCAGCTATCGTAGTCGTCGCCGCTGTCGAATCCGGTGAAGTTGTAGAAACTCAGGGTACTGGGCAGCGATACCTGGACAACCTGATCATCGACCCCGCTGAAATCGAGCTCGGTGCCGCCCGAGGCGTCGCGCCAGCTATAGGTGGGTTCGATATATCCGCTCAAACCCTCGTTGTCGATGTAAACGTAGTACTCGGGATTATAAGGGTTGGCCGAATCCCAGTCGCCATCGTAGGCAACACCGAGGTCATCGGTGCCCTGCTCGCCCTCGAAGCCGCTGGTTCCGATGTAGGGCAGTTCGAAGGCGTCGGCGTTGATGGCCGTGCTCGGGGTGGAGTCGGCGGTGATGGCGAAGGCGTTGCCCGCCAGGGCCGCGCTCAGTAGCAAGGTTGAAAGAATCAGGAGAAGCTTGCGCATGTCTTCCTCCGTTCGGATGGGATGGAGGCTGGCTACCACCAGGGTGGCGCTGTCAAATCGATCGTTTGGAAGATGGATTAAGCCGCTAAACGCCCCTTGATCCCAGGGCGTCACAAGTGAAAGGTTAAGGTGGCCTGCACACTGCGCGTGTGTTGCTCTTTTGACGTGTTAATGGAGATTTTTCTAACAGTGGTCAGGTTACCACAGCGCAGTTAGGCTGTCAAGGAGTTATTGGCCTGCCTGACGGCACGGTTTCACTAGCGACATACACGTATCTGCCACGTATCTGCGTACCCGCGCATCTGCGTATAGACGGTTGAGTAACAACGGCTGATCGCCAATATATCCACCCTCAAGCTTACCTTGAGCAGTCGGAGCAGACTGGGGAGAGGCTTTTCAAGTTTAAATTACCAGCAGAATAAGGCTCATGCAGTCGTATTCCTAATGACGATAAAAACGGGGGCATCATGGAAAGTGTTCGGACCAAATCAGGTCGATTGGTATCAACCCGCCGGGCCGTTATTGACTCCCTGAAACAGGCCTTCTAGCAGCAAGCGTTCATATGGCATGCCTTTATTGCATGATATTATGACACTTAGGTTTCTGTGGCAGTCTGCTGCCAGGGCGGTTATAGATCCGCTGATATCCAGCATCGCCAAGGATCGCCAAGGATCAGGTCCGTGTTAGCCGCCACTATTCAACTGCCCGTCCTCTGGCAGTTAATCGATAATCATCACATCTATTATCAACGGGATACAATCACAATCAGGTCCGGACAGGGTAAACTGTCCCTAAAGAGGACAGCCAGGTAACCCGTCATTTAGCCTGCTTATCTGTTCATGTCAATCGCGAGTTGACAACCCTCGTTTAGGCTTTGCGCCCGATTCGTCCGCCGCGTCGCGATCTGCGTCGCTGCTGCGCCGCGGTGATCAGTGTGAACCAGTTGATGATCCGATTGTTGAGGTCCTCGGCCCAGTAGCGCTCCGGGTGGGCCAGACCGAGGCGGATGCGCAGCGCGCCCGGGCCGTCGGTCAGGTACATCCCGGTGCGGGCCACGGCCAGGCGATCGCGGCGATCGACGCCGGGCCGGTTGGTCACGGCGATGCCGTAGCGGTAGCCGGCCCGCCTCAGCGCCTCGCGCACCCGGGCGTCGTGGCGCCCGAAGGGGTAGCAGAAGCACTCGGGTAGATAACCCAGCTCGCGGGCGATAGCCTCCCGGGATTCGACGAGCTCGCGCTCCAACTCGTCGTCGGGCAGGGCGGTCAGGTCGCGGTGGCTGACCCCGTGGCTGCCGAAGCGCACCAGGCCGTCGGCGGCCATCTCGCGGGCCTGCTCCCAGCTCAGGTGGCGAAAGGCACCCCGGGCCAGGGCCTGATCCCAATCGTTCGCCTTGCCGCTGTAGCCCGTAACCAGGAAGACCGTCGCCGGGGAGGCGAACTCGCGCAGAATGGGAAGGGCGTGGTGGTAGAGGGACTCGTAGCCGTCATCGAAGGTCAGCACCACTCCGCGTCTGAGCGATTGGAGGCCGCTTTCGCCATGCAGGGCGTCCAGATAGTCGACCAGGTCCAGGACGGGCAGGTCGGCCTTGCGAATCACCTCGAGCTGACGATGGAAGGCCCGCGGGGGCAGCCAGGTACCCCCCAGCTCCAGCCGGGTCTGGACCTTGTGGTAGGTCAGGATGACCACGGGTTCAGGTGCCGTGGTGCCCCAGCGACGACGGTGCAGCCAGCGCAGCAGGCCCGTCAGGACCAGCAGTCCGCCGCCGAGGAGCAGCAACCCCCAGACCACGCTCACCGCCCGTCCAAGGGGACGTGCGTGAACTCGGCGCGCAGGCGGCGTCGCTCGGCGGGCGGCAGTTCGATCCTCCAGGCCCAGCAGAGCTGTAGGCCCTGCCAACTGCGCCGCACTCCGGCCTCGGTGCCCTCGAGGGTCCTCAACGGGGCGCTCCACAGCCGGGCCGCCGGTTCGATCCGGCAGCCGAGCTCCAGGCCCAGGTGGCTGTCTACCAGGCGCCAACCGTCGATGCCCTTCTTCACGCCACGGGCTGTGGTGCTCAGCTCGAGCTCAGAGCCGTCGGCGATTCGTCCCGTCAGGCCCAGTTGCTCGGGACCGGCCGGCGGCGAGGGACCGGCATCGAGGAGCAGATCGAAGCGCTGGACCTCGTCGGAGCGGTTGAGCAGCTTCAGTTCCCAACGCCATCCTCCGCGGACTAGCCTGACGAGTTGCTCCAGCTCGAGCTCGGCTCCCCGGTGATCGATGACCGCCCGATGAACGGCGGCGCGCTCTAGGCTCTCCACACCTTCGAGATCCGGGTATACGGGGCGCAGCTCGCCGGTGAAGAAGCTCCGGGCGCTGGAGCCGGCGGGCAGCAGCCCCAGGCGGGCGAAGCCGCGCCGCCGGGCGTCGACGGTGAAACCCGGGGTCTTCGAGGGATGATAGGGCTCGGCGATGCGGGTGAAGCCGCCGGCCAGACCGGCGGGCGGCGCTTTCGAAACCCAGTCCAGCACGGCCCCGGCGGTGTCGAGGACCAGCAACTGACGGTGGTCGTTGAAGACGGCGTTCTCCGTCAGCAGCCCCTCGTAGTCGATGAACTCGCGGCGCGGAGCCGCCGTGTCGTCGAGGCGAGCCAGCGCACGGGCCAGGCAGCGGTAGGAATGGTGGCGCAGGAAGTGGTAGTAGACCCCGCCGAAGAGGCCGTGCCAGAAATGGTCGTTGACCATCGCCCGGTCCACTTCGTCCCAGAGCTCGACGAGTTCGAGGGCGTCGATCTCACAGCCCCGTCCGGCCAGGCGTCGGCGGGTGTAGAGGTAGAGCCGGTGCAGCCGACCCGCCGCCGGATACTTGACCAGGAAATTTCTCCAATGCGTGCCGCGCAGGAAGCCGGCGGCCTCTTTCAATCCCTTATCGGCCCGCGCCGAATCCAGTCGCTTCTCCAGCTTCTCCAACCGCGCGCGCGCCGGGGTAGGCAGAGCCCAGACACCCATCTTGTCGTATGAAGCCGTGGGCAGATACACCAGACGCCGGGGCGGGCAGCGGTCCAGCGCCTCGCTCAAACGGACGCAGCGCAGCCAGGGGGCATCGGCCAGCGTCCCGAGGAAACGCTCCATCCAGCCCTCGGTGTAGCACAACGTGTAGGTGGTGCCCCGCTTCGCCGGCCAGAGGCCCATCTTCTCCGCGTCGCTCATGATCACTACAACCGGCGGCCGATCCGATCCGCCGCCGCGAGCGCCGGAGAGATAATCCAGTGTCGCGGCCGGAGGCTTCCAGGGGATCAGGTAGCGGATCGGCTCGTCGATGGGGAACACCGCCAGGGACTCGTCGCCGTCGCCGGTGGCGAAGACGCTGTAGAGCTCCCGGCCCGACCAGCCTAAATCAGCGAAATGCCGGTCGTCGAGCAGGGTGAAGCGATAGCCCGCGCCAGCCAGCTCCGCCGCCAAGCGGGGCTCCCAGACCCGCTCGGCCAGCCAGGCGCCTTCTGGGCGCTCGTCGAATAGGTCCTCGATCCGTTCGGACAGTCGCTCCAACTGCCGCCGACGGTCGTCGGGATGCAGCATTGCCAGGATCGGCTCGTAATAACCTCCGCCGAGGAGCTCGAGCCGACCCTCGGAAATCAACTCCCCGAGCTGTTCGACGAAGCCGGGGCGCTCCTCGACCAGCCAGTCCAAGAGAGCCCCGGAGATATGGAGGTTGAACGCCAGACCCGAGGCCGTCAGCTCGTTCACCAAGGGTTCATAGCTGCGCTTGTAGGCATGCTCGAAGGTCCCGGGGAAGTTGCCCACGGGCTGGTGCAGGTGGAAGATCACCGGCACCAGGACTTCGGCTCGCCCAGTCTTGATACGCTGCTCGGTCATGTCTCCCCATCGTATGGAACGCTCCGTGCCCCGCGACACGGCGAAAGGGCACTTGGACTACCGAAGCCGCCGCCCGTCCAGCGGGGAGGCGTTGGCACGTTTCTTGCGGAGTGGCGCGCGGCTTTCTCCGAGTGGCCGCCCCGCCCTGCTGCAAGAAACGTGCCAACGCCGGGTCGGGCCGGGCCGGGACCGTCGGCGTGGATATCTTTCGCCGTGTCGCGGGGCTAGAGTACGACGGCCCGGGCCATTCCGACGCGGATGTGCTCGCCGACGGGGCCGGAGCGCAGCACGGCCAGCTCGTCCTGGAGCTCGGCCAGGCGCTCGGTGAAGGAGGTCTCGTCGAGGGCTCCCAGGTGGTGGGCGGCGTCCAGGCCGGCGATGCGTCCGCCGATCATGGCGCTGGAGGCTTCCTCGATGCCGCCGCAGTCGCCGGCGACGTAGAGCCCGGGCACGGAGGTTTCACCGCGGTCGTTGCGGCGGGCGACCCAGCCGCCCAGTTCGGCGATATGGGCGTGCTCGGCGCCGGTCATGCGCAGCAGAGTGTTTTGCGGGGAGAGGCCCACGGCGAGGCAGATGGCGTCGCATTCGAGAGTCCTCTCGGTGCCGGGGACGGGGTTCCAGTTTTCGAGGCGGGCGATGACGGCTCCCTCGACCCGGTCCTCGCCCAGGGCGCGGACAATGGAGTGCTCGGTGAGGATGGGCACACCGGCGCGACGGACCTTGCTGGCGTGGACCTGGTAGCCGCCGTAGAGGGGCAGGCCCTCGACGATGGCCACGACGTCGCATCCGGCCTGGAGGAGCTGATAGCTGACGATCAGGCCGATATTCCCGGCGCCGACCATCAACAGGCGCTCGGCGGGCAGCACACCGTGGACGTTCATCAGAGTCTGGACGGCGCCGGCTCCGTAGACGCCGGGCAGGTCGGCCCCAGGAAAAACCAGGGCCTTTTCGCCGGCCCCGGCGGCGACGATCACCGCGCGGGGCTTGAACTTCCAGTAGGCGTCGTCGTGCTCGACGCTGGCCGTGCCGTCGGGGTAGAGCCCCAGCACGGTGGAGTCACCCCAGAGGGTGACGTTATCGCGCTCGGTCAGCTCGGCGTGGAGTTCGTCGCCGATGACGAAGCCGCGGGTGCCGGCGGACTGCAACCTGGAGCCGAAGAACTTGTGGGTCTGCTTGACGAGTTGGCCGCCGAAGCGGGGGCCGTCGTCGACGACGAGGATGTCGACGCCGGAGGGGGCGGCCTCGACGGCGGCGCAGAGTCCGGCGGGGCCGCCGCCGACGATCAGCAGATCCAGCTCTTTGGGTTGTACTCGGGGTTCGAGGGAGGCGTCGCTCACCGGGCCTCCTCCCGGGGTGGAGCCAAGCGGCCCTTGTCGCGCTGGCGTTCGACGACCATCCCTTCGCGCAGCGGGGTGACGCAGACCCGGACGTTGGGCTTGCCGTCGACGATCATCAGGCAGCTCGAGCAGTTGCCGATGGCGCAGAAGAAGCCGCGGGGGCGCCGGCGGTGGATGGAAAGTCGCAGGACGCGCACGCCGTTGTCGTGGAGGGCGGCGGCGATGGGCTCGCCCTCGAAGCCCTCCAGGGTCTCGCCGTCCAGGGTGAAGCTCACCCGGCGGCCGCGCTCGAACTCGAGTACGGGGTGTTCCTCGATCCTCATCGCTACCTTCGACAGGTCATCGTTAAGGGATTGGTGGGAGGTCAAATCCTACCTTGAGAGGACCGCCCGGCGCAAGGCGTTTTCCCGGCCGATGCTCAAGTGTGTTTGTCACCGTCAACCACGTTCCGAGGCGAGGCGCTCTGCTTCAAGGAACGCGGACAGCTCTCGAGCCGGTCGGGGGCAAACCGATTCCGCCCGGTGGACGTTTGTTCGACGCCGCCACTTATATTGATACGGATATGTCGATCAGCAGGAACGGTCAGCCGGCTCGCCGCCTTTCAAGCATTCGAACTGCTATTGAAAAACATTGCTTTCAACATCGTCGAACAGCAGGTATTCCTCGAGGGTCAATTGCTCGAGGAGCTGGCCCACGGCGCCCGTTGGATCGGGTTCCCACTCGGCGAAGCGGCGTAGTTCCCGGGAGCCGTAGATGACGGCCGGGATCAGGCCCTCGGTGGTCCGTTCGAACTCGGTCTCGGCCTCGGCGTTCAGATCATCATAGCGGGCCGCGGCGGCCGCCTTGGCCGCCCGGGGGTTCTCGTCGGCCAGCCGGGTCTGCAACAGGGCCGCGTTGAGCTCGGCGGCGGCCAGGGCCGCCTCGCGCTCCTCGACGGCGGCGATGAACTCGGCCAGGTCGCCGAAGAAGGCCCGCACCATGCCGTCATAGTCGTCGCGCCGGGCCACGGCGGCGCGTAGCTCGGCGGCGACGTCGCCGGACTCGCCGCCGTCGAGAAGCTCGTTGAAGACCCCCTCGAGCTCGACGGTCTCCTCGACGGCGGGGTTGGCGCAACCGGCTATCGCCAACGCAGCGAGCAGGCCCAGACCCAGGACCGGGTTAAAGCGCGTCGGTTTTCTCATCGTTGCTCTCATGAAAACACCGGAGGAAGACTCGCCGGCCCGACCCGGCGTTGGCACGTTTCTTGCAGCGGGGCGACAATCCGCCTGGAGTCAGCGGCGGCGGGTTACGCAAGAAACGTGCCAACGCCTCCGCGCTCGGAATGCGGCGGCTCGCCCGGGCCGGGGAGGCTAGTACCCCTCGTTGTAGTTGATTGTCAGCTCGGAGACGGCGGTGTCGTCCCAACGCTCGCCGGGGTAGGCCTTGAGGATGGTCAGGCTGAGCCGGCGCACCCGGCGCGGCTCGTCGAGGTGGATCGCGGCGGTCGACGGGGTGTCGGGCAGCTCCTGTTCCAGGACGGTGCCGTCGGAGAGTTCGAGACGCACCCTGGCGGGGCGTCCGTTGGCGCTCCAGACCTCGGGGGAGGCGCAGAAGCCGGGCAACAGGGCCACGTTATGAACCGTAAGGGGCGGGATGAACTCCAGGCTCAGTGTCTCGCCGACGCCGGAGCCCGGCACTCCCTCGACCCAGGCGGTGCCGATGTCGCCGTCGACGACGGCGGCGGGGGAGCAGTCGGCGGGGTCCTCGGTCAGGTGGCTGCTCGCCGAAACCAGCCAGAGGGGCTCGAGGATCATGTCGAGTTCGACGTCGAGCTACAGGTAGCGCTGGTAGCGGCTCTCGCCGAGCCTCCCCGGCGGCGTGCCGTCGTAGCGCGTCGGCATCACGGCGGCCCTTTCGAAGCCGTGGGCCGCGGGGTCGCAGGGCAGGTCCCGGGTGAGGATCATGACTCCGTCGTCGGTACTTTCGATGAACTCGGCGCCCTCGAGCAGGGTTTCGATCTTGCTCCAGGGTTCCCAGTGGAGCAGGGTGTAGCGCGTCCTTCCCCCCAGCAGCAGGTAAGCAACGCCGTTGTAGAAGCGTCCGACCAGCTCTTCGCAGCCTCGGGGCAGCTCGATGACGGCGGTCTGATCGGGGGCGGAGCCGTCTGCGGTGCTGAAGCGCAGGGTGACCCGACGACCCATGAATTCATCATCCTCGTCTCCCGAGCGGTACTCCGCGACCTCGAGAGGGGGTCGACGTGTACACAGCCGCCCAGGTTGAGGGGTCCCAACCCCTCGCGTTCAACCCAGCCTTCGTCGTCGGGTTGGCCGCCGGCGAGAACGGGAACGCCGGACAGGCAGACCAGCAATTAGATGAGTGCGCCGCGCAAGATCATCACCCCTTTGAGGGACGGTCCAGACTGCGGTAGGCGATGCCCTCGGAGACATGGGCGGCGCTGATCACCTCGTCGCCCTCGAGATCGGCGATGGTGCGGGCGAGTTTGAGCACCCGGTCGTAGGCCCGGGCGGAGAAGCCGAGGCGGTCGACGGCCTGGCGCAGCAGGTGCCGGGCCTCGTCGGTGGGTCGGCAGTAGCGTCGGATCAGCTTGCTGTTGAGTTCGGCGTTGGAGTGGACGCCGGTCTCGGCGTAGCGCTCGCGTTGGAGGGTGCGGGCGGCGTTGACGCGGCGCTTGACGATCGAGCTCTGCTCGCCGGCCTCGCGACCGGCCAGCTCCTCGTAGGGCACGGCGGGGACCTCGAGGTGGATGTCGATGCGATCGAGCAGGGGGCCGGAGATCTTGGAACGGTAGCGGGAGATCTGGGCCGGTGTGCAGGAGCAGGAGTGCTTGGGGTCACCGTGATAACCGCAGGGGCAAGGGTTCATCGAAGTCACCAGGGTGAAGCTGGCCGGGAAGGTCAGGCTGATCTGCGCCCGGGCGATGGTGACGATGCGGTCTTCCATCGGTTGGCGCATGACCTCGAGGACGCGGCGCTCGAATTCGGGCAGCTCATCGAGGAAGAGTACGCCGTGGTGGGCCAGGGAGACCTCGCCGGGCCGCGGGTAGCTGCCTCCGCCGATCAGTCCCGCCGCCGAGATGGTGTGGTGGGGCGAGCGGAAGGGCCGGGTGGCCACCAGGGCGCGTCCGGCGGGCAGGGTTCCGGCCACGGAATGGACCCGGGTGGTCTCCAGGGCCTCCTCGAGGGACAGATCGGGCAGGATGGTGGGCAGGCGCCGGGCCAGCATGGTCTTGCCTGCGCCGGGCGGGCCGATCATCAGCAGGTTGTGGCTCCCGGCGGCGGCGACCTCGAGGGCGCGCTTGGCGTGCTCCTGGCCCTTGACGTCGACCAGGTCGACGGGATAATGGGCGGCCTGGGCGAACTCGGCCTCCAGGTCCACGCTGAAGGGCTCCAGCTTGCGGCGGCCCTCGATGAACTCGCCGGCCTCGGCCAGGTCGGTAACGGGGTAGACGTCCAGCTCATCGACCAGGGCGGCCTCGCGGGCGTTGTCGGCGGGGACGATCAGGGCGTCGAAGCCCTCGCGCTTGAGGGCGGCGGCCAGGGGCAGCACGCCGCGCACCGGCCGTACCGCGCCGTCCAGGGCCAGCTCGCCGACGACGGCCAGCCGGTCCCGCCGCGTCGAGATCAACTGCCGTGTGGCGATCAGGATGGCCAGGGCGATGGGCAGGTCGAAGGAAGGACCTTCCTTCTTGATGTCGGCGGGGGCCAGATTGATGGTGTAGCTGCCCGGGGCGAAGTCGTAACCCGAGTTGCGCACCGCCGCCTGGACCCGGTCCTTGGACTCCTTCACGGCGGCGTCGGGCAGGCCCACGGTGGAGAAGCTGGACAGGCCGGCGGAGACATCGGCCTCGACCTCGACGGTGTAGCCGTCGACGCCCTTGACCGCGGCGGAGTAGATCTTGGCGAGCATTACGCTGCAACCGTCCTTGATTGTATTACGGAGGCTCCGGAACACCAGTGCGAGTAAGCTAGACGATTTCAAATAGTAACAGAGACATCGCCCGTTGGGCAAGCGGGATGACGCCGGACCGGTCACAGGCCTTCATAACGCTACCACCGTCATCATTACCATGATAGCACCGGCCCCTGCACGGGGCCGGTTACGCTCCTGGAATCACCTCGAAGGGTAACCCCCCTTTCCTTGTTGGCATCAGGAGTGTGGTCGGACGAAATCAGCCTGATCGGGAGCGGCTTGCCGGTCGGCATTGACTCCCTGGAAATACGCCGTTGTTGATCAAGCGTTCAGTTGGCTTGTCCTTTTGCTTGTTGTTAGTGCTTGGGTTTTGGCGGCCCACCGCCCTCAGGGCTTATTCGAGGTTGCCGCCTACTTGATTCGCAGCAGCTTATCTCCTTTTGGAATCACTTTGCGGCAACGGACTACAGCATTAATGGATAACATTTGGGATCATCACAGAAGATGAACAACACATTCGCAACTCAGGAAAGCCACAGCGAGAATAGTGCTTGGTACAAACACGCAGCGGGGCGTCAACCAGCGAAGGCGGATAACCGTTCGAAGCTGCTAAAGCGAGCAATGGAGCGTCGTCAACAGGTCCGTCACCCACAGCCTGGACGTAAGCTGAATGGAACCAACAGCCTCGGGCTTCCGGCGGAACTAAAGGGAAGCCCAGGTATATCGCCACCAAGCAGCGGGATGAGAGTGGCGGCGAGTGTGAACTATAAAGCAATGAATGAAGTCTATCAGCTGGATGAGTCGGTTCTTTTGCGAGTGATAATCCCTAACATTTAGATAAGTACAGTTAGAATGTAAACAGGAGCGCACATAGAGCGAGAGGCTTGTGGCGGTTACGTGGATTACCACATTCTTTAGGTGCCCGAAGCGATGAAAACACACAAAAAACTGCTTAACGCCGTTGGCCTCGATGACTATGCTGCGATCATAAGTCGCCTGTTAACAAGTATATAATGAGTAAGAAACGTGGTGATTAGTTTGCGGTTCAAACTCGATTCAGCATGGCCTCCTCTTGGCCGCTGTTTCGAAGGGGATCGGAGTATCTAGTTGGAGGGGGCTGGTCCGGGATCGTGTGTGATGCCCTCCATTATTATCCGCCTCTTTTCGACTGCCCGCCTTGTGACCGGCACTCGATGATCATCACCTCCATTATCAACAGGATACAATCATGATAAGCTCCGGTCTGGATATGCGATCCCTTCCCTGTTGAACACGATACCGAGCAGGGCCGGTGTTTTATCACCTTTCATGGCATCCGCCGAGTGATGTTTATTGACCAAAACGGTAGAACACCTGGGACCCACCCCCAGGCCCGTCCTGCGCACCTAGATGAAGATTACGCCTCCGCTTGGTTGCCCGGGCCTTCACCACTAACTCGACCAAGAGGGCAAGCGCTCGGACAATCCATCGCCTCATCCCGACAGTCAGGATAACCGGATTCACTGACATGATGACAGTCTATGTCAGTCACCCCCGTTAAGCTGATCATCGAGAGGTAATCATCAGCCAAACAGGGGGACGTATATGGGACATCAGCAGGCTCTGGGGACCAGTGTGCGGCGCTACCGCTCCAATCTGGGGATCAGCCAGGAGGACCTGGCGCTGCGCGTCGGGCTGCACCGCACCTACATCGGTTCGATCGAGCGCGGCGAGCGCAACATCACCGTGCGCAACCTGATCCGCCTGGCCCAGGGGCTGGGCATCACGCCGCTGCGGCTGCTCGAGGAGACGCTGGCCGGCAACGGACACCACTGACTCGGAGCCGCTCAGTCTCCGTCGCGGTCGGCCGCCGAGCGCAACCGGCGGGCCAGGGGCGGCAGGACGATAAACATCGCCGCGGCGGCGGGCAGTCCGGGCAGCAGAGCCGCGCCGAGGAGGGCGAAATAATCACCGCCGCCCAGGCTCAGCGCCAGGCCGAGGGCGTAGACCAGCCGTCCGCCGACCAGGGCGGTCAACGCGCCCCAGCGCTCGCGCAAGCGCTCCCGCCCGGCCGCCAGTCCGGAGGTCAGGCCGTAGACTCCGAGCTCGGCGGTCATCAGAGCCAGGTGGATTCCGGCGGGACGACCGGAGAGCAGCAGGCTCAGTGTCGGGGCCAGCAGCCCCACAGCCAGGCCGCCGCGCCAGCCGTAGAGCAGCCCGGCCAGGATCACCGGCCAGTGCATCGGCAGCAGCCAGAGCACCGGCGCGCCGAGGAGATGGGCCAGGGCGGGCAGTGCCCAGGCGGAGGCCAGCAGCAGGGCGTTGTGCAGCAGGCCGCGCAGGCTGCCGAAGTCCAGCAGCGGCGCCGTCAGGGCGCCGGTGGAGCGCTGATTCATCGTCTCTCCCTCGTTCTCCGAAGTAGCGGGTTCCTCGGCTTAAGTTGTTGAAACGCCCGCTGTTCCGTCCGGGGAGCGCCGATCAAGCGTCTTGGACCAGACGGGCGGTTCGAGGGTCATGATCGCGTCCGACGCGCGGCCGCCTGATCGTCGAAAGCGGCGAGGCCTCTGAACGCGGTTATTCGAATGCCCAATCCCGGCGGCTCGGCCCGCTGAGCCCACTCCATCACGGGTGGTACTCCACGACCGGCATCTCGCAGTGTCCTGTACCAGAGACCGGGGCGCCCATTATAGCACGGGCGTCCCTCTGTTTTGGCGTAATACCGAGTATCTCGATGTAGTTGATGCACTATCTTGACACTATCCGAAAAAGGGGCTATGATGAAAAGCGAATGAGATAACTTCTCAATTCATGCCGCGCGAGGGCGGCGCTTTTTCCGAGACGGAACCGCTGAACATACGGTGGCGACGCCCCTCCTGGAGCCCCTCCCGCGTGGCGGGCCGACAAGGCAGGTGATGTTTCATGGCCGCGTCCAACTACGAAGAGGCCGAACGACAGCTCCGCAGGTACCTCTCCAAGAACGGCTTGCGTTGCACCGTCGAGCGATTGGCCATCCTGAAAACCCTCTGGGAGAACGGCGGACATCCCAGCGCCGAGATGATCGCCCAGAGCCTGAGCAAGGGTCCGCTCTACGTCAGCCGGGCCACCGTCTACCGCACCTTGGACCTGCTGGTCGAGACGGGGCTGTTGACCTGCAGCAATCTGGGCGAAGGCCATCGGCACTACGAGATCAACGTCGACCACCACGACCATCTGATCTGCCGCCGCTGCGGCAAGATCATCGAGGTTCGCAGCCCGGAGATCGAGAGCCTGCAACGCAAGCTCTGCAAAGAGGCCGGCTTCGAGCCCCTCTCCCACACCCTGGAGATCACCGGACTCTGCGGCGCCTGCCGCCGCGAGATCGACGAGGACGGTGATTCCGACAACGGCGCCTGGCGCCAGAGCGCCGTTCGGCAGCACGGGGAGTGATCCACCCTCCCTGGCCCCCCACTCGGAGGCTGTCCCAGGTCTCCTGGATTGCCGGGTCAGTAATCCATGACATCGACAAGGCGGGCGTTCTGGTTTGTCTCACCCGGACGCCCGTTTTCGCATACAAGTCCAGCCCGACAGAGAACGGCCCGTCGAAGAAAGACGAAACCCGACGCAGTTGACCGTGTCGTCTTCGGCTGGATCTAGGCCAGCTTGCCGGCCAGCTCCCGCGCCCAGCGGCGGGCCATTTCGAAGTCCCGGTAGTCCTTGGGCTCCTCCGGGTTTTCGTCGCCGGCCTTCTCGGCCATCTTCTTCATGATGCCGCGGATGGGGAAACCGTACTGGTCCATGTTACGCATGCCGGGGAAGAGGCCGGCCTCGTCCCAGGTCAGCTCGGGCAGCTTGGAGCGCAGCTTGGGCAGCGTCTGTTCATCGAGCTGCCTGCGCCCCTCATCGCTGGTGGCGGCCATGCAGCAGATGAAAACGCTGTTGGCCTTGCCGGCATTCAGGGCGCGCTTGGCCAGCTTGCGGGCGTGGCCCAACCAGTTGCCCGCGCGCAGACTGCCGCCGACGATCACGTGGTCGTAGCCCTCGAGCTCCTTGGCCTCGCGGGCGTCGACGACGTCTACCTCGTGGCCGGCGCCGCGCAGCTCCTCGCCGACGACCTCGGCGTAGGATTTCGTCGAGCCGTAGCCCGAGGCGTAACCGATGAGTATCTTCATGGTCCCCCTTGATAAGCGTTAGACGGCGGCGGACGACCCCCCCCTCCGCCCTTGGTTGTCGATCGGTTCTCCGGCCGAGCCGGGACGGTTGGTCCCTGAGGCTCCATTGACTATGCGTTGCGGATCCATGGCCGCCGAGGTATGGCGGAGATGCGGTCAAGGTGCGCCGCTCGGAGCGTCGGCGGTTATCCCCGGCATCCCCAAGATCCCCACCCCGGGATGCTTCGGCGGCTGTTGGCTGGCTCGACGGGCGTTCATCGTCGAGTGCGCCAAGAAGACGGCCCGTCTTCAAGCCGACGGATCGCGCCCACCCGTTTTTATTGCGTTCCCGGGCGGCACGGGGGCAGGGCAGTCGCGTCGGGCGCGGCTTCAGGGTCCAACGGTCCCGGCGCTGCGCAAAGTGCGGAGCCGGTCTGTCGGATCAAGACAGCGCTTCCACGATGCAGACCCAACACCCGAAAAGCAGGGGCGGTCGGGAGTTCGCCTTACTTCAGCCGCTCTTGACGACCGTCCGGAGCAATGCCCCCGATTCGTTGAGAGAACCCTACTTGACCGCGATGGTCACCAGCTTGCCGGGCACGACCTTGAAGAATTTTATCTGCCTGCCGTCGGTGTAGCGGGATACGTTATCCATGCCGAGGGCGGCATCACGGATCTCATCCTCCGTAGCCGAGGCGGCGATGCGCAACTGGTCCCTGATTTTACCATTGACCTGAATCGGGTAGACCAAAAAGTCGGCCTCCAGGGCGTCATCGTCCCACTCCGGCCAGGGGCGGTCGTGGACGGAGGTGCTCTCGCCCAAGCGCTCGTTGAGCTCCTCGCAGATGAAGGGGGCGAAGGGCGCCAGCACGTCGACCAGATCGCGCAAGCAGGCGGCGACGATGGTGTGGGCCGTCGGGACGATCTCGCCGTGGGCCTCGTAGCCGTAGATGTCGTTGACCAGCTCCATCGCCTGGGCGATGGCCGTGTTGAAGTGGATCCGCTCGATGTCTTCGGTGAACTTTTTGACTACCGAATGACGTTTTCTGTGCAGGGCCTTCAGCTCGTCGTCCAGCGAGTCGGGATCGTAATCGGTCGAATCCAGCTCCCAGCGGCCGTCGAAGAGCCGCCAGAGCCGGCTCAGGAAGCGATATATCCCCTCGACGCCGTCCTCGGTCCACTCCATCTCACGGTCCGGCGGCGAGGCGAAGAGGGTGAACAGCCGCCCGGTGTCGGCGCCGAAACGATCGCAGACCACGTCGATGCCCACCACGTTGCCCCGGCTCTTGCTCATCGCCTTGTCGCCCAGGGTGACCATCCCCTGGGTGAACAGGCGTTTGAAGGGCTCGTCGACGGAGTGCAGCCCGGCGTCGCGCAGCGCCTTGGTGATGAAACGGGCGTACATCAGGTGCAACACGGCGTGGTTGATGCCGCCGATATAGGTGTCCACGGGCATCCAGGCGTCGGCGTTTTGTTTGTCGAAGGGCAGTTCGGCACTGGGAGCGCAGTAGCGGAAGAAGTACCAGGAGCTGTCGACGAAGGTGTCCATGGTGTCCACCTCGCGCCGTGCGGGACCGCCGCAGCGCGGGCAGGCGGTCTCGACCCACTCGGCGGCCTCCTCGAGGGGGCTGATCCCCTTCGGGCGGAAGTTGACCACGTGGGGCAGGATCACCGGCAGCTCCCCGTAGGGCACGGGCGCCACACCGCAGTCCGGGCAGTGGACCAGGGGGATCGGGCATCCCCAGTAGCGCTGGCGGCTGATGCACCAGTCACGCAGGCGGTAGTTGACTACCCGGCGGCCGTAGCCCTCGCGCTCCATCATCGCCGCGATACCCTCGAGGGCTTCGGTGCTGGGCCGACCGTCGAAGGGGCCGGAGTTGACCATCACCCCGGGCTCGGTGTAGGCGTCGGTCATCGTCGCGGGGTCCGGCGCGGTCCCCGACGGAACGACCACGGGGATGATCTCCAGCCCGTACTTGCGGGCGAAGGCGAAGTCCCGGGTGTCGCTGGCCGGCACCGCCATCACGATCCCCGTGCCGTACTCCATCAGCACGTAGTTGGCCACCCAGATGGGCACCCGGCGTCCGTTGACCGGATTGACCGCGTAGCGCCCGGTGAAAACCCCGACCTTCTCCGTCTCGTCGGCCATCCGCAGGAAGCGATCCTGGGCCAGCGTCTCCTCCACGAATTCTTTGGTTTGGCTTTCCTGCGCCGTACCGGAAATGAGAGACTCGACGAGGGGATGCTCCGGGGCCAGCACCACGTAGGTCATCCCGTAGACCGTGTCCACCCGGGTGGTGAAGACGGAGAAGCTCTCCTCGAGGCCCTCGACCTTCATGTCGAACTCGACGCCCTCGGAGCGGCCGATCCAGTTGCGCTGCATGGTGCGCACCTGCTCGGGCCACTCGGGCAGCTCGTCGAGGTCGTCGAGCAGCTCGCCGGCGTAGTCGGTGATCTTGAAGAACCATTGGGGCAGGCGGCGGTGGGTCACCTTGCCGCCGCAGCGTTCGCACTCGCCGCCGACGACCTGCTCGTTGGCCAGCACCGTCTGGCAGCCGTCGCACCAGTTGGCCAGGCTGTCCTTTTGGTACACCAGGCCCATCTCGTAGAGCTTCAGAAAGATCCACTGGGTCCAGCGGTAGTAGTCGGGCTTCGAGGTGTCGACCTCGCGGTTCCAGTTGTAGGGGATGCCCAGGCGGTGCAGGGCCTCCTTGAAGGTGCCCACGTTGGTTTGGGTCCACTCGTCGGGGTGGATGTCGCGCTGGATGGCCGCGTTCTCCGCCGGCAGGCCGAAGGCGTCCCAGCCCATGGGGTGCAGCACCGTCTCGCCACGCCGGTGACGGTAGCGGGCGATGACGTCGCCGATCGAGTAGTTGCGGGCGTGGCCCATGTGCAGCTTGCCCGAGGGATAGGGGAACATGTCCAGGACGTAGTACTTGTTCTCGGGCGGCTCGAGACCCAGGCGGTCGGGCTGGGCGAAGCGCGAGAAGCCCTCCGCGCTCCAGCGGTCGCGCCACTTCTTTTCAATCTCGACGGGGTTGTAGGTCTCGCGGTCGCTTGACATGGTTCGGGTCTCCGGTTGGGGGGGAGCGGGGTAGCATCGTATCGTCGTCACGGGGGTGAACGGTCGTGCTTGTCCGGAAGCGATGCGCCGCGGATTGTGGGCGGTCGGGCGGATCGGGGTTTTTGGCGATGGCTGCGGGCTGCCCATTCGGGATCGGGCGAATAGCGCCTGATTCAGCGATCCGAACATTCCCGGGCTGCCACGGGGATCGCGGGGCGTGATGCGTTCCATCGCCGGTCTTCGCCGGCTTCCGCCCCCTGGCATGATTTCAAAAGGGATCGTATACCGTGTCCGGACCTGGTCGTGATTGTACTCTATTGATAATTGACGTGATTGGTACCGGATTCCTGTCACAAAACGGACTTTTTTAAATTGCAATTAAGAAGAATATCTTCCTTGGCAAACACAGATATCAGCGTACTTGTCCCTGCCCTGACAGCAATTTGTCGCTGACGCTTAAGTGTCGTAATAACAAGTAATAAGGGCAAGATATGTGATTGTAAGGTCAACAAGGCGCATTTCCGGTAAGTGAAGAACGGCCCGGCAAGCTGCTCCCAATCAGCCTGATTTGGTCCGATCACGTTCCATGATGCCTTTCAAAAAACCGCCGTCCCGGGCTGCCGACGGCGGTTCTCGAAAGTGTTTCATCGTGGACAGCGGAAACACCGGCCGTCAGGCGTGGCTGAGTAACGGCAGGCTAAGTCGTCCAATGCGGCTGCTGGGGCGGCTTGTCGTAATCATATCACTGTCCGTTTCGCCCTTCGGCGCGGTTGGGGGCGATATGGTAAGTCGACCAACGGGGCGAATATAGACCACGGCGGACGGGGTGTCAAGGATGCGGTCGCCGATTACTTGTCCTTCTTCTTCTCTTCGTCCTGATCCTCATCCCAGATAAGGATCGAGCCGCAGTTCTCGCAGTATTCGATCTCCTCGGCCCGGCGCACGCGCAGGGCCTTGGCGCTGGGCACGGTGACGAAGCAGTTCAGGCAGACCCCGCCGGAGAGCTTGGCGACGGCCTTGTCGTGGTGGCGCTTGTAGAAGCGCTGGTAGTAGTTGAGCAGGTCCTGACGGATGCGGGTCTTCATCTCGTCCTTGCCCTCGGCGATCTGCTCGAGTTCCAGGGAGATGCTGTGAATCTCATCGTCGGAGAGGCCCTGCGAGCGCAGCTCTTCGAGGGCTTTGCCCAAACGGTTGAGCAGACGATCGACCTCCTGCAGTTTGGCGACGAGTTTGAGCTGTTCCTTCATAGCGTTCTCCCTTTGATTCGTCAACAGGTTTCGTCGGGTTAGTTTTTTCGCGGTAGTTTACTGGGCAAGGGGTTCTCGACAATTGTATCATATGGTATCACTAGGTTTCGCTGGGGTGTTTCGCGCCTGAAAAGACCCCGCCAAATTGCCGATGGGTTAATTTTATGGCCCCGGAGGTCGAATTGCAAGGGCTAGGGAATTGACGAAGCTCAAGTTTTCATCTAAATTAAGTACGCTTGGATAGTTGGTCGAAATGGGCGACCTTGATTCGACGCATACGGCGAGGTGAAAAGCTATGAAGAACAGTGCCTTGAATTCCATCTTGTTGACTACTCTACTGATTGTGTTCACCGCCTCCTCGGCGTTCGGCTACGCCGGCCTTTCGGCCCTGGGTACGGCGGGCGATACGACTCCTACCCTATCCGGTGGTCCCGCGCCGACCGACAGCGGGGAGGCCGAGGTTGTGGTTACCGGCGCATCCATGTTTCTGGTGGGCGCTTTCTACTGCCACAATAACGGCTTGGGTGTTCCCTTCACCGTCGAACGGGAGGGACTGGACCTGGTCTACAACAGCATGACCCATCTGCTGGGCAGCACGGCGGGCAACATCGCCTGCATCGGTGAATTTTATCCGACCAGCATCTCGGGATTGCAGCTCGAGCATAGCAATCCCCTGGTCAACCAGAACTACATGGAGTTCTTGGAGGAGAACCTCAACGGCACAAATCCGGGGCTACCGCCGGACCACCCCTACGATTGCAGCTTCAGCTTCGTGCAGATTACCAACGACGATCCGCTGACCAACGGCGGCTCGGCCAACTACGATATGTTGATGATCGGCGAGCAGTGGGAATGCGTTGAGCCCAACAATTATCTGCACACCCGTTTGGAGATGATCAACTTCGTCAATGCCGGCGGCAAAATCATCATCGCCGGCTCCAGCGAAATCGACCCCGTCGCCGGTCAGGACTTGGACTTCCTGCCCAAGGACGAGATCAACATGCACCGTCAGCTCATCGATCACTTCCCTCTGCCGGCTTCGGACCCCGGCCATCCCATCGCCCGTGGAATCAACGAGGGCGAGTGGGGGATCGAGAGTGAAGTGACTTGCTACCTGCGCAACTACGACACCGATTACTACACCAAAATATTCTCCGATGAGGGCGGTTCCGACGGCTACACGACCCTGCTGCTCGGCGGTACCAACTACGGCCTGGAGCCGACCTCCTGGGGCGCTCTCAAGGCAGAGTTGAGCGAATAATCGCAGCCCATCCCTCGCCCGAACGGTCCGCTGGTTCTCCGGCGGACCGTTTGTTGGCATCTCGATGTCCAAGGGACCGAGGCAGACTTTTAATGGCTGGGGATTATCACAGCAAGCCGGACCTTTAACCTCTCACCCAGGGAGTTGTTTTTCGGCCGTTGCCTTTTCTTCGCTCCGTCAGAGGCATCAACTCGAAGAGACGGCTGATTGTTGCAAGTGTTTAATCGAGCAATAGCCTGTTGTCAGCATATCGTTCATTATCAGCATTCACGACCTTTGGCCGGACCAACAACCTCAGGCCAGCGGAAGCACTATGTGCGAATCGAGGCTTATGGTCACAAATCGACTACTGTAAAAAAAACTGATTGTGCTATAAGGCATTATATGACAATCCATTAGGAGATTCTACCGATCTGATGCGCTAGATACCCCTCCCCCCCCAACCCCCCATGAAAAGATTGTGACTAGTAACGCATTTAGTAATATATATTTGGTATAAAACAGTAAAAACTCCTATTCCTTTCACAAAATTGACGACCTCACGACCCCGAGAGGACAACCAGTCAATTTGATACAGACTCGGCTGATTTTTGTCCCATTGAAACTTGACAATACCTACCCGCAACCGTAACATCATCTTAGTTGCATAGAAAGAAGAACGGCAACCGGCTTCCAGGTACCGGCGTCCATGTAACTGGATGATATACATATCAGCCCCGCCGCCTGGACTTTTACCTCGATAACTAAACGAAAGAAAAACTCCCGAGGAGTATGATCATGAAGCGTACCTCGGTTATCTGGCTTTTCATCCTTTCCGGATCGGTTCTCGCCTTCACCGGTGCGGGAACCTCGGCGCTTTCGAACGGGGGCTGTCAATCCAGTCCCGTTCTCGGTATTGAACAGGCTCCTCTGGGTGCCGACAACGCTGAAATCATCGTCACCGGCGCCAGCATGTTCATCCCCGCGGCCATGTACGCCCACAGCACGAACGACGGCGATCCCTACACGGCCAATCGCGAAGGTCTGGACCTGGTCTATAACAGCATGAACTATCTGATCGGCACCTCGGGGAACGTGGCCTGCATGGGTGAATTCGATCCATCCAGCATCTCGGGGTTGCAGACCGATTTTCCCGGCTACGAGCCCTTGAACCAGAACTTCATGGAGTTCGTGGAGGAAAACCTCAACGGCGAAAATCCCGATTTACCCGGTGATCATCCCTACCATTGCAGCTACGAGTTCACCCAGATTGACAACAGTGATCCGCTGATCAATGGCGGTCAGCCGAACTACGACCTCCTGATGATCGGTGAGCAGTGGACGGCCGATTACCTCTTCACCCGCAGCGAGATCATCAACTATCTGCTCTGCGGAGGCAAGATAATCCTGGCGTCCTCCTCGGAGCTTGATCCCGTCGCCGGAGACCAGTTGACCTTCCTGCCCAAGAGTCAGATCTTCATGAAGCGCCAGTTGATTGACGGTTTGCCGTTGCCGCCGTGCGACCCCAGCCATCCGATAGCCGACAACATCGACGAAGGTCAATGGGGCATCCAAAGCGAAGTCGTCAATGTCATCTTAAACTACGACCTGAGCTACTACCATCCCGTTTTCGCCAACAACAGCGCCCTCGGCGACGGCGATGCCTACCTGGTGGTCGGCGGCGAGCAGACCTCCGCCGTCACCGAGACCTCCTGGGGAGCCATCAAGGAAGGCCTGTCACGGTAAGCCGCCCTCGTCGTTGCATTTGACGAACACCGCCCAAGGGGCGGTGTTCGTTTGATAGCTCCACATCATTGGGAAAACGCCGAAGCGCTCTCTTTATTTGGACCGATTCCAATTACCAGCCCCGGGGCTCACCGGCCTGGAGCAGGGTTTTGCCATCGACGATCAGCGTGGGCTCGAGCAGGACACCGTCGAGGTGACTGGCCACACTCACCGCGCCGCCGAAGGTGGAGTTATCGCCGATGGCGATATGGCAGGTGCCCAGGATCTTCTCGTCCTCCAGGGTGTTGCCGGTCAAGATGGCCTTCTCGTTGGTGCCGATCCCCAGCTCGGCGATGTTGCGGGCGGGTTCGCCGTAAGGGTCGATGATTTCCTCGAGTTCCCCGGCCGACGCGCCGAGAATCTCGCGGACCAGTCCACCACGGATGATGAGCTGCAGCGGCTCATCGAGCAGCCCCAGCGGGGCCATCGAGCCGTCGATCACCAGCACCCCTTCGGCGGTACCCTCGACCGGGGAGCAGTAAACCTCGCCGGCGGGCAGGTTGGCGAAGTCGCCCGGGTGGTGGTTGATCCCGCCGTCGCGGTGCAGCTCGCGATCGGCGATGGAGAAAGTGAGTTCAGTCCCCGCCGGGTTGGTCAGGCGGACCTCATCACCACCGCTAAGCAGGCCGTGGAGACTGGCGTTGCGTTGATCGATCGCCCGGTAGTCGGCGCTGAGCGTCCGGGCCATGATCTGCGGGGTGATCATCGGCATGCTGGCGATACGGGCGCCGCGCTCGCCGGCTTCCCGCCGGGCCCGGGTGTGGCTCAGGCTCTTGCTGGTGGGCATGAAGACGACGTCGGCGGCGGCCATCGCCGCCGCGATCACCGGCGGCGGCTCCTCGCCGTGGTTCTCCCGGGGTGGCATCTCGACCAGCAGCGCTTCGGCTCCGGCGCGGCGGGCGGCGCGGTAGAGCGGCGGCCCCAGCTCTCGCTGCCGTTCGTCGACGATGATCAACACCTGCTCACCGGCCTTGACTCCCAAACAGTCCCGGACGGCGATCTCGGCGGAACGCTCCAGCTCCTCGTTCACTTGGTGTCACTCCTCGGGGTGGGGGTGGATCGTGACGGCGGTACCGGCGTTTCATAATGGGATACAGTGCTACGGCTCGGCATGGGATCGTATACCGTGTTCGGACCGCTCCCTGTATGTAACGCACTGCTAACATACGGGTTGGGCTGTGAAACTCCGCTACAACAAGGGGGGGCAAAAAGTGGCGGAAAACAAGCAGCCGACCGGCACATCAGTTGCCCAAAATGCAACCATAGGGCGCACTATAAGCTGGCCGATGGTAAGAATAAATGCAAGAGATACGGCAATAAATATATACACCGAATCCATAAGGGAGCACGGCGCCGCCGAGCTGGTAAAGCTCAAGGTGGAATAGATCGTCAACACCGACGGTCGGATGGTCGATAACAGGCTATCTTTCAAAGGGATACACCACAAGCGCACTAACCATGAGATGATCCCGGTCAATGGCGAGGCGCGTATCAACGGCCTCGATAGCTGCCGGGGCTACGGCAAGCGACGGCTATCAGCCTGCAACGGCGGCTTCATACGCAACGACAGGCTCTGTATCAGAGAAAGTCTGCTCAGATTCAGCCATCGCGACGATGAAACCTGTCTCGACTACCTGCAGGACATACCGCCCAATTTGTCCGATCAGGCTACATTATCCCCTCGGTATTGCCCAGGTATCGGCCGGGCGTTCGATCGAATTGACGCCGACAGCGCAACAAGGATCAAGAACCAATCCCTTGAGGCTCTTCGCGGCCACGGCTTGTGGTCCGTATTCTCGCGTTACCGCCCCGGCCAAGACATCTTGATACTGCTTGGGTGATCACTGGAGTTTCTTCCGCCCTCACCGCCCGCCGGCACGGAGTCTCGCCGGCGTCTCCCGCAAAGGTCAATCAAACCCAAAGCAGAGGAGCGGCGACCGGTCCTCGACCGCGGCTAATCGAGCGCTCAAGAGCCACAGGCGCGATTCCTGCTTTGGCACGTTTCTTGCAAAGCCGTTCAACGGGAGACGAACAAGGTGCGGTCGAGGACCCTCGCAGCGGCGACACGGGATCATGGTGATAGCAAGAAACGTGCCAAAGCAGGAATCGCCCGATGACGCGGGCGGCGTGGCTGTGGTCAGCGGCGACGCCGCTTTCCACCCTTGGCTCTCCCCTTGGGCGGCGGGACAAGCAGGGTGGGGTGGAACAGATCGTGGAGCTTGCCGTGGGTGTCGCGGCCCAGCACGGCGGTGCGCTCGACCAGGGGCGCCCGCTCCGCCGGGAAGCCCAGCAGTTCGATCAGCTCGTCAACCCGCAGGGCGGGCACCGAGGGCTCGATCTCCAGGGTGAAGCTGAGCAGGCCGCCCCGGCTGCGCAGCTCGACCAGAGAGTTGCGGACCTCTACCTCCCGGGTCTCGTTCTTGTTGGTGTTTTTCTTATTGCTCTTCTTGGTACGCTCGACCCGGATCTCGCTCTGGTTGAGCAGCTCGCCGACGCGTCGGTCCAGCTCCGCCGGGGCCTCTGGGCAGCGTGCCAGATAGCGGGCCACCCGGGCGCCGGCGGAGAGCTTGGGTGCTTTGGCGGGGAGCTCGACGGCCCGGTTGACGGCCAGTCCCGGGGGGAGCAGGGCGTTGATCCGTTCGAGGAAGACCTCGGCGTCGAACCAGGTGTTGAGTTCGATCTCGGCGACCTCGGCCCGGCTCTCCACCCCCACCGGCAGAGGCAGGGCGATGGTCAGCCGGGGCTGGGGGTTGTAGCCCGAAGAGAGGCGGGGGCGGTAACCGGCCCGGCGCACGGCCTGGATGAGCACCTTCTTGAGCTCGAGCTGGCTGAGCGCCGAGGCGGGCCAGGTTTTGGCGAATTCTAAACGCACGCGGAAGCGCAGTTGGCTGGGCGGGAAGCTGTTCTCGGGGGGATAGAGGACCAGGCGGCGGAGCTCGCGCTCGAGCTCGTCCAGACCGCCGTGCTCACAGCTCGAGGGTTCGATTCCGCAAACGTTGCAGCCGGTGCGTCGGCAATCCGGAGTAATCTCGCCGCTGCGGGAGCGTTCGTACTCCTGGGCCAGGAAGCGCTTCGTGACGAGGTTGTCCACGGCGTCCCAGGCCAGACGCTCGTCGACGGCGTACTCGCGTATCGCGTAGTCCACGAGGTCCAGCCCGGCGGCGGCGAAGCAGCTTCGCCAACGGTCGAGATCGAAGTGCTCGTCCCAGGCTTCGAAGCGTGCGCCGCGACGGCGGGCCTCGATGAGGGCCTCGGCGACGCGGCGGTCGCCCCGGCTCAGCGCGGCCTCGACCACGGCCATCTTCGGGCTGTTCCACTTTGCCTTGAGCCGTGGGGCGCGCAGGTTGTCCAGCAGCAGCCGCAGCCGGCGTTCGAGCTCCTCCAGGGGCGGCTGAGGCGCCCACTGGAAGGGGGTGTGGGGCTTGGGGATGAAGGGCGAGAGGGCCACGTTGACCTTCTGCTTGGCGCCGGCTTTCGCGGCGCAGCGCTTGGCCAGCTCGATCAGCTCGCGCAGGTCGTCGTCGGTCTCGCCGGGCAGGCCGAACATGAAGTAGAGCTTGAGGGTGGCGAACTCGGCGGCGAAGACTGCGGCGCTGAGCTCCACCAGCTCGTCGTTGGTGAAGGCGGGTTTGTTGATGACCCGGCGCAGGCGCTCGCTTCCGGCCTCGGGGGCGATGGTCAGGCTGCCCCGGCGTCGCCCGGAGAGCATGCTCTCCAATTGGATGACGGTCTCGGAGACCCGCAGGCTGGGGAAGCCGACCACGGGCTCCTTGGGCGGCAGCTCGCTCATGATCCGTCGCACCAGGCCGGCCAGACCGCGCCAGTCCGTCGAGGAGAGGCTGGAGACGTTGGCCTCGGCGTAGCCGGTGAGCTCGAGCTGACGCTTTAGCTCGGCGAAGGCCGCCTCGGAACTCAGCGAGCGCACGGGGCGGTAGGTCGTCCCGGCCTGGCAGAAGCGGCAACCGCCGGTGCAGCCCCGCATCACCTCGACGTTGACCCGGTCGTGGACGATGTCCATCCCGGGCACCAGGGGTCGCTCGATGTAAGGATCCAGCGCGGCGGTGCGACGGTTGACGGCGCCGGCGGCGGGGGTCGGGACCAGTCGGCCGTCGGCGGCGGTCTCCACCGGGACCTCGTCGGCGGCATAAGCACCGCTCAGGGGGATCAGCCGCTCCATCACGGCGGCCTTGTCCAACCCGGCTTCGCCTTTCAGCGGGGTGACGACGCCGACGAGTTCCGACCAGAAGGCCTCGCTCTCACCGATCAGGCAGGCGTCGACGAAGGGGACGATCGGTTCGGGGTTGAGCACGGCCGGACCCCCGGCCAGCACCAGGGGCATCCCGGGGTCGGCGCGGCGGGCGGCGGCCTTCAGCGGCAGCCCGGCCAGCTCCAGCAGGTAGAGCAGACCGCTGAAGGAGAGCTCGTAGGAGAGGGTGACGGCGAGAACGTCGAACTCGGCCAGGGGTCGGCGCTGCTCCAGGGAGAACAGGCTCCAGCCCCGGTCCTCCATCAGCGCGGCCATGTCGTCGGCGGGTAGGAAGGCTCGGTCGCAGCAGGCGTCGTCGCGGCGGTTGAGCCGGTCGTAGATCAGCCGTCCACCGTGGTGGCTCATGCCGATCTCGTAGAGGTCGGGGAAGCACCAGCAGACGTTGAGCCGGCCGCCGGGATCACGGTTCCAGGCGTTGTACTCACCGCCGGTGTAGCGGGCGGGCTTCTGCACCGTGGGCAGCAGGCGGCGCAGCTCGTCGTCGGTGGGGGCGCGTCGGGTCAAGCTGGTCCTTCGGACGGGGCGGGGTTGACGGGAAAGGAATGGGCTGGGGGTCGGAAATGGGCGACGGTACAAGCGTCGCCCATTGTAGCAGTTGAGCCGCCGGGGATAAAGCCTAGCGCGAGCTCTTGACCACCCGGCTGGTGCGCGAGCCCGCGGCGGTCTCCAGGCGCAGCAGGTAGACGCCGTCGGGCAGCTCGGCGGCGGACCAGTCAATCTGGTGCCGTCCGGCGGTCAGCTCGCCCGAGGCCAGGGTGCTCACCCGGCGCCCGGCCAGGTCGTAAACCGCCAGCTCGACCTCGCCGGCGGAGGGCAGGTTGATCTCGACGCTGATCACGTCGGAGGTCGGGTTGGGCCAGGGGGCCGAGAGGGCCAGCGGGGCGACGGCCTCGCGCCACTGGACCTCGCCGGTTTCAAAGCTGTTCCGCTCGCCGTCCGTCCCGGTGACAACCAGACGGTAGCGATAGACGCCGGGGGCGTCGGGGCGGTCCAAGAAAGCGCCCTCGCCGGACAGCGGGTTCTCGTTGAGCTTGGTCGAGGCCAGGCCGTCGTCGCGGAAGAGCTCGACCCCGGCGACCTCGCCCTCGGCCCGCCACTCGACCAACACGCCGTCCTCGGCGGCCCGGGAGCCCAAAGTGACCACGGGGGCGTCGGAGTACTGCAGCTTGTAGAGCAGCCAGCACTCGGGATCGAAGATGACGTTGGTCACCGGGCCGTCGACACTGAAGGACTGGGAGTCCTGGCGTTGGTCGTTGTCGAAGACCACGTCGGTGTAGCCCGAGGAGGTGCCCAGCAGCAGCTCCACCGGGGTGACGAAGACCTCCGGGGTATCATCGTCGGTGGACTGGACCTGCTCCAGCTCGATGTGGCAGAGGTGGCCGTTGGTTGTCTCTTCGTTCCAGACCGTCATCTCGTACTCCGGGTAGCCGGCCATGTAGAGCCACTGCCAGAAGAACTGTTCCAGGGAGCCGTCGCCGCCGTAGTAGTCTTCGGCGATGTCGATGAACTCGCTGGTCAACACGGTGCCCTTGGGGTAAGCGTCGACGTATTCCTGGAGCATGGCGAAGAAGGTCGCGTCGTCGCCGCGGCGACGCAGCATGTGCAACACCCAGGCGCCCTTCTTGTACACCGTGGTCCCGAAGAGCCGGTCGGGATCGTAGACCGGATAGCGCCAAAAGGAGTCCTCGTTGAAGTACCAGTTGCGGAACTGCTGCATGGTGCTGCGCAGACCGACCTCGCCGTTGACGTGCTCGGCCCAGAGCCCCTCGGTGTAGCTGGCGAAGCCCTCGTTGAGCCAGATATCGGGCCAGGTTTCGCAGGTGATCCAGTCGCCGAACCACTGGTGGCCCAGCTCGTGGACCACGACGCTGTCCCAGTGGTGGTACCCGCTGATCGCCCCGGAGCTCATCGAGGTCGTGGTGGTGTGCTCCATCGCCCCGCCGATCTCGGTGATCATGTGGCCGTAGCGCGGGTACTTGTAGTCGGTGAAGATCGTGGAGCAGAACTCGACCATGGCCGGGGTGATTCCCAGGTCCTCCTCAGCCTCGGCCAGATGATCCTGGTAGACCCAGTTGTGGACGGGCTGCTCACCCGAGCCGAGGTCGAAGTAATCGGTGAAGAAGGCGTAGTCCGAGGCCGCCATGGCCACCAGGTAGGTCGGCATCTCGTAGGAGAGGCTCCAGCTGAAGGTCTTGGTGCCGTCGCCGTTGTCGACCTCCGTGGGCCGGTCGTCGCCGTTGGAGGACACCAGCCAGTCGTCACGCACCGTGTAATGCTGG
The DNA here is from genome assembly GCA_964581465.1 of uncultured bacterium. GTDB lineage: Bacteria > RBG-13-66-14 > RBG-13-66-14 > RBG-13-66-14 > RBG-13-66-14 > WJMB01. The sequence continues at coordinate 41,273 of CAZOOP010000028.1, forward strand.
TCGCAGGTGAAGCGATCGTCGGGCGAGTCGTAGCAGGGGAACCAGTGGCTGGAGTCGTAGGGCTCGGTGAAGGTGTGGATCAGCCCGCCGTTGTCGCTGTCGAAGTACATCCCGGCGGTGGGCTCGCCCTCGTAGTCGATCTCTACGCTGAATTGCTCGCCGTCGTCGAAGGAGCCGTCGAGGTAGATGGTCAGGGTGTTGCCGGCGTGGTTGAATGAATCGGCGTCGCCGCCGACGGAATTGACCGTCAGCTCGTCGAGCTCCATCACGATCTCGTCCAGACCGTTGGTGGTGCTCTCGATGGTCCAGGTTGCCGTTCCCTCCAGGTAGCCGTCGTTGGGTCCGTTATAGGTCAGCGCCAGATCCAGGTCCAGGTGCCGCTGATCGTAGTCGGCGGCGGGAAGCTGGTAGGCCTCGGCGCCGCGCATTGCGGCCGCACCCTTGGCCTCCATCTCGGCCCAGAGGGGATCGGCGTAGGGCGCTCCGGGCCAGGCCTCCTGTAGCGGGACCTCGCTGGCGGCGGCGGCCAGGGCCAGCAGGCAGAGCAGCAAGACGGTGCGTTTCATCAATCGGTTTCCCTTCGTTAACCAGAGAGCTGGATGCGACCCCGTGATAATTGTACTCTCAAGAGCTCGACAATTCGCCGTCATGATTGCATAAAAGATACCGTCTGACAAGGCGACGCACCTTAAGGCGGCGGCCTTTGCCTCCGTCGCCCCCCTGGGGTATAATCGCCCTTCGCCCGTGCAGCGCCGGCCCATCCACGATAAAAAACGCCGGATCGCCACCGGTTCCGCCGTGGCATCGCCGCCGCGGGACGCCGGAGCAGCCAGTCCATCCATCAGCAGCCCGAGGCCCTTTTGTTCCTGAAGAAGATCTACATCGCCGGTTTCAAGAGCTTCCCCGATCCCCTCGAGCTGGACCTGCGCGAGGGGATGACGGCCATCGTCGGACCCAACGGCTGCGGCAAGACCAACATCTCCGACGCCGTGCGCTGGTGCCTGGGCGAGCAGAGCCCCAAGAGCCTGCGCGGCAACCAGATGGCCGACGTCATCTTTTCCGGGGCCGTCGAACGCAAGCCCCTGGGGATGGCCGAGGTCTCGCTGCTGCTCTCCAACGAGGGCCACGTCCTCGATTCGCCTTACGACGAGGTGCAGATCACCCGGCGCCTGTTCCGCTCCGGCGAGTCGGCCTACCTGCTCAACCAGCGCCCCTGCCGGCTCAAGGACATCACCGGGCTGCTGACCGACACCGGCATCGGCACCAAGGCCTACTCGCTCATCGAGCAGGCCCAGGTCGACCAGATCCTCTCCAAGGACCCCCGGGAACGACGGCTGATCTTCGACGAGGCGGCGGGCATCGGCCGCTACAAGCGGCACCGCGCCGAGGCCCGGCGCAAGCTTGAAGACGTCGAGGCTCAGCAGTTGCGCCTGGCCGAACGGCTCGACGAGATCGCCGTCCGCCTGCGCTCGCTCAGGCGCGAGGTTCGCAAGGTCGAGCATCACAAGCGCCTGGGCGAGGAGATCCGCACCTACCAGGCGTTGATGTTCCGCCACCACTGGGAGGGCCACCAGGCGCGCATCGACGAGCTGGAATCCGGCGCGGAGAAACTGCGCGACGAGGTCCTGGCGGCGGGAACCGTCCTGGAGGCCCTGGACGCCGAGATCGTCGCCGCCCGGAGCGAGCTGGGCGCGGCCTCGGAGCGGCTGCGCTCCGTGGAGGAATCACGCTACCGCTCTCTGGAGCGGGTCAAGGACTACGAGAACCAACTGAGCCTCAACCAGGACCGGCGCCAGGCCCGCGGCGAGCGTCGCCGCCGCCTGGAGGGCGAGATCGCCGAACTCGACGCCGCTCTGCTCTCCAACAAAACCGAACGCGCTGAGCTGGACGAGGCCGAAGGGGGCGCCGAGGCCGCCCTCACCGGGCTTCGCGACGAGCTTGAGACGGCCCGGGAGGGCCTGGCCGAGCGGCGCAGCGTCTTCGAGAAGCTCGACGCCCGGGTCAAGGAGCTGGGCGCCCGGCTGATGGAGATCGGCGCCGCCGTGGCCGACCGCGAGCGCCTGCGCGCCGAGCGCAACGCCCGCCGGGAGGCCCGCCGCGAAGAGACCGAACGCCTCGCCGGTGAAGAGACCCGTCTCAACGAGCGGCGCGCCGAGTTGGAGGAAACCCTGGCCGAGGCCGAATCCACGGCGGCCAAGCTAGAGGGGCGGTTGGAGAAGCTGGAGGAGCGCCGCGGCGAGGCCGTCGAGTTGCAACGCAAGGCCAACCGGGAGATCGAAGAGGCCTCCCGGGAGACACGCCGCCGCCTGGACCTGCTGACCAAGGCCCGGGCGCGCTTCGACAGCCTCAAGGGACTCTACTCGCGACACGAGGGCTACCGCAAGGCGGTCTCCGCCGTGCTGGCCGCCGCCGACAAGGGGGCGCTCTCGGGCATCCACGGCGCCCTGGCCCAGCTCATCCTCAGCGAGAAGCGCTACGAGGCCGCCCTGGAGGCGGCCCTGGGGGCCTCCGCCCAGGCCGTGGTCTGCGACGGCGAAGAGGCCGCCGCCCGGGCCATCGAGCTGATCAAGCGCCTGCGCGCCGGCCGAGTGCGCTTTCTGCCCCTCGAGCTGATCCGCCCCCGCGAGCCCGTGCGCTGCGCGGAGCGCATCTCCTCGCCCGGCCTCATCGACGACGCCTTGGGGCTCATCGACTACGACCCCCGCTTCGCCCCCGCCGTCGAGTTCGCCCTGGGCGGCAGCTTGGTCGTCGAGACCCTGCCCGACGCCACCCGCCTGTTGCGCGAATGGCGCGGCCAGGTGCGCTTCCGGCGCATCGTCAGTCTCGAGGGCGAACTCGTCGAGTCCTCCGGGGCGATCAGCGGCGGCGGCGGCCGAGAGGGCGGCCTGCTGAGCCGGGAGCGCGAGCTGGATCAGCTCCGCGAGAACCTGGACAAGCTGGAGACCGACTACGACACCGCCGCGGCCCGCGAGAAGAAGCTACGCGACGAGTTCCAGAACGTCAGCAGCTCCCTGGGCGGCCTGCGGGATCAACTGGGCGAGGCCCGGCTGGAACGGGAACGCGCCGCCGACGCCCTCGAGGCCCGTCGGACCGAACTCGGGCGGATAGATGAGCGCCAGGCCGAGATCGTCCGCCGCCGCGAAGCCCTGGCCGCCGCCGCCGGCGACGAAGACGAACCCGCCGAGGACGCGGTCGAAGAGGTCGACGAGGAATCCCTGCGGACCGAGCACGACGCCGCGCTGCGCGAGCGGGACCTACTTCAGGCTCGTCTGGAGAAGGAGCGCGAGGCGATCGCCGAACTGCGCCTGCAACTCTCCAGGCTCGAGGGTGAGGGAGAGACCCGCCGGCGCGAACTCGAACGCCTGGAGCGGGAGCACGCCGCCGCCGGGGCGCGTCGCCGCGAGCGTGAGCGCGAGCTGAAGCGACTGCTGGACGAAGACGTCGAGGCCGACAGGGAAACCGAGAAGCTGGCCGACGAGCTGGCCCGTTTGACCCTGGGCCGCGACGACGAGGAGCAGACCCTGCTCAAGCTCCGTCGGGAGCAGGAGGAGGCCCAGGACGCCGTCGGCACCTTGCTGGAGAAGCGGGCCGAGGCCGGTGGACGCCGCGATGAGCTGCGCCGCCGCCTGGGCGAGCTCGAGCTCGAACTGCGCGGTGAGACCGCCGAGCGGGAGCGCCTGGTCGAGGAGGCCCGGGAGCGCTCCGGCGTCGAACTCGACGAGGTCGAGTTACCCGATGAGTTCGACCTGGCCGCCGCGCGCAAGCAGATCGACCGCCTCGAGGAGCGCCGTCGCCGCCTGGGCGAGCTTAACTTCCACGCCCAACGCAGCTACGATGAGACCACCGAACGCCGCGACTACCTGCGCGAGCGCCGCGACGAACTCACCGCCGGGGCGCGAAGCCTCCAGGCCTCGATCCGCCGCCTCAACGCCGAGGCCACCGAGCGCTTCCTGGAGACCTTCAACCTGGTCACGGCCAACTTCGAGAGCACCTTCGGCGAGCTCTTCGGCGGCGGCGAGGCCCGCCTGGGGCTGACCGAGGACGACCCCCTGGAGGCCGGGGTGGAGATCTTCGTCCGCCCGCCGGGCAAGGGCGTTCAGGAGCTGATCTCCCGTTCCGGCGGCGAGCGGGCGCTGACCGCCATCGCCCTGCTCTTCGCCCTCTTCGCCGTCAAGCCCAGCCCTTTTTGCGTGCTCGACGAGATCGACGCTCCCCTGGACGACGCCAACGTCGACCGCTACCTGCGACTGCTGCGCCGCCACCTGGCCGGCAGCCAGTTCCTGGTGATCACCCACAACCGGCGCACCATGGAGGCCGCCGACACCCTGATCGGGGTGACCATGGACGAACCCGGGGTCAGCAGGGTCTACAGCCTGGCCTTCTCCGGCGGCCGCCTGGTGACCGAGGAGGACCAGCGCCGCTTCTCCCTCAAGGCCAGGCGCTGAGGTTGCTCTCTCGGTCGGCTGGTGGGAATACTCCAACCAATGCCTGGTTGTTTCAGGGGTCTGTCACGGCGCGGGTCCCTTTTATCCCCCTGCGCCACCAAGCCCCCCTACTGAGACGTTGACCCGCTGCAAAGCGGTCGACGGACCTGTTACAATCACCTATCACCTATCGGAGAAACGTCGCCGAACCCTCCATGGCCGATTCACCGCGTGCCCTAAAACTTCTGTTCAGCCTGGTCGCCGCCGCCGTCGTCGTCGGCCTGGTATTGGTCTACCTGCCCCGGGAGCGCGCGCCCGAGCCGGTGCCGGGCGGCTGCGGCGAATACTTCGTCCGCCGGATCATCGATGGAGACACCGTCGTGGTGGATGGACCGGGCAAGGTGCGGCTGCTGGGCATCGACACACCGGAGCGCGGCGAGGACGGCTACGCCGCCGCCCGGGACCGCCTGTCCGAGCTGATCGGCGGGCGCTGGGCGACCCTCCACTTCGACACCGAGCTCTACGACCGCTACGACCGCCTGCTGGGCTACCCGGTGCTGGAGCGCGGCGGCGAGGAGATCGCCGTCTGCCCCGTGTTGGTCGCCGAGGGCCTGGCCGAGCCCCTGTTCTACGATCCCAACCACCGTTTCCGCGACGAGATAACCGCCGCCCTGGAAGGACGCGGCGCGGAGGCTGGAAAGGAAGCCCATGAGCGGTAAACGCCGCCTGATCATCTGGCTGAGTATCGGCTTGATCGCCGCCGCGGCCGTCGCCTGCTGGCTGACCGGCTATACCACGGTGCCCGACGACCTGGCCAATTTCTACGTCATCGACGCCGACGAGGACAGCAAGCTGGTCAAGGTCGGCTCGACGATCTGGCGCTTCCCCCTCTCCGGCGGCCTGGTGTCCCTGCCCCGGGGTTGGCAGGTGATGGAGGCCCGGGTGCCCGTCTCCACCGACGACGGCGGACTGCTGCTGACGCTGAGCGTTGAGGTCGAACTCGGCGCCGAGGCCGCCCGCGAGCTCACCGCGCGCTACGGCGACGCCGTCGAGAGCGGTTCGCTGCAGCCGCTGGCCGACGAGCTCTTCACCGACGAAACGTTCGCCGGCACCACTGAAGAGCTCTACGGCCCACGGCGAACGGAGCTGGCCGACGACTTCGCCGAGCGCTTGCGGACCTTCGTCGCCGAGGAGCTACCCGCGCTGGAACTCCAGCGGGTCGGCCTGCCCACGGCCACGGGTCTCGACGGGACCCTCTTCGCCAATCCCGACGCCGCCGAACCCTGCCGGGTGGTCGTGCTGGGCATCGACGCCCTCGAGGACACCCTGCTCGAGCCCCTGATCGAGATGGGCGAGCTGCCCAACTTCGCCCGGTTGCGCAGCGAAGGCTATCTCGGGGTGCTGCGCTCCGAGGAACCCTACTTCTCGCCCATCGTCTGGACCACCTTCGCCACGGGCAAACCCGCCGCCGAGCACGGCGTGGTGGCCTTCACCCGCCTGGACCCGGAAACCGGCGTCAAGGTGCCGCTCTCCTCCAACGATCGCGAGGTCGAAGCCTTCTGGGAGTTCCTAGGACCTCTGGGCCGCCGCAGCCTGACCGTCAACTGGTACTACTCCTGGCCCGTGGGCGAGATCGATGGAGTCTGCCTGACCGACCTGTTCTGGGAGAAGACCTACGGACGCGGGGTGGCCCTGGACAGCGAGTTCACCGAGCTCGAGGGCCGTCTGTACCCTCCCGAACTGGAGGAGGAGATCAAGGCCGTGGTCGAGGAGCGGCCCTACATCTCCGAAGAAGACTACGCCTACACCGATGTGCTGGAGATCGTCCCCCGCTTCGCCGGTGAGCTGGAGCAGGGCGTCGAGCGCTTCCCCCTGCCCAACTTTCTCACCCACGACATCCGCGCCGCCAACGCTTTCCTGTACCTGCTCGAAAACGAAGACTGGCAACTGGCCGCGCTCTACCAAGACCTACAGGACAAGATCCCCCACTCGGCCTGGCCGGCCCACGCCCACTACTGGGAGCGCCTGACCGGAACACCGTCCCATCAGCCGCCCATCCCGCCGGAGCTCCAGGAGCTCACCGACAGGATGGGACCCCTGGTCATCGAGACCTACCGCCTGGCCGACAAGATCCTCGGCCTGGTGATGGAGATGGTTGACGACGACACCGTGATCCTGGTGATCAGCGACCACGGCTTCGGCTCGCTGGACCCGCCGCGACCGGTGCCCACCAGCCGCTACGGCAGTGAGCGGATGTACTTCTGGCACGATCCCACCGGGGTGGTCGGCCTCTGGGGACCCCACATCCGCCGGGGCTCCTCGGGTCCGGAGATGACCATCTACGATTTCCTGCCCACCGTCCTGGCCCTGCTGGGGAAGCCACCGGCCCAAGACATGCCCGGTCGCATCCACGAGGAGGCCGTCGAGCCCGACTACCTGGCCTGGCTGCGCGAGTACGCTTTCGAAGATCCGCCGGCGACCTATGAATCCGGTATCGAGCGCGAGACCGTCGAAATGCCCGACGCCGTCGGCGAAGAAACCATGGAGCAACTGCGCGCCCTGGGCTATCTACAGTAAGTCGGGCTGACATCGGACCACGTTTACTGATATACTTTGGTTAGCTCGGCGGGTGAGCGGGCTTTCGCGACGACAGCCTCGGTAACGGACGGTCGCGCCGGAGCCGGTCGGCCGTGTTGATCGTGGTGATGAGCCAGCCGGACGGACAACTCCCATCAAGCTTCACCGCAACAACTCGTCAGGGATCATGAAACCCGTCTGGACCGGATCGTGACTGTATTCTTCTGATAGCGCGCATGGTATTCCGTTTTTTCTCGGCTTAGGGCAGTTAGACGAGCGGTGGCGGCAAAGAAGGGCGTGATCTGCAGCAAATCCAAATCTCAGCACACTTGTATCTGCCCGAAGTGCAGCCGGTTATCCGCGTTTATGTTCACTTTTGCCAAGCAATAGGTGCATCTTGCATAATGAGTGGTTGCTTCAAATGAGGAATCCCCGGGGCTGTGGGTGCCCAGCAAACCGCTTCCCTCAGCCTGATCATGGCCGACATGTTCCATGATGCCTTGTTAATCGAAGAGTCTTGAAGCACGGTAAGGACTCGCTTATCGCACCGAAAAACGCCGGGTCCCCGTTTCGATCAAAGATCGATCGCCGCAACCAGAGAACAACCTTCGGGAGCGGATTCGGCCCCCGAGCGGGCCGGAACCCGCTGAAAGGACACGCCTTATGAAGATGGGTGAAGAGGTTTACAAGAAGTTCGGCCGCGAGTACAAGGCCGGCGAGGTGATCTTCAAGGAGGGCGACATCGGCGACGAGATGTTCATCATCTACGCCGGCAAGGTCGCCATCACCAAGATGAGCCGCGACATCGAAACCACCCTGGCCGTTTTCGACGAGGGTGAGTTCTTCGGCGAGATGGCCATTATCGACAACCAGCCGCGCTCGGCCACCGCGCGATCCGTGGATGCCTCCAAGCTCATCGTCCTCTCCTCCGACATCTTCGAATCCCAGATATCCACCAACCCCAAGCTGATCATGCGCATCCTGCGCAAGATGTCCAACCGGATGCGCGAGGCCGACCGCAAGATCAAGACCCTGCTCTACCGCGACAACTCCTCGCGCATCACCGGCACGATGATGCTGCTCTGCCAGAAGCACGGTGAGGCCAAGTCCGGCGGCGGCATCAGCCTCAAGAAGGACTTCGCCCTAACCGAACTCACCGGCATGGTCGGCCTGCCCCGCCCCAAGGTCGAAGAGATCATCCAGACCCTGGTCCGCGCCAAGGTGATGGAGATCCAAGGCAATGAGATGATCATCTACTCGATGGAGCACCTCGAACGCTTCATGAACTACCTCGAAATGAAAGAGCAGTTCGGCGACGCCTGAGCCGACGAGCGCCCACCGGGCCGGTTTTGGCACGTTTCTTGCAGCAGGGCGAGGCGGCCCGGCGAAGCAACCGACGGTC